>NZ_LT593974.1:3453701-4144442 GCF_900086985.1 Halomonas sp. HL-93
GCTCATCGGCGTGGTGTGTGGCCGTCGCGCCGGACTTTTCGTCATAATCCAACACAGGGTCGATAATTGCGCACTGCTTGGTGTCAGGGTCACTCACCACATACTGGATGCTAAAGGTACGCGGATCGAAGAAACCGGCCACATCCGGTGTGCCTACGCCGGTATGCTTTGAAAGTGCAAAAGTGTTCATTTCGTTTCCTCCTATAAGGTGAGCTGTTCAAACCTGGCGAGCGGCGACAATTAAAGTGTCTTTTTGCAGAAGTACCAGTCGGTGTAGTCATACCCTTTCGATTGGCGGGCCTCCGCATCTTCACAGGTGTGAGGTGGCGGCACGATGACAGGCTGCCCGGGTAGCCAGGCTTCCGGTGTTGCAACGCCATGTTCATCGCTGGTTTGTAATGATTTAACCAGCCGCAACACCTCTTCTACCGACCGACCGTTCGTCATGGGGTAGTACAGCATGGCCCGCAGAATACCTTCTGGATCAATCACAAAAGTCGCGCGTACCGCTGCTGTATCACTGGCACCTGGCTGAATCATGCCGTAGGCGTGCGCCACCTTCATATTGAGATCCGCAATAATCGGGAAGGTAATCTCAACACCGAAGTTATCTTTAATGCTGCGTGTCCAGGCGATATGCGAGTGGATGCTATCGATTGATAGGCCTAATAGCTCTGCATTGACCTCTTTGAACTGTTCCGTGTAGTTGGCAAACGCTGAAAACTCCGTGGTGCACACCGGGGTGAAGTCCGAAGGATGGGCAAATAACACCAGCCACTTTCCTTGATAGTCGCTGAGCGATTTTTCTCCATGGGTCGTTTTTGCGGTGAACGCTGGCGCCGGGCGGTTAATTTGCGGCATTACTGGCTGGAAGGTTTCGTTAGGCATGCTGAGCTCCTGAAGGGTGAAAGATTAACAGGAATAACGATAGCTCTTTTTGTTATAACTAGCAAATAGTGTGACGTAATAAGCCTGATAGGGAGGCCAATGGTCGGTACAACCTCACTCACTCGAAAGTAACTCGTCGTGTTTTTATGTGAAGCTTGGTGAGCATACACAAGGGTCTGATGAGCCCTTTTCTCTTTGCCCTTGCGGTACGGATCCAGAATGGAAGCTAGAACGGTGGAGCGACCCTGCACCGGAAAAAGTGCTTAACCCTCATTCCTCATAATCGGGTATGTCGTTCATACGGTTAGAGTGGACTGAGAACCTCTTGCACTTAAGAGCTTCGAGAAAATTTAAAAAATTAATAAATTACAACTACTTATTTCATCATGGCACCTTGACCGACACGTATTTTAGCTAAAATTTATGTACACCTTTCCCTCCTATTTATCTCTGACCAACCTTCAGATTAGATTTTTAAGGCGCTTATAGGACGAAGTAGGTATTGCGTCTTTCTATGCATTGGACATAATAGAATAACGTTATTCTTAAAAAATATAGAAAGGTTGCGCCATAGGAGACGTCATGCAGAAGCTACTGTTATTAAGCCGACGAGATTTGCTAAAGGTAGGGTCTGGAATGGGATTTGGTTGTTTGCTGCCAGCCGGCATGACATCTGCTAGCACGCTACACACTCAGGCCCATGTAGTGATACTTGGGGGTGGCGCGTCGGGTATTGCGATGGCTAGCCGACTCACCAGGCGGCTACGAGGAGGCAAAATCACGTTGGTAGAACCAAGAGAAACTCATCACTACCAACCCGGCTGGACAATGGTTGCTTCCGGCGTTTGGAACGCCGGCAAAACGATGCGTCCTAACGCAGACTTTATGCCGCGAGGTGTTAACTGGGTCCGTGAGATTGCAGTCAGCGTTGATGCAGACAACAAACGTATTGGTCTGGCTAGTGGTTCAACAATTGAATATGACTTCTTGATTGTTGCCACAGGCATTCAATTAAATTACGGCTTAATTGATGGCATGTCGCCAGAACTGATAGGTCAGCACGGGATTGGCAGCGTATACGCCAGCATTGAAGGCGCGTCTCGCACCAATCAAACCATCGAAAGTTGGCTAGCAAGCGGCCAAGGAAAGGGCATTTTTACAGCGGCACCCACCCCTGTGAAATGTGCAGGTGCGCCACTTAAAATGACGTTTACGACACTTAGTCGATTGGAAGAATCTGGCCGTAGGGAGCGTTTTGCCGTGGAATATATGGCTCCTGGCACCGATCTATTTTCCCAGCCATGGGTAGATGAGTTTGTTAAGCAGCGGTTTGATGAGCAGGGGGTCAAACGGCGTCATCATTACCGCTTATCTGCCATCGACCCGCAAGCCAAACAGGCTGAGTTTGCTTTTGTTGGACCTGAAAGCGAGTTCACTTCGCACCATGAACTACGTGAAGCTGAGTTCAAACGTGATAATCTGCCAACCGTAATCACAGACTATGATTTTATTCACGTGGTACCTCCCATGAGCGCTCACGATTTTATCAAAAACAGCGCTCTCATTGCTCAGGATGGCCCTTTCAGAGGCGAGTGGTTAGACGTCGATATCCATACCATGCAGCACAATCGCTATCCCGAAGTGTTTGGCATTGGTGATGTCATTGGTGCGCCCATCAACAAAACGGCTGCTAGTGTCAAGGCGCAAGCACCCGTTGTAGAAGAAAACCTGCTTTCCGTCATGCAGGGCAACCTCCCATCTGCACGCCACACTGGCTATACCTCATGCCCCATGATCACGGGGATCGGCAAAGCCATGTTGGTGGAGTTTGGATACGCGGACGACTTCGCCTTCATGCCGTCTTTCCCATTTATTGACCCTAAAGACGAATCTTGGGTTACCTGGGTCATGAAAGATCGTATGCTGCAGCCCGCTTACTACGCCGTTCTTGAAGGCCAAGCATAAAGGAGAATCTGCTATGACCATCAGTGGTATATTCACCATACTAATGTATGCGCTTGCACCCTTCACATGGCTACTGGTAGTGGGCTCCATTGTTGTCATTAGCCTACACCTGCTCGCTTACCTGCGTGGCTATCAGATAACTCAACACCGTAGTCGGTATGCCACGATGCTCGCCATACTTATCGGGTTATCAGCGCTCGCTTGGGTTCCTTGGCTCACTCATTCAACACTTGCCAATGTAGCAACTTTATTTGATTGGGTTGCATTAACCGCCGGTATTGTCGCTATCTTTTTCATTTCATTAGTGATCTTACATCCCTTGAGCTACTTAATCAGTCTTCTCCGTGAAGGTTGATTGCATTTGGAAAGGCCGTCAATTGGCAACCAATGAAGCATTTTTTGCTGGTTGACTGACTCGTTCAACTTTGCCGTATCGATGCCATAGTGTTCGCCAAAAGATCAACATTATTTGAATGTCTCGCTGGCCTGCCAAACCCCGAGTGACAGGCCTAAAACATGGCAAGATGGCCTATCCAAAATGACGCTGACAGCACCCTGCCCGCAGCAAATCATCGACAGCAAGCAAGAAAAACAGTACCTAATTCTTGGTTGTCCTCGTTTCCACGCGCAACGTTGTAAAAAAATACACGTCGATAGCACATAGATCATTGCTGGCAGGCACTAGCCACCCCTCTCGAACCATGATGCGACAATACGCCATCACTGATTTTACCAATCTCGCGTGCTTCCCCAAGCCTGTCTACTGTATAATTTAAAAAAGTAATAAGCATATTACCTAAATAAATATAAAACTATGTCTCAATAACATGGTATAGACGATCTGATCCGCCCCACTGATTCTGGACACCGCGTTAAGCGAGTACAATCCGCTTATGAGGTGATCCACGATGAGCAAACAAAAGCGCAACCGCTATTCCGATGAGTTCAAGGCCGAAGCGCTGAAACTCGCAGAAAGAACCAGCGTTGCCAGCGCCGCCCGAGAACTGGGTATCCATGAATCGCAGATCTATGGTTGGCGTTCGGCAGCGAAAAAGAAGGCCAACGTCTCCGAGCGCGAGTCTGAACTGGCTGCCGAGAACGCCCGGCTGAAGCGCCAAATGGCCGAGCGTGAAGAGGAGCTGGCCATATTAAAAAAGGCGGCGACCTACTTCGCCAAGAACCAAAAGTGAAGCGTTACAGCTTCATGCTTGAGCACAGTCACAGGTTTTCCGTGATCCGGATGGCGTCTGTGCTCGGGGTCTCGCGAAGTGGGTATTACACATGGCAGAAGACTCGGTTTCAGCCCAGCCAACTGGAGCAAGCCAGGGAAAGGCTTGATCCCAGAGCAAGCGGCGCAATGGCGCCCGACGCATCCAGGCCACGCTGGCGGCTGATGGCCACCCTTATGATGTCAAAACGATAGGGGCCAGTATGCGGCGCCTATCGTTGGTGCCGAAGGCCGCCCGCAAGTTCGTCGTCACCACAGACAGCGACCACAGCTTGCCTGTGGCGCCCAACTTACTGGGGCAAGACTTTGAGGCGACCGCCGCGAACAAGAAATGGGCCGGTGACATCACGTACTTGATGAGCTCTGAAGGCTGGTTTTATCTGGCCGTCATCATTGACCTGTACTCGCGCTCTGTCACCGGTTGGTCCATGAATACCAGGATGACCGCAGACCTGGTCTGCGATGCGTTGGAAATGGCATTGTGGCGACGCAATTTCCTCACAAGAGCGATCTGTCACAGCGACCAGGGAAGCCAGTACTGTTCCCGCGCCTACCGGGATCGGCTGCGAACGCATCAGTTGCGTCAAAGTATGAGCCGTAAAGGCAACTGCTGGGACAACGCTTGCGTGGAAAGCTTCTTCCATTCAATGAAAGTAGAAGCAATCCACTACGAGCCGATGATGAACCGGGAGTCGCTTTGCCAGCATGTGTTCGAATACACCTAATCTAGTGACGCATGACTTTTAGGTTTTGATGAATCCAAGTCACAAGCTGCGCTTCCGATGACGCTCCGACAAGACGTGCTATCTCTTTACCACCTTCGAACAGGATTAGCGTGGGAATACTGCGAATATTGTAAAGCGCGTTGGCCGCCGGTGCGGCGTCGCTATCCACTTTGACAAATCGAACCCCTGGCATCTGCCTAGCTGTAGCGGCGAAACTAGGTGCCATTGCCTTGCATGGGCCACACCAGGCTGCCCAGAAGTCTACTAGTACAGGTAATTCTGTACCTGAAATAAACTTATGTAGAGTGGTATCACTGAGGCTCACAGGCTCAGCATTCATCAACGCAGTCTTGCACCGTCCGCAAACAGGCGAATCGTGCAATCGTTCGGCTTGTATACGGTTAGTAGTTCCACATGAAGGGCAGACCAGCTGCATACCAGAATTCCTTATAGTTTCGAGTTACTTTGACACTCTATCTATTTGCCTTATGAGCGATAATACGCTTTTTAAATCATATCAAACTCAACTACTAAAAACTCTTCCTGAGAAAACTATATACCTTTTTACAGAGGATTCGGTGCAGAAAACCTTCCAGGTTTAGTCTGGCGTTAAACAAGAAAATGCAAACACGCAGGGCCATCGAACTAATACGGTCAATCTAATAGCCCTGCAAAATATCTGAGCACCACTGAATTAAGTTCTTATATTGTCCGTTACAGTCCATACGCCGGGAGAGTTCCATACCGCGTGGTTTATCAAGTCTCTTTCCACTAAACTATCTACCTTACCACTAATTTTAACATCGTGATCATGGACTTCCACTTTAATCGCATTAGCATCTTGGATAGCCTTTCGTTTAAGTGAGTTTTCAATATCAACTCTAACTGCCGCAGCAGAAAGGTTAGGCTTAATAACAATTTGATTACTCACACCAACCACACCTGCTAAGTAACGTATAGATGTTTCCGCTAAGCGACGTTGATAATCCCAAGGCACCATACCGGAAAGAGTCACCCAGCCGTTTTCAACCATTACTTTTAATGGGTCATTTGGAACGAATATATTCCACTCTAGTGTGTTTTTAACAGCACGAGCGATATCCGCATCTGTACGCTTTGCATTACCCGGTAGTTTTACATCAATTTCTATGGCAACACCCTTCACACCGCTGACACGCTGCGCTGCCGTTTCAGCATGCCATTTTTCTGCATAGCTATCGACATGGCCCGCCAAAGTTACAATGCCACCTTTAACTTCTACTCCAATATCTGAAGCACGAACGGATGGCTCCCATCCGAGCTCAGCAAGTACATCTTTTTGAATTTGAGCGTCTGATTTCAACATAGCAGTATTCCTTTTATTCGATAGATAAATTATTCGTCGCAACATGGTATTTCATTACCTATTTACGACACCCTGTCTAAGCGAAGATATCACTTCACATTTTACAAAGACGTATATTCAACTGACCTCTAACTTCCGCCTTAATGGTTGTTTAACTTTAGGCAATGTTATTGTTAGTATGCCGTCTTTAAATTTGGCGTCTGCATGTTGCGTATCTACCTCAACAGGCAAACCAATCGTTCTTGAAAAAGAACCTTGCCAAATTTCTGAATGATAATATTCATCCTTTTTCTCGTCTGCCTTACCAGAACGCTCACACTTCAACATCAAGGAATGTTCTGTGACTTCAATGACTAAATCCTTACGATCAACCCCTGGCATTTCAGCACGCACGATAATTTCTTTTTCACGATCAATAATGTCCACTTTTGGATTGTGCTGCCCAAAAAAACCAAGACGCTCTTTTACCGAATCATCTTTAAAAAAAGGTTTCATCCAGTTTCGCTCAAAAAAGCCTTCCATCATTCGATCAAACTCTTCCAATGGGCTTGAAAAGCGACTGGCAGGCATTTTACTTGCATCTGGAACAGACACATCAGACTTGGTAGATGATTTTGCCATTTCGATACTCCTTATTTATACGGGCCTGAGTCATAGTTAAAAACCACTTTCTATTTATAGTCCAGCCACTCTTCTTTTGAAGCATGACAAACATACCAAAAAAGCACTATCTTGAGACAAAATTGACATAGAGCAAAAAATATCGCTTTTTTATAATGATAAAAAACCACTTATTTTTCTTTAAATTTCACTAAGATAATATATTTTAAAAATTTTTTACCTAGACAACTTTATAAAAAAGGGGCATTAGCTACATACACAGCCAAAAATAACTATCATAATTATATTCATAACCATCTTACATATTGGTTGATTAATATTGGATGGCTATTTCGATTCTCACTCATCGGTTTTTAAGGATAATATGCATGTTTTTCAACGACAACCAGCACCAAAATATGGACAGACTGGTGCGTGCTTCACTGGCTGGAATGACATTGGGCATTTCTCCGGCATCAGTAATGTTAACTTACTTGGACTGGCTATCTAGCACGGCGCTTTCGCCCGGAACGCAATCTTTGTTACTGCAAAAAGCCATCAAGAAACAGCTCCGCTTGTTATCTTGGGCTAGCCATTCGGCCTTTGACCCAAATGCGAGCCCTTGTATTGACCCCTTACCTCAAGACCGACGTTTTCGCGATCCTAGCTGGCGCTACTATCCCTATAACTTGCTTTACCAAGGTTTTCTGCTGCAGCAGCAGTGGTGGTACAACGCCACTACCAACGTCAGTGGTCTCTCCCCTCATCACGAGCGGGCCGTAGAGTTTGGCGCTCGCCAATGGCTTGACGTGTTTTCACCCTCCAACTACTTAATGACTAATCCCGTTGTATTAAAAAACACCTTTTTCAGCGGAGGGACCAACTTGGTTCAGGGAATGCAACACTACTATGAAGATCTCCAGAATCATTATCTTGGCAAAAGGCCAGCCGGTACTGAAGAGTATATAGTCGGGCAGGATGTAGCGATCACACCAGGTAAAGTCGTGTATCGCAATCATCTGATCGAACTGATCCAGTACACGCCTACCACGGATAAGGTGCACGCTATTCCGACGCTGATCGTGCCAGCGTGGATCATGAAGTATTACATCCTCGACCTCTCACCTCACAACTCGCTAGTCAAGTACCTGGTTGATCATGGTCATACCGTGTTTATGATTTCCTGGCGTAATCCAACCGCCGAGGATCGTAATATCGGCATGGATGACTATCGCCAGCAAGGCATTTCAGAGAGTCTCGATATTATCCGGCACCTCATTCCCAATCAGAAGGTACATGGTGTCGGCTACTGTTTAGGCGGAACGCTGCTAGCCATTACTGCAGCGACGATGGCGCGTAATAACGATGATCGCTTAGCGTCGATGACACTATTTGCCGCACAGACCGATTTTCGAGAAGCTGGCGAACTAATGTTATTTATCGATGAGAAGCAACTCGCTTTCCTTGAAGATATGATGTGGTCTCAGGGCATTCTTGATACCAAACAAATGTCAGGAGCATTTCAGATTCTTCGTTCTAACGATTTGGTATGGTCTCGAATTGTAAATGAATATCTGCTGGGCACGAGAAATCCCATTAACGACTTAATGGCCTGGAATACTGACGCAACGCGCATGCCCTACCGCATGCATTCAGAATATTTACGCAACCTTTTTTTAAATAATGATTTAGCCGAAGGCCGATTTAGAGTAGATGACCGTCCGGTAGCGCTTAGCGATATACAGGTACCCATATTTTGCGTTGGAACAGAATGGGATCATGTTGCTCCGTGGCGATCTACTTATAGATTGAACCTGCTTTCAGATGCACCCGAAATTACTTTTCTACTTACCAGCGGTGGCCATAACGCAGGCATTATCAGCCCTCCCGGATACACTCACCGGCATTATCGTATGACGACGTCATATGAGAACGATATTTACATTGACCCCGACACTTGGTTACAGAGTACCGTTATTCACCCAGGTTCTTGGTGGAACGCTTGGCAAACTTGGTTAGCAGACAAATCAGGTCCTTTTAACAAAGCACCTAAGGTTGGGTCGACAACTTATATACCGATAGAAGATGCTCCTGGCAGTTATGTAAAGCAAAAATAAAAAAATTTATTTTTATCAATAGCCTTTAATTAAATTAAACATCAAGAACCTACTATCAGCAATTAAAGAAAAACACTAAGCATAAAAAACTGCATGCATCATCATTCACCTTATTAAAATTATTGACAAGGAAGGTAACGCAAGCATCAAAATAAATCAGCCATCTAGCAGAATTGCATACCACAAAAACTCAACCTTCTGTTTTATATGCTTTTATTTTAATAAATAATAATAGTTGCAGTTTATAGAAAAACACCTAATATTAATTATTGCATAATAATTTTAAAATCAACTCAAAAATGACTACCAAAAAATAATTTATCTTCAAATATTTAAAAGGAGGGCTTTAAAATGGACGCACTATCTCCTTCAAATAGAAAAAAAGAGAATGCATATTACCATTCCGGCACATCCATCATAGAAGATTTAAATAACTTAACTCAACCTTCATTTATCTTAAATAAAAGAAATATTTTAATACATCAAGGCCGTCCTTTTCAAGGTTTATACGTAGTCCATTGCGGCACATTAAAACAATTGGATTATAGGAAAAAGGGTGAAGAAACACTTACTCATTTTTTCCTACCCGGTGATATAATTGGACTGGATGCTATCGAAGATGGATTTTATAGCGGAAGTGTCACTGCTATTGAAACATCGGGCCTGCTACCTATACCTTTTAGCTGTATTGAGGAGTTACTCAACACTCACTCTCAACACATACGATTGTTGCGCTGCTTAAGTAAAGCTATTCGCTACGCTCACACCCGAATGTGGCAAATAGTAAACCAGCCATCAGATGCAAGGTTGGCCTTTTTTGTCATTGATATGTCATGTCACTTTCAAGCCCGGGGCTATTCGCCATACTGTTTCAGACTAGCGATGTCGAGGCGAGAAATTGCTGCTTATCTATGTATGGCGTTAGAGACGCTCAGCCGCCTCATCAGTCGATTTCAACAGCAAGGTATTCTGTCAGCACGCGGCCATGAATACTGCATATTAAATCCAGAAGGCTTAGCCGCGATTGCTGAACGACTCAAGTAAAACTAAAGCTGAATTATAGGTCATGCTACACACTGCTTATTAAAAAAAATCCCAAAGAAAACACTGTGTTTAAATAAGATCAAACTCGATTAGCCTTTTTCCTTGGCGTACCATAAAGGAAAGCACACTTGCCACAACTGCCCCTAACAAGGCTAACGCCATATCCTTCTGCGCATCCCATATATCCCCCTGGGCACCTAAATACGCTTGTCCCAACTCACTTGAAAGCATAATTGCCGCTAACCACTCAACAAGCTCATAAAGCGCCGCATGGGAAAGAATAATCATTACGGGCACAACTCGGTTAAGGAAGGAGGCGATAAGAAAGTGGCGTTTCATGAGTTCTGTTATCAGCGGCAACAACAGCAACCCGCACAGGAAATGAACCCACCGGTCATACTGATTACGATCAAAACCAAGACAGTGATCCAGCGAATAACCGAATAAAGTTTGCCACCATAGGTCGTAAGGGACTTTCGAATAGGTGTAATGGGCACCAACGGTGTGAAACATCAAGAAGGCAAACACGCCTCCCCACGCCCACCGAGAGACACCACCCCGATACCAGAACCTGGCCAGCACGGGCATTACTGCAAGTACCAGCAAATTTTCCAATAAACCAGTCCTGACGAGAAACGGGATTCATAGCCAACCAAGTCCAGAAAATTACAAAACCGACAAACATAAAAACGGGATAGCGGTCATATTTTTCCGCGCCTTGGCCGTCAGGTTGCCTCATCCTCCACACACGGTTATCTCCATTGTCTCTTCTAATGGCTTAACCACTCGCCACGCCTTAGTACTACTTTTTCAACCTCAAGTACCACCATCATCAAAATACCTACCCCAATGAGTAGTAACCCATCCACCCAAGCAAGTGGCCGGCTATCAAATAGATCGTTCATAACCGGCAGGTAGGTAAAGGCACACTGGGCAACGACCACTATTGCAACTGCTATCAACACGGCCGGGGTTCCAAAAACACCGCGCCAATTAAAGGATGTCGTATGCAGGTAGCGTACGCTGAAGAGATAAAAAATGGCCATTACCACGATCAAATTAACCACCATGGTACGTGCCATGGCCAACTCATCTCCCCTATCCAATACGTAAAAGAAAACACCCAGCACTGCCACCAAAAACAGGCACGACACAAAAATCACCCGCCAGACCAGAAAAGAGGTAAGTAAGCTTTGTTGAGTGGGCCTGGGCGGACGGCGCATGACATTCGGCTCTGCGGGCTCAAAAGCAAGGGCTAACCCAAGCGTGGCTGCTGTCACTAAATTGACCCACAGAATCTGAACCGCCGACATCGGCATTGCGAAGTTAAACAGTATCGCCGCAATAACCGCCAACACTTCACCGCCATTGGTGGGTAGTGTCCATGCCACTACTTTACGGATATTGTCATAGACCACTCGTCCTTCATTCACAGCGGCAACGATAGAGGCAAAGTTATCGTCGAGCAGCACCATCTGCGATGCTTCCTTTGCGGCATCGGTACCCTTGTGCCCCATGCCGATACCGACATCGGCCTGCTTCAATGAAGGCGCGTCATTGACGCCATCCCCGGTCATCGCAACGGTGGCACCCGTCGATTGCAGTGCTCTGACAATGCGCAACTTATGCTCGGGATTGGTTCTCGCAAACACACTCGTTTCGAGAACAATACTGGGTAGCTCACTATCCTGCATGTCATCAAGTTCACGCCCAGTTAGCACACTTGGCGTCTCACCTAGCCCTAACTGTTGGGCAATGGCTGCCGCCGTGGCACCGTGATCCCCCGTGATCATTTTGACGTCAATCCCAGCGGAGTGGCACTCCGCAATAGCGGCAATTGCCTCCTCGCGGGGCGGATCTATAAATCCCACCAAACCTGCGAACACCAAACCATTTTCGAGATCAGTGAAACTCAACTTTTCCACGCTGGGGGATACTGTCTTGGTAGCAAAGCCGAGCACGCGCTGGCCCTGAGATGCCGCTTGCGCTATTCGCGCCGTCCATTTGTCCCGCTCAATCGGTACTTCACTTTGACCCACGACCTGAGTAGTAGCGAGCTGTAAGAGTTCATCAGGCGCGCCTTTAACGAATATGCGATATTCCCCCTCAACATGGCGATTCAGCGTCGCCATGAACTTATGTTTAGCATCAAACGGTATTTCATCAATTCGCGACCAATCCTGATGCACGCACTCGGAGTCAAGGCCTGCCTTGATGGCTAAAACCAACAAGGCTCCTTCCATCGGATCACCGATCACATGCCAGCCCGTATCGGCATGGCTTAACTGGGCATCATTGCAAAGCAGCCCAGTCAGGATCAATGCCTCGCTGCTGAGCCGAATTGCGTCCTCTGCGTCCTCTCCCTCTGGCTGCGTTTCCAGCTTTCCTTCAGGAATGTAGCCTGTACCGGTCACCGTGATCAGACCCTGGGAAACGTCTAACCGACGCGCTGTCATTTCGTTGCGCGTCAGTGTGCCCGTCTTGTCAGAGCAGATAACGGTGGTTGAGCCTAGTGTTTCCACGGCAGGCAACTGCCTAATGACGGCGTTACGACGCGCCATACGCTGAACACCGATGGCAAGCGTGATGGTAATGACCGCAGGTAAGCCTTCAGGAATAGCCGCCACTGCTAAAGCGACTACCGCAATGAGGGCATCAGACCAGGCATAGCCACGCACTAGTACCGCAAAGGTAAAGAGACAGACGGTTACCGCCAGCGTGACCCAGGTAAAATACGTGCCAAAGCGGTTAATCTGGCGCAGCAGTGGTGTTGTCAACGACTGGACGTCACGTAACAGTGTACTGATACGTCCAATCTCGGTCTCGCTCCCCGTGGCGACGACCACCCCTTTCGCTTGCCCGGTCGCCACTAGCGTGCCCGAATATGCCATACAATGGCGATCACCAAGGGCTGCCTCTTGCAAGGCAGGCGCTTCCTGTTTTTCGGCAGCCACCGACTCACCTGTCAAAATGGCTTCTTCGATCCTCAATGCACTGGCGCGTATCAATCGCATATCAGCTGGTACTCGATCCCCAGCTTCCAGTAACACAATATCGCCAGGGACAATGTCACTGGCCAGCACCTTGATACGCTGCCCTTCGCGCATTATGTGGGCCTGCGGTGCAATCAAATCACGAATCGCATTCAACGACTTTTCCGCTTTACCCTCTTGTACGAAGCCAACGATGGCATTGACAAGCACTACCGCAACAATCACCACCGCATCAACGAAATGTCCTAGCAGCAAAGCAGCCAGGGCTGCCGCTAGCAGAAAATAGATCAGAGCGTTGTGAAATTGGACAAGAAATCGAAACAGCGGATGGCGCCCGTCTACTACCGGTAATTGATTGTGCCCGTAGATAACCAAGCGGCTAGCCGCTTCTTCTGCCGTTAAACCAGTAGGCGATGAATTCAATGCCGACAGAACATCATCGCTGTGCAGGGCATGGACGTCGGCGAGCTGTGATTGAATCGGCGCATCAGTGTGCCGTGCGGCAGACGGTCTATTCATACCGGTTCCTTGCAGTCGTTCGATATCGCTACGCGACGGGTTCTCATTACAGATCAAGTACAACGGTGACGCTGTCTGCCTGATGCTCCGTTGGCAGCACCATGAACCCCAGCTCTTTTACCATCTTGAGCATGGGAT
The DNA here is from genome assembly GCF_900086985.1 of Halomonas sp. HL-93. Lineage (NCBI taxonomy): Bacteria > Pseudomonadati > Pseudomonadota > Gammaproteobacteria > Oceanospirillales > Halomonadaceae > Halomonas > Halomonas sp. HL-93. The sequence continues at coordinate 3,467,264 of NZ_LT593974.1, forward strand.
GATTCTCGCGCAGCACATCAGCAAATACCTGCTTAATCGCGTTATGGCGAGCATAATCAATAATCTGCTGCATCAGGCTATAACCAAGGCCGGTTCCTTTCGTATCGCTACGAACCATGACCGCAAACTCCGCTCTTTCTTTATCAGGATCGGCAGCCAGACGCACCACCCCCACTATCTCGTCGCTGCCCGACGGCATCGCGACAAAGGCCATTTCCCGGTCGTAATCTATCTGGGTTAGTCGCGCCGCAAAGGCATGGTCGAACTTCTTGATGGCCGCAAAAAAACGGAGCCGGACATCACTGGGAGAGGATTGGCCAAGCATGTTGACCAGTGCCGCTTCGTCTTCGGGACGTATTGGCCGCAAGGAATAGACTTGGCCACTGCGAGTCGCGATTGATTGCTCAAGCTGCTTGGGATAAGGGCGGATAGCCAGTGGCTGACGTTGATGATGGCCGGCTCTAATTACGATGCGCGCATCCAAAGCCATCACACCCGATGCATCAGCCAGCAGCGGATTAATATCAAGTTCGACGACACGATCCAAATCGCTGATCAGTTGCGACAGTTTTAGGAGTGTGAGCGTAATCGCTTCCAAGTCAGCTGCTGGGCGATCACGATAGCCGTGTAGAAGACGCGATATGCGTGTCGAGCGGATCATATCTTGCGCCAGCAGTGAGTTGAGTGGGGGTAAGCCAATAACACGGTCGCCAATGACTTCAACGGCTTTACCACCCTGCCCAAACAGAATGATGGGACCGAAAACAGTGTCTTCAGCGATACCCAAAATAAGTTCATGCGCCCCTGGGCGGCGAATCATCGGCTGCACATTGAAACCATCGACCTGCGCCGTGGGAGCCGCCTGACCAACTGCATCCAGCATGCTCTCGGCTGCACGATAAACGGCGTCAGGCGAGGCCAAATTTAATTGCACGCCCCCGACATCCGACTTGTGTGAGATATCGCGTGACAGAATTTTTAACACGACCGGGAAACCCAACTGCTGCGCTGCGCGACTGGCTTCCTCAGGTGTGCGCGCCACCATGGCCGGCGCCATCGGTATGCCATAGGCAGCCAAGACGGCTGATGCCTCGGGCTCCGTCAGTACACTGCGGTCGTCTTCAATGACGCGATCGATAATAGCGTTCGCGCTGGCCATATCGACGTTAATGAGATCGGAAACGGCCGCGGGCGTCTCCATAAGGGCCCTTTGATTACGCGAGTAGCTGTAAAGGTGCCAGAAGGCCCGAATGGCCTGCTCTGGCGTGTCGTACGAGGGGACATGCTTCTCAGTAAACAGTCGTCGAGCCTTAGCGGGCGCTCCTTCGCCCAACCAACAAGTCAATACGGGGAGCCGTCGCTTTTCGAGTATCGTCATCACCGCTTCGGCGGCATCAAGGCTATCGGCAACCGCCACTGGGCAGTTAATAATAAAGAGAGCATCGGCTCGGTGTTCATCAAGCAGCACGTCAAGCGCGCCTACATAGCGTTGACCCGACGCATCGCCAAGAATATCGACGGGATTAGCGTGTGACCAAGCCTTGGGCAACAATGTATCCAAACGGGTCAGGGTCGTACTTGAAAGCTCGGCCAAGTGGCCGCCAACATCGGCTAGTTCATCCACAGCTAATACCCCGACCCCGCCACCGTTGGTGAGTATAGCCAGACGATCACCCTTCACGCGGATTCCGGTAGCAAGTGTCCCTGCCGCCTGAAATAGCTCATCCAGGGTTTTGACCCGAAGCATTCCCGCGCGCTTGAAGGCTGCGTCGTAGACCGTATCGGAACCTGCCAGGGCCCCCGTATGCGAAAGCGCCGCCTTGGCACCCGCATTACTGCGGCCTGCTTTAACAACAACGACTGGCTTGTTGCGTGAGGCCATGCGCGCCGCCGACAGGAATTTACGTGCGTCGATAATGGCCTCGACGTAAAGAAGGATGGAACGCGTTTTGGGATCAAGCGCTAGAAAATCGAGGACATCGCCAAAATCGACATCGCTCATCGCACCTAGAGAAATAACATAGGAAAAGCCGATACCGCGTGCTGATGCCCAGTCAAGAATCGATGTTGCAACGGCGCCCGATTGAGTTACGAAAGCGACATCACCCTTCTGGGGTGTGAGGTGGGCGAAGCTCGCATTTATACCATTGTGGGGAGCCAAAATACCCAAACAGTTAGGCCCAACAATGCGCATTAGATAGGGGCGTGCCGCCTCCAGCATTGCCTGCTGAAGTGCCTGACCATCCGCCTGCTCTCCTTCACCAAAGCCCGCGGTGATAACCACCGCAGCGCGACAGCCCCGCTCGCCAAGTTCCTTTATCAACCCCGGAACGGACTCCGGCGGAGTCGCGATGATTGCCAAATCGGGGGACAGTGGCAAATCGCTAACAGAACGGTAATTTAAGGTTGAGCAAATGGCACGCTCATGGGGGTTGACGGTGAGCACTGGGCCCATAAACCCAGCACTGAGAAGATTACGCGCCAGCACCGCGCCCACCGACCTAGGCCGGTTGCTAGCACCAATTAGCGCAATTGTAGCAGGAGCGAACAGTGCATCTAAATTACGAATCGACATCTAACATCTCCGGCCAGCGTTCGATTTCGGGACGCCTCACATCGTTCGTAACGTCACTCCAACCATGCCCGTTACTGCTTATACAGACTTTGAGCAAAAAATAACGCAGGCTAAGTCATTGTAAGACATACTCTGTTTATTTAACTTTCAATTAGCAGCATAAACATTGACCTGGGACATAAAACAAGTGACTAGCGTATAAGCCAAGTAGAAAATATACACCTATACTTTGTACTGCTCACTGGGAGGCAATGAAATGACCACAATACAAAAACCCCACGAAAAGTCTGTGAACGCTTCTAACTATGATAGCGTATTTATATGGTGGTACCAGCCTTGGATGGCGACCAGTAGTTCGGCTGTCAAGGCACAGTATATTTGGTTTGACATGTTGAACGACACCATGCGCCACGAACTTGAGTTTTTTGCAGCCATGGCCGAGTCCTCTAGAACGCTGACAAGCTGCATGCTAGGCCATGAAGGCCTCAATACACCGTCATCGTTGGCTTCCTGCTACCAAAAAGTAACGAGTGATATGACGAAAGCCACCGTAAAACGCATGCAAAAAGTATCTGAGTTAAATGACGAACTTAAAGAGCGTATTTGGTGCGAAATGTAAAGAAATCAAAAAAATCATGTAACAAACCCTATAGAAGACAATAATACAATGCCAGTCGAAACCATTAATCAAGTATTAGAAATGACTCGCCTATTACACGATAACTTAGCTAATAAATTAGGAAAAGCTGCTTCTTATCAACAAAAAGAAAAGGTACATATGCTACTTGATTATCTTTCGCTACATGAAAGAGAGTTATCTCGGACTTTGAAACTAAGTAAGAACGATGCACAAGCAGCGGCCATCAATACATGGTGTATAGACTATTTTGACAAGCATACTTTTGCATTAGAAGACGTTGATTATGTCAACATGACTTTCTCAGAAATCATGCGATCTATCGTGACAATACATAACAATATCATTGACCTGTATCGCTATTTGGCGTTGCGCACAGAGGCTGTAGAGGCGAAAGCGCTGCTGAACAACATCCTCTTCCTTGAACAACACGAAGCAATGCGCATCGTTCGCGATGCAGAAGAGCTTGAAGACCTTTAGCATTCTGGCTAAGGACGCTCACTCTGTTTCATTATGATTGAGGGCGCACATGATGATCGTGAATGACAGAAGAACACAACTTGAGAAGCTCCGAGAAGAAATACTTGAGCGTATCCAACGTTACGACATGCATCAACACCATACTCATGGCGCCTTGGATAAAGATCTGGAAGAGCAGGCGCTAGAAATTCAAAGTGATGATGTCGTCGACCTTTTGGATAACGAAGCACGTGCAGAGCTGGTAAAAATCGACAAAGCCATGACGCGTATTGACGCCAAGATAGGAGATTACTGTGAGATATGTGGCGAACTGATCGAAGTACATCGCCTCAACGCCTTACCTTATGCAACACGATGCAGTAAGTGCGCTACTTCCTAGACATCGTTATCGTTATTTCACACTATCAGTATTGGAGCCAAAAGATCCGCATTCGATACGGTTACGGCCGTTTCGCTTGGCATTCAACAACAAATGATCGGCACGACTAATCGCATCGTCGATGGACTGATCACTCGGCTCAAGCGTAGCAATGCCAAGACTAACAGTAAGGTTGGCAGCTTTCAGATTGTTACTCAGTCGGTTTGCAATCGCCTTGGCGCTCTGAATATCGGTATCGGGTAATATAATAATGAATTCATCGCCACCATAGCGCCCGACCAAATCCCAATCTCGCACCGTAGAGCGCATCAGATGTGCAACAGTTTTCAGCATATCGTCGCCCGCAGCATGTCCCTGTTCATCGTTGACAGACTTAAAATGGTCGATGTCCAGCATCATAAGGCAGAGCGATAATCCATAGCGGGTCACTCGCTTAAACTCAGCATTAGCCAAATCGATAAGGTGGCGACGATTATAGGTTTCAGTTAAGCCGTCATGGGTGGCCAAATAAGTCAATTGTAGATTCGTTGCCATTAATTCAGCGGTGCGCTCTAGAACGCATCGCTCCACTTCTTGTTCGGAGTATTTGGCAACCTGAGCATAATTGATCGTATTAGCGTTTAAGACAATACAGTGCAGATGCCTAATTACTTTACTCTGGTTTATGATGGGAAGTAGAAGAACCTGCAAGTTGCGCTGGTAACTATCTCCGTCAATGTAGCCACCCGTCACTTCGTATTGAATTGGTAGCCCTTCCTCTACACATTGGGCGCAGCGCATAACCAACTCTCCACCCAATGGGGGTGGTAACAAACAGCTGAGAGGTTTACCCACACTTATTACTTCATTTCCTAGGCAAGCTTTCTGCAGCGGATATATTTTTTCAATAACAAAATCATCCTTCTCTACAATACCAACAATTATCACCTGCGCAGGACAATGATCCCACAGACTGTTGGCTACTGACTTCGCATTACTATCAAAATAGCTAAACAAACCCGGGTCATAATTTATTGAAGAAATCATGAACGTAACCACCTCGGCATGACAGCATTTACTTTTAAATGCTGCCTTCTTTTTATACCGCGATTGATAAATCAGAAACACCCACACCCCACTGAAGGCGACATTCCTGAAGTATACGATATTCTTTTTCTTTCTGGGCTACGAAGGCAAAAAAGATATTGTGCAGCTCAGGTATCGCATTGGTTTCTAGCAGCCAGCCAAAAAAATCGCATGACACTTTGGCAGCTTCTTCAGCCATGATGAGAACTTGATGTCCCATGGATTTATCTATTATAAAAAAATGCTGGCTATTGTTATTAATCAGGGGCCTTTCCACCAGCTTGTCAAGATTACTAACGCAAGCACCGAGCTCCATTTTCTGTGCCACTTCTTGCAAACTGCAAAGGCGGTGCACGCACTCCAAGCCGATAGCGTTCATCAACCCGCTGACAGATGAATCAAAGGGTAGAAAGGTCAGAGCTAGCCACCGGTATCGATTTAGCTCTATGGTTTCATGGGAGTGTGTCAAAAGGATTTGCTCTTGGGGTAAAAACGTAAGCGCTGTAAGATCGTTCATGGGACTTCCCTCTCTATAACGCGCACTTTATGGAATGTAAAAAGGCATCATAGAGGGGATTAAAGTTTAGCTTCCATGACTTCCATCAACTTTTATGTTGCAATTAAAAAACACAGCAACAGAGGCATCACAAAACCAATTAAATAGCATTAAGACTAATATTTTAATGTCTTACTCGCTGATCATATGACTGGAGTCGTCGGTTTAGTTACTATCTGATCAACAAAAGATTTTATTAAAGCCCAGCAGCACGCAATCGATCTTTGAGGCGCTGATTTTCCTCGATCAGGTCAGTCGCCAATGCGGCCAGTTCGGGTGCAGCCTCAAAATCGCGCTCCAACTGATACATTCGCCTGGCTCGGGTCAAGTCATGACTGGTGAAGCGCCAACTCGCTACATAGGGCGATCCGTCGGCCAATAGGCCACTTTCAATGCGTTCGATAATCCAGTTGGTTTCCACCGAGCAGGCACGCGCCAACTCGTCGAGGGTCAGGGTCGCCTCGTCTACCAGATCACCGCTGGTAATAGCCCGATGTACCATTGCCTAGCCTCCCTTCCGTTGGCGCGGATTGAAAGCCAGTTCCCGCGCCATGGTTTCATAGAGCGCCCGTGCCTTGTCAGTATCGGCCGGGGGCAGCACTACCTCTAACCCCACATAAAGATCACCTGGCTCAGGCCCGGGAATACCGCGGCCTTTTAAGCGTAACCGGCGCCCAGTTTGGGAGCCTGCAGGCACTTTCACTTTCACTTTCACCACTCCAGACGGCGTGGGAGTCTCAATGTGGGCCCCCAAAGCAGCCTCCCAGGGTGTAACCGGTACTGTTTGATGTATATCCCGTCCTTCAATCCGATAACGTGGGTTAGGTGTAAAATGGATCTCAAGAAACAAATCTCCCGCAGGTCCACCGCCGATACCAGGGCCACCTTGACCCGAGAGTCGGATATGTTGGCCCGCTTTAACCCCCTTTGGTATCCGCACATTGAGCGTATGTTCTTTAGAACTGACGTGACCTTGTGCATCGATCTGCGGCCCATGCAGCATGATTGAACGAGTAGCGCCGAGATAGGCATCTTCGAGATCAATAATAACTTTGGCGTGACGATCGTCGCCGCGCATCTGGTAGCCGCGCCTTCCTCCCCTTTGCTGGGCGCCTTGGCCGAAGAGGCTGGCAAAGAAGTCACTGAATTCACCGAGGTCGGCCTCCTCAAAGCCACGCCCGCTGTACTCAAAACCTGCATCCCAGTCCGGCGGTGGCTGAAAGTTCTGACCAGAATGATACTGCTGAGCCAGTTGGTCATAGGCAAGACGTTTCTCGGGATCAGACAGCACTGACTTGGCCTCATTGATTTCCTGCATCCGCAGCTCAGCATCCGGCTCTTTGCTGACATCAGGATGAAACTTGCGGGCCAGCTTGCGGTAGGCCTTCTTAATCTCCTCGGCCGTTGCGGTTTTTACTACGCCGAGCACCTGATAGTAATCCTTAAATTCCACGTTAAGAGCCTCCGGTCGTCGGAATAGGCTCCAGGCAATGATCTGCCAAGTATCCCGTGTAACAAGCAGTTAATAGCTAAAGAATAGTCGACGACCACTTTGTACGCCTGGAGGAAAGGTGCCTATCGATAGATTTGCCTAAACACTCGGTAGTCGCAGAGTAAAACCGACGCAGTGTGACGTGTTTGTTGACCTATAAATTACGTCGCGACGTACGAGAGTGGCTGACAAATTGGTATAACACAGTTTTCCAGCGTTGATAGCACTTCCAGCGGGTCACATAGTTAAGTGACCACCCCAAACAAGCGCCCTATGGCAAATGTTAAAACCATTGCCAATGCCCCCCAGAACATGACTCGCACTGCCGCTTTGATCATTGGTGCACCACCTGCACGCGCTGCAATGGCTCCCAAAAAAGCTAGAAAACATAACGAAAAGAGGGACACCTGCACGATAAGCTGTGACGACGGGGCCCACCAAGCCACCAGCAAAGGCAAGAGCGCACCAGTGGTAAAAGTTGCAGCTGATGATAATGCAGCCTGAACTGGGCGCGCTTGACTGGTTGTAGTGATGCCGATTTCATCTCTGGCATGCGCACCCAAGGCATCATGATTCATAAGTTGTTCGGAGACTATTTTTGCAACCTCAGGGGCGACGCCACGTGCTTCGTAAATAGCGGCAAGTTCTTCCTTCTCAAAATCGTAATGCTCCACCAATGCTTTCCGTTCAATATCCAGATCGGCGAGCTCAGTGTCGGCTTGCGAGCTAACGGATACATACTCCCCCGCCGCCATTGACATTGCACCTGCGACTAATCCCGCCACGCCCGCTAACATGATATCGCTTTGAGCTGTATTCGCTGCTGCAACGCCCAGTATTAGACTGCTCGTGGAAACAATCCCATCGTTCGCACCCAGAACTGCAGCACGTAGCCAACCGGCACGATGAGACCGGTGGTGCTCTTTATGTAGCATGTGCTTACCCCCGGCGAGCTTTTTTCAAAGCGTGATACGAAGATAGCATTCACGCTAATACAGCTTAGCTAGCAATTCATCCAAAAAATAATCTCGGCAATAGGTGAGATGCTGCAACTTCAAGGGACGCATAAGTCCATATGTATGACGCTAAGAGCAAAACTGATAAACGGGATAGTACGGGTAGGCAGCACCTTCAAGAATATCTGTCCCAGCATTAACCATTAGGTAACCAGCAGCCTGGCTTGCCCCAGTGAGCATATGAGACCCCTGGCCACCCGCGAGCTGGGCAATGGGTGCCCCATCTGCCCACTCAAGCACCACCCGCAACCACTCACATCGCCCACGTGGGCCTCGACGTGTAAATCCTGCCGTTACCGGGTAATGCTCCAAAGGCTCTATCTGCCTGTTCTGCATAGCGTGAACAAATGGTCGTCCCAATAGCTGCCACCCCACCAGCGACGCAACAGGATTGCCCGGCAAGGCAATTAATGGTGTGGGTGACGACGGAGCTGAACCTAGATAGCCAAATGCAAAGGGTTTTCCCGGTTTTATCGCGACACCATGAAAATGCAGGCCTCCTCGCTGCTCAATAACGGTACGAACATGATCTTCTTCTCCCACCGATATGCCACCGGTGCAAATAACCAAATCAGCGTTTGCTTGAGCTTGGGAAAATGTTTGGTGCAGTAAGCGGGGGGAATCAGAAACGATGCCCAAATCCACTACCTGGCAATTTGTCTGCATGAGTAGCACATTGAGCATCGCACGATTACTGTCATATACCTGCCCTGGCGAGCGCTCAACTCCGGTTTCGATCAGTTCATCACCCGTTGAGAACATGGCAACGCGAAGGCGCCTATTAACCGCAATGTTATGAATACCGTGACTTACCAATAGGGCAATCGCAGGCGCATCAAGATAACTACCTTGAGGCAGTAACGTACTACCGGCTCTGGTTTCTTCACCTTGCTTGCGAATATTCGCCCCTGGCTCAGGTACACCATCAATGTGGATATGTCCTTGAAGGTCGACTGTCACCCGCTCTTGGGGAATCACCGCATCGGCTCCGAGAGGGACTGGCGCGCCGGTAAAGATGCGCGCGCACCCGCCCTCAGGTAACGCAAAAACGCCAGCCCCAGCAGGAACCCGCAGCATGACAGGCAATCCACCCCGTTGATGGACAGCCTGATAGTCCAACGTTCGAAGTGCATAGCCATCCATGGCGCTATTGTCGACACCCGGCATATCCAGCGGTGCGACGACAGGCTTCGCCAATACCCGACCAAAGGCGTCGGCAAGAGAAATGCGCTCAGGCTCTTTAGGTGGGGCAGCCGCCTTGATGAGCTGCTGCCGAGCGGCAAACACTTCGATCAGACGGTTAGTTACTCTATCAGTACAGCCGCAATTCATAGCCTCTCCGCTCAGTGCAAACGCCATTATTTTTACCTATTGCATTAGTGCGTTGCCGGTTTCTTCATCCATGGCGATGCCGGTTACTCCGATGTCGCTTTCAAGGGCCAGTAGGTAATGCCGCAGGCCGCGCCGGGTCGCCTGTTCGTACAAGCTAAGGCGTACCTGGTCGGCCACGTCCGCGTAAGGTAATGGCTGCCCTTCCTGCCGCTTGTCCACCATGACAAGGTGCCAGCCGTAACGCGATGCGATAGGCCGCTCATGCAAGCCTTCCGGTAGGTGCTTCAGCGCACGGTCAAGCTCCGCCACCGTTTGCCCTGGCAGCAACCAACCCAACTCACCACCTTGCTCGTTGGAGGTGCAGGCAGAATACCGCATGGCACATTCGGTAAAGCGTTCCGGATGCTGCTTAAGTGTGTCAAGTAGACTGACGCCCTGGTGGTACTGCGCATCGCGCGCCTGGGCATCGTCGGGGGCAGCGGCTAGCAGAACATGCCGCACGTTAAGCTGGGTGGGCTCGCAAAAGCGTTCGGGGTGAAGCGCGTAGAAGCGTTCACAGTCTGCATCTGTAGGCTCCGGCACCACCAGCTCTTTTTCGAGCAGCTCGGCAATCACCTGATCGTCGGCATCGCCGCCCTGGTCGATGAGGCCCAGCATCTCAGCACGCTGGCGTAACAACTCTTTGACGACCAGTGCGCGTGCGGCTTTTACCTGCGCACTACCTGCCGAATCCGCCGGGTGATACTGCATTTCGCTGGCAATGTCGCTTTCCGCAATATCCTGGCCGCCCACACTAATCGGTGTGGACGCCTCTGCGCCGGGCAGCTGTTCAATATCGATCATTTGCATGTTGACGACTCCTTAACCCCGTTTGCGCACAAGTTGATAACGGCGAGTGAGATAGCTAAAAGGGGCACTCCAGACGTGAACGAGGCGCGTGAAGGGAAAGACCAGGATAATCGTCAAGCCGACCAGAATGTGCAGCTTGTAGATGAAGCCCACGCCTTCGAGATAACTGGCAGCGCCGCCCTGGAAGAAAACAACCGCCTGCGCCCAGTGAGCCAGTTGAATCATCACCCCGCCATCAAGGTGGTTCATTGCCGGAATAATCGTCAGCAAACCGAGTGACACCTGCACGACCAGCAGCAAAATCATGAACGTGTCCATGGGGCTTGAAGACGCGCGAACGCGTGCATTAGTAAGACGCCTATAGGCCAGCATGGCACCGCCCACCAAGCACATAACCCCGGCAATACCGCCCACTACAATGGCGATGATTTGCTTTGTGCCCGCGCTCATAAAAGGGGCGTAGACCCAGTGCGGGGTCAATAGCCCTACCAGATGGCCAAAAAAGATGGTGATGATACCGATGTGGAACAAGTTGCTCGCCAGACGCATATTTTTTGACGATAGCATTTGGCTTGAGCCGGTTTTCCAGGTGTATTGGCCGTGATCAAAGCGCAGCAGGCTGCCAAGCAAAAAGACGGTGCCGGCAAGGTATGGATAGTAGCCATAGATCAGTTGATGAAGGTAGTCGCTAACCATGGGAGTTCTCCTTTAGCGCTCTGTTAGGCTGGACGCGGCAGAAACACTGCTGGGCATGATGGTAATAGGGTCGCTGGGTACCGACTTTTTGCGCTCCACCAGGCGGCGCCCTTCGGCAGATTGCAGCGCGCAGTCCTGGTCAGAGTCTGCTGAAAAACGCACTGCCTCCTCTTCCCATACGGCGTCCAATGCTTCCGGCGTGTCATCAGGCGCTTCTGCGCTCACTTCGTCACGGTGGGCGTGGACGTTTTGTTCTGCGCCGATCAGCGCTAATAGCGCATACGGCACTAACGCATGATCCGCATCACGCGCTTCCATACGCGCCGTCAGCAGGGCCAGGATGTGTTGAATCTCGCCTAACCAGCGGGCGATCTCTCCTTCGGACCGTGTCGACAGGTATTCCAGAAAGAGCGGTAAATAGTCGGGCAATTCCCGGGCGTCCAACTCGAACCCGGCGGCCTGGTACTCGTTCATCAAGTCCACCATGGCCTGCCCTCGGTCGCGCGACTCACCATGCACGTGTTCGAACAGCAGCAGTGAGGTTGCACGGCCTTTATCAAACAGCGCGACATACTCCGCTTGCAGCTCCAGCAGGTCGGCATCTGCAATCCGCTGACACCAGGTCATCAACTGTTGACGCAATGGGGCACGCCAGCGTTTTTCAGCGTCCAGCAGGTCGATCATCTCACCCGTCGCCTGCTGTAGCTCGGTGGTGGGGTAATCCAGCAGCCGCGCCAGCACACGCAGGCTCAACATGCCCTGCTGAACGGGTGGGATGATATTTTCAGCAACGTTACCCATGGCGCGCATCCTCTTGCTGAGCTTGTGGGTCGTAGGTTTCCACCGGCTTTACCAAGGTCGTGGTGGTCGAACGGCCATTGAACAGGCTTGCTGAGCTTTCGCCATGGCAACCGTCACCGAAACTGAAGCCGCAACCGCCCCGTTCAGGGAAAGCATCCGTTGCCATCTCACGATGGCTGGTGGGAATCACAAAACGATCTTCGTAGTCTGCGATTGCCAGGTAGCGGTACATGTCTTCTACTTGTGCTTCGGTGAGGCCGACCGCATCCAGCACCTCGCTATTAACGCTACCTTCCACGTGCTTGCCGCGCATGTAGACACGCATGGCCATTAAGCGTTTTAGGGCCAACACAACGGGCGCTTCCTCGCCGGCGGTAAGCATGTTGGCAAGGTATTGGACGGGGATGCGCAGCGACTCGATCTTGGGCAGTACGCCGTCAAACTCGACCTTTCCGGCCTCAGCAGCCGACTGAATGGGCGACAGCGGCGGCACGTACCAGACCATGGGCAAGGTGCGGTACTCAGGGTGCAGCGGCAGTGCCAGCCCCCAGTCCATCGCCAGCTTATACACAGGGGATTCCTGCGCCGCCTTGATGACGTTATCGGCAATACCGTCTTGTTTTGCCTGAGCAATCACCTCGGGGTCATGAGGATCCAGGAATATCTCCCGCTGACGGTGGTAAAGGTCCTGCTCGCTGGGGGCACTGGCGACTTCTTCAATGCGATCGGCGTCGTAAAGCAGTACCCCTAGATAGCGAATACGGCCTACGCAGGTTTCCGAGCAAACCGTCGGCTGACCGGACTCGATACGCGGGTAGCAGAAGATACACTTTTCGGATTTTCCGCTCTTCCAGTTGTAATAGATCTTCTTATACGGACAGCCGGAGATACACATCCGCCAGCCGCGGCATTTGTCCTGATCAATCAGTACAATGCCGTCTTCTTCGCGCTTGTAGATCGCTCCGCTCGGGCAGCTCGCCACACAGGTCGGGTTCAAGCAGTGCTCGCACAGACGTGGCAGATACATCATGAAGGTGTTTTCAAACTGGCCGTAAATGTCAGCTTGCACCTGTTCGAAATTAACGTCTTTACGCCGCTTGGCAAACTCAGTGCCTAGAATTTCTTCCCAGTTGGGCCCCCACTCAATTTTGTTCATCCGTTTGCCAGAGATCAGCGAACGCGGGCGGGCGACCGGCTGGTGATCACCCTGCTTGGCGGTATGCAGGTGCTGGTAATCAAAATCGAACGGTTCGTAATAGTCGTCGACTTCGGGCAGGTCCGGGTTGGCGAAGATGTTGGCCAACACACGCCATTTGCCTCCGATACGCGGCTCTATTTTGCCGTCGCGGCGGCGCATCCAACCGCCCTTCCATTTGGCTTGGTTTTCCCACTCTTTTGGGTAACCAATACCGGGCTTGGTCTCGACGTTGTTGAACCAGGCGTACTCAACGCCTTCGCGGCTCGTCCAGACATTTTTGCAAGTGACGGAACAGGTGTGGCAGCCGATGCATTTGTCGAGATTCAAGACCATGCCGACTTGCGAGCGAATCTTCATTTCACGGCCTCCTGGACGGTGTCGTTATTTTCGCCATCGAGCCAATCGATATGCTTCATTTTGCGCACCAGCACGAACTCATCGCGGTTGGAGCCCACCGTGCCGTAGTAGTTGAAGCTATAGGAAAGCTGCGCATAGCCACCGATCATGTGGGTGGGTTTGGGACACACGCGGGTCACCGAGTTGTGAATACCGCCACGGGTACCGGTGATTTCAGAACCGGGCACGTTCACTTGGCGCTCCTGGGCGTGATACATCATCACCGTGCCCGTTTTGACGCGCTGGCTGACCACGGCGCGGGCGGCAATCGAGCCGTTGGCGTTGTAGACTTCAAGCCAGTCGTTGTCTTCGATGCCGATTTCGCCGGCATCCGTTTCGGAGAGCCATACCACCGGGCCGCCGCGGTTCAGCGTCAGCATGAGCAGGTTATCGGAGTAGGTGGAGTGGATCCCCCACTTCTGGTGCGGCGTCAGGAAGTTCAGCGCCTTGCTCTTGAAGCCGTTGTCTTCGGGAAGCTGGAAGTTTTCCGCTGCCTTGGTATTGATCGGCGGGCGATAGACCAACAGGCTCTCGCCGAAGTCTCGCATCCAGGGGTGATCCTGATAGAACTGCTGACGACCGCTTACCGTGCGCCAGGGAATCAACTCGTGGACGTTGGTGTAACCGGCGTTATAGGAAACGTGCTCGTCTTCCAGGCCAGACCAGGTGGGGCTTGAGATAATCTTGCGCGGCTGGGCGACGATATCGCGGAAACGAATTTTCTCCTCTGCCTTGGGCCGCGCCAAGTGGGTGTGGTCGAGACCGGTAATCTTGCCAAGCGCGCCCCAGGCCTTAACCGCCACCTGACCGTTGGTTTCTGGCGCAAGTGTCAGCACGGTTTCAGCGGCGTCTATCGCAGACTCAATACACGGCCGCCCTTTCGAGGAGCCTGTAAGCTTGCGTTTATTGAGCTTACCCAGTAGTTCTACTTCAGAATCGGTGTTCCAGCTTATGCCTTTGCCACCATTTCCGAGTTTCTCAAGCGCCGGGCCCAGCGAAGTAAAGCGCTCATAAGTCTCGGGATAATTGCGCTGAACTTCCATTAGCGCCGGCATCGTTTTCCCAGGGATAGGGGCGCATTCGCCTTTCTTCCAATCGTTCACGTTAACCTGGGCCAGCTCGCCAGGGGAGTCATGCTGCATAGGGAGTGTAACCAGGTCGGTCTCTTCCCCCAGGTGGCCCACGCAAGCTTTCGAAAATGCTTTAGCGATGCCCTTGTAAATATCCCAGTCACTACGCGACTCCCATGCAGGATCGGTCGCTGCCGTTAACGGGTGGATAAACGGGTGCATATCCGAGGTGTTGAGGTCGTTTTTCTCGTACCAGGTCGCCGTGGGCAGCACGATGTCTGAATACAGGCAGGTGGTCGACATGCGGAAATCCAGCGTTACCAGCAGATCGAGCTTGCCTTCCGGTGCCTCATCGTGCCATGTCACTTCTTCGGGTTTCTGGCCGCCGAAATCGCCCAGATCTTTGCCTTGAATACCGTGGCGCGTGCCCAGCAGGTACTTCAGCATGTATTCATGCCCCTTGCCGGAGCTGCCAAGCAGGTTGGAGCGCCAGATAAACATATTGCGCGGGAAGTTCTGCGGGTTGTCCGGGTCTTCGGCAGCAAAGGACAGCGCACCTTTTTTCAACTGCTCGACGACGTAATCTTTGCTCGACATGCCCGCGGCTTTAGCCGCCTGGGCGATATGCAGCGGATTGGTCGACAGCTGTGGCGCAGAAGGTAGCCAGCCCATGCGCTCGGCACGCACGTTGTAATCGATCAGGCTGCCAGTATGCCGCGAGGTATCCGCCAGGGGCGACAGGATCTCCTTGATCTCCAGCTTTTCGTAGCGCCACTGGGAGGAATGGTTGTAGAAGAAGGAAGTGGAGTTCATGTGGCGTGGCGGGCGTGTCCAGTCTAGGCCGAAGGCTAGCGGTAGCCAACCGGTCTGTGGGCGCAGCTTTTCCTGGCCGACGTAGTGCGCCCAGCCGCCGCCGCTTTGGCCAATACAGCCGCACATCACCAGCATGTTGATCAGGCCGCGGTAGTTCATGTCCATGTGGTACCAGTGGTTCATACCGGCACCCACAATGATCATGCTGCGGCCATTGGTTTTATGGGCGTTGTCAGCAAATTCTCGGGCAATGCGCGTGGCTTGCTCAGCGGAGACCCCGGTGATCTTCTCTTGCCATGCAGGCGTATACGGCTTGATCTGATCATAAGATGTGGCTCCGTCGTCTTCGCCCGGCTTGCCGAACCCTCGGTCGATCCCGTAGTTGGCACACATCAGGTCGAAAACGGTCACCGCCAGCACGTCGTTGCCGTCGGCTTTGCTCAGTCGCTTGGCGGGCAGGCAATGGTATAAAAGGTCACCATTGTCACCGGCCACGTGGTCGAAGTGCTCGTGCTCGATACCGCCGAAATACGGGAACGCCACGCGGGCCACGGCGTCGTGCTGGCTGGCAAGGCTAAGCAAGGGCTTGATCTCCCCTCCTTCCGCATCAAGGGGTTCCAGGTTCCACTTGCCCTGGTTGGCTTCGTCTTCGCCCCACCGAAAACCAATCGAGCCCCGCGGCACCACTAGCTGATGGCGGGTTTCATCCCACACCAGCGTTTTCCACTCGGGGTTATTGCTCTGCCCCAGGTTGTCGGCAAAGTCGCTGGCGCGTAGCTGGCGGCCGGGTACCAACGTGCCGTCGGCGCGCTGCTCCAGCTCCACCAGACATGGCATATCGGTATAGCGCCGCACATAATCCGTAAAGTAGGCGCTGGGGTTTTCCAGGTGAAACTCCTTGAGAATCACATGCCCCATGGCCATGGCAAGCGCCGCATCGGTGCCCTGCTTGGCAGATAACCACTCATCGGTGAGCTTGGAGACTTCCGCATAGTCCGGCGTGATGGAGACGGTCTTGGTGCCCTTGTAGCGTACTTCGGTAAAAAAGTGCGCATCCGGCGTGCGGGTTTGGGGTACGTTGGAGCCCCAGGCAATGATGTAGCCAGAGTTGTACCAGTCGGCGGACTCGGGCACATCGGTCTGCTCGCCCCAGGTCATCGGCGAGGCAGGTGGTAAATCGCAGTACCAGTCGTAGAAGCTCATGCACACACCGCCAATCAGCGACAGGTAGCGGCTGCCTGCGGCATAGCTGACCATCGACATGGCGGGAATCGGCGAAAAACCGATAATACGGTCAGGACCAAACTGTTTAGCGGTGTACACGTTAGACGCCGCGATCAGCTCGTTAAGCTCGTCCCAGTCAGCCCGCACAAAGCCGCCCATGCCGCGTGCCCGCTTGTACTCTTTGGTCTTGGCTGGATCACTGACGATGGACGCCCAGGCTTCTACCGGATCTTTGTTTTCTTCCAACGCGTCACGCCACAGCTTAAGCAAGGGCTTTCTTATCAGCGGGTACTTCAAGCGGTTGGCGCTGTACATGTACCAGGAGTAGCTGGCCCCACGGGGGCAGCCGCGAGGCTCATGGTTGGGCAGATCGGGGCGGGTGCGCGGGTAATCGGTCTGCTGGGTTTCCCAGGTGACCAAGCCATTTTTGACGTAAATTTTCCAGCTGCAAGAGCCTGTGCAGTTAACCCCGTGCGTTGATCGCACGACTTTATCGTGCTGCCAGCGTCGACGATAACTGTCTTCCCATTGGCGGTCCTCCTGGCGGACTTCGCCATGCTCATCGGCAAAGGGCTCTCGCGCTTTGCGAAAAAAGTTCAGCCGGTCAATGAAATGACTCATGGTCGATCTCCAGGCTTTTCAAAGGAAAGCAATGTGCCTGGTGAAAGGCACCTTGGAGATCGATTCTGGGTGATTAAAACGCCAATATCTGCCCGGTTACCTCCATATAACCCACCTCTACCTCTTAGGTGATAGATGGCCGACATCACTGGGGATAGACGCCCGAAATGGCTTGCTGATAACGGCTTTTATCAGCAACCCTTGCGGATAAGCACGCACGTTTAAACCGCGAGCAATAAGCGCCGTAATTCCATAAAACGTCCTGTCTTAATAGGTGCCACCATGGCCGTTCCCTCCCTTTCCCAACGCTTACCGCTGATGCGTCTGGCGTTTCGACCTTTCTTTTGGTTTGGCGCGTTATTCAGTGTACTCGCCATGCTCGTATGGCTTGGCTTTTGGCACGGGAATGTTTGGCTCTCGCCCCATGGTGGAATGTTGTGGTGGCACCAACATGAAATGCTGTTTGGTTTTGGCAGCGCCATTATCGCGGGTTTTTTACTGACAGCCGTACAAAACTGGACAGGCCGGCCTAGCCTTTCTGGCTGGCCACTACTGGCTTTGTTGATCATTTGGCTGACCGCACGGATTCTTATTGCCTTCGCCTACCTGCCTGGATGGCTAATCCTGCTAGTGGATGCGGCGTTTTTACCGCTAGTGGCACTGGCCATGGCGAAACGCGTCATTGCCGTTCGCATGTGGCGCAACCTGATGTTCGTTCCAGTGCTCCTGGCGTTAGCCGTCGCCAATATCTCGATGCACATGGCTGTTATCAATCCCGGCGCTATCAACAACAGCGCGCTTTTCATACGTGAAGCAAGCCATTTTGCCATGCTGGTTATTACCCTGCTTATGGTGCTGCTGGGCGGGCGTATGATTCCATTTTTTACATCCCGAAAATTGGGATTTGACCAGCCAGCGCGCTATCGCCTACTGGAGCTAGCCAGCATCGGCACCCTGGCGGCAATCGTCATCTTGCAGGCGGTGAGCCTACTTAGTGATCTACGCGCCAATAAGCTGATGGCGGCGCTAATGTTGATAGCTGCCGTGAGCAATGCCTGGCGCTTAAGCCATTGGCAAGGATGGAGAAGCTTTCGGGAACCACTTCTTTGGGGGCTACATGCCAGCTACGCATTTATCCCTTTAGGGCTAGTAATGTGGGCTTGGCAATTGATATCGGGGCAGCACGTCGAAAGCGCCCTTCATGCGCTAGCCATTGGCAGTATGGGCACCATGATCTTGGCGATGATGGCAAGAGTCTCACTCGGCCACACCGGCCGCCCTATCCAAACATTACCTGGTATAGGGGTAGCGCTGACTGTACTACTTTTAGCGGCGCTGCTTCGCTCGGTGTGGCTGGTGTTATTTCCTTACTCAAACCAATGGGTGTACAGCATCGTGATCATCGCCTGGTGCATTAGCTATTTGATATTTCTGCTGCACTATACCGTACCGCTTTTCACTGCCCGGGCTGACGGCAACGATGGTTAAGGAGATCGATGGTGGTTGGCCATTAAGCGACAGGAGAACAACGTGGTAGAACATTATGTATTACTTAAGCATCTTCATATCTCGGCGGCCTATGCAACCCTGGCTTTTTTTATCCTGCGAGCATATTGGTCAGTGCAAGAACGACGAGTGCTTCAGGCGCAGTGGGTCAAAGTAGTGCCCCACATTATTGATACGGCTCTGCTGGCATTGGGAGTTACGCTTGCCGTTACGCTCAACTTTTGGCCACTACCGGGCTGGCTAAGCGCTAAAATTGCCGCGTTGGTGATCTACATTTTGCTGGGCACGGTCGCCATCAAGCGTGGCAAAACGCCAAAGATACGCGCCGGAGCGGCGGTTGCCGCGGTCATCGTGTTTATCTATATCCTGGCTGTCGCGACACACCGTACGCCGTTCTTTTAAGCTACAGAGAGATCAGGCCTGGTTAGAGAAGAGACTAGCGCGGAGTGCCAGGGTCAACATGCGCCCAGCAAGGTGGTGAAGAAGGTTCGCTATCAAGCCTATCCTCTTTCGCAAGCGCAGCGAGCAGTTGCTCTCTCAGCACCGGGAGGTGCGAAGCCTCAATACGACGGCTAGCCGTGAGCAGCGTTAATGTGCCTTCGCGGGCATAACGCATTAGCGGTAGTAGGGCATCCGGATGCTCCGCTAACTCCATGCGGTACTGCTCTATAAAGTCAGCCAGGCTGATGGTCTGCTGGTGATAGCGACGACGTAGCTCCGTCGAGGGTGACGCATCCCGGTACCATTCTATTAGCTCAAGCGCGCTACGTGGCTTACCGCGAGGCCACAGCCGGTCTACCAAAACACGGGCACCATCACTTTCCTCAATAGGCGCATATACGCGCTTCAATTCAATCTGATACATCGGATCCTCCCATTGAGCGCTACCGAGACAGGGGGCAAAAAAAGCGGCGCCAATGCGTCAACATCCATCGCTAAGCTTTGTTCCCCCAGGCAGGAAAGGCCATATCCTTTTGCAGGAGCTGAAGCTCTGGCTGATGCTCCGCGGCAATTTGGCTCACCAACTCTGCTCCTTTTGCGGTCAGGTGCACTTCTATCTGACGCCGATCCTCACGCCCCTGGCAGCGTTCCACCAGCTCAAGCTGCTCACAGCGATTGATTAACGCTACCGTGCCGTGATGTTTGGACTGTAACCGGTCTGCCAACTCGCCAACGGTTGCCCAATTGCGCCCGCGAAAGCCCTGTAAGTGCAACAACAATTGATACTGCAGTGGGGTCAACCCGTACCGACGGCAGATATCTTCACTATGGCGTAAAAAACAGCGTAGCTGATACCGAAACTGCGAAAGACACTCAAAAGCATGTTTATCGAGCCTGTATTCTTGGTCCATGGTGCCTACCCACTCCTTATCGTACGTAATACTGTCGGCTTGACAGCCAGCTTGACGACATCTAAATATAAAATATCACTGCATGATATAAATAACCAAACGTCGTTAGTACGATTAGGGTGGGAGAGAAAAATGAAACCATTAACGTGGATGAAAATGCCGTTTAGCCATGAGATTGGCTGGCGAGACCTGAAAGAACGCGCACCCTCGATTCCGGCGCTGGCATGGTGCGTGGTGTTGCCGATGTCTCTATTGCCTCCCGTCATGGTCTACTTTGCAGGCACCCATTACGGCGATAACTTCATGATGGGATTTGCAGACCGGGAGTGGCGGTTTATTACCACTATTTTGTTCCTGGCTGAATTGCTTACTTTTTTTGTAATGGGCTGGATTATTCATGCTGTCGTTAATGGAACCGAGCAACTATCCATCAGTTATCAAGATGCCTACTTGCTTGCTGCATTGGCCCCATTGCCCCTATGGTTGTCTGCGCTCGCACTCTGGGTACCCAACCTGATATTCAACGTTTTGGTGGCTCTCACTGCGCTGGGTATTTCATGTAGCTTGATTTACCAGGGACTACAGGCGCTTTGCACGCGCAAGGACTATGATGTAGCCACCATTTCCGCTACATATACCATCATGTCGGCCGGCATTCTTGGCTGGGGTGTTTTGCTAGCCGTTATTTGGGCGTATTAAAGCAACGGTCTCATCTTTCTTCGCTTTTCGTTATATTTCCCCCCATAAGAAGTAATATACTTACTACAATTGATTTCGTTAGACGATCAACTCGCCAAGCCTTTCTTCAACCCTCTGGGAGCGACATGAAGCTTTTACGACGTTCGCTTGTTGCCCGCATGGTGGCATTTTTGCTGGTGATTAGCGGCATGGCGATTGCCAGCATGAGCTTTACGATTGTCATTGCCAAAAGCAGCCAGGGAGACGCCGCTGCCATTAATATGGCGGGGTCGCTGCGGTTGAATAGCGCACAACTGATTGAAGCCCTGCAGCGTGCTCCCCGCAATGAGCAACGTAACCAAGAGGTTGACCAACTAATGGAACGGCTTTCCTCACGCTTGAACAGCCCAGCGCTAAATACTCGGCCGCGCCTTATGCGCGATGAAAGCAGCAAAGATCGCTTGGAAACACTAAAACAGCAATGGCGACAAACGGTGGTGCCTCTCATCGAGACAGCGACAAACGGCAACGCAGCTGATAGCCAACAGGCCAGGACGTCCTTGAACCGCTTTATTGATGATATTGATCGTTTTGTATCTCAACTAGAAACAGGCGCTGAATCCAGGGTCAATCTACTAAGCACAATACAGGCGCTGTTTTTAGCACTCATCGTTCCCTTACTTGCCATGGCGCTGTATGACATGCGGCAACACTTGGTGATACCGCTTCGCCAGTTGATGGTATTGAGCCGAGAGGCGGGAAGGCGCAACTTTCATTACCGTACAAACTTTGGTGGTGGTGATGAACTGGGAAGACTCGGACGCACCTTTGACCAGATGTCCGCCGAGCTAAGCGTCAGCTATCACGAATTAGAACAGCGTGTATCCCATAAGCAAGCAGAGCTTGAACGCCATAATCGCGCCTTACAAATCATTCATAATGGCATCCGCATGCTCTATGGTGGGGGCAATGACCTATGTGCCAGCGCCGCTCCAATGCTGCGTGAACTTGAAACACTGCTTGAACTCGGCCCCATTGTGCTTTCGCTTCACAGCGAGCATGACGATAGCGACATGGAAATTCTGGCTACCCACTCCGCCGAGCGCCCCCTCTTTTGCCGAGATTTAGCATGCTTTGCCTGTCTGGAAGACGCATCTCACAGGAGTCATAAGATTGGCCACGACAATGAAGCGCTGGTTCACCCAGTGGCGATTGGTCAACAAACGCTGGGCTATCTCACCGTCGGCTATGCTACGCCACCCAGTGCCTCGACGCGGCAGCTTCTTAATACCCTTACCGATCACCTTGCGACTGCGATTTATCTACAACAGCGCATTGAAGAGCAACAACAATTGTCGCTAATTAAAGAGCGCACCATTATCGCCCGGGAACTGCATGACTCTCTAGCGCAGTCGCTCTCTTACCTCAAAATGCAGGTTACCCGGCTTGAACGCATGCAAGCCAAGCAGTTCCCTGTTGAGCAACAAAACAGCGTGATGGGGGACTTACGCGAAGGGCTCAACAGTGCATACCGTCAGCTTCGGGAGCTTTTGGGGACCTTCCGTCTTAGTCTGGACAAGCCGGGTCTCCATCCAGCGCTGCAACAAACCGTCGATGAGTTTAGCGCAAGGCTGGGCTTTTCTGTCGGTTTGACCTATCAGGTACCTCCACATCTGCTGAGCGCCAACGAAGAGGTACATCTGCTGCAGGTTACTCGTGAAGCGCTCGCCAATACGTTCAAGCACGCCCAGGCCCATTCGGCGCAGGTGAGCTTAACTTTCCATCAGGCGGCACTGACACTTGCTATCGAAGACGACGGTATTGGTCTAGAAGACGACCGTTCGCCTCCTATGCATTATGGGTTAATTATCATGCGCGACCGGGCCAAAAATATTAATGCCACTCTCAGCGTTAAAAATCGCCCAGAAGGCGGAACCGGTGTCTATCTAACGTTTACCCCACAGACTGAACGTCTGATTGAGGAAAGGAGTGCCTAAGAATGCCTAGCGAGGTTCATCATCAAACTGCCACCATTATCGTCATTGACGACCACCCACTGCTGCGCCGTGGCGTTCGCCAACTGCTAGACATTGAGGACGACCTGTCATTGATTTTGGACACTGGCTCTCCCCGTGAAGGCGTTGAACAGGCCATTAAACTTGAGCCGGATATGGTGCTGTTAGACTTGAACATGCCGGATATAAACGGGCTGGAAACGCTCAAACACCTGCGTGACGCAGGCTATACGGGGCGCGTAATTATGTACACCGTGTCAGATCAGCAAGACGATGTGGTCGATGCGCTGCGCGGCGGTGCCGACGGCTATCTACTCAAAGACATGGAACCGGAAGATATGGTCCATCAGCTTCGTCAAGCCGCTAAAGGCCGAATGGCGATCAGCGAGGGGCTAACCACCCTACTGGCTGAAGCCCTGCGCAATCAGCGTTCAGCGCCTGCTGCGCCTGGGGTGGAGACACTTACCCAGCGTGAAAAGGAAATCCTACGAGAGCTCGCAGCTGGCATGTCTAACAAATTGGTTGCTCGCAAGCTCGACATTACCGAAGGCACGGTCAAAGTCCACGTTAAGCATTTATTGAAAAAACTGCACCTGCGCTCTCGGGTCGAAGCGGCTGTATGGGCCGTTCAAGAAGGGCTCGATAAGTAGCAAACTCACAACTCTGTGTAGATACTCCTAAAAATCTGCTGACGCAGGCCAACCATGTTTCGCCACCCATCTTAGTATTTAAATTTCATTTTATTCAGTCACTTAATACAAATTACCTTATACCTAATAAGAGGTATGAGGACGTATTAGGCGCATTTTCCCCCTGTTTCTCCCCTCTCAGCCAGCGCGTATCTTTCGCTTAAAGACGCAGTCCCTTTTGTCGAAAGAGGTACACAATGGCCAGAAAAAATGCCGATATTGAACGCTGGGATATTGAAGACCCTGACTTTTGGGAAAAAGAAGGCAAGCGGATTGCTAATCGCAATTTATGGATTTCCATTCCAAGCCTGCTGTTAGGCTTCGCGGTATGGATGATGTGGGGCATGATCACCACCCAGATGCAGAACCTGGGCTTTCCTTTCTCCAATGACCAGCTGTTTACCCTGACCGCAACCGCTGGCTTGGCGGGGGCAACACTCCGGATTCCCGCTTCCTTCATGCTGCGCCTGGCAGGGGGGCGCAATACTATTTTTCTCACTACCGCATTACTGATGATCCCAGCGGCCGGTACTGGCTTTGCGCTAATGAATCCTGACACCCCCTTTTGGGTGTTTCAGTCGTTGGCGCTGCTCTCGGGCATCGGTGGCGGTAATTTTGCTTGTTCGATGAGCAATATTTCCAGTTTTTACCCAAAGCATCAGCAAGGCTACGCCTTGGGCATGAATGCTGGCTTAGGCAACTTTGGCGTTACCACCATGCAGATACTGGTCCCTCTGGTGATGACCGTTAGCCTATTTGGAGCAATCGCCGGTGGGCCAATGGAGCTGCAAAGTACCAGCGGCACGTTGATCGGACGCATTGAAGCAGGCACAAACACCTGGATACAAAATGCAGGGTTTGTCTGGCTACTATTTTTGATTCCATTGGCTTTTGCAGGTTGGTTTGGCATGAACAACCTGCGTCCTATTAGCCCTAATCCCGGCACTCCGCTACAGGCGTTCGGCAAAATTCTGGGGCTTTATGGGGTGGGCGTTCTCTCCACCTTGATAGGGTTGGTTGCACTTAATTGGCTAAATATGTGGCTCGCGCTGCCGCTGACTATCGTCATTACCCTTGCGCTACTTCGATTACTGCCAGGTGAGGAAATCAAACCCAATATCCAAAAGCAATTTGCGATCTTTCGCGACAAGCACACCTGGTCGATGACGCTGCTCTACATTCTGACCTTTGGCTCCTTTATTGGCTTCTCTTCGGCACTACCTCTCTCTATCACTATCATTTTCGGCAGTATGGTTGATACCGCGGCGGATGGCAGTGTTTCTCGCATCGCTAACCCTGACGCACCCAGCGCGCTCACATGGTCATGGATTGGCCCTTTCGTGGGGGCGCTGGTACGCCCCATCGGCGGCTGGATCGCCGATAAATTCGGTGGATCATTGGTCACGCAAATCATTACCGTGGTGATGGTATTCGGCTCTGTTGCGGCAGGTTACGTGATGATGCTGGCCTACAATGCTGCCGATCCAAACCAGTACTTCTGGCTATTTATGCTGCTGTTTATGGTGTTGTTTACGGCGAGCGGCATTGGAAACGGTTCAACCTTTCGCAGTATCGGTTTTATCTTCGATGCCCAGAAAAAAGGCCCTGTGCTGGGCTGGACCGCCGCTGTTGCCGGCTATGGCTCTTTTATCGCGCCGGTGGTGTTAGGCGATCAAATCCGCGCGGGCACCCCTGAACTTGCCATGTACGGGTTTGCTGTCTTTTATCTTGTTTGCTTGGTGATTAACTGGTGGTTCTATCTGCGCAAAAGCGCCTACGTCAAAAACCCATAACGGCGTTCCTCCGCTTCAGCATCACGCTCAAACGGCAACGCTCAACTCTCGGGCTTTTGGCTCGGACGTTCACAATAAGGGGGCAGCATGGCTACCCATCGCTTTAAACAAAATGCGGTGCTAATTGCCAACACCTTTGCGTTCACCATGTGTTTTATGGTCTGGACCATGTTTGGCGAGATCGGCGTGCCGATCGCCGAGGAGTTAGGCCTTAATGGCACTCAGTTTGGCACCTTGACTGCCGTACCCATTCTGACCGGGGCCATCGCTCGCCTCCCGTTTGGCTCGATGACTGATCGCTATGGCGGGCGCCCTGTCTTCTTTGTCGTTTTACTGGTGATAATACCCGCTATTTGGTTGGTACAGTTCGCTACTGCTTATTGGCAACTGCTGATGCTGGGGGCATTTATTGGTCTTTCCGGCGGGGCTTTTTCAGTGGGTATCGCTTATACAGCCAAATGGTTCGAGAAGGACCGTCAAGGGTTGGCGATGGGCATTTTCGGGGCAGGCAATGCCGGTGCGGCGGTTACCAAATATATAGCACCGACGGTCATTGTCATGCTCGGCTGGCAGGCCGTACCCAATATTTACGCGATTATCATGCTAGGTACGGCGGCTTTTTTCTGGTTTTTCACCTTCACTGACCCAAGCCATCGGAATGCTAAAAACATCTCCTTGCGCGATCAGTTGAAAGTCATCAACGACCCCAAGGTGTGGAAGTACTGTCAGTACTACTCGGTTGTGTTTGGTGGCTATGTGGGGGTGTCTTTATGGCTAACGCGTTATTACATGAACGAGTACGGCTTTGGCATTCAATTAGCCGCCTTGATTGCGACTATTTTTGTGCTGCCTTCCGGTGTCATTCGTGCGTTCGGCGGCTGGTTATCTGACCGCTTTGGCGCTCACACTGTGACCTGGACATGTTTATGGGCAAGCTTAATTGCCTTGTTCATTATGTCTTACCCCGAAACATACTACAGCGTACAAGGGGCCGGTGGCGCAGACCGAGTGGAGTTTGGTTTTGGCATCCCCGTATGGCTATTTACTGCCGCGTTGTTTGTGGTGGGCATCTCCTGGGGAATAGGCAAAGCCTCGGTATTTAAATATCTCTCCAATGATTACCATGAAAATCTTGGGCTGGTATCCGGCATTGTGGGCCTAGCTGGCGGTTTGGGCGGTTTTTTGCTACCCATCATGTTTGGTGCACTTGTCGACCTGACCGGCGTTGCTACCACCGTCTGGATGCTGTGTTTCGGCGTCACCTTCGTTTCAATTATCTGGATGTGGTGGACAGAACGGCGCGTCAAAGT
Organism: Halomonas sp. HL-93; assembly: GCF_900086985.1. Taxonomy (NCBI): domain Bacteria; kingdom Pseudomonadati; phylum Pseudomonadota; class Gammaproteobacteria; order Oceanospirillales; family Halomonadaceae; genus Halomonas; species Halomonas sp. HL-93. The sequence goes on from NZ_LT593974.1 coordinate 3,493,807, forward strand.
ACTAACAGAAGACCGACAAACGACCAAAGATTAAACATCCATTTTAGCTGTTAAACCGATTCCCATTTTCCCATCGTCAGGCGCAGCTTATTGGATTCTGGCAGCGCCATAACTCGTTCATCGTTTTCACCTTTATCACCTACGTTTAGCGCAATGCTAACGCAGCGAGCGGCAAGCCTCAGTAAGACTTATGTTTTTCTGAGGCTGAAGCAGCCCAATATAATAAACGCTAATTCAGCCTATTTCGCATCGTCATGCCAATTCCCGATAATCCCGCTACCCTTTTGGTAAGCTTAATTTCTTCATAAAAGAAAACAGACGCTATGCCGCCTGACGGAGGGCGTGCTGATCATTCTCTATTTCTATAATAAGGGGGCCGCGCTTGGAGTTACTTCAGTACGCCTTAGACAATGCGACCCTGCTGCTGTCACGCACGTTTGAGCATATTGCCCTGGTTGGGGTTGCCGTCGGCATTGCGACGTTGACCGGCGTGCCGATCGGCATCGCCATTACCAAAAATGAGCGCGCTGCCCAAGGAGTGCTGTACCTCGCCTCGATTATCGTCACCATCCCCTCCATCGCGCTGTTTGGCATCATGATTCCCGTCCTGTCTCTGATAGGTCACGGGATTGGCTACGTCCCGGCGGTGATTGCCGTATTGCTCTACTCTCAGTTGCCCATCATTCGTAACACCTATACCGCCATCAACAATGTGAACCCCGCGTTGCGGGAAGCCGCTCGAGGCATTGGCATGAGCCCCAATCAACGCCTGCGGCTGGTCGAAATTCCCCTCGCGGTACCGGTCATCATGGCGGGGGTTCGCACAGCGGTCGTTCTCAATATTGGCGTGATGGCAATTGCCGCCTATATCGGCGCCGGGGGACTGGGCACCTTCATCAGTCGTGGCATTTCACAGTCAGACCCACGTCAGTTGATCGTCGGTGCGATCGCCGTGAGCCTGCTGGCAATTATCGTTGACTACTCACTGCTGTACGTACAAAAACGCCTGACGCCCAAAGGGATGAGCCGCGAGGCCACAGCGCCCTAACGCCTTCTTCCCCACGAATCTCTACCAATAAGGGGCACCGATATGATTCGACTTGAAAGCCTGACCAAGGTGTTCGATACGCCTAAAGGCGCGGTGGTGGCCGCTGACCATATCGATATGGAAGTACCTGAAGGAGACATCTGCGTTCTTTTGGGGCCATCGGGCTGCGGCAAGACCACCACACTCAAGATGATCAACCGGATCGTAAAGCCCACCTCTGGCAAGGTGTTTATCAACGGTGATGATACCACCGGCCTCGATACCCAGACGCTGCGCCGCAATATCGGCTACGTCATCCAGCAGATCGGCCTGTTTCCCAATATGACCATTGAGGAAAACATCACCATCGTGCCCAAGCTGCTGGGCTGGGATAAGGCCAAGTACAAGGCCCGCGCACGCGAGATGATGGCAATGATTGCGCTGGAGCCGGATGCGTTTCTAAAGCGCTTTCCCAGCGAGCTATCCGGCGGCCAACAACAGCGTATTGGTGTGGCCCGCGCGCTGGCCGCCGACCCGCCGGTGATGCTGATGGACGAGCCCTTTGGGGCCATCGACCCGATCAACCGGGCCGTCATTCAAGACGAGTTCCTCAAGATGCAGCAGGAACTCAATAAAACCATCATGTTCGTCAGCCACGACATTGATGAAGCCATCAAAATGGGTGACCGCGTGGCGGTTTTCCGTGAAGGCCAGCTGGTTCAGTATTCCACGCCCGATGATTTGCTGGCGGCGCCCAAAAACGCCTTTGTGGAATCATTCCTTGGCGAAGACCGGGCGCTCAAGCGCCTGAACCTGGTCAAAGTGCGCGAGATTGTCACGGACGAGATCGGCACGGTGACGCCCGGCGATACGTTGGAAACTGCGCTGGCCAAAATTGACAACTATGGCTATCAAAATGCCATTTTGATGATCAACGATCGCAAGCAGCCCGCCGGCATTATCAGCCGCTCCATTGCCCGCACCACAAAAGGCTACTGCCGCGATCACTTCCAGGCCGTGCCGGCGGTTGTCGGTCTCGACGACGACCTGCGCAAAGCCGCCTCATTGATGTTTGCCCACGATCAGACCTGGCTCCCCTGCGTGAATGAGGAAGGAACGGTGTGCGGTCAGATTACCCAGCGCGCCATGACCAGCCATTTGGGCGCACGCTATCGCGCGCGTCAGGGGGATGATCGCACGCCATCGGCGGCCATCAAGGAGTAACCATGCCTATTCGATCCATAAAAGGGGCGCTTAAGGTACTGGTGCTAGTGGCTATTTTTTTCGCCGGTGTATGGAGCCAGTCCAGCGGCGTCATCGATGAATTTATCTGGTATCTGCCCGACGTTCAGTACTTGGTGGTTCAGCACATTTGGCTGACGGTGATGTCGGGTAGCCTGGCCATTATCGTCGCCATTCCGCTGGGCATCGTACTCTCCCGGCCGAGCATGGCACGGATGGCCGAATCGCTGATGCAGGTGCTCAATGTGGGCACCACGATCCCCACCCTGGCCGTGCTCGCGCTATCGATGAGCTTTCTGGGCATTGGCACGGTACCGGCTGTTTTTGGCTTGTTTGTCGCGACGCTGCTGCCGATTACCCGCAATACCTATGCGGGTTTGAAGGGCGTTAACCCGGCACTCATGGAAGCTGCCGCCGGTATTGGCATGTCGCCCATGCAGCGGCTTTTCAAAGTTGAACTGCCCAATGCGCTCTACGTGATTTTTGCAGGGATGCGCACCGCGCTAACCATCAATGTCGGCACCGTGCCGCTGGCGTTCTTGATCGGTGCGGGTGGCCTCGGTGAGTTGATATTCACCGGCATTGATCTTTACGACCCGGTCATGATGCTTGCGGGCGCTATTCCCACGGCGCTGCTGGCGATTGTGGTCGATGCGCTCATCGCGTTGACTGCGTTTCTCCTCGTCCCCCGAGGGGTCAACCCGGGCCGCGCTTAAGTATCACCGTGACTTACGTTTCACTAACAAAAGAAGGATTCCAATCATGAAAACATTGACGACAACCCTCACCGGCATTGCCCTAGCGGGCAGCATCAGCGTCGCCAACGCAGACGAGATCAGCGTTGGCGGCAAGAATTTTACCGAGCAGCAAATCCTCTCCAGCATGACAACTCAGTACCTGGATGAACTCGGTTACGACGTCGACAGCCGCTCGGGCATGGGCTCTGCCGTTCTTCGCCAAGCACAAGAGAACGGCCAAATCGATCTCTATTGGGAGTACACCGGCACCTCGCTGATAAATTACAACGACGTCAGCGAAAGCCTAAGCCCGGAAGACACCTACGAGCGGGTGAAGGAGCTCGACGCCGAGAAAGGCCTGACCTGGCTTGAACCGTCGGCTGCCAACAACACCTATGCACTTGCCATGCGCGAAGATGACGCTGATGAGCGCGGTATTGAAACGCTGTCTGACTTAGCCGACGCCGTCAACGATGGAGAGGGACTAACGTTTGCGCTTAATGCCGAATTTTATGCCCGGGAAGACGGTTGGCGCCCACTGCAAGAGGCATACGATTTCCGCGTCAGCCGTGGCGATGTGAGCCGCATGGATACAGGGTTGGTATATCAAGCATTACGTGATGAGGAAGTCGACGTTGGGCTAGTGTTTGCCACCGACGGTCGTATCCCCGCCTTTGACTTTTACGTGCTTGAAGACGACCAAAACTTTTTCCCTGCCTATGCGCTGACCCCGGTAGTGCGCACGGAAACCCTGGAAGCTAACCCTGACCTCGCCGATCAGATGAACGCGCTTTCCGAGCTGTTAGACGATGACACCATGGCCGAACTCAACGCCCGCGTGGATGTCGAGCGCGAGTCGATTGAAGACGTAGCAGAAAGCTTCCTCGAAGAGAATGACCTGCTCTAACGTGGCTAGGCGCTCTGGTAGAGGGCTGGCATAATATGACGTGCCATCACAACGCAGCAAAGCCGCTCCCAGGGAGCGGCTTTTTCAATGGGGGAGCCCATGCATTATCAAACTAGCCTGCGGGTCGGCGCTGCACAGATAAATACCGCGCTTGGCGATGTGGACCATAACCTTGAACGCCATCTGGCGCTGATCGCCGAAGCGCAGCGTGACCAAGTGGAGCTACTGGTATTTCCCGAGCTTTCACTGACCGGCTATCGGTTGGCCAGCCGCGTCATGCAGGTAGCAATGCCGCTGGAAGACCCACGCTTTCAAACACTGGCCGACGCATGCGGCTCCATGCAGTTGGTGGTGGGCTTTGTGGAAGAGGCGAGTCCTGGTGAATATTACAACGCGCTGGCTATCTTTCAGCACGGCCAGCTCATCGCTGTGCATCAAAAGCTTAACCTGCCGACCTACGGTGGGCTTGAGGAAGGCAAGTGGTTTACCCATGGCAGCGAACTCACCCAAACCGATATTCGCCCTGGCTGGTCCGCTACCCAGCTCATTTGCGCTGACTTGTGGAACCCGGCACTTGTGCACGCCGCCCTACCATACTCTGCGCACCGATCAACTCGGCCAGCGGCATCGTCAGCGATGACTTTTCCAACGAGGAAAACTGGGCGTTAAACACGCGCTTTTATGCGATGACCTACGGCACGCCGGTGATTATGGCAAACCGCTTCGGGCCGGAAGGCGACAGCCATTTCTGGGGCGGCTCGCGCATTCTCGGACCGGGCGGCGAGATACTGGCGAAAGCCGACGACAAAGAAGCACTGATTGTTGCCGACTTGTCACGCACCGCGATTGCCAAGGCACGCTTCGAGCTGCCCACCCACCGCGATGCCGACACACCGCTGGTGAGAGAACTAATGGCCGGGTACCGCTAACAGCCGGCTTGGCTATTGACGCTTAGCGTCCAAGCAAGGCGTCGTTAAACGGATAGCGGGAAAGCCGCTCAATGCCGGTCTCGGTGATCAGCACTTCCTCTTCCAGCTTGACGCCATCGGCGGCACCCACCTCGCCAATGTAGCTTTCCACCGAGACCACCATCCCGGGCTCCAGAACACCGTCCTTGGAGAAGCGATCAAAATCCATATGGTGGGCGACCAGCGGGGTCTCACCGTGCATGCCCACCCCGTGAATGATCGACGGGTAACGGCGGTCAATAAAGCGCTCGGGGATTTTCCAGGCCTTCTCAGCGATTTCACGGTAGCTGATACCGGGTTTGAGCAAGCCCATGTTGTGGTGCACCTGGTCGTAAGCCATACGATATATTTCGCGCTGGTAGGCCGTTGGCTTGCCCGGCCCGACATGGAAGGTGCGCGAGAAATCTGAGTAATAGCCATGGCAACCGATGGTATCGGTATCCAGCGCCACCAGCTCGCCAGGGCGAATCTTACGGTCGCTGGCTTCGTTGAACCAGGGATTGGTGCGCGGCCCCGAGGACAGCAAGCGGGTTTCGATAAACTCACCGCCGCCTCGGATCACCTCACCGTACATGATCGCGAACAGCTCGTTCTCGGTAATCCCAGGTTTAATTGCCGCTTCGACTTCCGCCACGGCGGCTTCACTGGCAGCCATCGACTGCGCCAAACAAGCAATTTCCTCGGGTGTTTTGATGCGCCGACAGTGCAACGTGTCCTGCATGCAGTCATAAACATCCAGCCCCTGCGCTTCTAATGCCCGCGCCAGGTTCAGCGCGCAGCGATCCAACCCAACCTTTTTGTTGCCCTTACCGTGCTCTTTGACCAACTCGGCAATTTCCACGCCGAAAGGATCGGACGACATACCGTCGCGCTGGTTAACGGCCGACCACACTACCTTGGAGGTTCGCGCCTCATCGATGGTCTCAAGCCAGGTTGAGACATGGGCGCTACCAGGGTATTCAAACAGAATAATCGGCCCTTCCAGCGGCACGTATACGTACCGCGTGGAGTTGCGCAAAAAGTAGCCGAACATGTTGCGCGACCCGGTCGCATAACGCTGATTGTTCGGGTCAAACAGCACCAGCGCCGCGTACCCTTCCTCCGCCATCATGGCACGCAGGCGCTCCAAACGCCCGGCACGTAGCTGCTTGGGGTCAAACGCGGTGGGGATGCTATCGCCGTTGGCCATCGGCGCTGACGGAACGACTGGAATGTTGTCCGGCTCGTTATCGGTGAGGCTTTCGCTTTCAACAATGCTCATGAATATCTCGCGTTAGGAGTGGGTAGCCGTTGTAAAGACGACATGGCGTTAATCCGCCAGGCTATCGCTGCGCTGCATGCCGTCTTTCAGCAGTTGTTCATGCACTGGCGCCATGCGGCCGAAGATGCGCTGGGCACGCTCGGGCCGACCCACAAAACCGGGCTCTTTGGCGTAGGCGAAAATTACCGTATGGCGCTCTTTATCTCCCTCGACCGGCGTTACGCGGTGGAGTGAATAACGACCAAAGAAAATCTGCAAATCGCCCGGTTGAAGATCCAGCGCTTTCAAGCGTGAGCGATCACCATCGATGACCTTTTCCACCTCGGCGAAGTTTTCACCCTCTGGGTTGCGAATGCCTGGTGCATACTCAAAGCGCCCCCCGGCGTGGGATTGCCGGGTCATCATGGTGACGATGAACTCGTTGGTGTCGTAATGCCATGGGTGCTGACACCCCTCGCGCAGCACGTTCACCACCAGATCCGCCAGCGGGTCGGCATATTGGTGAATCTCGTCGAGACCTACCACCGCGCCGATAAAACGCTGAAATTCTGGGTTCTCATAGACCTGACGGATAATCGTCTCACGGCCGATACGATCACCGGCGACAAAACCATTGGTACGGTCATCGAAACGGTTTTTCGGGTGAGAGGCCGGTAACGACGCGTCCCCATCGCTGTTATAGGGGTTCGTTTCGGTTTGATTGTAGTGGGCGTCCGGCGATAACCGCTCTGTTTCACGTTCCAGCCGGGCTAATGCGGCTTCAGGGACAAAGTTTTTAAGTACCACGCAACCGTCTGCTTCCAACTGACGTTGGCAGCCGGCAATAAATGCCTTACCCGCAGGCGAAGACAATTCATTGATCGGGTATTGTTCAAGATCAATCAGCCCCTCCAAGGCATTCGCGGGTTGTTCAGTGGCGGTTATTGACATGGGGTCACGCTCCTGTCGCGTTGAAAACTCATTTGGACAGGCTAGTGAAGGGGCTTCCATAATAGAAATGAATAGTTAAGATAACACCCATTTAAATGGCTCATTCATCATGGACACAGACCTACTGCGTGCGTTTGTCACCGTCGCAGAATGCCAGGGGTTTAGCGCGGCAGGCAAAGTGCTGCACCGAACCCAATCGGCGATGAGCTTGCAGATCAAGCGGCTAGAAGATCAGATGCACCAAGCGCTTTTCGAGCGCACCAGCCGCAGCGTATTGCTCACGGCGGCGGGCGAGCGTCTGCTGCCCTACGCTCGTCATATGCTCAAGCTGGAAGATGAAGCCAAAGATCTACTAAAGGGCGGGACCCACGGCGAGCTCATCCGCTTGGGCACCTCGGAAGAACAGGCGGCCACCTACTTGCCCGATTTGCTGCCGCGCTTTTCGACCCAGTATCCGCATATTCAGCTTGAAGTGCAGTGTGATATCAGCGACACCCTGGTCAAGCGGTTTCAGGAAGGGTTGTTGGACGTGGTGCTCTCGGTAAGGCATAAGCCTACCCAATCTGGCCACTTACTCGGCTGGGAGCCAATGGTGTGGGTCATGGCCGAACACGCCTCGCTTTCGCAATGGCAAACGCTGCCGTTGGCCCTAAATCCCGAAGGCTGCATTTTCAGGGCGCATGCGTTATCCGCCCTGGGCCGCGATGAGACGCGCTGGGAACTGCGTTACGTCAGCCAATCCCCGACGGGCATCAACATCCCGGTACAAAATGGTTTAGCCATAACGGTTAAAACCCCGCGCAGCGTGCCACCGGGCTGCCGAATCGTGTCCGAAGAAGAAGGACTACCTCACTTGGGTCATGTCGAAATTGAACTCCACCAGCGCCCCGGGCACTCCAGTGAAGCATTTCAGGCGTTATGCAAATCCCTCGAAAATGTAGTCGCGGAGCACGATTCGATTGCCTGCCTTGGTGGCAGAGAAGTGCCTTAGCACGTCGCTGGTTTTTTATTGGCCGGGATATCAACTTGTGTGCAACGGCTGGCTGAAATTGATTGGGTCAGGTATGAAGCCAGCCGCGCAATTCGCTGTGAACAAAGATAAAGCCTCTTCTGGCTCTAACCCAGGCTATTACTGAGGTTGGGATACAGTCAGGTGCTGCATGTATGGGGCTAGGTATGGATTGTCTCGGTGTCTTCCCCGCCCTGGTTAAGTACTCTATGTAGCTTGGCGCGCCCCAAGTAATTGATCATCGGTAATGCCAGCAGGCTCGAAGGGGCAGTGGGTAAGGCGCCGATAGCGAGGAGTAGCATAGCGGGGATGGACCACTGCTTTTGGCCAGGCTTGTAAGCATAAGATATCAATGCGAGTCCAGAGAGGACGAAGGCCACACAGCCCAGCAGATAGGGGTAGAGAAACTCGGCATTATTGTGAGTGGTATATAGCAACCCACCGCCGACAACCAAAACAACATAAAGAAGAACACAGGCGACGCCGATATCCGGACTGACCTCCTGCTGGTGAATTTCCCGCTCCTTCAGAAAGTCAAACAAAGGGGCTTGGAGCGCCCCCGCATGCTTCGTGTGAACGATTCCTTCCTTCGCACTCATCCCAAACAGCTGCTTGTTGCTGGCATTGCGGATTTCGCCAAGACCGGCTTTGCTGGGGTCATCGGTCTTGCGCCCATTCTTTGTTCTGAGTATTAGCTTTACTGCGTCATCATGGCTCACGAGCCGATCATACAACGATTGGATAAACTCAATATCAAAAGACTTTTTAAAACTTAATGGAAACACGCGCTCTCTCCTTAAAAGGGTGCCGAGCACCCAACTGTCGATTGAATAGCTAGGTTTCAGTTATGCGTCTGATTTCAGACTTATCGTCAGATCCGGTTGATTATCGAATAGCATTTTCAGTAAAGAAAAAGCCAAAAGTCCGACAGGCATGTAAAGCATAAAGCCGAGTCCACCGAATGAGAGGGACACGAGAAGTCCTACGATGATGTAGGGCACCATAAAAACAAACATGACTTTCCCGAATCGCTCTTTTTTCTTCATGGCACTCGCGAGAAGATGCTTGTCCTCGGCCCCGATTGACAGCTCGCTTTCGCACTGTGGGCAAGTGGCCGTATCGGCTTTCAAAAGATCGGTAATCCACTGCGACTCCTTGCAAAAACAAGAGCTACATACGGGGCAATCAAAATCAATGTCTTCAATTAAGGCTTTGTCTTGCTTTTCAATAGGTTCTTTTTCACTCACTGCTTTAGTTCTCCTCTGCTGGGTTAGTGATTCAATACCGTCGAGCATGCTGTCAGCCTGACAAGCTTATTGCTTCAGGCCGAAAGTGACGCTTCCTCGCCATAGACCTCGGCTAAGATGGCAATGATCGGCCGGTTTGGCTGCAGAGCATGACGCTGTTTGACCTCTTTTGAGAGGCGCGCAAGCTCTGCGCTAGACTTGGCCCACTGTTCCTCGGGAAGGGGTTCGACCACTCATCAAGGCTCGCAGGCAGGGTCTTCTGACCGGCCTTCTGAATGGCGCGGATTTCGTGGGCAAGAGAATCGGCGACAGATAAATAACCTTGCCACCTGGAAAGGACTCAATATCATCAGCCCGGAGGGGCTGGAAGAAAGCAGGGCGCGGCAAGTCCGGTGCCTTCTGACTCATAACTGACGTCCTTGTCGCTTAAAAATGTTTAAGATTCCATTAACTTCTGCTAACAGAGCAATCTCAAATTGATAATCAGAGAAGTACAAGAGGGACCGAATAAGCAACCACCGGTTACGCTATTCAGCTTTACTGAGGGCCAAGAAAAAACATTAGCGGCGCTCAAACAATATCTAAAAACCCTCAACCTAACCAACTTTATACATAATAAATACTTACAAATGAAACTTTTCTTCCACAATCTCAACTTCTGGAAGCCTGCTTTTAAAGAAACTTAATACATTTTCCCGTTCACCTTCCCTGCAATAAATCTCTCTAATACCCTCTGGAATTACTTCATCAAGTTCAGGATGATACCAGGGTATATTTAAGCCAATAATATCTCTTCCCGGGTAAAGGTAGATCTTATCGGTTTTTCGCCAGTCAAGTTCGTCATGACGGCTTCCTCTAGCGATTTCCTGATATCCTTTTGACGAGCCCATCATCCATGCAGCGAAGCCCATTGCCAGTGGGCCAAGGCTAGTAATGATCAGAGAAGGATCCATGATAATGAGCACTACCACAATCGGCATTAAGATAATGGCTGACCATTTCAGAAATGGCTTCACGGCATCCATCTGGGGTTTCCAGGAACACTCTTCAGCATGTGTTTCCGTAAAGCGGTAGACAAGGATAGCGGTCTGGTGGGTCATGCTCATGGCAATCAATATGAAAAGTATGAACATCCCCCCACCAATCAAAACGGAAACTAACAACGACTCATCAACAAGGGCCATAAAATACCCCCCCCCCAAACTAATAAGCGCAAATACGACAAACAAAGCATTCGCCGCGGGCGTATCATAATTGCGCGCCCTAATTTGCCAGCTCATTACTGCAGGTTCATCCACATGTTCCCAGGGAATTTGGGCGATATAGTCCTGCTTGGGCTGAATAAACCACATAAACGTATCCTTACTCTTCTGGGGTCATGGGAACCGTGAGTTCAAAACGGGTAGGCGCGCTAACCTCACCGCTCTCTTCAGTATTGGGTTCGATTTCTTTTTTGCCAGAGGCGGCATCGGCTTTATAAAAGGTGTAGTTTGATTGACCTTCGTTTGACGATAGCAATGTTTCGGAATAATCCATCGTGAGGATGAATGAGGTGTTTTCTGCTTGCTCGCTAGCCGGTATCCAGGCCTGCCAAACACGCACATCATCTGTATCATAGTCAGCATCGGCAGGTAGTTCAGCTCCTCGCCCGTCTTGCCGAGAGAAGCTTTGCTCGAAGCTGCCGCCATCTGCCCAGAAACCACTTCGGGCAATCTCGGAAATCTTAACGGTCTCCCCCGCTAGGAAAGCGGGAAAAGCAATCTGCACCCAGAAGCCTTCATGAACATAGTTGATTTTCACTCCATAGTAGGTGCTATGGGATTCGCCAATGTCGATGCCCCCCTTCACGGCAGTTAATTTGACTGAAGGCTGCAACAAGGTTTCCATCAAGGCCCGCCACTCGTTTTTATTGCCCTCGTCACTGTCCTCCCACTGCAGGTCGCCCTTGCCCCAGGTGCTGGTATACAGCCAGCCGCGTACTCCTTCACGCTTGTAGCGGGCAGCGAAATGCGAGGCGATTAGGTGGACAACACCAGCCGCAAATAAAATGCCAGAGACCCAGGGCCCGAGTATCCAGGCGAAGGCGAATGTTCGTCCTAGAATGGCTATTCGACCCCTGATAGCCCCAGCCATCTGAAATCCTGCTGTAATAGTCATAGCGGCGCCAGCAGCTCTTTTGACATGAAGCGCATAAAGTTCGCCACTACTGGTTGCTTCCCTTAACTCTTTGCTTGTCTGCCAAGTATCCAGCCCTGCAGCAATTGCCCCAATGGCCGACAACCCCGCCATACGGGTGGCCAATTTTGCGGCAAGGCGTGCAGCCTGTGCGTTATTCGTTGATGCACTCCATTTAGAAACGCCTGCACCCGCCACCGCCGTCATTTTTCCTGACAGCATGAATTTCTGCTTAGCATATTTATCCCAAAACGGCATTACCCATAGACTCATAACCGCCACCGTGGCAGCCCCCGTCGTTGCCGCTAGTTTGCGCATATCCTCTTCATCCACGCCCTCTTTTTGGGCGGTGCGAGCAGCGTCGATAAAGTTGTAAAGGTTAAGCCCTGCAATTAAGAGCGCCATACCACCGCCTAATTGATCAACCCGACTGGTTAAGTGGCGTTTTGCGGCGCTGGCGCCGCCGATGAGTTTCATGCGGTGCTGTTCGCGCAGTTCATGATAGCCCACGCTGGCAAGATTATTAGTGCTTACTTGGTTACCCAAAGCACGCTGGTCGAGCGAGTTATCCGCAGCCGTTATACGCTTAGGCTCGTTGTACGCATGCTCGAAACGCTGCTGTTCTAGCTGCTCTAACTCTCGGAGATTTGCATGGCGCTCCTGAGCGCTGTAGCCAGCATTCTTGCTGCGTCGCTCAACGTCGCGAATTCTTCCAGTAAGCTCCCAAGCTCTTTCTCGCCATTGGCGGTGCTTGGTTTCGTAGGCGGTATCTATCACCAGTTCCGAAGACGCAATTTCCGGGTGTACCAGAACGACCATCACGGAATGCACTAGCGACCTTGCGGCCTTTTCCAGAGACACCTGCCCTTTGGCACTTAAAGAAGGCAAAAATTGATAGCCAATGGTTTCCCACAGTTTCTTGGAAGAGCCGCTTACCTGCGCTCGAAGTGTATCGAACGCTTCACGTACAGACGGCGCCAGGGCTTGATAAACAGGATGCCTCTGCACCTCGTCCAGCTCGAGAATGCCGATAGCGTCGTTAATTTGCGACACCACGCTGGTGGCCGTTACACCGCTATCGGCGGGCTCTCCATCTTCCGTACCCTGTTCGATGAAATGTTTCGTAATGGTTTCTAAGGCGTCGGCCAGGGCTGGATCGAAATTCAGCATCGAAAAGCCGATCAGCGTATCTTTCGCTTGATAGGTATCATTCAACCAAACACGGCCGGTCTGCGTCCCGCCAAGTGCTTCAATCACCATGCAGCCAAATTCATGAATGGCCTGGTTCTTCTCGGCAACACAGGTATCAATACACAGCTCTTGAGCCGATGTTGGCAGCCGTTCCATCCAAATAATTAAATCCGCGAGGCTGTTTTCCACATGGGCCTGCAAGCGCTCAAGCTGTGGGCCTTTTTCAGTTAAGAAGGCAATAGCGTCATCCAGCCTGACATCAAGACGGGGAAGTTCTTTCCCATGCCACTCTTCATATAGCGGGCTATTGAGACCAGGAGGATTCGGCATGCCGAGTTCAATAAGCTCTTCGCGACGCTGATTGATACGCTGCTCCCTGTGGAGCAACGTATGATCTGATCCGTTAGTCACATTTTTCAAAGCATCGAGTAGTTCACCGGTCTTAACGGTCAGTTCGCGATAACGCTCTGGGTCTTGGCGGATATCATCACTGATCAGTTCATCAATATCGATCAGGCACAGGGCTTTAACGACTTGAGCGGTCTCTAGCTTATGTCCGTGTTCATCCAGAAATGCCTCTAGCTCCATTTCTCGACCGACAAGCGCCATAGTCAGGTCGTTAACGATTCCTAAATCGTCATCAAGCGCTACAAACACCGCTTCGTCGTGATGCTTGATGTCGGCTAATACGCTGTCTTGGCTGATTTCGGGTTTTACTGCAAGTAATTGATAGACCCCTTCTTCGGCACTTTCATCGCCTTCCGTCGCCACATCCCGCTCTACGGTCGAGACGGTAGTGCTCGTGAAGCCACTAACCGCACCATTGGGCGTAATGTCTGCAACATACTCAGCAATCTGAGTTAACGGAGCGGCATGGGTGGAAAGCGATGCGCAATCGCCCACCGTATTTATCGCCGCTATCAAATCGACTGAACGCATAATGCGGTGACGAAAATCTTCGTTTTCCAGCGCATACTCACGAATGCGCTCGGTCCATTGGACGGAGGAGTAGGCTAAGGCGATGGAGGCATAGGTTGGATACGTTAGGTGAGAAGCACCATTGAACGTAGCGCCTTCCACGCGGTATTCGTCAAGTCGTTGCTCTCCCTCTTCCTCCACCCAGACATAGAGCCAGCCGTCTCGCAGTTGTCGAAGCGTGTAGTCGCGGGTTTCGAGTGAAGGGTAATCTGGCCCCTGCCAATCATCGTCAATCGGGTGTGGCGCTGGCGCATCTGCTTCGGTGGGCGCCTCGTCAATGGCGTAACGCACGGGGAAAATATCGATGTCGATAAACAGTGGGCAGACACCGCCTCCAAGGGGCGTTTCATCAAAGGCGGCATCGCGTGCCTGCGCTTGAACATCCGTGTTAGCCATCGGCTTCCTCGTCTATAAATAGTGGTTCTTGGGAAAGTGATGCGTGACTCTGCGCGCCTTGAGGGGCGTTAGCGGCCGGGGTGCGGCTCCAAGCATCCAATGCATAAAGCTGATCTTGCCGGGAGAGGCGAGCGTCGTTAGGCGAATGCCGTGCCCAATCGGCATACAAGCCATCGCTCGCGGTCATATAGTCTTCGCCCCAGTTCAAGCTGAGCTCCACCCAGATGGCGAGCTGGCGTTCCGTGCTGACTCCCCACGCGATGGCATCGTCTAAGCGGTCGTCAAGCCATTGACCGCGACCCTCACTCGGAAGACGTTGCCACGCCTCGGCCGCATGCTCGCTAAAGTAATCCGTCAGGCGCTCCTTGAGTTGCCAGCGGGTCACCGCCTCAAGGGCCGTTAGCTGGTCACGCCCCATGGGTGGGAACGTATCTGCCGTCGCTGTCTTCGTTGTCTCTGAGCTCACTTGAGACATAAAGGGCTGCCATGTGATGGGGCGCGGCGCGGCCCAATTAGGCGCCCAGTCCGCCACCCACCACGTATCGATGGGCCCCATGAGCGCCGCCGGAAGGTCATGCCCATAGCTGCTCAACCAGTGCCTAGTGACCAGGGGATCCGCGAAGCGCAGTAGCTGCTCCTGCCCGCCTTCCCCGTTAAACGTCACACATCGAGCCAGGTGATTGCTCAAGTCGCCCGTGCTTGCGGGGCTGCTCAGTAACGAAAGCGAACGATATAGTCTTTCTTCGTTAGCGTAAGCTTCCTCCGCCAGGCCATTGTTTTTAAGACGCACCAGAATTGGCCCCTGCTCAGCCAAAGATGACCAGCGAGTCATCAAGTAGAGGGGCTCGATATCCTCAATGTCATCGCAGCTATATAAGCGCTGGAACGCATTGGGGTAACGAACCCCGTCCACCAATGCATGTGTGATTGCCTGAGGGCGTTCCATCTAGCTATTTCCCTGGTTTGTCTCTTCACAAATCTCACAGCTTGGCGGAGCCTTCAGCAGGGTTTTAAGCTGAGCAGGGCGATTGATAGGCGCAACAGCCTGGTGGCTCTCTGTCTCTGCTTCCATCGGTAATGTCGGCCCCTGCGCCGCCTGCCCACTGCCACTGCCTGGGCTACCCCCAGAGTTAATCTTGACCTGCGGACCAACAATGGTGACGCCACTGGGGTCGATTTTCAGGAAGCTGCCACCTGCTTTTAGGGTGATTTCCGCGCCTGCTTCGATCACCACCTTCATGCCCGCTTTGTGATGAATTTCTTGCCCGGCTTCCAGCAGCTGAGCCTGGCCGATTTTTTCATGACGGGTGCCGTCGATCATCAGGTGGTCGTCGCCATCTACCTTCGTGTGGCGATTGTGATGCACTGTGTGGTGATCGTCGTTATCGATTTCGCTGATGCGGTCGTTATGCACCTTGAGGTGGCTGTCGTGCTGGATCTCTTCGGTGCGGTCGTTAAGCGTCAGTAGCTCCAGGTCTTTCTGGGCGTGGAGCCAGATCTGTTCTTCGCCCGCTTCGTCTTCAAAGCGCAGTTCGTTGAAGCCTTCGGCCTTGTGGCTTTGGGTGCGTAGTACCGTGCGGGTTTTGTGCTCGGGCAGCGGGTAAGGCGCGGTGTTGACGGCGTGATAGGTACGCCCGGTAACCAGCGGCTGATCTGGGTCACCCTCCAGAAACGAGACAATCACTTCGTGGCCAATGCGCGGAATGGCGATGCTGCCATAGCCGCCGCCCGCCCAGCCCTGGGCGACGCGTACCCAGCAGCTAGCCGTGTCATTTGGCTCTGCGTAGCGATCCCAGGGGAACTGGACCTTGACCCGGCCGTGCTCGTCGCAGTGAATCTCTTCGCCTTCCGGGCCAACCACAAAGGCAACCTGGGGGCCATCGACGCGGGGTTTGGGATTAGGCGTTGCTCGCCAGGGGGCATCACCGGGGATCAGCGTGACCTGATTGTGGTAGCGGGTCATCCCGGCAGAATCACTTTGAGTGATGCCGTCTTCTTCCAGCGCCTGGGGCTGCTCGCCGACATGACGTACTTCGATGGCCTGCCAATCGCGGTTGAGGCTGTCGGTGTCGTGGTCGGTCAGGCTAAAGCGCAGGCCGGGGGCCAGTTCTGGCAGGTCGCTTTCCGCGCTGGCAGTAATCGCCTCGCGGCGCAGTTGTTCCAGGCGGATGCGGGTAAAGGGCTCGCCGGAGGCGTCCTGCTTGTAGCGGCCGGGGTAGTCGTAGTGTTCGTAGTCCACTTGCTGGCCGTGCTGCTCAACGTCGCGGCCCAGGTGGTCGTGGAGTTGCGCATAGGCGGGGTTCTTGAAGCTGTAATCCTTGAGCGTGGCGGACGAACTCGCCACCCGGGCGGTATGGCTGAGTTTGCGCACATGGCGCATGGGAGCGGTGCCACCGGCACGGCTGTGATAGCTGAGCTCGCCTAGGCTAGTGAGTAGCTGCGGGTCGTCGGCGAAGATCAGCCGATGGGCGCCGCCGTCACGTGCTTCAAACTCATGAAAATAAAACAGCCCCTCTTCGGCGGCCAGGCGCTCGATAAAGGCGAGGTCGGTCTCGCGGTACTGCACGCAGTACTCGCGCTCGGCAAGCTCGCGGGTGACCGCAAAAGAGACGTCAGTAATACCCCGCTCGTCGCACAGGGTGTTGATGATGGTGAGCGGGTCGACCTTCTGGAAGATGCGCGAGTTGTGGCGCAGGGAAAGCCGCCACAGCGCCGGGCGCAGCACCAACGAGTAGAAGGTGCGGCGGTGGCCGCGGTCGCCCCGGCCAAATTCGCTGACGATGCCGTGCACCCGGCGCAGCGCTTCGCCGTCCTGCCAGATGGTTAATGAAGCTTCACGATCCAGCAGCTCAGCCGCGTCCAGGCTGCCGTCACGGCTGGCCAGGCTAAGCGCCAGCTCGAAAGGTTGGGAGAGCGCTTCGCGGTGGGTGAAGTCGATCACCGCGATGTCGTCAACGCCAGGTAGCGTCAGGGTGAATTGCAGGCCTGTGCCTATCATCTCAACCTCCCTCCCCTGAGCCAGAACCAATTACCACACCACCACAATCCACCGCGTGGCCCGTCAGTGCTGCGGGTTTACCGTCGATTAAAATACTGCTTGAGCCCTGCGCAATCGCACGTGGATGGGGTGAGTGGTTGGGTTTGTCATGCGGTGCCAGGGGGTCACCCACGCGGGCAACCGGCTTGCCGTCCATCATCACCGTGCCGCTGCCTGCGGTGACCGGTGTCGGTGGAAAACCATCGTGGTCAGTGCCGATATCACCGACGAGTACAAATTTCTGGCCCATTGCGACTACTCCTTTTGCAACCCTGCTTGTTCGTGCTTGTCCCGCTTATTCGTGTTGCTCATTCATCCCAGGTGGCGGGCGCTTCATAGCTGGCGACGTCATAGGCATCCACGTATTGGCGGGTGAACCCCGCTGCCTCAAGGCTATCGATGGCGGAGTGGCAAGACACCGGTAGGCGCGCTTGTAGCGGCACGCCATTTAAGCTGCGGCGCACTGCTCTTAATAACCGCGTGCCATGGCCACTGCCTTTCCACTCTTGGCTGATGTAGAAAAAACGCAGTTGCCAAGCGGCCTCATCATCGGGACGGCAGGCAAGCACCATGCCGAGCGGCGGCCCCTCGCCAAGGTGCAGCGCTAGCAAGCGACCCTGCCAATGGGCCACTTGGCCCTCTACTTGCTGAAGCCATAGGCCACGGTGCACGGTAAACTCCAGGGCGCGGCGTAACGTTTCCAGTACACTGTTATCGCGAAGTACCCAGGGCGAATGCCCCTTGGCATCCGCTTGGTAGACCGCTTCGATAAACTTATCAATGTCCTCATCGCGTGCCGCTTCAAGCGGGCGGGCGCGTTTAACACCCTGCCGCGCATGCTGCGAAGCGGGCCGCGTATTGCCCGAGCTAAACAGCTGCTTAAGTTTCGTCAGCATCGTTGCCTCGCTCTGCATATAGCGCTGAGGGGAGTTCAAAGCCCGCGGCCAGTGAGCGCGTAAAGGGGTTAGGTGCGCCGTTGGCAAGTAACCGGTAACGCGCTGTACCGCCATCAACATTGAAGCGCAGTTCCAACTCACGCTCGCCAACGTTGGTGATATCGGCGTCTTCCAACAAGCGGAACCATGCCCAGGCCCCATCCTGCGTCACACTGCGGGGGGAGCGGTTAACCTCACTGGGCACCATGGTGACGCGGCTTTCGTTACCACCACGCAGCGAATTGGGCCATACCATCGACACACGCTGGCTAGCGCTGTGGGCATACTCGATCAGTTGGCCATCCACACTAATCACGCTACGTCGTTTATCGGGGCTCAGGCTGATGGGTTCGAGGGCAAATTCAACGTCAAGCGCACCGTCGCGGCTGAAGTAAGCACGGCGAATCTGCTCGGCCTGTTCGACCGCGCTGTGCACGCTGTCACGCAATATCGAATTGCCCTCGGCATCCACTAGGTGCTCAGGCGCGCCCTCAAGGAAAGGCTCAAGGTTATCTTGATAGAAAGCATCCAGCGTGCCATCAGGCGCGAAGAAATCTTCGAAATCGTTCAGCGAAATTTCCTGGCTTGCATTGGGTGCTAGGGGATAACGCCCGGCTAAACGCTCCTGGTAGGGTGCCACGACATCATCAAGCCATTGGCGCTCAAGATGACGGGTGGCACTAGCCATCATTAACTGCCAGCTTTGATCAGCCAAGTCTTCCAGCATGCTACCCACCGGCTGAGGTGTGTTTTCGGCTATTTTTTCTAGGTTGTTGATGGGGTCGTCACCCCGCAGCGATAAGCGGTCGCGCACGTTCACAAAGGCGGCGCGCCCGGCATCGCTGGATTCTTCAATATCGAGTAAATAGTCACGCAGTTCGGTGATCGCTTCCTTAATTTCCTCCAGCGAGGACGGATTATCATCGCGTGCTTCGCCAAGCTGATTAAGGGGCGTGAAAGGCTGCTCTATCTCGGCGGCAAGTTCATAACGTGAAGAGTGCTTTAATGCCTCACGCGCTTGCTCATCGCCCTCAGGCAGCTCTGGGTAAAGACTTGTGTTGCGCTCAACCGCCGATAGCAAACGATCCAGCGGTCGCTTGGCACCCACCAGGGCGTCGGCCACCACAATCGCTTGATGAATATCGGGCAAGGGGACCAGTTGCGTATTGCCCAGCGCATCACGCCAACTGACATGGTAATCGCTGACATAATGCTCACGCAGGGCGGTTTGCAACTGCTGTTTATCCGCCTTGCTAAAGTTGATGTCATCCCGCTGGCCCAGCGTCCATGCATCAATGAGCGCAAGCTCCGTGGCGCGCTCTAATTCCTGTAGGAAATAGTCGTCAAAACCATCACGTGTAAGGAGATACGGTAGCGTCACATGTTCTGGATTGTCGTTACGCGCCATGAACACGGTATCGAACAACGTGCCCACACGCTGGCGCAGATCCAGTGGCTCGCCTTCACGGCTTCCCGCTGCTTTTAGCGCGGCATACACACGCTCATCAATTGGCTGGCGTGACAGCTCTTCTTGTGCAGCATTCAGGCTACCCCTAAGTGGCTCCATGGCCTGCTCGGCACGCTGGCTACCGTCAGCGATATGCCCTTCTAGATCGGTATGGGCCATGGCGTAGTCAAGGTGATCCAGGAGGCGCTCTTGCACTACGCCCTGTTGGGGGAAGTCCCCTTGCCAACGTCGAGCCATGAAGCGCATCACCCGATCGGTTTGGCGACCGCTGTCGTCAGACATCATGCGCAGCACACGCAGCAACGCGAGTTTTTCATTACTGCCCGCCTCGGCACGGTTCATATCGTCCATGATGCCGATCATCAAGGCGGGTAAGAATTGGTGCTCGAGCATCGCCACATAGGCCCGCTCTACCTGGGCGCCAATGACATGCCCCTGGTACAGCCCCATATCGGCCAGATAGGGCGTGTGGGAGCGGTATTCATCGAAGGTTTCCAGCGCGCTTCGTAAACGGTCAAGCGGCTCGAGTAATTCATAGCCACTGGGGTCATCACTCCGGAATGCCTCAGGGTCGGTGGCCAGAAACGTTTCTGCACGGGTTTCCACGGCGGCCAAAGAAACGCTGTTTTTCTGATAGAAATGCGTCCAGCCGCCCACCAGGCCAACCCCTATGATCAAGCAGGCCGCCAGGCTAATAGTGCGTGTGCGCCGCCGCTGTTGAGTCACCCTCGCGTTGTCGCCCGCCAGCCCCGCCTCGGGGTAAATAACGTTTTCGAACAGCTCTTCGGTAAAGTAGAGCGCGCTACGCGTCGCCCGGTGGGCCGGCTGAATGCTTTCATCCATACCGTAACGACGAGCGGCCGCATCCACAAAGGGATCTTCGGGAACCCCTTGCTGATAGACCGAGGTGAAGTAGGTACCGCGCACCATGGCCGCCGTTGAGAAACGGTCGCTGGAAAGCGACTCGGTCAAAAAGCCCAGCAGTACATCGCGCAGGCCGGCCAGTTGACGTACAAAGCGGAACACGGACTCGCGCTCTTCCCGGTCTCGGCATTCCGACAACATAGCGGGCAACTGCTTGTTCAAACGCGCCAGCATTTCGTCGTAGTCGGCCTCGAACTCAGCTTCCCATTTTCCAGGGGTATCCATCGAGTCAGGCGAAAACGTAAAACCAAGCGGCGCTTTGCGTGCCGCTCGAGAGTAATGCCGGAAAAAGTCGTCAAAGCCGTGCAGCAAATCCATTTTGCTGAAAGTGACATACACCGGCAGTCGCGTGCCGTGGCGCTCCATCAGTTCACGCAGCCGGCTGCGCAGCAATGCCGCATAGGCTTTGCGTACCGCGACCTGGGCATTGCTTAAACGGGCGAGATCAAGCACCAGGACGACACCATCCAGTGGCCGCTGGGCGCGATTACGCTCTAACCATTCAACAAAGTGGTCCCACAATCGGCTTTGCTGCGCTTGAGGCTCACCACCTTCCATCGCGCCCTGGGTCAGTAACTCTCCATCAGGGTCGATCAGTACCGCTTTGTCACCGATCCACCAGTCAAAGCCAAGCTGCCCCTGCTTGGTGCTTTGCCCGGACGCTTTCATCACGTGGGTCAACGCAAAGTTCTGGCCAGAACGATTAATCAGGCTGGTTTTGCCAGCATTCTCAACGCCCATAACCAGGTACCAGGGCAAGCGATATCGACTATTATCGCCCCCGCCCAGGTTGGCGGTAATTTCACTCAGGACGTTGTTGAGAGCGGCCTCTTGACGTTCGACCTGGGGCATAACCGGGTCTTGTTGGCGCGCTTCTTCCTGCTGGCGTTCGTCATCCAACGACCGTAAACGCCGCGCAAGACGAACACCCCAGATGACGACCACGAGGGTCACGACAGCCAACGTCGCTAGCAAGCGGTTGGACAGCGCTGCCAGGGGCGTTATACCGGCGACCTCCCATCGCGGTCCTAGCCACCAAATGGCAATCACTAACGCCACTAACAGTAGCGCCCAAAGCAGGGTGGTAAGCCGTAACAGCCCTTTTGCTTTATTGCCCTTGGCCTTCGCACTATTGTGTGCTGTTTGTGCTCTTGATAGGCCCGGCACCCAGCGGCTCAGCTTTGATGTTAACGTTGACCACATTAGCCTTTATCCCTCGTCCCTTGTATTAACGACATTGTCAGTGCGATGCTTTGAGTGCGATTTCTAGCCGCGAGACCAGCGTCGGCTCCCACTGCTCAAGCGCTAGCGCCGTTACCGTCTGATGAAGCGTTCGGTAATGATGCTGAGCCAGACTTTCCAGTCCTGCCTCGTGTAATAGGTCCGCGCTGGCCAAGCGCCAATAGGCGCTATCGCGTGGCGAGCGGGCACCGCTTAAGCCTTGGTCGAGCACCTTTAATGCGGCCCCAACATCACCCTCCGCCATGGCGTCGCGCGCCTCGTCCAGACCGGCTTGCCAAGCGTCTCCCCCACCGCCAGCCGCTCCCGTGCCTTGCGTATTGCTGAATAACCAGCGTTTTGTTTCGTCATCGACAAACGCCACTCCGTTATTAAACGCCAGGGCGTCAATACCCGATAACCGCTCTACAAAGCGTTGGGTTTCCTCGCGAATCGCCTCGGCACAGCGTGAGTGCCCTAACTGTTTTGCAAGCCCCGCGCTTAACCGGTGGCCCTCCAACCAATAGGGGCTTAACGTCAAACTATTCTCTATGCGCTCCCACAGGTCGTGATCGCCTCCTCGCGCGAGCGCTTCGCGATAATCGGCGATCCGGTCGGCTGACACAGGCGCCAGCTCGGTTTTGCCGCTCTCCTTCGCATTGGGGAGCGCCTGAATTGCCCCCCAAATCGCAAAACGGCGCAGCCGATAGGCCAGCGGTTCGCCGGGGGATTGCTCGACCAGAAAATCGGCCATCTTGAGCAAGCTTTGGCGGTTGGAGCGCTCATTTCCGGCTTCCATCCGCAGCTCAGGCGCTTTGGCCGACGTCGCTGTGGATGTCGTCGTCGTTGATGGGGTTGCGTTGGTCCGATCAGCCGCCGAGTTTTCCGGCGGCGTTTTCTCGTCGACGGAAGGTGATGCAGCCGGACGCTGGGCAAGCAATTGCCGGCCCAGTTCATCTAACGTCTTTTCAGGCAATGCGTTGGCGGCGGCTTGTTGCTGAAGCTCGTCAAGCGATGCTTGGCAAGCGTCAAATTCATCCTCTGCATTGTGAAAATCGACCGCCGACACTAACTTCACGCTGCGTTGGATAAACTGCTGAAACAACCGGGCGCGCAGTTTGGCACCCTTGCTGCCCGCGAACGGGTAGGCCTGGGACCACCAGGGCTGGCCCACGCTGCGGGCAAGCAGGCGTAGCGAAAGCGCAAAACGCACGCCATTTCCACCGTGTTGCAGGCAATGCACTAAATGCCCCAACACCTTTAGATCCTTGCCTTTTTCGCTCAGCATGCGCACGGCCAGCATTTCGGCGGTATCCCAATCAACGTGGGCGTGCT
Organism: Halomonas sp. HL-93; assembly: GCF_900086985.1. Classification (NCBI taxonomy): domain Bacteria; kingdom Pseudomonadati; phylum Pseudomonadota; class Gammaproteobacteria; order Oceanospirillales; family Halomonadaceae; genus Halomonas; species Halomonas sp. HL-93. The sequence goes on from NZ_LT593974.1 coordinate 3,516,792, forward strand.
GCAGCGAGCCTATCTTCATCATCTCTTCATCAAGCGCCAGATAGTCGTTGGTGTCTTCCAACGGCTCGCCGACCGGGTGCCCCGCATCGTTAACATCAAGCGGCGCCAATACGGGCGTTAGATGAGCTTCAACGGTGATGCGCATGGGTGACTCCTTTACCAGCGGCACGCATCGCGTAGTGGTTGAATATCCTCACGAAGGCCGGATACATCAAAGCGCAGACCATCCAGCGCGCTCACATCACTGCGTAGCGTAATTTCGTCAGCACTAAGCAATTGACGAAGCGTGTCGATGGCAGGTAACCCACGGCCACCACTCACTATCTGCCCGCCGTCACGGACGCGCCACTGCTGATCGATGGTTCTCCCATCGCCCGTCAGTTCGAGTTCCACGCGTGCGTTATCGATCGGGAGCGGCATGTGCAGTTGGAATCGGGTAATCATTTTTTCACAGGCCATCACCATGATGGGCCGGGGCGGCGTTGTGCCTAACGCGGGCACACTGATCAATACATCACTGCCCTTTTCGCGCATGACCAACCCCATTTCGTCACCGGAGCGACCGGCCTCTTGCCTTTCAATGGCATGCCATAACGCGGGCAGTTCGTGGGTGTCGGCGCTTGGATTTGGCGTTTGGAAAAGCGCGTCGTAACAGTGCAGGCGCTCTAAACGAGAGGTCTCCTCAGCACATGTCTGAGCACTTTCCAGCAACGCAGTGTGCCCTTCTGCCCGTGAGGGATGGCTAAATAGCGTCAACAGCACCAGCAAACCACCGGCTAAGACGTGGCGATTTAACAACATCGTGTTCATTTGGTATCCAGTTCTAACAGCTGGCATTTATGGGCCAAGGTTCGCTTAGGCAGGCCGAGGCTCTCAGCCACTTGGGCACGATTCCCCCCGAACCGCCGCAAGCGCTGACGAATAATGGCGGACTCGACATCGCGCAGGGCTTGGCGAAGATCATCAATGTCATCGGGTAGCGCAAACCCAGTGTCTTCGGCCGACACCGACGAGGCTTGCTCATTGGGTGTTTGCTCACCTGGCAACAGGTAAGCGTCGATATCGGCCCCCTGAGGCGTCATGGCACAGGCATAATCGATCACGTTTTTTAGCTCGCGGACGTTGCCTGGGTAATCACGGCGATACAGAAGGCGCAGTGCGGCGGGGGTAATGCCCATTTCGTCACGTGCTTCACGCTCACAAAAGTCGGTAATAAAGGACTGCGCTAGCATGGCGATGTCGTCGCGGCGTTCGGAAAGGGGCGGCAACGCCAGAGGGAACTGGCCTAATCGGTAGTAAAGGTCTGCGCGAAACTGCCGATCGCGGATCTGCTCGCGTAGCGGCTGATGGGTAGCGGCCACCAAACGCAAATCAGCACAGCGCTCTTCACTCGCCCCCAGCGGGCGGTAACGACCACTTTCCAGCACGCGCAATAGCTTGGCTTGCAGGGCTAGCGGCATATCGCCAATTTCATCAAGAAATAACGTGCCGCCATCCGCCTGGCGGATCAGCCCTTCGCGGGCCTGATCCGCCCCCGAGAATGCGCCTTTGGCATGACCAAACAGCTCCGACTCAAGCAGCGCTTCGGGAATTGCGGCGCAGTTAATCGCCATGAAAGGGCCTTTCGAACGGGCCGACAGCTGATGAATAGCCCGTGCCACCCGGTCTTTACCCGTACCGGTTTCACCCTGTAGCAGTACCGCCAGGTTCGTTTCGGCCGCACGTACAACATGCCGACGCAATGCTTGCATGGCCGATGAATGACCCAGCAGTTCGTCGCCCAACTGGTCGGCTAGCGCTTGGCGACGCGCGTCGTCGTTAAGCTTTGCGAGCGAATCCTGCAGCACGCGGGAGCGTTGACGTTCGCCCTGTTCGCGCGCCAGCCGCGCCCATAGCCGACATAGCAGCGCGTCAAACGCGGCCATGCCGGGGTCGTCTGCAAGCTGGGAAAGCCGGGTTTGGGTACTCACCAACAGCATTACCCCCAGCCATTCCCGCTCTGCGTCCGCCGCCCGCAGTGGACGAATGTGCAGATACAGACTTGCCCCCATCGCCGCTACCTGTTGCTGGAAAGTGGCATGATCGAGACGCGTCCGCGCATCCGCGACACTTAACGTTAGTGCCTTGCCACTGCGAATAACGTGGGCATAGGGATGATTAAAATCGCTGCAATCAAACTGCCCGTCATCACCATCACGGCCTAGCCAACGGCCGCTGCCTTCTATATAAAGGCATTCGGCCAATGCTAATCCCAGATGGCGTTGTAAGAGTTGCGCGGCTCGCGGGCGCAACTCCGACGTTGAGCGGCTTTCCACTAGGGTTAACGCCAACGGCATGGCCGCCAGTTCAGCTGAAAGCGCGGTACTTTCAGCTGATGGGGTATCGGCAGCAGGCAGCATCATGGTGTTACGCCACCTCCGCAGTGAAATTGCCGTGCTCGGGGTCAACGCCCAATACGACGCTTGCCACGCTTTCACGACGCGCCATGCGCTCCAACAGTGCGCGGGAGAGCGGCGGGAGTAACTCGCCATCAATCACCGACTCGAGCATACGCGCGCCATTTTCACTGCGGGTTGCTCGCGTACAGATCGCCTCAACCAGCGCATCATCCAGCACAACACTCGCCTGGCGGTGGCGCTCGCGAATGCGTGTGGCTAGCGTCGTGAGCTTGGCGTTGACGATCTCGCGTAGTGTGTCGCCAGCCAGCGGCAAATAAGGCACGACTTCCATGCGCGCCAGCAACGCGGGCTTGAAGAAGCCGGCAAGCACCGGGTAAAGCGCGTCGTCCAGCGCCGTGGGGTTATCGCCATGAGCCACGATGGCTTCATAGCCAAGGTTGGAAGTCAGGAAGAAGACCACGTTCTTGCAGTCGATCAGCCTGCCTTCGCCGTCCGCCAGCTCCCCTTTATCAAAGGCCTGATAGAAGAGGTTCAGCACATCCGGGTGGGCTTTTTCCACTTCATCCAGCAGGACGACCGAGTAAGGACGCTGGCGAATCGCCTCCGTCAATAACCCACCCTCGCCAAATCCCACATAGCCGGGCGGCGAGCCGATCAGGCGAGACACCGTATGCTTTTCCTGGTATTCAGACATATTGATGGTGGTGAGAAACTGGCGGCCGCCATACAGTTGGTCAGCGATCTGCACCACGGTTTCGGTTTTTCCGACCCCGCTGGGGCCGACCAGCAAGAACGCGCCCAGTGGCCGCCCGGGGCGACGCAGATCCGCACGGGCTGTCAGCAAGTGACGGTGAATACGTTCAATGGCGTCGTCCTGCCCCTGGATGGATTCGCCCAGGTGCGTGGGCAACTCAGTGAGCCGCGTCAGTTCATCGCTGGTCATGCGCTCAACCGGCACCCCGGTCCAATCGCCGATCACCTGGGCAATTTGCGCCTCTTCAACGCTGGGGGTCACCAGGGTATGCGTCTGCTGAAGACGGGCTAGCTGCTGTTCACGCTCCGCCAACTCAGCGTGTTGGGAAGCAGCAAGCGCGTCTGGTGCATGACTATCGGATTCCAGCAGTTGGCGATGCAGACCAACGATGGCATCCACGCACTCACGCTGCTCACGCCAAGCCGCCTCCAGCGTGGCAAGCTCATCGTCAAGGCGGGCAAGATGTTCGTCGAGTGTCTGTCGACGCGTCGCGTCGACGTCACGGCCCAACAATGCTTCACGGGCGAGCTGATCGCGCTCGCGAAGTGCTGCGGTATGCTCGCTTTGCAAATGACTCAGCTTTCGCGGCGGTGTATCAAGCGTTTGCGCCAAGCGCGTGCAGGCGGTATCCAGCACGTCGATAGCTTTATCCGGCAGTTGCCGACCGGCCAGATAGCGGGCTGACAACGCCGCTGCCGCTCTTAGACCACTGTCGCCAATCAGTACGCCGTGAGCTTGTTCATAGACATCACGTAAGCCGCGAAGAATCACCAGAGCCTGGTCAACGCTGGGCTCGGATAGCGTAACGGGCTGGAAGCGCCGCGAGAGTGCCGGGTCTTTTTCGAAGTACTTTTTGTACTCCCGCCAGGTGGTCGCCGCAATGGTGCGCAGTTCCCCACGCGCCAAGGCCGGCTTGAGCAAGTTGGCCGCATCACCGCCCCCTTCCTGGTTGCCAGCACCAATCAAGGTATGGGCTTCATCAATAAATAACAGGGTGGGACGCGGCGCATTTTTGACTTCGTCAATGACGGCTTTAAGTCGCTTCTCAAACTCGCCTTTGACCGCCGCGCCGGCTTGCAGGGCCCCCAGATCTAGAGTGAGCAGTTCGACATCAGCAAGCGCAGCGGGGACTTGGCCGGCCACAATGCGTGATGCCAAGCCTTCCACGACGGCGCTTTTTCCGACCCCGGCATCACCAATCACGATGGGGTTGTTTTTGCGCCGACGTCCCAAAATATCCAGCATTTGGTCGATCTCAGGATCGCGCCCCAGTACAGGGTCGAGCGTGCCTTGACGCGCCTGCTCGGTGAGCGACGTGGCAAAACGCGCAAGCGCGCTGTCGTCAGTGCCAGCATGCGCTTGGCGCGTGTTACTCGTGGCCTCTTCTTGAGGAGCTTCCGCTGAATGTGCGGTTATCGGGTCAAGATGACGACGCAGATTTTCCCGGTTAATGTCGGCCAACAAACGCACCGCACCTGCTCCCAAGTAGCGTTCCGGATTATGCAGCAACGCGATAAATACCGCCCCACTTCGCAGCGTGCGGTGCTGATACTCAGTGGAGGCGAGTAACCATGCATCCTGAAGCAGCTCGATCAACAGCGGTGAAAAGCTAGGTGTGGCCACGTCCAACTCGCGGGGTGGGCGTGTTTCTTCTGCCAATTGCGCACGCAACGGCGCGATATCAATATCCAGGTGTTCACAAATGGAACGCACATCGCATAGCGGCTGATCCAGCATGGCTTGCAACAAGTGCCCAACGGTAACCTCAGGCGCCTGTTGCTGTGCACACAGCAGTGCCGCTTGCTCTAACGCTTGGCGAGCAATGGTATTAAGACGGCCAATGAGCGCTGTTAGCTCTACCCTGAGCATGGTATCTCCTAGCGATAAAGTTGATTAAGTAACGAGGTAATTTGCGACGCCTGTTGATCCAGCGACCAGGAAAGGCCCCAATAAACGCCAACCATGGCGATACCAAATAGCGCAAAGATGCCCCAGGTAGGAAAATGGCTGGAACGGCGTAGGCGCCCCTGCACGACATTATCGAGGGGATGAGTTAGCGCTTCTTCCGGTGGCTCCTCAAGATTGCTCAGTTGGTCGCCCAGCGCCCTGACAATTTGTTCGTACTCCTCACGACCGTGGGCCATCACCCGATAACGGCCTTCAAACCCCAGACACAGGCACAGGTAAATGAATGCCAACATGTCCCGGTATCGTTGCGGTTCTTGCTGGAGACGCGCGAGGATAGAGAAGACTTTTTCACCTCCCCAGGTTTCGTTGTGGAATCGGGTCAACAAAGAGTGTTCAGCCCATTTGCTTTGCCTTCCCCAAGACATTCCCATCACGGCTTCGTCGATAAACGAACACAGCACGTAGCGATAGGCGAGCAAGGTGGCACGGTCATAGCCTTGTTCGGTCAGTTCGATTTCAATGGCGGCAATTTCATCGACCACTTGACGGTAAAGGCGCTCAATATCACCCGCGTTGTTGAGCTGGCGTACCCTAACCACCATACCCAGCAGGCTGCTGGCTGCATCAACTAACGGATTCAGATTATGCCCGCGCAAACGGAACCAATAGTCTTCATCAGCATCGAGCTGCTCGGCGTGGCTATGAATCAAATGCTCCAGGCCACGTTCGTTAATTAAGTCCTCATGACGCACCTTGTCATTGGGTGCATGGGAACGGCTCAGGCTGTGCGAATCGGTGACAAGCTGCTGCATGGTTTAACTCCTGATAGCCCAGAACTGCATTTCCAGCCCTGGAAATTCACCGGCAACGTGGAAGGCAAAGCCGCTGGCACCGCTGAGCATGCCCCACGCCTCGCTTTGGCGATCCAATTGGAAATAGGTATAACCAGCGTGATAAGGCAGTTCGCGGGGAGCGACCGGCAACGGCTCAAGCGGAATACCGGGTAACTGCAAGCTGATGAGGTCACGAATACGCTCGACGCTGGCCACCTTGGTTTGCTGTAAAAACAGCTTGCGTAGCCGTTCATTAGGCATGTCGGCGCGCACGGCAAGAATGAACTCGGCGGATTCGATCAGGCTCAAATCAGACAGCGGTGCCACCAATAAGCCATAGCGTCGAGTCTGCAATTGGATGGCCACGGCGCGGGGTTCTAGCACCGTCGACAGCGCCTGGCGTAGCATTTTCATCAACGGATGAAACGACCCTTCGGGATGATTATGGTCGTAGGCTGGGCACTCTGGGGGGAGCCGGGACTCGTCAGTAAAGGTGACAAGCTCGCAGGCCACTTCATGCATCGTGTCGTAAAGTCGTTCAGGGTGCAGCTGACCCAGCCGTGCAAGGTGCTGGAAGCGTGGCTGAGCGCGGTTAAGCAGTTGCAGCAACATAAAGTCCGAGACGTCAGCGACCCCCGCCTGATGCGGGGTAGAAAGACGCTGGGCAATATTACGCGCGCGCTCCCGCATCAACCCGGCCATCTCACCCACAAAGCGCTGCAATCCAGGCGCTGCCTGTACGTTGAGCAACGTTGGCAAGAACTGCTCATCCAGCACCAGGCTACCGTCAGGACGACGTTCAACAATGCGTGCAACGGCGAGGCAAGCGTAGCCGCTGCGATCATCACGCTCGAGCAGCAACCGAGGCGCAACCCGTGCTACGTTGATGTCGGTCGACACGCCCTCTTGCGAGTGAAGGTCGCGCACGCTGCGCGACAGCAGCCGGTAACGCGCTGGCAAATTGTCATCGGGCCAACGCACCTCACCAATGCCATCAGTTGCCAGTGGCAAACCAAGGTACACAACCTGGTTGGTAATGCTGGCATCGCTAATTTCCAACGGTGCAGGCTCTACATCATCACCAGGCAAATGAAAGGCCACCCCGTCGGGCATAACACCGCTTGCCCGGCTGATGGCGATGCGTCCAAAACTGAGAAATTCATTATTGAGTTCGAGCGAGAGAAAACCGTATAGGTAGTGGCTTACCCCCTTTAAACGCGTGTCCAGCGCACCTTCCAAACTGCGCTGTTGCTGCTGAAAGTGCTGAGGCTTAATGAATAACCCCTCGCTCCAAACGACACGGTTTCGGCTAGCCATTACCCTTCCTCCCTTAATTCAACTTCACTGTCACGGAGGTGGACCAGCAGGTGATAGTGTTCGCTGCGGCTTTTTACTTTGACGACTTTCTTCCATTCCGCCTCGTTGGGCGAGGCGTAAAACGCAATCAGACCGATATAGCGAGTGTCTTCATCGATCTCAAAGGGCTCGTAAAACTTCCATTGCTCTGGCAGCAACGTAAAATCATCGTGGGCGAGGTAGTTCGTTCCCAGCGCCTTTTCCAGGTCGTTTTCCAGCTGGTCTAAATCCGCGGCCATTAACATCGAATCATCTTTTAGCTGCAGGACTTGAAAGCGAAGCGGTGTCCCTTCGCCTTCCACGTTAGGATTCACGTTGGGTTCCGCTATCATGCTGAGGTCAACCTTGGTGGGCTGATCTTCTGGGTAACCTACCGGAATGTCGGGATCACGCATGACCTGCCACGCTTTGCCGGAGGCTTCCCGTGTCGAGGCACAACTTGCCAGCAGCAAGGTGATGCAGAGCAGGCCAACAAGCCTTGCGATACTTGACGCGCTCATGCTTCCTCCCGCTGTTGACGACGTACAGACTGGTCGTAGGCCTGTTCAAAGACTTCCCAAAACAGCTTTTGAAACCCTTGCTGACGACCAGAATTCAACTCGCGGTAATAGTGGTCATACATTTCCCACGCCCAGCCACCTTCGTTGTCGATACGATTGCTCGCCCCTCGATAGGCATGAAAGCGTTTGAGCAACGCCTCCGGCGAGAAGGCATCCAGAATGGCGGTCAGGGCATGGCCAATGGCTTCTTCAACGGCCGCTTGATGCTGCCCCTGGTGTCGCAAACTCTCCGCCACGGCTTCCGGCGCTGAAAGATGCACAGGGCTGCGTGAGGCAGACAACATCGTTTCAGCGGTTTCCTCATACGACTGGCCCAGATGCAGTGGGTTATCTTCAATCGGCTGCAAACGCCGGTCGCGAAGTGGATACTTACTGTCATTTTGTGACTGCTGTAATATCCGCAGCCCATCGATGGCGGCACGCAGGGTTTGACCCGCTTCTTCTAGAAAGGCCTGTTGCTCTTCGCTATCCCGGAAAGGCAGGTCAATCCCCAATCCACGCAGTAAGGGGTCCGCACCAACATGGCTTAGCGAGCGCGTTGTTGGCTTTTGCCAACGGTCTTCTAATTGCTCACCCACTGAGCGCTCCAGGTCATCTAATTGCCGCTCATCCATGTTATTACTCCTGTGCGTTTTTAGGCCGTTAAGGGGGGTTATGTCGGGTAGGCTCACCGCCTCGTGACGACGTTCTTGTTGAGCCCATTGATGACGTTCGTAGTGCTGGGAAACAGTCAGCGTGTCGATCGGCTCCAGTTCAGTTGGCCTGGGGACATCGTCCTCCAGTGCCACCATCGGGTCATGCTGAAGCGACCCTGGAATAACGCCACCCAGCGCTTCGATGGGGTCTTCGCGTTGGTTTTGCTCCCGTCCTTCCGCGTGGCTTCCCACCGGTGCCACATGCCCGTGGGCGGTGACATCTTCAGGCTCTTCGTCAACTAGCGTTGCGAGCGAGTGAGCGCCTGGCTGCCATGATTGGCGATCGCCGAGATGCACTTTCAAGCGGTACTCACCAATCAGCAGTTCATCACCATCGCGCAGCGCCACCTTACGATCACGCCCCAAAGGCAAGGTGGAGCGGTTGATAAAGGTTTGGCCGCTGCTATCGATGAGGCAAAATTTTCCGTCAATTTTGCGGATGTCGGCGTGGCTGGGTCGAATACGCCCTCGATGATCCTGCAGCAACCAGCTATCTTGCGCGCCGCTGCCCAAGGTGCCGCCCTCGCCGCGGAAGACATAGCTGCTCGTCGAGCGACCTTCGAGGGCCTCACTGTTTATGACCACCAGGGTGATGGCGTCAGTCTGAATGGCATACATGGCTTAACTCGTCATTTGGATACGCACGCGACGGCGCTGGGTGCTAGGGTCGTTCTCAGGATCCACAAAGGTCGTCCAACCAAGCTGGCACGAGCCGGCATCTCCCAAGCACATGGGCTTGACGGCGCTGGGTAATAATTCAAGTTCAAGGTCATAGGCCAGCGGTTCACGCAGCACAAAACTCACCAGTGTTTTCAGCGGGTCGTGCTCTTCACCATCGGGTAAGAAGTCTCTAAAGCGAGACAGGCTCAAGCCTCGTAAGCAAAGCGCGAACTTGCCCTTAACGTCGGCAACACGCTCGCCTACCACTACGTCTTCGCCCAATGTCATACCGGCAAGGCCGGCACGGCTGCGCTGGTCGAGAGGTATATCAACCCAACGCAACACCCACTCATCAACCTCTACCTGATCCAAGTCAAAACAGTGGCCGACAATGCCGCATACCACGTCGGGAGAGCGTGAGCGGCCCGCCAGCAGCCCTGCATAGGCCAGCATCTTGCTCCAGTTGATCGGCGTCTCGCCGCGCAGATCACTATCGGCCAGCCCCACCAACGCAAAGATCGCTGCTGAAAACCCATCTTTGGCATCATCTTGATAACGCACGTAATGGCGGTATTTACGCCAGTTGCGATGCATCAAGGTCAGCAGGCGATGATTAAAAAAATCCAGAAAATCGCCGGCTGAGCCTTCTTGATGTGCCGACTCATGGGCCAGCGCTTCAAGGTAGTAGCTGGGAAGCGGCGACTGAGCCCCTTGCAACCCCAGAAAGCTGACCTTCATCTCATACTGACCACTTTCATTCACCGCCAAGGTCAGTACATCGCTACCTGGAAACCCCAGCGAAGCCGATGCCCTATAACGCACGCGCTGCAGAGAAGGCACGCTACCGCCAGGCCCCTGCTCTAAGTCATCGCCGTGATGACGGTGCAGGAGCTCAACCAATTGGAAAAACTCGTAACGTCGCGCCTCTTGCATCAGAGGCGTTAGCGCTACATCAGAGGCTGCTGCCCCGCCTGTAAGCTCCATGTGTAGCGCTCTTGGTTATGTCGATTAACAACATGCAACTCGTGAAAAGAGTTGATACTTGCGTAAAGAGAGAAAAACCGCGCCAGCACACTGCCGAATAGGTACAGACTGCCCTCGTCACCAAAGGCGTCTTGATCCAACGTCATCACGGATCTTAGGCCGCGTATTGGCATGCCTTTACGCAATCGATCCACCGGCTGCGTTTCAATATCTACAATGCCAGCCCATCTTTTTTGTGCGATGCGCTCTGCCTGACGGTCTACAAGCGCCCGGAAGTCATACGCTCGCAGCACCGAGCACAAGGCATCGCGCTCCAGTAACGAGAGGTAGTTAAGTGATAAATTGGAGATCAGCATCCACAGCAAGCTATCGTCTAATGCTGGACGCAGCACGGGTGTTGGCTGGGTAATGTTACGAAAGTCGGCATAGGCGGGACTGTTTTCAGTCGCCACACACACGTCACCAATGGTCAGCTGTTCCGGCAATTCTCGATTGCTGCAGGTTAACTGCAGCGAGATCGTTTCACGGCTTTCAAGATGTGCCTGCTCGTCGCCTCGCATAAAGGCAATATCGTGGTCGAAACCATCGCTACGCAGACTGTCGCGAACGCGCAAACGGTAATAGAGGGCTTCGCGACCCCGATCACGCTCTATTTGGTGCTGAAAACTTTCAAAAGGAACATAGCGCCGTGGCTCACCTTGATGATCAGCCGAGGCTCGCTCCACCCAACCTTGGACCTGATCCACGCTGAAGACTTCGTAATGCGAAGGGCGGCGGGTGCTGGGCCGCAGGCGATACTCGCTTCGCTCACCGCTCAAGTCGATGGGCTCGGCATCATGGCTAAACAAGTTGATCGCGGGCGTGCAATAAAGCGCTAGGTTTTCGTCTTGCACGCGCACATCTGTCGGCAACGTGCGCGAAAACACAAATCGCAACGTGACCTTTTCCGCGGGCTTGGAAGGTAAGTAATGGTTAAGCCTGGTGACATCGAAAAAGTGAAACGCTTCAGGAAAGCAAAGGTATTCCTGCAAAATGCGATATCCCTGATGCACGTTGCGCGGATAAGGCAACAGTGCTTCATCGCGCTCGAAGCCCACGGCACGCAACGCATTGATGGGGAGTGACTGCTGCTCGCCATCAATGTCCAGCTCTACGCTGGTCAGGTAATGACTAAGCCAGAGATACAGTGTTCTTGCCGTATAGGCATCACCCCCTAAATACAGGCGCAGCGACTCAATTCCCATCGAGTCCATGGGCTGATCGCTATACACATCCATTGCCAACTCGACCACCGACGCTTCGCGTGTATGGCGCGCACTCACCCCGCCATGAGCAAGCGGATAGAGCGTCACTTCGTGACAGGTACGGAATAGACAGGCGGTATTTTCAACAGGCGTGCTAGCAAGTGACGTGCCCCTGGCAACGGGCTGCTGATGGCTTAACGCATGCCATGCCGGTGTAAATTGCACAACCGTCATGCTCGGCACAGGCCGCAGGTAGTTCGGCCACAGCATACTGATAAGCGAGTGGGTAAGCTCCGGAAACTCGTCTTCCACTTTCTCGCGCATACGCCCGGTTAAAAAGGCAAAGCCTTCCAATAACCGCTCTACATCCGGGTCGGTGCTACGCTCAGACAGGAAGCGGCTTAAGCCTGGGTTTGCAGCAGCAAATTCCCGCCCCTGGCGTTTCAGAAAGTTGAGTTCATCACGATAATAGCGATTGAGCATGCGTGCCCCTCAGCTCATCAGTTGAGACACTGATAACGCTTGTTGTTCAGCAACAGATCAATGGTGGTATGAGCACTCGCTTTACCCAGCGCAACCGTGGCATGGACTTGAAAACGCAATTGCAGTGGGTCGCCTGCGCTGGGTAAAGACTCAACATCCACATGCTGCACACGAGGTTCAAAGCGTTCAATACACTGGCGGATTGCCTGTTGAACGCTCAACTCCAGATCGAGCACGCCGATCGTGGCATCGTTAAAATCCAACAACCCTAATTCCGGTGCGCAGGCACAATTTCCCGGATGGCTGTTGAGCAGCTCCACCAGATGATGCTTGATCGACTCAACGACCTCGGCCAGCCGGCTTTCTTCTGCTTGCCACACAGGCGGATGGGGTGCGGCAAGGCGCTCAAACAAACGCGTCCCTAATAAACCATTGCTGTTTGTTGCCATCGTCCGGCCGTCCCTGTTATTCCTTGTCGAGACGTCCGACGAGTGATAGCTCGAAGTTGGCTCCCATGTATTTAAAGTGCGGCCTAACCGCCATTGAGACCTGATACCAACCGGGGTCACCCTCTACATCAGACACCTGAATGGATGCCGCACGAAGAGGACGGCGACTACGTACATCAGCGGGCGGGTTCTCTTGGTCGGCGACGTACTGACGAATCCAGGTATTGAGCTCACGTTCAAGATCCTGGCGCTCCTTCCAGGAGCCGATCTGTTCGCGCTGAAGCACCTTCACGTAATGCGCCAAGCGATTGATAATGAACATATAGGGCAGCTGAGTCCCCAACTTAAAGTTGGTTTCTGCCGCTTTACCCTCGGCGGTATTGGGGAATACCTTGGGCTTTTGCACAGAGTTAGCCGAGAAGAACGCCGCATTATCGCTACCTTTACGCATGGTTAGCGAAATAAAGCCCTCTTCGGCCATTTCGAATTCACGGCGGTCTGTAATCAACACCTCTGTTGGGATTTTGGCTTGTAGCTGACCAAACGCCTCGTAGGTATGAACCGGCAGGTTTTCGACCGCACCACCGCTTTGCGGGCCGATGATATTGGGACACCAGCGGTATTTAGCGAAGCTGTCAGTCAAACGTTCGGCGAGCAAATAGGCAGTATTGCCCCATAAATAATGCTCATGGTCTTCGCTTACCGTTTCCCGGTAATTAAAGGTTTTGACTGGGTTCTCGATAGGGTCGTAAGGGGTACGTAGCAAGAAACGTGGCGCCGTTAACCCCAGGTAACGGGCATCTTCAGATTCACGCAAGCTACGCCAACGGGCGTATTTGGGGCCTTCGAAGATGGCTTTGAAATCTTTGATGTTCGGCAGCTCTTCAAAGCTTTCGATACCAAAGAATGTTGGGGCCACCGATGACATAAAGGGCGCATGCGCCATGGCACCCACGGCAGCGGCATGCTGCAGCAATTTCATATCAGGGGTGGAAGGTGAAAAATCGTAATGCCCGATAATACCCGCTACCGGCTCGCCACCAAATTGGCCATAACCGGCATTGTAGACGTGATGATAGAGGCCACTTTGGCTGATTTCCGGCGCAAACTCGAAGTCTTCAAGCAACTCTTGCTTGGTAGCATGCAAGACATCGAGCTTAATGTTCTCACGAAAGTCGGTCCGGTCGACGAGAAGCTTCAAACCGCGCCAGGCTGACTCTAACTGCTGGAATCCCGGCTCATGCAAAATCTCATCGACTTGATGGCTGATTTTGCGGTCAAGCTCAACGATCATGTTATCAACGAGTGATTTATTAACGCTTGGCGTTGCGTCACTGCCTTTGAGCAGCTCGCCAATAAATGCCGCAACGCCCTGCTTCGCGACGTCATACCCCTCATCGGCCGGCGCCATACGGGTCTGCGCCATCACCTGATCGAGAAGTGAAACCTCCGACTCTGTTTCTGTCGTCGTTGTCTGCTGCTTTGCTGTTTTACTCATCATCCTGCCCCGAATTCGCTGTGCCGTACGCTTGAGTTATCAACTACACTGGACTGGCGCTACTCGCCATCTCCCTTGGCGTCCAGCAGCGCCAGTTCGTCCAGCAGTTGCTGCCGAGCCTCATCGCTCTCCAACAACTTTTGAAGACGCTCACGAAAAGCGGGGACATTGCCCAAGGGGCCTTTCAAGGCCACAAGGGCTTCGCGCAACTCGACCAGTTGACGCAATTCAGGTACTTGTTTGGCGACTGCATCGGGTGAGAAGTCATTCAACGACTTAAAGGATAAATCCACCGCCATATCGCTTGGCTCTTCGCTATCCTCAAGGCGATTAGGCACCGCCGCCTGCAAGGTAAGACCCGCCTCACGCATGACCGACTGAAAGTTATTTTTATCAACAGAAACGGCCTGACGCTCTTCAATCGGCGCCTCTTCCTCTCCGCCTTTAAAGTCCCCCACAACCAGCAACTTTAGCGGCAATTCAGTCTCCGCCTGCTGGTCACCAGTCGCCGGTACATATTTGATATTAATGCGCTCTTTTGGCGCGACGGTGCCTTGTTTAGCCATGGTGGTTCGCCCTACCCTGGAGCCCCTGCGAAAGACTCATTGTGACTGTGAATGGTTATTAATTCCGGGAAAGTAGCGAACTAAACGTCTAAATGCCAACAGGGGTTTTGACTGATAGCAGTCTGCATTCAGCCCATCGGATTACAAAATTTACTTATTTTTTCTGATTTTCGGCGGCGTTAACCACAATATTCACTTAAAAAACACCAAGCCAAAACCTCCATGTAAGAAATTTCTTACAAACGAATCGGCAATGTCTTATAAAAATGAACAGCTTTCTCTTACATAACGCTTAGCTTTTTATCACCAAAAAGAGTCAAGCAGCCGCTTAAATAAACACAAATAAAACTGAGCAACATACTGCCAAAAGAAGCAAAGCGTTGCTTAACACCAGGCAAAAAATTGCCTAATTAAAAATAGCAATAGAATAAAATATTCATAAGACGCTGAATAATAATGAAAATATAATTTGGGCACGTTAGTTGCTATAACTTATCGTCCTTATTGGACACTTTTACTTTCTCGTCAAGGAGCAGACTTATGCCAACACCATGTTATATCAGCATCGAAGGTCAGTCTCAGGGCAACATTACGGCTGGCGCATTCACTCCAGACTCAGTCGGCAATATTTATGTTGAAGGTCATGAAGATGAAATGCTGGTGCAGGAATTCAAGCATGTGGTGACGGTTCCCACCGATCCACAGTCTGGGCAGCCTTCAGGACAGCGCGCACATAAACCTTTTGTGTTTACCGTGGCCCTAAATAAAGCCGTGCCGTTGATGTACAACGCACTGGCATCTGGCGAAATGCTGCCAAACGTTGAGCTTAAGTGGTACCGCACGTCGGTAGAGGGTAAGCAAGAGCACTTCTTCACCACGTCACTAACTGATGCCACCATCGTGGATATCAATTTGCGCATGCCGCATGCCCAAGACATCGCCAAATCTGAGTTTACTCAGCTAATGGATGTATCCCTGTCTTATCGTAAGATTGACTGGGAGCATACCGTCGCGGGCACATCAGGTTCAGACGACTGGCGTGCGCCTGTCGAGAGCTAATCTCTTCGCTATGCGTCGCCTTCACAGGCGACGCATCGGCTTTATCACATCTATCTTAGTGAGCTTCATCCCAGTTATTTCCGCTTTCCGCTTCCACAATGAGCGGCACACTCAACTGCTCGGCTCTTTGCATACGTTGCTGCACCTGCTTGATAAAAGCCTCCACCTGAGCTTCGGCCACTTCAAATACCAATTCGTCGTGTACCTGCATAACCATCAGCGCATCAAAATCACCCTCCGCCAGCCAGGCATCCACATCAATCATCGCCTGCTTGATGATATCCGCAGCGGTACCCTGCATCGGCGCGTTGATGGCGGTGCGCTCAGCGCCTTGTCGACGGTTGCGGTTTTGGGAATGAATTTCCGGTAGATAGAGGCGACGCCCTCTTACCGTTTCCACGTAGCCGTCTTCCGCCGCCTGGGAGCGAATACGCTCCATATAGCGCGCCACCCCTGGATAGCGGTCAAAGTAGCGGTCGATGTAGGTTTGTGCCTGATTGCGCTCGATATGCAGCTGGCGCGATAACCCCCAGGCACTCATGCCATAAATCAGGCCAAAGTTGATCGCTTTGGCGCTGCGTCGCTGGTCTGCAGAAACGTTATCCAGTGAGGTGCCAAATACTTCCGAAGCAGTTGCGGTGTGGATATCGCGTCCCTCGGCAAATGCTTCCAGTAAGCCTTTATCTTCCGACAGGTGCGCCATGATGCGCAGCTCGATCTGCGAATAGTCGGCGGCCACGATGCGATAACCGGGGCGAGCCACAAACGCCTGGCGAATTTTGCGCCCTTCTTCAGTGCGAATGGGGATGTTCTGCAGGTTAGGGTCGGACGATGACAGGCGCCCTGTGGCCGTGACAGCCTGGTGGTAGCAGGTATGCACCCTGCCGGTGGCTTTATTGAGCAGGCGCGGTAGCTTATCGGTGTAGGTGGACTTGAGTTTGGCAAGCCCCCGGTGCTGCATGATGACCTTGGGCAGCGGGTAATCCAGCGCCAGCTCTTCCAGCACCGCTTCTGCGGTCGAAGGAGCGCCTTTGGGGGTCTTTTTGATCACCGGGATTTTCTGTTCTTCAAACAGGATCTGCCCCAGTTGCTTGGGCGAGCCCAGGTTGAACTCGCGCCCTGCTAGCTCATACGCCTGGCTTTCCAGCTCGCGAATACGCGACTCTAACTGCTGACTCTGAGCATGGAGACGCTCAGCGTCCAAAGCTACACCGTTGCGTTCAATGCGTGAAAGAACGCTGACCAGCGGGAGTTCCAGATGGTCCAGCACCTCAGCGAGGCGCCCTTCCCGCTCGACCTGGGGGCGCAAAGTTTCCTGCAGGCGCAGGGTGATATCCACGTCTTCGCAAGCGTACGGGGCCGCTTGCTCAAGGGCGATTTGATTAAAGGTGAGTTGCTTGGCGCCTTTCCCGGCGATGTCTTCAAAGGAAATTGTGCTTTCACCTAGATACTTCAGCGCCAGAGAGTCCATGTCGTGGCGGGTAGCGGTGGAGTTCAGCACATAGGAGGCCAGCATGGTGTCGGCCAGCGGTCCTGCCACGTTGATGGCGTAGTTGGCCAGCACGGAAATATCATACTTGAGGTTCTGGCCGATCTTGGTTTTTTCCGGATCTTCCAGCAGCGGCTTTAACGCCGCCAATACGTCTTTGCGGTCAAGCTGCGCTGGGGCATCCAGGTAGTCATGTGCCACCGGAATATAGGCGGCTTCGCCTGCCTCCAGCGCCAAGCCGACGCCCACAATCTCCGCGTCCATGTAATTCAGGCTGGTCGTTTCAAGGTCAAAGCAGAATCGCTGAGCGCTTTTTAGACGTTCCAGCCACGCATCAAACTCACGCTGGTCTACAATCACGTGGTCGTGGCGATCGCTGGGGGTGGCAACGCTATCATCGGCCGCACTAGCTGGTGCGGGTTCGCCGCCCTTTACGTCATCCACGCCTTGGTCTTTGCCTTCAAGCAGCTCGCCCAGCCACTGCCTGAACTCCATCTCTTTATACAGTTCCACCAGCGCTTCGCGGTCTGGGTGGGCGATGTCCAGGTCGTCAAGCCCAACGGGCAAATCGCAGTCAATTTTGATTGTGGCGAGCTGGTAAGACAGAAACGCCTGCTCACGGTTTTCCTCAAGCTTCTTGGGCAGCGTTTTGGCGCCCCGGAATGACAGCGTTTTTATCCGCTCCAAATCGCCGTAAATAGTATCTAACCCCCCGCCCATGCCCTGTAGTAGACCAATGGCCGTTTTCTCCCCCACTCCGGGTACGCCAGGAATGTTATCTACCTTGTCGCCCATCAAGGCGAGGAAATCGATAATCAGCGCGGGCGGCAGGCCAAATTTTTCTTCTACCCCCGCTTCATCAAGGGTTTCCTCTTTCATGGTATTGACCAGCGTAATATGCGCGTTGACCAGCTGCGCCATGTCTTTATCGCCGGTGGAGATCACCGCATCGCGGCCTGCCTGGGTGGCGTGGTGGGCCAGAGTGCCGATCACATCGTCCGCTTCAACCCCCTCAATGCACAACAGTGGCAAACCGAGGGCCTTCACACAGGCGTGCAGCGGCTTGATTTGGCTGCGCAAGTCATCGGGCATCGGCGGGCGATGCGCCTTGTATTCGCTATACAGTTCGTCGCGAAAGGTTTTGCCCGGCGCGTCAAACACCACCGCCATGGGGCTTTCGGGATAATCTTTTATCAGCCGTTTGAGCATGTTCAACACACCCTTCACGGCACCCGTCGGCTGGCCGTTAGACGTCGTTAGTGGCGGCAGCGCATGAAAAGCGCGATATAGGTACGAGGAGCCATCGACAAGCACGATCGGAGCACGGGCCATAACCAAATTCCATTGTTAGCAAACGGTAAGAAAGTCTACTCGCTATGATACGCGTTCAGCGCCCACGCTGCAGACTCAACATAGTTCGAAAGCATTCTTCAAAATGACACAACGCTGCCAACTGACGCAGCAAGCCGCTACAATAATGGGCTTAGCAACCTGGGCGAGATTCTCATGGCTGTATTCACCCCGCTTAGCGACGCACAGGTCGCTACGTTTTTAGAAAAGTTTGATGTAGGCAGTTTCGTATCGCTACAGGGCGTGGCGGCTGGCACCGAAAATTCGACCTTCTTTGTGACCACTGACCGCCGCGAATTGGTATTGACCCTGTTCGAACAAGGCGAGCATGCCGAGCTGCCGTTTTTTGTCGAGTTATTAGACTATCTGGATGAACATCGCCTGCCGGTCCCCGGCACAGTGCACGACCGCGACGGCGTTGCGCTGCACAGCCTGGCCGATAAGCCAGCACTATTGTTCCCACGCTTGCCGGGGCGTCATCCGGAAGCCCCCAACCTTGCCCAGTGCCGGGCACTGGGCGATACCCTGGGACGGATGCACGTGGTTTCAAAGCGCTTCCCAGGCCACCGCCCCAATCCGCGTGATCTGCATTGGCTGCAAGCCATGCACCACAAGGTATTGACCTATTTAAGCCCTGACGACCAAACGTTAATGAAAGACGAGGTCGATGATTTTGAAAGCGCCTTCGCCAAGCACGATGAGCTGCCCCAAGGGGCGCTGCACGGCGACTTATTTCGTGACAACACGCTGTTTGAGGGCGACAAGCTTGGCGGCATCATCGATTTTTACAATGGCTGCACGGGGGACTTGCTGTTTGACCTAGCCATTGTGATTAACGACTGGGCCTCCAATGAAGACGGCACGCTGAATGGCGAATGCTATACGGCCATCCTGAGCGCCTATCAGTCGCGTCGCCACTTAAATGCAGACGAGCAAGCATTGTGGCCGACCATGCTGCGCATGACCGCATTGCGCTACTGGCTGTCGCGGTTACTGGTTGTTTACGTGGACCCGCCCGCCCACGATTTGACCCCCCATGACCCCGAACGCTTTCGTACCATTTTAAAAGCGCGCATCGCCCACGGGGCGCTGCCGCTTCCTGAGGCGTCTTCATGAAAGAAACGACCACTATCAACTCCTCGGCCCAACGCGCTCGGCGCACCTGGAATATCGACCAGTGGGGAAGTGGTTACTTCGACGTGGATGAGCTTGGTCAAGCGTTGGTGCGTCCTTTAGGCACTGATGCCGATGGCCCAGCGCTACCGCTGAGCGGCCTAGTGCGCCAGCTGCAGAAAGCCGGGTTACGCCTGCCGGTACTGGTGCGCTTTAGCGATATCCTGCACGATCGCGTTGAGCAACTATGCGGTGCCTTTGACATCGCCATGCAGGATTTTGACTATCAGGGAGGCTATACAGCCGTTTACCCCATCAAGGTCAATCAGCAACGTCGCGTCGTGGAGGAAATTTTAGCCACCGCCGAACGTGGTAACGGCCGCGTAGGATTGGAAGCGGGCAGCAAGCCTGAATTGCTGGCAGTGCTTGCCCTCTCGGAGGGCGGCTCCTCGCTGATCGTTTGCAATGGTTATAAAGACCGCGAATATATCCGCTTGGCGCTGCTGGGCGAGAAGCTTGGCCACCGGGTTTACCTGGTGGTAGAAAAGCTATCAGAGCTCGACATCATTCTTGAAGAGGCTCGCGAGCTGGATGTGACGCCGCGCATCGGCCTGCGCGCCCGGCTTGCCTCGGTGGGCAAAGGCAAATGGCAAAATACCGGCGGTGAAAAATCCAAGTTCGGCCTCACCGCCAGCCAGATTCTCACCGTTGTGGATACCCTGCGCACCCAGGAGGCGCTCGAAAGCCTGCAGCTTGTGCACTTCCACCTTGGCTCGCAGATCGCCAATATCCGCGATATTCAGCGGGGCCTACGTGAGTGTGCTCGGTTCTATCAGAACCTGCTAAGCCTGGGCGCCCCGATTGATACTGTCGACGTGGGCGGAGGCCTGGGCATTGATTACGAAGGCACCCGATCACGCAGTGACTGCTCTGCCAACTATTCAATGCGCGAGTATGCGCGTAACGTGGTTAATGCCTTTGCCCAGTTGTGTCAGGACGCCAACCTGCCCCAGCCACACCTGATTAGCGAATCCGGCCGAGCACTGACTGCCCATCATGCGGTGCTGATTACCAACGTGATCGGTGACGAACGCATCGACGTTACCCCACCCGAGCGCTCTCAGCAGGACGACCCTCAAGTGGCGGCGCTATGGCGAGTCTTTGAGCAGTTGGCCGAAACCCAAGAGCCGCGCGTGCTAGTGGAAGCGTGGCATGATTTATTCCAGGCCGTCAGCGAGCTGCAAGACCGCTTTGTGATGGGACTCAGCAATATTAACGCCCGCGCTGAAGGTGAACGTCTCTACATGGCGGCGTGCGCAAGACTGCGCAACCAGTTGGACACGCGCAACCGCGCTCACCGCGACATCATTGATGAACTTGCCGAGAAACTGGCTGACAAGCTATTCGTCAACTTCTCGCTGTTCCAGTCGGTACCGGACGTATGGGGCATTGAGCAGATATTCCCGGTGCTGCCGTTAAGCGGTCTGGATCAGCCCCCTACCCGCCGTGCCGTCATCCAGGACATCACCTGCGATTCCGATGGCCGCATCGATAACTATGTAGACGGGCAGGGAGTTGAAAGTACTCTACCGATTCCTGAGTGGGCAACCGACGATGAGCGCTGGCTAGGTTTTTTCCTGGTGGGTGCCTATCAGGAAATTTTGGGTGACTTGCACAACCTGTTCGGCGATACCGACTCGGTAGATGCCGCCCTTGGTCCCGATGGCGAATGGCAGCTATCCAACGCCCAAGCCGGTGACACGGTGGCTGCGGTGCTTGCCTACGTCAATTTCGATGCCCGGGTATTAAAACAAAAACTCACCGAGCAGCTCATCGCGAGCGGCTTTTCTGCCCAGGAGCAGGCGCGCTTTGCTGCCAGCCTGAGCGAAGGGTTAGAAGGCTACACCTACCTAGAGTAGAGCGGGTATCAGCCCCGTTAACCAACGAGCAGGCCACCGCAGAGCGGTGGCTTTTTTATGCTGCCCTGTGTGAATAGCATTTAGCGACTTGGCTTAATCGCCCACGATCACTCAATCACGCTAGTGGTAATCTCCAAACCACCGGTGAGCGTCAAACGCAGCGTGGCACCCCGCGGCAGCTCACCCACTCCAGAAGGCGTTCCCGTTAAAATGACGTCCCCAGCTTCGAGAGTAAAGTGGCGACTCATTTCCGCTAGCAGGGTGGGAATGGTAAAAATCATATCGGCCCCCTCACCGTGCTGACGCTCTTCACCATTGATTTCCAGCGTAAAGGCCAGGGCATTCCAATTGGGCACACGGCTAAGCGGTAAAAACGGCGAGAGTGGGCAGGCGCCGTCAAATGCTTTGGCAATCTCCCAGGGGTGGCCTTTCTCTTTTAACTGGGTTTGTACATCGCGCAGCGTTAAGTCAAGCCCCAGCCCCAGGCCGGTGATCGCCTCACTCGCTTCATCTGGTGTCGCGTCACAGATGGTTTTACCTACCAATAGGGCTATCTCCACCTCGTAGTGGATATCGCCACGATTAAACGGTGGTGAAAGCGGTTGCTGGATATCCACGACACTGGACGCCGGCTTGATAAACAACAGTGGCTCACTGGGGATAGGGTTATCTAACTCTTTAGCGTGGTCAGCATAGTTGCGACCAACACACACAACTTTGCCTAACTCATGGGGGAACGCTTGGCCATCGGTAAATTGAGGAACAAAACGCATGATGGGGTCACTCCTTAAGATGCGCACAGGGGCAGGCGCACCAGTCTACCCCACCCATGCGATTGTTCCACACTTGACGTTGGCTAATCAGGTTTACTTAGCCAACGACCAAGCGTCGTCAGGCGCGTGCGCCAGAAAGTCCGGGCGCTCCTTTGGTGCTGCAAAAGGCGCACGGCAGCGGTTATCCAGACGGTTAAACACAAAGAACACATTGCTGCGCGGGTCAGGCGACAGGTTGGCGTTTGATGCGTGCAGCGTATTGCAGTCAAACAGCAATAGCCCGCCTGCTTTGCCCTTGGGCGCCTCAATACCATGCTCATCGACCAGTGCTGCCAGCGCTTCTTCGCTTGGCACACCGACTTCCTGAGCTTTCAACGAGCTTTTGTGGTTATCCTCGGGTGTTTCGCCCAAGCACGGCACGAATTTTTTGTGCGACCCGGGGATCAACATCAAGGGGCCATTAAATTCGTGGTTGTCCGTCAAAATGAGCGATGCACTCACCGCATGCATGTTGGGCATGCCATCTTCAGCGTGCCAGGTTTCAAAGTCCGAGTGCCAGTTAAAGCCCTTACCGGCAAACCCAGGCTTATAGTTAATGCGCGACTGATGCACGTAAGGGTCATCGCCAATGATTTGCCGAGCGGCGCCCGCCAGCCGCTCATCACGTGCCAATTCCCCAAAACGCTTGGAGAGAAAATGCACCGCAAACAGCGAACGGATTTCCTGGCTCTCCGGCTCGGTGACACTAAAAGGCTTATCCCGATAACCCTCATGGTTCATTAACGCCTGCATCTCCCGACACAGCTCATCAAGCTCTGCACCGGTGATCAGGTTAGGAATGAACAGAAACCCTTTGCGTTCGAACTCGTCGAGTTGCGCTTGGCTTAATGGCCCTGTCAATTGCCGACCTTTCACCACCGCCTCCTGGCGCGGTTGCCAGAGTGAAGCCGGGGCTTCAGCCAACCGAGATGGATAAGGATCCTTTACCATCGTGGGCTGGGCAGACGGCATGTCCGTCATGTCGCTGTACTGCTTATGCGCGTTCACAACATTGAGAGGTGTGTTGCTGACTGTCATCTAATCCACTCCTTGTATGATTAGGTTTCAGATCGAATGGCGCACGGTTCAAACGTCGTGCAGGGAGTAGCCTAGACAACTTGAATTTCCCCGCAAGGAGTGATTCACGGTTTGATAACGCAGGTTACGTGAAAAAAATTGAAGGGTTATCAGGAACGCTTTTAAGCGAGGCTTGGCAGGATTGTGTTGATCGACACGCACACAAAAAGTCGTCTACGTGAGGTCGTGGGAAGAAAATTTATGCCAATGGCGAGGCCCAACGTGCACTTGGCACGGCGAGGAGATACGTGTGGGTCTGGCGCATAGCGTCGAGAAGGTTTGCTGCGCTCTGTTCTGGTGACGTCTTGCCATAAGCCTCTCAGCGAACCATTATCGCTGTCGCATATAGCCCAATAATGCCCTTTGGACACTGAGTTGCACTTTCTGTTTTTTACCAGTTCGGGGCTCTCTTGAAACAACCGGAGCTTTGTTTTTTCTTGGTCGAAATACTTATAGCGTTTTAATCAGGAATAGAGTTCCAAATAGCGATTTTTGGAAGGTAGAAGATGCTGGCGACACAGGTCAGCCAGGCGCTCGCGGTCCTCATCACGAATGGCTTCAATCATCAATTCGTGCTCGCGACGAGCTTGAGCGAGGGCGTCGCGGTCAGTGATCGCGATGAAGCGGATGCCGTGGGCTTTCTGGGCGAACTCGTTGATGGTGGTGTACAGATAGGTATTCCCGCACGCCCGGAACAGGGTGCGGTGGAACGCGATGTTCATATGAAATACTTGGCGAAGGTCGTGGGCATACACGGCCTCGCTATGCTGTTGGTGGACCGCTTCCAGTTCAGCTAGCCATTCCGGCGGAGCTGGCAAGGGCAGCTTGTTGACGGCGGCCAACTCGAGAATCTCGCGCATCGCGTAGATATCCTCAACCTCATCCGGCGGATAGCTTCTGACGAAGGCGCCCCGGTTTTTGATGCGCTCCGTCAGGCCGATGCTATCGAGTTGGAAGAGCGCCTGACGGACGACGTGCCGCTTGCAGTTAAAGCGTTCCATCATGGTTTCTTCGACCAGCCGCTCGCGGGGGTGCAGGCGGCCGAGCACAATATCCTCTTCTACAGCAGCCACGATGTCGCTGACACCGTGGGCAGGTTTAGAGGCTTGGGTCTCGGCACCGCGTGTGGACGGCTGTGCGATTCGGCTCATGATCGGTTTCTCAGCCTCCATGGCAGGGCATATGGCTTAGGAGTGTACCAAACTCGTCTTCAGGCTTCATGCTGCCTTGGAACCCGGCAGGTGGGCGCTGGCCGGCAGACGCGAAAGTCGCACCCTTCTTCAGCTTGAAGGATCTGCTCCATAAACAGGCGCCGATAGCCCAATAGCGGTGCCTCGCTCGTCTCGGTCTTGAAAGCCTTCCGTCGCGCTTCAAGCTCCGTGTCATCCACTTCCAGGCTAAGCCGATTGTTGCTGACATCCAGCGATATGACGTCGCCATCGCGCACCAGTCCTAGTGGGCCGCCCTCGGCAGATTCCGGGGAAACATGGAGCACGACGGTACCGGCTGCGGTGCCACTCATACGTCCATCGGAGATGCGCACCATGTCTTTGACACCCTGGGCGGCCAGCTTCTTGGGGATCGGGATGTAGCCCGCTTCGGGCATGCCCGGTGCGCCCTTGGGGCCAATATTCTGCAGTATCAGCACGTCGTCAGCGTGGACATCCAGATCCGGGTCGTCGATGCGGTTTGCCAGGTCCTCAAGCCCGGTGAACACCACGGCGCGGCCGCGATGGGTCATCAACTCGGCCGAGGCGGCCGACTGCTTGATGATGGCACCGGAGGGGGCCAGATTGCCGCGCAACACCGCGATGCCACCCTGGGCATAGATGGGGCTTTGCTTGGGCCGCACGATCTTCTGGTCGATGAGGTGCACGGCATCATCGATGTTTTCACCTAATGTTTGGCCGTTGATGGTCATGGCATTCAGGTGCAATAACGGTTTTAGCTCGCGCAGCAGGGTGGGCAGACCACCGGCGCGATGCAGATCCTCCATGTAACCTTCTCCCGAGGGTTTGAGGTCCACCAGTACGGGGGTTTCCTGGCTCATACGGTCGAAGGCCTCAAGGTCGATGTCGATGCCCAGTCGCCCGGCGATGGCGGTCAAGTGAATCAATGCGTTGGTGGAACCGCCTAACGAGAGCAGAACTCGCAGGGCATTCTCGAAAGCCTCCGGGGTCAGAATCTGATCGGGGGTAACACCGGCCCGCGCAAGGGCCACGGCCTGGACGCCGGACTGTTCGGCAATGCGTTGCCGGTCGGCATAGACCGCCGGTGCGGTGGCGCTGTTGGGCAGCATGATGCCCAGCGTTTCCGCCAGGCAGGCCATGGTACTGGCGGTACCCATTACCGAGCAGGTGCCCACAGTGGGGACCAGCTTGTCGTTGACTTCGTTGATCTCCGCCTCGTCGATGTCCTTGCCGCGATAGGCAGCCCAGTAGCGGCGGCAGTCAGTGCAGGCGCCGACGCGTGTACCGCGGTGTGAGCCAGAGAGCATGGGGCCGGTGACAACCTGGACCGTCGGAACGCCAGCACTGGCGGAGGCCATCAACTGGGCGGGCACGGTCTTGTCGCAGCCGCCAATCAGTACCACGGCATCCATCGGCTGGGCGCGAATCATCTCCTCAGTATCCAACGCCATGAGATTGCGCAGGTACATGCTGGTGGGGTTGGCGAAGGACTCATGGAGGGTGATGGTCGGAAAGTCGACCGGCAGGCCGCCCGCGAGCATCACACCGCGTTTTACGCTCTCGACTAACCCCGGCACGTTACCGTGGCAGGCGTTGTAGCCGCTATAAGTATTGGCAATGCCAATGACCGGACGTGAGAGCGCGTCATCTGTATAACCCATGCCTTTGATAAAAGCCTTGCGCAGGAACAGTGAAAAGTCGGCATCGCCATAGCTGGTCAGGCGGTTGGACATACCCAGAGCCGGGCCTTCGTTACCTTGCTTGGGAGGGTGGCTGCCTTTGCTGTTGTGTTGGGAGTCCTGGCTCATCGCGGTTTCCTCAATGTTGTTCGTGGCTTGTCGGAGGTCCGTTTGCTACGGGTCTTGAACGCTAGGCTAGGCGGTAAAAATCGGCTTGGCAAGATTATTAATAATATTATTGACAATAATGTTGATAGCCAACTAAGTTGGATCATGCAAGCACGCCTTGCATGACGATGTGCAACACAACGACAAACAGCACGTGAGGAAATGACCATGCCAATTCGTAGCGCTTACCCCGCCGCTCTGCTATCCGCTCTGATGCTCTCCGGGGCGGCCCAGGCCGAATATTCAGCCACTGATGAAATCAAAGTCCTGCAAGGTTTTAAGGCGGGGGGAGGCAGTGACACGCTGGCTCAGTTGACCCAGCCGTTCTTGCGCGAGTCGCTGGATGTGGAATTTATTAATGAGTACATACCCGGGGCCACCGGGGGGATAGCCTGGACTCGCCTTGCCAAACAATCAGCTAAAGATGGCAGCGTGATCAGCATCACGAACACGCCGATGTTGATGACCAATTACATAATGAATGAAGACATCAACTACTCGATAGACGAGTTGACCCCCATCGCCAACGTGGTGACCGATCCAGGCATCATCGTGGTGCCGGAAGAGAGTCCATACGAAACACTGGAAGATTTTCTGGCGGCTGCTGAGGAAAGCCCCGGTGAGATTACTGTGGCGAACTCAGGCGTTGGCGGGGATGACTTCTTCTCCACCATCATGATTGAGAAGGCGACCGGCCTGTCCTTCCAGAAGGTACCTTTCCAGGGCGATGGCCCATCCGCGACGGCGGCCCTGGGTGAGAAAGTCGATGCCAGCTTCAACAACCTTGGCAATGTCTATGGGCATATCAAGTCGGGCAGTTTGCGCCCGCTGGCGGTATTCACCGAAGAGCGCCTGGATATCCTGCCTGATGTGCCCACCATGGTGGAAAACGATATCGATGTGGTGGCGGGTTCGTCACGCGGTTACAGCGCACCAGCGGGTATTCCGGATGAGGCTCGTGATGAGCTTATCGCTGCATTCGAAGCGTTAAAAGACGATGAGGAGTTCCAGAAGACCGCTCAGGAACGCGCTATGAACCTCGACATCCAGACCGGTGATGACTACGGCCAGATGATGCAGGACATGGAAGGTCAGTTCGAAGAAATCTGGGACGATGTAAAAGATGAGGTCGAACAATAAGGCGCTAAGTTGGAGGCACAATACGGCGTTCGAGAAGGGGGTGTGAGATGAACAAAAGTCGACTGGTATTGGGGGTTTTTGCGATTGGCTTGGCAGTGACCTTCTATGTGATTGCGCTTGGCTACCCCAATAAGGCAGCAAACATGCCTCTTATCTATTCGGTCGTCGTGGCCTTGCTAGGCGCGGCAATGGTGGGTCAGGAGGTCGTCGGCACGCTGCGTCACCGCAAGGTGTCGGCCGATGGGGCCACGGTCTCGTCCACTGAAGACGCCGCGGAGGAGACACTCGTCAACGGGCCGGAAAGCCGTAAGCCATGGAAGGCCATGCTGATCTTTCTGTTGGCCGCCGTATATCTCTACAGCATTTCAATACTGGGGTATCTGGCGGCCACGGTTGGCTTCATGGTGGCAGCGTTGGCGATCATTGGCCACGTGTCATGGCGCTTTGCCGCTATCGGCATTGTGTTGCTGGTGGCGGTGGTGTGTGCGGTTTTTATCGGTTTTCTGGGGTTACCTGTGCCGTTACTGCCGCCCTTGCTGGCTTTATAACGATACTCGCGCACTCGTCCCCCGGCTCGCCGCATAACAACTTGGAAGAGCGGGGAACGAGTGCCTGACGAAGGCTTTTGGAGTCTAGTCATATGGAAAATCTTGTTTTAGTGGGCCTGACGAACGTCATCTCGTTCACCAATATTGCCCTGATTTTAGGCGGAACGCTGCTTGGGATGTTCGTAGGTGCTATGCCTGGGCTCTCGGCGACCATGGCGCTTGCGCTGTTGCTTCCCCTCACCTTCGGCATGGACCCAGCTTCGGGGCTCAGCATGTTGGCGTCACTCTATGTCGGGGCCTCTTATGGCGGCTCAATTGCCGCTATTTTGTTGCGCACACCCGGCACCCCCTCGGCTGCCGCGACGGTACTCGATGGTTTTCCGCTGTCGCAGCAGGGGCAGGCGGGCAAGGCGCTGGGGGTGTCGCTGTTTGCCTCGTTCGCCGGTGGCCTGATGAGCGGTATCGCGCTGCTTACCGCCGCCCCCTTGCTTGGCGTTTTAGTGCTCAAGTTTGGCCCCATCGAACTATTCGCGATTGCCGTGCTGGGAATCACGATTATCGGCTCGCTTTCTCAAGGCTCGGTGGTTAGCGGGTTGCTGTCAGGGGCGCTGGGGTTATTGGTAAGCACCGTGGGCATGGACCTGATTACCGGTACACCACGGATGACCTTTGGCCTGATCAACCTGTTTTCTGGCATCGAGTTTACGGTGGCGTTAATCGGACTGTTCTCGATTCCCCAAGCGCTCATTCTGATCGAGAACGCCCACGGGACTCAGAAGGTCGCCAGCAAAATCAAGGATAGGTTGATTCCGCCGCTGGCAGAGATGCGTCGCTTATTGCCCAATATCTTTCGTTCCGGCGGTATTGGCATTATCACCGGTCTGATTCCGGGAACCGGTGGTGATACCGCGAGTTGGTTTGCCTACAACGAGGCTAAGCGCTTTGCGAAAGACAAAAGCCGTTTCGGCAAGGGGGATATCGCCGGGGTCGCCGCTCCTGAATCGGCTAACAATGCGGTGGTGGGCGGGGCCTTGATCCCGACCATCGCCCTGGGCATTCCGGGCAGCTCCTCTACCGCTATTTTATTGGGCGCCCTGATGGTGCAAGGCATTTTGCCTGGCCCTAACTTGCTGACCGATTACGGTGACGTGACCTACACCCTGATCTGGGCGGTGATCTTCGCCAACATCGGGTTATTACTGGTAGGGCTTCTGTTCACCCGGCTATGCGTTGGCGTGACGCGAGTGCCGGATAGCTTCCTTGCCTGCTCGATTATTACGCTGTGTGTGATCGGTGCCTTTGCCATCAATAACAGCTTGTTCGACGTTGGGCTGATGCTCGGTTTTGGGCTATTCGGTTACTGGCTGAACCGGGCGGGTGTGTCACCGGCGCCGATGGTGATCGGGCTGATTCTCGGGCCGGTGATGGAAAACAGCTTCCAGCAGTCGATGCTGATTGGGAATGGCAACTTTGGCATCTTTTTGACTAGCCCGATTGCCGTGGTGTTGTTCTGTATTGCCGCCTTCTCGGTACTGCAGGCGACCCCGTTTTTCCGCTGGCTGCGTGGCACGCTGCGCGGTCGAACTCAGGCAGAGTGATCTCTCTTCACGTTAAGGATTTGTGATGACAACAATAACGGAAGTGCGTGCGCGTACGGTCAATGTACCGCTGGATAACCCCACCAGCTTCTCCAATCGTCAGGTGCTTAAGCGCGACTACGTGCTGGTGGAAGTGGTGGGCGATGATGGCCATGTGGGCATTGGGTTTTGCTATGGCGGCAACAATGCGGGCTCACTGGTCGCCAATGCCGTAAGAGAATTGCTGAAACCTGTATTGGTCGGGGCGGACGCTCATGCGACAGAGGCACTGTGGCAGGCGATGTATCAGGAATCGCTGCTGCATGGCCGCAGCGGTTCGGTGATGCGTGCCATCAGTATTTTGGATACCGCGCTTTGGGATCGTAACTCCCGGGCAGCCAAACTGCCGCTCTATAAGTACCTGGGTGCCAGCGATACTCACAGCGTGCCCGCGTATGCCAGCGGGGGCTACTACCTCGATGGCAAGACGCCCGCGATGCTCGGTGAAGAAATGGCCGGCTACGTGGCAAAAGGTTTCACGGCGGTGAAGATGAAGGTGGGCCGCGAAGACCTGGCAGGCGAGGAAGCGCGGCTGGCGGCGGTGCGCGAGGCGGTAGGTCCCAATGTGCAAGTGATGATGGATGCCAACAATGCCTGGCGGGATCTGCCGTCGGCGCTGGCCTTTATGCGCATGGCTGAACCCTACGACCCGTTCTGGATCGAGGAGCCGTTTAGCCCCGACGACATCGATAATCATCGCCGCTTGGCCGAGCGCACGCCGGTGCCAGTTGCCACGGGTGAAATAGAGGCGGGCCGCTGGCGCTTCAAGGAGTTGCTGGATAAGGAGGCGGCCATGATTCTACAGACCGATGCCGCGGTGTGTGGTGGCATCACCGAGTTTCGGCGTATTGCGGCAACGGCGGCAAGCTTCGGGGTGGATATTTATCCTCATTGGTTCCACGATCTGCATATCCATCTGGTGGCCTCGGCACCCAACGTGAAGATGGTCGAGTTCTTTGCCGATGATCAAGTGCTTAATTTCAGGCGCCTGGTGGATACACAGTTGAAGTTTGTCGATGGCCAGCTATTGCTACCCACCAACCCCGGGCTTGGCTTCGGTTTTGACCAGGCTGCACTTGAGCGCTACGCCATCGAACCTTGGCAATAACCGCCTTACAACAAGGAGAATGTCATGTCTCAAGCGAGCGGAGACGTTTGGTCACCGGTGATCACCCCCTTCGGCGCCGATCTCGCGCCGGATCGGCAGCGTTTTGTGTCGCATTGCCAGTGGCTGACCTCAAACGGCGTCGGCTTGGCCGTGTTCGGCACCAACTCCGAAGCCAACTCCAT
Source organism: Halomonas sp. HL-93 (assembly GCF_900086985.1). Lineage (NCBI taxonomy): Bacteria > Pseudomonadati > Pseudomonadota > Gammaproteobacteria > Oceanospirillales > Halomonadaceae > Halomonas > Halomonas sp. HL-93. Next base: position 3,547,652 of record NZ_LT593974.1, read on the forward strand.
GACAGTGGGTGAAAAGCAGGCGTTGTTGCATGCGTTGGTGGATGGCGGTATCGACCCCGCCAGGCTCATGCCCGGCACCGGCAACTGCGCGATTGATGACGGCGTATCGCTTACCCGCACAGCGGTTGAAGCGGGCTGCGCCGGTGTACTGATGCTACCGCCGTTTTATTACAAGGGCGTCAGCGACGAGGGTTTGTTCCGCTTCTACAGCGAGGTAATCAACCGCGTTGCTGATTCGCGCCTGCGCATCTACCTCTATCATATCCCGCCGGTCACTCAGGTGCCGCTCTCGCTGGAACTGATCGAGCGTTTACGCAACGCCTTTCCCGGCGTTATTGCTGGCATCAAGGATAGCGGTGGTGACTGGGCCCATACCCAGGTGCTGAGCGAGCGCTTTGCGGGGCAGGATTTTGCCGTCTACGCCGGTAGCGAACGGTTTCTGTTGGATACCCTGCGGGCAGGCGGCGCGGGCTGCATTAGCGCGACTGCCAACGTCAACCCAGCGGCCATCGTTGCGTTGGCGCGGCATTGGCAGGAAAGCGACGCCGACGAGCGTCAGCAGCGCCTTAACGTGGTGCGCGACCTGTTTGAACAGTATCCGCTAATTCCTGCCATGAAGGCGGCGACGGCGTATTTTTCGGGAATCGACGATTGGCAGCGCTTGCGCCCGCCCTTGGTAGAGCTTGATAACCAGCGTACCGCCGAGCTTGTATCGTCGCTTAAAGCGACGGGATTTGAGATGCAGGGTGTGGGTGAGGCGCGCCATGGCTGAGCAGACGAAACCGTGGCGTATTGTCGCCGTACGCCGGCTCAGCGAGGCCCAGCGTGCGGCGCTTTCCGAAATTGCTGAGGTCGACTACTTCGAGGACGTAAACGCATCCAACCATGCCGACTTTATGATAGCGCTTTCCAAGGCCCATGGCCTGATCGGCGGCAAACTGGAACTCAGCGACGCGATGTTAGCCCAGGCGCCCGTGCTACAAGTGGTTGCCACTATTTCGGTAGGCTATGACCATCTGCCGCTTGAAGCGCTGAATCGGCGCGGCATCCTGCTTTGTAATACACCCGATGTGCTGACGGAAACCACCGCCGATACGGCGTTTGCGCTGATCATGGCGACTCAGCGGCGTCTGGTAGAGCTTTCCAATCTTGTCCGTGAAGGCGGCTGGCAGGCGCATATTGGCCCCGAGCACTTCGGCGTTGATGTGCACGGCAAAACCCTGGGTATCGTGGGGGCAGGGCGCATTGGCGCGGCGATTGCCCGGCGCGGGGCATTGGGCTTCGGCATGCCCATCCTTTATACGGCTGCATCGCCCAAATCGGCGCTTGAGCAAGAACTAGGCGCCAAGCGTTGTGACCTTAATGAACTGTTATCTCAAGCCGATATTGTCTGCTTAAGTGTGCCTTACAATGCCGATACCCATCACCTGATTGACGCGGGTGCCCTGGCGCGGATGAAGCCAACGGCGGCGCTCGTTAACGTGGCCAGAGGTAAAGTAGTGGATGAACCCGCACTGATTGAGGCGCTTCGCTCTGGCCTAATTCGTGCTGCAGGGCTCGATGTATTCGCCGAGGAGCCATTGCCTACTGATTCGCCGCTGGCCTCCATGGCCAATGTGGTGGCCGCCCCGCATATTGGCTCGGCAACCCATGAAACGCGTGACGCCATGGCCCAGCTGGCGGTGGATAATCTGCTGGGTGCGTTGGCTGGCAGCGGCCCGCTTACCGCCGTTAATGAGCGTTTCTGGCGGCGGTCTGCGGCGACTGAGGAAACATGATGCCCCGCCGCCTGAAGCATATCCTAAGCCTTGATGATTTCGAACGGGCCGCCCGGCGGCATTTGCCGCGGCCTTTGTTTGGCTATGTGGCAAGCGTGGCCGAAGATGGCGCTACCGCCCGAGCCAGTCGGGAGGCCTTCGATAACTATGTGTTTCTGCCTCGGGCGCTGGTCAATGTTTCCGATGTATCGATGGAAACCGAGCTGTTTGGTCAACGCTATGCCTACCCGTTTGGCATCGCACCCATGGGCATTAGTGCGCTAACGGCTTATCGGGGTGACAAGGTGCTGGCGCGGGCCGCGGCCGATGCTGGCATTCCCATGATCGTCAGCGGCACTTCGCTGATTCCCATGGAGTCGCTGGCTGGACCCGACGGCTCGGATTGGTTCCAGGCCTATCTGCCCGGAACGGGAAAGGAAATTGATGCCCTGCTGGCGCGTGTCGAAAAGGCCGGATTCAGCAAGCTGGTGATCACGGTGGATTATGCCGTACCGCCCAACCCTGAAAACCACCGGCGCGCGGGGTTCTCCTCGCCACTGCGCCCCAGCCTCCGGCTTGCCTGCGATGGCTTGCTGCGGCCACGGTGGCTATTCGGGACCTTCTTAAAGACATTGTGGCACCACGGCGTGCCGCACTTCGAGAATAACGCCGCAACGCGTGGCGTGCCGGTGTTGGCAAAGAACGTGAACCGGGATTTCTCGGGCCGTCGGCATCTCGATTGGTCGACCCTTGATCGGGTACGGGCGCGCTGGGAGGGCAAGCTGATAGTCAAAGGTATCCTCCACCCTGACGATGCGCGGCGGGCCGTCAGCGCCGGTGCCGATGGGGTAATTGTCTCCAACCATGGTGGCCGGCAGTTGGATGCCACCGTGGCGCCGTTGACCATGCTGCCCGAGGTGGTGGAGGCGGTCGATGGTGCGGTGCCGGTGATGATCGACGGCAGCTTCCGGCGTGGCAGCCAGGTGCTCAAGGCGTTGTCGTTGGGCGCCAGCTTCGTGTTTCTGGGCCGACCCTTTAATTATGCGGCCAGCATCGCGGGTGAAGGTGGCGTGAAGAAAGCTGTCATGCTGCTTGGGAATGAAATAGAGCGAAATATGGCGTTACTTGGCGTAACAAGCCTGGAAGGGTTAACTAGCCACTTATTACGTAAAAATTAAACTACTCTTTCCAGGAAACGATGCCATTGCTACTAGGTACCGTACATACAAGAGAACTACGTAAAAGCAAAAAGCCGCCCTAGAAGGCGGCCTTCAAAATTCTGTAAAGTGCTATTTTTAAACCACTTCTTAGTGGTGCCGACACCAGGAGTCGAACCCGGGACCTACTGATTACAAGTCAGTTGCTCTACCAACTGAGCTATGTCGGCTACACGCATTGTCGGCAATGGCTGGGGTACCAGGATTCGAACCTGGGAATGCCGCTACCAAAAAGCGGTGCCTTACCACTTGGCGATACCCCAGCAGTGTGGTGGCCAGAGACGGAATCGAACCGCCGACACGGGGATTTTCAATCCCCTGCTCTACCAACTGAGCTATCTGGCCGCTGCCAACGGTGCGTATTAAACAAGAATCTCGGCTTTTCGTCAACTCCTTTATAAAACTTTCCGCCTTGTCGGCAAGTTACGTGGCTTGCGTCGGTGGCACATAACCTTCGGCCTGGTCGGTTTCCTGGTTATCGAAAAAACGCTGCATCTGTTCCATCAGATAGGCGCGTGCCTCGGGGTCTAACATGTTGAGGTGCTTTTCGTTGATCAAGCGCGTTTGCAGGGCTTGCCAGTCTTCCCAGGCCTGCTTTGATACGGTTGCCTGGATTTCCTGGCCCTGCTTACCTGGCAATGGTGGGAACGGCAGTGCTTCAAGCTCTTTTTGATACTTGCGGCAAAATACGGTCTGCGTCATGGGTAGGCTCCTAAATTCAGCGGTTACCAAGCGGGTTAAGCGTGCCCTGGCGTTGACGTGAGTGAGAAAGGCGCGAGTTGATTGATCAGTAACTTCACTGGGGCGGCCAGGCCGACCTCAGACGGTTGGCTTGGATCGTACCAGGCCCCTTTTTCTCGCACGCCCTTCAGCCTATCGCAACTGACCGGCTGCGGGGTAATCGCTAAGCGAAAATGGCTGAAGGTATGCTGAAAACACGCTAACGTTGGCGCGCGTTCAGGTGCTTCTACGTTCGAATCTAGCCACGTAGTAAGTTCGCTTTGACTATCGAACTGAGGCAGGCTCCAAAGCCCGCCCCAAAGGCCGCTTGCCGGGCGTTGCTCAAGCCACACTCGCCCGTCGGGATCGTGCAGCAACAACATGATGGTTTCCCGTGTAGGCAAGGGCTTCTTCGGCTTTGATTCAGGATAGCGCTTTGTCTCACCCTGGGCGTAGGCTAGGCAGACGTCATTGAACGGGCAGTGCTCGCACAGCGGCATGCTTCGCTTACATAGCGTGGCACCAAAATCCATCATCGCCTGGGTGTAATCAGCCAGGCGTGTCTCCGGCGTGTAATAGTCAGCAAGCGCCCACAGTTTGCGCTCAACGGCTGGCTTGCCGGGCCAGCCCGGTACCGCATGCAAACGCGCCAGCGACCGCTTGACGTTACCGTCCAGAATCGCAGCGCGCTGGCCGGTGCTCTGCGCGATAATCGCGCCTGCGGTTGAGCGGCCAATCCCCGGCAGTGCGATAAGTGATTCGACGCTATCGGTAGGCAATTCACCTCCATGCGCTTCCACCGCCATCTGTGCCGCCTTATGCAGGTTGCGCGCTCGAGCATAGTAGCCAAGGCCGGTCCACAGGTGCAGGACTTCGTCCTGCGGCGCCTTCGCCAGTGCTTCCAAGCTAGGAAACCGCGCCATAAAGCGTTCAAAATAAGGGATGACCGTGGTCACCTGGGTCTGCTGCAGCATGATTTCCGAGACCCAGACGCGATAGGCGCTACGCGGTGACTGCCAGGGCAAATCATGGCGACCGTAGCGGTCAAACCAGTCAAATAGTCGCTGTTGAAACACCTCTGCGGCCAGCCGCGGCGCGGGCATGTCCGTCATGCAAGCTCCTTAATCACGCGTTGTACTGATATAAAAAAGCGCCGGTGCAAGACCGGCGCTGCACGGGCTGATTCTGATTAGTCAAATAAACGCCGCAGCCCTTCGCGCAATTCATCACCACTGCCTTCGCCCAGACGCTCATCAAGGTCATCAAGCGATTCGCCAAGGCGTTTTTCAAGCTCTTCGCTTACCTGCCCACCGGCTTCCTCTTGAATAAGTTCAACGACAGCACCTTGGAAGGCGTCACGATCAAAACGGCACCACTCGCTACGCTCGTCGCTGATATGGCCTTCGCAACTCAGTGGCAACGGCAGGGCTTCAAGACGAGGATTCACCTCGCACGCTGCATCAGCGGTATCGACGAGCCGAGCGTTTGCTTGAGTATCAAACCGTTGGCTGGTGAGGTCATATTTGCCCTCTCCCTGTACGTCAATGCCCGGCACAGTGATTAACAGATCGTCGCTTTGAACCACGCCATCTCGGATCTGAAGTGTGGCGGCAAACTCATCGAAGGCGGTATCGCTCGACCAGTCACGCTCGCTTTCCTCGCCTTCCAGTTGGGCAACGAGTTCGCACATCTCTTGCGACACATTGGTCTCGAGAATAGCACCTTCCGTCAACCGCGCCTCTAAATCGCCATTCAGGTGGCGCAGCAAGGTTTCCCGTTGATTACCGCGCGACGTGAGATCACCACTGAGATTCAGGCGACCGCGAAGCGGTGACGATTCGTCTCCATCGCTAAGCGTCTCAATAAGCGGCGCTACCTGAACCTTACGTATTGTGGGTGAGAGCGCCCACTGTAGCTCATCCTTGCTGGCATCTATGTGACCGTTGGCCGTCAGTTCACCTTCGTAAAAGTCTGCTTCAAAATTGCTTAGCTGGTGCTGACCTTGATCCCCTTGCAACTCAACAAGGGCATCGCTGAACACCATCCCACCAAGCTCTAGCGACTCCATGTTCAGGTTGCCATTCACACTTGAAGACGCCAGCCACGCTTGGGGCAAAAGCTCGGCGGGGTCGTCAGCAACCGCGGTATTAATAAGCCCCAGGCTTGCCTGTTGCTCGGCTTCTTGACGGGGCAGGTAACGATCCAGGTTGAGCTCGTCGCCTTCAATGTCAAAATCGATATTTGAGCCATCCAACCGAGAGGCGAGTTCGCCGGTAAAGGTACTGTCGTCAACTACCAGCGATAGGCTGGGCAGCATCACCTCTTGCAGATCCCCCTCAATGGGGCTGGTCATGGCAACATCACTGAGCGCCGCCTCACTGGACGTGTTAAGCGTAACGCCTGCCCGTGACAGCCAAGGACGCAAGGTAAACGGCGCTGCCGTTAGCTGCCCCTGGTAACGCGGAGCATCGCGCAACTGCGACAAGTTAAGATGGCCGTTGACGCGCAGTTCATCAGGCCCGGTGAGCTGCAAATCCTTCAACCGCGCAGTTTGCTCCTGCCAGTCACCTTCCATGCCAAACGCAAGCGCAAGCTCTAAACCACCGTCCCAGTTCTCTGGGTGGCGCAGGCTGGTTTCTAACTTTCCGTCACTGATACTTAACTGCTGCTCACCAAGCCGGACAACGGCTTCAGCCGCAGCAATATCAAGCTGTTGCGGTTCGCCCTCAGCGGCAAAGCGTGTACGCGTATTCAGTTGGGTGTTTTCCAGCACAAACTGCTGCTCTGCCAAACCAAGACGCATGCGGGTTTCAAGGTCGATGTCACTTGATATGTCGGGGACTCGCTCCAGCGCCTCGGCGTCGAGATTGTTGTGCTTGGACAACTTAAACATCGCTTTCAGCGGGAAGGGGCGAACAGGGTTGACGTTACTGCCGGAGATGTTGAGCTCTTGCACATGCCAAAGCGCTTCGGCTTGCTCATCGCGGAAGCGAATATCGGCTTCATTAATATCGACACTGGCAATACTTAGCACTACCGCAAGACTGCCAGCATCGGCATTAGGCCCGGCGCTCGCCGGCGCCAGCACGGTTTCCGCTTCCTCGCTTTGTTCTACCAGCCTATCCAACAGCGGCTCCCAGTTACCCTCCCCGTCGGCATTTCGCTTCAAATTTAAACGCACGCCGTTCAGGGTTAAGCCATCGACGGCAATTTCACCACGCAGTAACGGCGCAAAAGCAACGCTGACTTCAGCACGTTCTACCGCTGCAAACGCCGTATCTTCCTCATCCTGAGCGGGCAGCCATGCATTGGCGGTTTCTACGCTGACGCCAATACGCGGATAAAACGACCAGTTAATCGGCCCATCCAGATCCAGGTTCAAGCCCGTTTGCTTTTCGACCACCGCGGTTAAGCGCGGCTTAAAGTCTTCCGGGTCTAAAAATGTCGTCACGTAAACCACAGCGGCGACGGCCACAATGGCTAAAATGCCGACCGCAGCCAGCATAATGCGTAATAATTGCCTCATTACCCTTTTCCTTGTGGGTCTAATTCAACAAAATCGCTGGTCACCGGGCCCCCTGAAGAGGCCTGCTCAGTGTTTGCGACCGCCCGGTAGCCCAGTTTTGACAACAAGACACGGTCTGCCAATGGCAGCGACGAGGTGGCGATGCGTAAAACGCGTCCATCTTGCTTGGCTTTTTCGCCGAGTAGCGCCATCAGTCTGGAGCCTACGCCCCGGCGCCGCGTTGCTTTGCGCACACATAAGTCCGATAGCCACCACGCACCATCCTGCGCCTCTTTAATGGCAACAGCACCTAATAACCGGTCGTTAAAATGCGCGCAGCCAAAAAAATGTTGCTGCAGATGCTGTTCGATAAAAGGCTCGACTGTTTGAGTTGGTATTCGATCTTGGGGCGCGTCGTAATAAATGCGTACGAGGTCAAGGCGCACTTGCTCATCGGCTTGCCAACGGGCTTGGTCGACGTAGTGCAGTGTCACCGGCATGGATATATTCCTCATTACAAATGCAGCAAAGCTGCTTTTTATTCGCATTGTAAGGCGGTTACCTTTTGCGCATTGTAGCGGATAGGGGCACCGATTCACTATAATGGCTGCTTTGCCAACGGATTTGCCCTTATCGCTCGGTGGTATTGTTCATTTGGGCCATCGGCTTTCTTCTAGAGTGCGCAATAGCGCAGGAGTTGCATGATGTCAGCGCGTATCGCCACGGTAAGCCGTGACACCAACGAAACGCAGATCAGCGTCAGCGTCAATCTTGACGGCGAAGGCCGTCTGACATGCCAAACCGGAGTCCCCTTCTTCGATCACATGCTCGACCAAGTGGCTCGCCATGGCATGATAGATCTCGACATCAACGCAAAGGGCGACCTGCATATCGATGATCATCACACAGTCGAAGATGTGGGCATCACGCTTGGCCAGGCATTTTTCGATGCCGTGGGCGACAAGCGCGGCATTTATCGCTATGGCCATGCGTATGTGCCGCTGGATGAAGCGCTTTCCCGGGTGGTGGTCGACTTCTCCGGACGCCCTGGCCTGTATATGAATGCCGATTTTACGCGCGATACTATCGGCCACTTCGAGACCCAATTGGTCAGCGAATTTTTCCAGGGCTTTGTGAACCACGCGCGCGTCACGTTGCACATCGACAACCTCAAAGGCCTGAACGCTCACCACCAGGCTGAGACCATTTTCAAAGCCTTTGGCCGGGCACTGCGCATGGCGGTTAGCGAAGATCCGCGCATGACGGGCCAAATGCCCTCCACCAAGGGAAGCTTATAATACCCGGCAGCCGCGTTGGCGACTCGCTGTTACCTTCCTCTGTCTACCTCCACAAGGAGCGCTTAATGACCATTGCTGTAATCGACTATGGAATGGGTAACCTGCACTCGGTAGCAAAGGCACTTGAGCACGTTACCCATGAAAACGTGGTCATTACGCGTGACCCGCGGCGTATTTTAGGTGCCACCCGCTTGGTATTACCTGGCCAGGGAGCGATCCGCGACTGCGTCGGCGAGCTGGAGCGTACCGAGCTACGCGGGTTGGTCGACGACATCCTCACTCGCCAAGCCAAACCGCTACTGGGCATCTGTGTGGGCCAACAAATGTTGCTGGAGCGCAGCGAAGAAAACGGCGGTGTTGACTGCTTAGGCTTTTTCCCAGGCAATGTAAATCGCTTTCCAGCCACTATGCGTGACCAACACGACCAGCGTCTTAAAGTGCCGCATATGGGGTGGAATTTGCTAGACCAGCGCCAACCACACCCGTTATGGGAAGGCATTGAGCAACACGAGCATTTCTATTTTGTGCATAGCTACTATGTGGAAGCGGCAGATGACGCCCACGTATTTGGCACCACGCAGTATGGCAGTGTGAATGCCCACGTCGCCATCGGCCGCGACAGCACCTTCGCCGTGCAGTTTCACCCCGAGAAAAGCGCTCGTGCAGGCCTACGCCTACTAGAAAACTTTGTCACCTGGACGCCCTGAGAGGTTTGAGTATGTTGGTAATTCCCGCGATTGATCTCAAAGACGGCCAGTGTGTCCGCTTGAAGCAGGGCCGAATGAATGACGCGACGTCCTATGGCGATGACCCCGTTGCAATGGCAGCCCGCTGGGTGGACGCAGGGGCACGCCGCCTGCACCTGGTCGACTTGAACGGCGCCTTCGAAGGCAAGCCTGTGAATGGCGATGCGGTGACCGCGATTGCCCGCGCCTACCCTAATCTCCCCATTCAGATTGGCGGCGGTATTCGCTCGGCCGAGACCATTGAGCATTATCTCGAGGCTGGCGTTTCGTATGTGATCATCGGCACCAAAGCGGTGAAGGAGCCGGATTTCGTCACCGATATGTGCCGCGCCTTTCCGGGCCATGTGATTGTCGGACTTGATGCAAAAGAGGGGTTTGTGGCCACCGACGGTTGGGCAGAGGTCTCCACCATCAAGGCCACCGATCTCGCCAAACGCTTTGCTGACGACGGTGTATCAAGCATTGTTTACACCGACATTGCCCGCGACGGCATGATGCAAGGTGTTAATGTCGAGGCGACCGCCCAACTGGCCCGCGAAGGGGGTCTACCGGTCATTGCCTCAGGTGGCGTGACCAACCTTGATGACATCAAAGCTCTCTGCGAGGTCGCTGATAGCGGGATTCTGGGCGCCATCACCGGCCGCGCGATTTATGAAGGCAGCCTTGACGTTGCCGATGCTCAGCGCCTGAGCGACCAGCTGACGGGAGGCCGTACATGAGTCTCGCCAAACGCATTATCCCCTGCCTGGACGTTGATGCAGGCAGGGTCGTCAAAGGCGTAAATTTCGTGGGTATCCGCGATGCTGGCGACCCTGTCGAAATCGCCAAGCGCTACAATCAGCAGGGCGCCGATGAGATCACCTTCCTGGATATCACCGCGAGCCACGAAGACCGCGCCACCACGGTCGATATGGTGGAGCGTATTGCCGGTGAAGTGTTTATCCCGCTCACCGTGGGTGGGGGGATTCGCAGCTGCGACGATATTCGCACCATGCTGAATGCGGGCGCCGATAAAGTCTCCATCAACACAGCGGCGGTGACTAACCCTGATTTTGTTTATGAAGCGGCTGAGCGCTTCGGCAGCCAGTGTATTGTTGTGGCTATTGATGCCAAAAAAGTATCCAGCGAAGGCGAGTCCCCGCGCTGGGAAATTTTCACCCATGGCGGACGCCGCCCGACCGGCTTGGATGCCATTGAGTGGGCGCAGAAAATGGTCGCTCTGGGGGCAGGTGAGTTACTGCTTACCAGCATGGATCGCGACGGCACCAAATCAGGCTTTGACCTGGGCGTTACCCATGCCATTGCGGAAGCGGTTAGCGTACCGGTGATTGCATCAGGCGGGGTGGGGAACTTGGACCATCTGGTTGATGGGGTGTTGAAAGGTGGGGCTGACGCCGTGTTAGCTGCCAGCATTTTCCATTTTGGTGAATACACCATCCCTGAGGCCAAACGCTATATGGCCGAACGCGGCATCGATATGCGTTTATAGTCCGCTCAAGGTCGCCGATGCCTTCTTCGGCGGCCAGATTATGCCTCTTCCAGCGATAACCCCAAATTACTGACACCGCCATTGCGCCCTAGTACGCGAATGGCTTTCAGAGTCTCCTTGTTGAGCGGTTGTGATACTTCTTCCAGCACCGCGTCCTGGAAGTTATTTTCGTCTTCGGTCAGCGGGTGGTCGCGGATCAGCAACGCCAGCGCATTGGCATCTTCTTCGCCTTCGGTTAGCTCGATAAAGGCACGCACACCAGCCCGGGAGGTGCGGCTGACATCGAGCACGGCTTCGGTGGACTCATCCTGCAGCGTATCCAGCAATGCCGATATCGCCACTACTGCATCTAATGCCCGGCGCGCGCCAAAGCTTTCGTCGTCTTCGGGCGGCTCACATTCGGCCAGTTTTTCTGCCTGACGCGCAAAATCAATACTCGCATTAGGCACACTAAGTCGCTCCCAGACCAAATTGAGCACAGCCCGCAGCGTATGCCCATCTCCATGCCCTGTGGTTTGTTCATAAAGCGCATAGTTAGGCAGGAGCCGCTCACAGAGCGCGGCCATAAACGCTTGCTGAGCGGCTAACGGCAACTGCTGGAGCCGTTGATAAAATCCGGGGGGATTAGTGGACGCCATACGATTTTCCTAAATTGTCTTACTCAAGTTATTGGTGATATTGGGACTATACGTTATCGTCACAATCGTGTCGGCAGCCTCTGTTGACACATTCGCGTACGGCCGGCGAGGAGATTACCATGCACATCCATCTGCTACAGCACGGCCCAGACCATGGTCCAGCCCGGTTAACAGACTGGCTAACCAGTATGGGGCATAGCTATACCATTTTTCATCTCTACAACGAGGAATTAGCCCCAAGGGTCAGCGACAGTGACGCTCTTATTGTGCTTGATGGACCGGACAGCTTCGTCGAGCAACCGCCGGACTGGTTCAAAGCCGAAAGTAAGCTGATTAACCGCTATCTCGATGGCCAAAAGCCTTTGCTGGGTATTGGCTTAGGAGCGCTTTGGGTCGCCGACGCGCTAGGCAGCGTAGTCGCCCTCGGCACTTACCCCGAATCGGGCTGGCACACCATTCACCTGGCACCGGAAAGTCCCCTGGACCTCCCCGAACAGTTCGATGCCTTTATGTGGCACCATTATATATTCAGCCTGCCCGACAACGCCTTACCCTGCGGAGGTAGCGAAGCAGCACCGCTTCAGGGTTTCAGTTGGGACGCGGGCCGTGTAATCGGGCTGCTATGTCATCTTGAAGTCACGCAGCAAAGCGTCGAACCACTGCTGGCGCATCATCCACTCAGCGCAGGACGCCGCGATTTCATTCAGTCTGATGCGGATATACGCCAAAGCCCCAAACGCTTTGACTCGCTGGCCGCTCTGCTTGACCGATTAATGAGCCAGTGGCTTCGCCCCGCCTCACCCTAAATCAGTGGACTGCTGCTTGGTCAAGGCTCCATTGGCGGGCAGCAGCTAGGCAGCTTTCCCAATCCCCGGCATGGTATTCCAGCACGCCAGCGTCTCGCTGGCGCTGTAAATGATAGCGGTACATTGGGTCATAATATTCCGTCAGCAGCGGGGCCAACCAAGCTTCATGTGCTTGAGGGTTGCCGTGTTCGTGCGCCGTGAAGGCCAGTGACTGAAGCCGTTGAAGCCGTTGCAACCTGGCGCTTCCTAGCCGTTTCTTCAAGCGGATCAATGCGTTACTAAGCTGCTGGCACATACGCTGCCACCCTTCTTCGGGTCCGTAGCGCAACTGGTAAGCGTGTTCAAGATCGAGAATATAGTCACGCTGCAGCTGTTCCAACCGCCAATCCAGCGGCATTTCCACGCGTATGCGTATCGCACACGCCATTGTCTCCCAAAAGCTGAGCGGCACGTTCACTTCACCAATTTGCCGTGATTCATCTTCAACCACCAACGGGCCTGGGAGTGCCAGCAATCGCTTTGACAAACGGTGTTCAAAGTCGATTTGGCAAGGCGGTGGTTCAGGTGAACGCCCAAACGCCGAACCTTTGTGCTGGGCAAACCCTTCTAGATCAACGCCGTTGGCTAATCGATTAATCAGTACCGTTTTAGCGCAGCCCGTTAGCCCTGCCACCACTAACAGTGGTTGTTGAGCGGCTACGTCTATTTGGGCGATCAGACGTTGGCGCAGCGCTTTCCAGCCCCCTGCGATACGCGGCCTGACCAAGCCTGTATCGGCAAGCCACTGCTGGGCAATTTGCGACCGCAAGCCACCGCGAAAGCAGTAAATGATCGCTTCGGGGTGGTGACTCACATAATCTCGCCAAGCCGCTACGCGGGCCTCTTTGACAGTTCCGTTCACCAAGTCGTTACCCAGGGCAATCGCCGCTTGCTGCCCCTGCTCTTGGTAAGCGATACCTACTTGATGGCGCTCATCGTCAACCATCAATGGCAGATTGACAGCGCCAGGCAAAGCACCCTTGGCAAACTCAACGGGCGCGCGTACGTCGATCAACGGGCACTCTTTTTGAATGAGACGGGTATCAGCAGGAACGGTCGGTAGGTTCACCCGATGACCTCAATCAGTGCCTCCCCCTGAGGCTTTTTCAGCGTACCAAACGGCTGCAAGTCCAAACCGTAGGTACGCCCAATGCGTTCTACGTCGTCTTCCCAAGCAGGGTCCACAGCTAGAAGTAGCCCACCTGACGTTTGCGGATCGCACAGCCACTGCCAATGAGCGTCATCCATGTTGGGCAGCGCGCTTCCCAGCGCATCGCGATTGCGCTGGGAGCCACCAGGCACCGCTCCTTGGCGGCGATAGCTTTCTGCTTCAGCCAAACGTGGTAACCGGCGAAAATCGATCTGTGCCATGACCTGGCTCGCGCGGCACATTTCGGCCAAATGACCTGCCAGGCCAAAGCCTGTTACATCGGTCATTGCATTAACGCCTTTAACATCAGCAAGCGGCACGCCAATTCGATTGGATTGCAGCATGGTTTCACGGGCCAATCCGTGGTGCCCCGCCGCTAAAAGGCCACGTTTCTCGGCCGTGGTCAGCATACCGACGCCAATCGGTTTGGTAAGGAACAACAAGTCACCGGGCTTGGCATGAGAATTTAGCTTCAACTTATCAAGTTCCACCAAGCCATTCACCGCCAGCCCAAAAATGGGCTCGGGCGCATCAATGGAATGTCCGCCCGCCAACGCGACCCCCAACTCGCGGCAAACCGCTTGTGCCCCGGCCACCACATCACCGGCAATGTCAGCACTCAATTTATCCAGCGGCCAGCCTAAAATCCCCAGCGCCATAACCGGCGTACCGCCCATGGCGTAGACGTCACTGATCGCATTAGTGGCCGCAATGCGCCCAAAATCAAACGGATCATCGACAATCGGCATAAAAAAATCAGTGGTGGCAATCATGCCGCGGCCGTCACCCAAGTCATAAACGGCCGCGTCTTCGCGCCCCTGATTACCGACAATAAGTCGTTTGCTCGCGGCCGCAGGGCCTGCTTTGGAAAGAATATGATCCAATACATCCGGGGCAATTTTACAGCCACAGCCCGCACCATGGCTGTATTGCGTTAATCGAATAGAACTCATGGCGTCTCTCCTTGGCTCATTGATATCACTTTAGTGTACCCCAAGCGCTTAACTTTAGAGGGCATCGAGCGCATCGCTCAATTTATCCACAGCGATAACCTCCATTCCTTTTGGCGGTTGTTTCGGGGCATTGGCGCGTGGCACGATCGCCCGCTGAAAACCATGTTTGGCCGCCTCGGCAATACGCTCTTGTCCACTGGGCACCGGACGTATTTCACCCGACAGCCCAACTTCGCCGAACACGACTAGCTCCCGGGGTAGTGCACGATTTTGCAGGCTAGAAACAACCGCTAAGAGCACGGCAAGATCAGCGCTGGTTTCAAGTACTTTGACACCCCCCACGACGTTTAAAAATACGTCTTGGTCGCCAGTAAACAAGCCACCATGGCGATTAAGGACGGCCAGGAGCATCGCCAATCGATTAGGGTCTAGCCCAACCGCAACACGGCGAGGATTACCCAACGCCGACTCATCGACCAAGGCTTGCACTTCTACCAATATAGGCCGTGTGCCTTCCCACACCACCATCACCAAACTGCCTGGGGCTTGCTCTTCCTGCCGTGATAAAAAGATGGCGCTGGGGTTTTTGACCTCTTTCAGCCCCTGCTCAAGCATGGCGAACACCCCCAGCTCATTCACCGCGCCGAAGCGATTTTTCTGGCCACGTAGCGTACGAAAACGTGAGTCGGCCCCACCTTCCAGTAACAGCGAGGCATCAATCATATGCTCAAGCACTTTAGGGCCTGCCAACGTGCCGTCTTTGGTGACATGTCCAACTAACAGAAGCACGGTATTCGTTTGTTTGGCAAAACGCGTCAACGCCGCGGCAGACTCACGTACCTGGGCAACCCCTCCCGGCGCTGAGGCAATATCTTCAAGATGCATGGTTTGGATCGAATCGATCACCAGAATCTCAGGTTTCTCGCGCTCGGCCACGGCAAGAATGGTTTCCACGCTGGTTTCCGCCAGCATCTTCAACCCCTGGGTAGGCAACTGAAGCCGATGGGCGCGCATGGCCACTTGGGAAAGCGACTCTTCTCCCGTTACGTAGATAATACGCCGTTGTTGGGCCAGTTTGCAGGCCGTCTGCAGCAGCAGCGTCGACTTTCCGGCTCCAGGGTTACCGCCCAGTAGAACCGCTGAACCAGGCACCAGCCCACCACCCAGCACGCGATCAAACTCAGCAAACGTCGACGTCAGGCGAGGCACTTCACTAAGGTCCACCTGCCCCAGGTCTACAATTTGTCGGGAGTGGTCCCCGGCGTAGCCAGCGCGGCCAGAGCCAGTGGCACCACTACCAGGGCGAGCGCTGGCTAAACGCACCTCACTTAGTGTGTTCCATTCCTGGCAGCTGGAGCACTGCCCTTGCCATTTACGATATTCCGCACCGCATTCAGTGCATACGAAGGCGCTTTTGGCTTTTGCCACCGCAGTGGGTCTCCTTTTTATTCATTACATACACAAAAGGCGGCCAGTGGCCGCCTTTACACGTGTAACGGTATACCTTATTGGCGTTTAAGCTGTAGGGTTTCACCGTTTTCAAAACGACGGCGCTCAGGGTCAATTAACTCCAAGGTGCTGTCGTCGATACGTAAAAAGTAATAGATTTGGCCGTCGCCATCAGGGGTCAGCTCGTAAACAGTGGCATCGGGATCCGACGGTGTTCCACTGAGCACTTCCCAATTACCTTCGTAATTTTCGTCGGGTGGGCTTTGCGGATGGTTGCGATAGGCCGCATTGAGGCTAAAGGTCCGCTCTTCCGCCGTACTTTCTTCTTCACCTTCCAGAACCACATCAAGATCAATGCCATCGCAGTTACGGCATGGCAGTGAGCCTTGATAGTTTGCCTCCGCACTAGCGGACTCTTCTTCGCCCTGCTCCATCGGGCCGCTCGCGCAGCCAGCCATAAGTGCCAACATAGCCGAACCGGCTAGCAAACTCCTGAGTTGCATTGGGTCTCTCCTTATCGTGTTGGACATTTTCTCAGTTACGCGCACTTGTGACAGCATAACGCCTACAAGGTGCAACGCCCACCCCTGTGATCCGAATGCTTGCGCTAAGTTAGCCTTCAAGCGACCATGGGTAACCTTGCTAGGATAATCAGGTTACCCTCATGAGCCAATATTGGAGTCCGGCCGTTCGCACACTAACGCCTTACGTACCCGGTGAGCAGCCACGCGAGCAACTTGTAAAGCTCAATACCAACGAAAACCCTTACCCGCCTGCTCCAGGCGTCGGCGCAGCGCTGCGCGATTATGCGACGGATCACTTACGCCTATATCCTGACCCAACCTCTGCAGCGCTGCGTGAAGCGCTGGCGGAGACGTTTAAAGTAGCCAGCAGCCAAGTGTTTGTCGGTAATGGTTCCGATGAAGTGCTGGCCTTTGCCTTTCAGGCTTTTTTCCGCCATGGCGCGCCGCTAGACGTCCCCTCGATTACCTATAGTTTCTATCCCGTTTACGCCAATCTTTATGGCGTTGAGTTGCGTAAGCATCCGCTCAACAAGCAGTGGGAAGTCGATATTGATGCGCTTGCGGCGGGTACTGATCGTAGCGGCGTTATCTTCGCCAACCCGAATGCGCCGACAGGCCACGCGCACTCATTGGAGGCTATCGAGACACTGCTTAAGCGGGTCACGGACCGTGTGGTGCTGGTGGATGAGGCGTATGTCGATTTCGGCGCTGAGAGTGCAGTGGCGCTGGTTGACCGCTATCCTAACCTGCTCGTCACTGGTACATTTTCTAAATCCCGCAGTCTAGCAGGCTTACGCTTGGGCTATGCAGTGGGCTCCGAGGAACTGATTGATGGCTTGCTGCGGGTAAAAGACTCCTTTAACTCTTACCCAGTGGATAGCTTGGCAAGCTTAGTCGGCATCGCCGCACTGAAAGATGTAGAGCATTTCGAAGCCTGCCGCGAACATGTTATCACCACGCGTGAACGTACTCGTCAGCGGCTCGAAGCGTTGGGGTTTGAGGTATTGCCCTCCAAGGCTAACTTTTTACTTGCTCAGCATTCTGATTATGCGGGTGCACTGTTATTTGCCGGTCTACGCGAACGCGGCATTCTGGTGCGTCACTTTAACACCTCAGCGCTCAATAACTTTCTGCGTATCACCATCGGCACCGATGACGAGATGGATAGCTTGATTGAGGCACTAGAAGCGATCTGCGCTTAACTTTTTCTTTTCTAAGTCTTACTTTGGGCGGCGCAGGCCGCCTTTTGTCAGCTGTTTTTCTTCCGCCCAACAAAAAGCCCCGAGCACAGTGTGCTCGGGGCTTTTCTAAATAAGAGCCTGACGATGATCCGGCCGGCGCTCCGGGACTCTCCATGGGGAGACCCCTTGTTTCCTTCAGCCCAACAAAAAACCCAGCCGGTTGGCTGGGTTTTCTGCGGTATAGGTGCCTGACGATGACCTACTCTCGCATGGGGAGACCCCACACTACCATCGGCGCGAAGCGGTTTCACTGCTGAGTTCGGCATGGGATCAGGTGGTTCACGCTTGCTATGGTCGTCAGGCGTAACTTTAAATGTACATCATGCTGTGTCTTGTGGCGTCTCTCTTACCAAGCCCTGTGTCGTAAACACTTGGCTCAGTGCGCGTATCCGGTTCTCTGAGTGCTCTCACACTCGTTCGTTATCATCACGACCAGACCCCTTGGGTGTTATAGGGTCAAGCCTCACGGGCCATTAGTACACGTTAGCTCAACACCTTGCAGCGCTTCCACACCGTGCCTATCAACCAGCTGGTCTCGCTGGGCCCTTCAGGAGGCTCTAGGCCTCAGGGATGTCTCATCTTGAAGGGGGCTTCCCGCTTAGATGCTTTCAGCGGTTATCCCGTCCGCACATAGCTACCCGGCAATGCCACTGGCGTGACAACCGGAACACCAGAGGTGCGTCCACTCCGGTCCTCTCGTACTAGGAGCAGCCCTTCTCAAACATCCAACGCCCACGGCAGATAGGGACCGAACTGTCTCACGACGTTCTAAACCCAGCTCGCGTACCACTTTAAATGGCGAACAGCCATACCCTTGGGACCGACTTCAGCCCCAGGATGTGATGAGCCGACATCGAGGTGCCAAACACCGCCGTCGATGTGAACTCTTGGGCGGTATCAGCCTGTTATCCCCGGAGTACCTTTTATCCGTTGAGCGATGGCCCTTCCATACAGAACCACCGGATCACTAGAACCTGCTTTCGCACCTGCTCGACGTGTCTGTCTCGCAGTCAAGCACCCTTATGCTCTTGCACTCATTGCACGATGTCCGACCGTGCTGAGGGTACCTTCGTGCTCCTCCGTTACGCTTTGGGAGGAGACCGCCCCAGTCAAACTACCCACCACACACTGTCCTCGATCCGGATAACGGACCTGAGTGAGAACGCCAATGATGCCAGGCTGGTATTTCAAGGTTGGCTCCCTTCGAACTGGCGTCCAAAGTTCAAAGCCTCCCAGCTATCCTACACAGGCAACATCAGCGTCCAGTGTGAAGCTATAGTAAAGGTTCACGGGGTCTTTCCGTCTAGCCGCGGGTACACCGCATCTTCACGGCGATTTCAATTTCACTGAGTCTCGGGTGGAGACAGCGTGGCCATCATTACGCCATTCGTGCAGGTCGGAACTTACCCGACAAGGAATTTCGCTACCTTAGGACCGTTATAGTTACGGCCGCCGTTTACCGGGGCTTCAATCAAGAGCTTCGGACGAATCCTAACACCATCATTTAACCTTCCGGCACCGGGCAGGCGTCACACCCTATACGTCCGCTTGCGCGTTAGCAGAGTGCTGTGTTTTTAATAAACAGTTGCAGCCACCTGGTATCTTCGACCGGTTCTCGCTTAAGCCGCGAGGGCTCTCACAATACGCCGGCGTGCCTTCTCCCGAAGTTACGGCACCATTTTGCCTAGTTCCTTCACCCGAGTTCTCTCAAGCGCCTTGGGATTCTCACCCTGACCACCTGTGTCGGTTTGGGGTACGGTCGCACATGATCTGAAGCTTAGAGGCTTTTCCTGGAAGCGTGGCATCGATGACTTCAACACCTTAGTGTCTTCGTCTCGTCTCTCGGCCTTAAGGGTCCGGATTTACCTAAACCCTCAGCCTACGGACTTTCACCAGGACTACCAACGCCTGGCTCATCTAGCCTTCTTCGTCCCCCCATCGCAACCATGTCCGGTACGGGAATATTGACCCGTTTCCCATCGACTACGCCTTTCGGCCTCGCCTTAGGGGCCGACTCACTCTGCTCCGATTAGCGTCGAACAGAAACCCTTGGTCTTCCGGCGAGGGAGTTTTTCACTCCCTTTATCGTTACTCATGTCAGCATTCGCACTCGTGATACCTCCAGCAGACTTCTCAATCCACCTTCATCGGCGTACACGACGCTCCTCTACCGCGCATTCCTAAGAACGCACCCGTAGCTTCGGTACCTGGTTTAGCCCCGTTACATCTTCCGCGCAGGCCGACTCGACTAGTGAGCTATTACGCTTTCTTTAAAGGATGGCTGCTTCTAAGCCAACCTCCTAGCTGTCTGAGCCTTCCCACATCGTTTCCCACTTAACCAGGATTTCGGGACCTTAGCTGACGGTCTGGGTTGTTTCCCTTTTCACAACGGACGTTAGCACCCGCTGTGTGTCTCCCACGCTCGCACTCACCGGTATTCGGAGTTTGCCTCGGGTTGGTAAGTCGGGATGACCCCCTAGCCGAAACAGTGCTCTACCCCCGGCGGTGATACGTGAGGCGCTACCTAAATAGCTTTCGAGGAGAACCAGCTATCTCCGAGCTTGATTAGCCTTTCACTCCGATCCACAAGTCATCCAAATCTTTTTCAACAGATCCTGGTTCGGGCCTCCAGTTGATGTTACTCAACCTTCACCCTGCTCATGGATAGATCGCTCGGTTTCGGGTCTATATCCAGCGACTGTGTCGCCCAGTTAAGACTCGGTTTCCCTACGGCTCCCCTATACGGTTAACCTCGCCACTGAATATAAGTCGCTGACCCATTATACAAAAGGTACGCAGTCACCCAACAAGTGGGCTCCTACTGCTTGTACGCACACGGTTTCAGGATCTATTTCACTCCCCTCTCCGGGGTTCTTTTCGCCTTTCCCTCACGGTACTGGTTCACTATCGGTCAGCCAGGAGTATTTAGCCTTGGAGGATGGTCCCCCCGTCTTCAGTCAAGGTTTCTCGTGCCCCGACCTACTCGATTTCACATGATCAGACTTTCGACTACGGGGCTATCACCCGCTACGGCCGCGCTTCCCAACGCATTCGCCTAATCAGTCACATGCTTAAGGGCTGGTCCCCGTTCGCTCGCCGCTACTGGGGGAATCTCGGTTGATTTCTTTTCCTCAGGGTACTTAGATGTTTCAGTTCCCCTGGTTCGCCTCCCACGCCTATATATTCAGCGTGGAATACCGATCTTGTGATCGGTGGGTTTCCCCATTCAGAAATGCCCGGGTCACAGGTTGTTTGCCACCTCGCCGAGCCTTATCGCAGGCTTCCACGTCTTTCATCGCCTCTGGCTGCCTAGGCATCCACCGTGTGCGCTTCATTGCTTGACCCTATAACCCGAAGGAGTCTGGGGTTCGCAATGATAACGATTGCCGGATACGCTTGAGACGTATCACAAAACAATTACGTAGGAACGTGTTCAACACACGTTCCTGTCAGCATGATATACATTGTTAAAGAGCGACTGCTATGCGCAGTGATAAGCGTTTTCTTCACGTTAAAAAAAGAGAAAAGACCTTTCTTCTTTTCTTTCAATGTGAAAAAAGCATCCGCTTATCACTGCGTATCGGCAGCTATCTGATCAGGCAATTCATTGTGAGCGCTTACCGCGAGCATGATGCATCGTTTAAGGAGGTGATCCAGCCGCAGGTTCCCCTACGGCTACCTTGTTACGACTTCACCCCAGTCATGAACCACACCGTGGTGATCGCCCTCCAAAGTTAGGCTAACCACTTCTGGTGCAGTCCACTCCCATGGTGTGACGGGCGGTGTGTACAAGGCCCGGGAACGTATTCACCGTGACATTCTGATTCACGATTACTAGCGATTCCGACTTCACGGAGTCGAGTTGCAGACTCCGATCCGGACTGAGACCGGCTTTAAGGGATTCGCTGACTCTCGCGAGCTCGCCGCCCTCTGTACCGGCCATTGTAGCACGTGTGTAGCCCTACCCGTAAGGGCCATGATGACTTGACGTCGTCCCCACCTTCCTCCGGTTTGTCACCGGCAGTCTCCTTAGAGTTCCCGACATTACTCGCTGGCAAATAAGGACAAGGGTTGCGCTCGTTACGGGACTTAACCCAACATTTCACAACACGAGCTGACGACAGCCATGCAGCACCTGTCTCTGCGCTCCCGAAGGCACCAAGGTATCTCTACCAAGTTCGCAGGATGTCAAGGGTAGGTAAGGTTCTTCGCGTTGCATCGAATTAAACCACATGCTCCACCGCTTGTGCGGGCCCCCGTCAATTCATTTGAGTTTTAACCTTGCGGCCGTACTCCCCAGGCGGTCGACTTATCGCGTTAACTTCGCCACAAAGTGCGCTAGGCACCCAACGGCTGGTCGACATCGTTTACGGCGTGGACTACCAGGGTATCTAATCCTGTTTGCTACCCACGCTTTCGCACCTCAGTGTCAGTGTCAGTCCAGAAGGCCGCCTTCGCCACTGGTATTCCTCCCGATCTCTACGCATTTCACCGCTACACCGGGAATTCTACCTTCCTCTCCTGCACTCTAGCCTGATAGTTCCGGATGCCGTTCCCAGGTTGAGCCCGGGGCTTTCACAACCGGCTTATCAAGCCACCTACGCGCGCTTTACGCCCAGTAATTCCGATTAACGCTTGCACCCTCCGTATTACCGCGGCTGCTGGCACGGAGTTAGCCGGTGCTTCTTCTGCGAGTGATGTCTTTCCTGGCGGGTATTAACCACCAGGCGTTCTTCCTCGCTGAAAGTGCTTTACAACCCGAGGGCCTTCTTCACACACGCGGCATGGCTGGATCAGGGTTGCCCCCATTGTCCAATATTCCCCACTGCTGCCTCCCGTAGGAGTTCGGGCCGTGTCTCAGTCCCGATGTGGCTGATCATCCTCTCAGACCAGCTACGGATCGTCGCCTTGGTGAGCCGTTACCTCACCAACCAGCTAATCCGGCATAGGCTCATCCGATAGCGGGAGCCGAAGCCCCCTTTCTCCCGTAGGACGTATGCGGTATTAGCCTGGGTTTCCCCAGGTTATCCCCCACTACCGGGTAGATTCCTATGCATTACTCACCCGTCCGCCGCTCGTCAGCATCCAGCAAGCTGGATCTGTTACCGCTCGACTTGCATGTGTTAGGCCTGCCGCCAGCGTTCAATCTGAGCCATGATCAAACTCTTCAGTTTAAAATCATTGTGGTTCTTACTCACCACCCCAAAGGGCAGCAAAAGCGAACCAAACTTGGCTCAAGGGTCAAACGAATTCATTCAATATCGGCTTCGAAAAGCCGTAGTGCTTGAGTCGCTTGCCTTGATATTCGGTGATTTATCACCCTCATCGGCAAGCGCCCACATGAATTACCTGATCAAATTATTAAAGAGCGTTTCGCTTTACAAAACCGGCCAACCGGTGAACGGTTTGGCCTCAGCGAGGAAGACGTATTCTACGCACTTCCGGGTGGTTGTCAATGACTAATTGGCGCGAGGTGATGCAAACCCACTGTCACCATCAGCACCCTAACTCACTGACAAACCGAGGGTTTTAAACCCTTCTCACCGCTGGCAACGCTTGGCGTCCCCGGCAGCGGATGCGTACTTTACGGTGTCACCGCCGGGTTGGCAAGAGGCAGGGCGAAAAAATCCAACGCCACCCTGCTCTACTCTCATCAGCGCAAACTTCACTACTCATTATTGAGCGTGGCGCAATGCGCCTGACACTAGCGAATCCGAACTGAGGTCAGCAATACTCCGCGCTCCTGTCAGTGTCATGGCAACCCTCATTTCTTTTTCGAATAGCTCAAGCAAATGGGCGACGCCTGCCTCTCCAGCCGTGGCTAGCGCATAGATAAAAGCGCGGCCTATCAATGCCGTATCTGCCCCCATAGCAACCATTCTCACAACATCTAACCCGCTACGCACACCAGAATCGGCCAAAATAGTCAGATCGCCTTTAACGGCATCCGCTATAGCTGGTAAGGCTCGCGCAGTGGAAGGCACGCCATCAAGCTGACGACCACCATGGTTGGAGACAACAATGCCATCGGCGCCGAAACGGACCGCGTCTCGCGCATCCTCAGGGTCCAGGATGCCCTTGATGATCATCGGGCCATCCCAAAATTCACGAATCCACTCGAGGTCTTTCCATGAGATTGACGGATCAAAGTTATCACCAAGCCAAGCAATGTAGTCCTCAAGCTCCGTTGGCTTACCGCGATAATCAGAAACATTGCCCAAGTCATGAGGGCGACCATTAACACCCACGTCCCAGGCCCAAAAAGGGTGTGTTGCTGCTTGAAGCATGCGCTTCATCGGACCGTTCTTACCACTCATACCTGAGTGGGCATCGCGGTAGCGGGCGCCGGGAACCGGCATGTCGACGGTGAAAATCAGCGTCTTTACACCTGCTGCTTTAGCACGCTCTAAGACGTGCTTCATAAAGCCACGGTCTTTCAAAACGTAAAGCTGGAACCAGATGGGGCGTTCCACTGCCGCAGCCACCTCCGCAATCGGGCACACCGATACGGTGGAGAGAGTAAATGGAACGCCTTTCTTAGTGGCAGCACGCGCCGCCTGCACTTCACCGCGCCTTGCATACATCCCCGCCAGCCCAACAGGCGCCAGGGCAACAGGCATCGCCAGCTTTTCGCCAAACAGCTCAGTCTCCAGGGAAAGTGACGACATATCCTTTAGTACGCGCTGACGCAACGCAATATCGGCTAGATCATCGACATTACGCCGCAGGGTGTGCTCTGCATAGGCGCCACCATCAGCATAGTGGAAAAGAAACGGAGGAAGACGACGCTTGGCAGCCTTGCGGTAGTCCGTAGATGCTGAAATTATCATGGCGAGCCCTATGCAGCGGGTGTGCTATATGCTGGCACCCAAAACTAAAAATTGGTTTTACCAATTGACAAAAGTTCAGCACCAACATTAGTGAGGCAATCCAACAGTGTCAATTGATGATGCCGCCTGCAAGCTATTTACAGACCTATACTTTAGTCCAAATTAACAAACAGCCAGGCTCGCCACCCACCACTACTTCTGGAAGTTACTTGAGCTGAGTGGATAATCGTCTTAATATTGGTCTTACCAATTTATTTAAGGAGCTGTTAGATGAGCTACCCGCCGCTCCGCCAACAGCGTTTGGCCGATGTAATTACCGAGCGCTTAGAGGCCATGATCTTAGAAGGCAGCTTAAAACCCGGGCAGCGGCTACCGCCCGAGCGCGAGCTTGCCGAACGTTTTGGCGTATCACGCCCGTCATTAAGGGAAGCCATACAAAAATTGTCGGCTCACGGCTTATTGACCAGTCGTCAAGGCGGGGGCACTTTCGTCAATGATTCTCTCAATAGTGGGTATACCGACCCCTTATTAGAAATGCTCTCGAGACATAAAGAATTTCATTTAGATTTACTTGAGTTTCGGGATGCCATGGAGGGCATTTCGGCTTATTACGCAGCCCTGCGGTCTACGCCCGCCGATAAGGCAGTGCTCATACAGCGCTTTGAAGAGCTTGATGGCGGCTTTGTCGGTGCCGACCCTGCTCAAGAAGCGAAGCTAGATGCGGCCTTTCACCTATCGATTGCGGAAGCGGCACACAACGTCCTGCTGTTACATACTATTCGAGGCATTTTCCACCTTTTAGAGCAGAGCATTGTTGATAATTTAGCGCACCTCTTCGCCAAGCCTGACTCTCGTACACAGCTAATGAAGCAGCACCGCGCGCTGCTGGATGCGATCTTGGAAGGCCGAGCCGAGGATGCCCGCGCTCGCGCCCATGAACACTTGGTCTACGTAGAAGAAGGGCTATTGGAAATGGCAAGAGCCGAAACCCGCGCTCAGCGTGCGCTGCGCCGGGCCCAAGGGGCGAGCTCGGCACCGGCATGAAATTTTCTCCTTTACGCTGGCGATATCTATGGTTGATCGCGGTGCCGTTAGGCCTCGTCTTCTGTATGTGGCAAGCCGCGCTACTTGCCCGGGAGCAGGCACTGACCAACCTTCAGGAGGAAGCAGAAAACGAACTCCGCCTTTCCGCTGCCAACCTAAACGGCTATCTGTTGCGCTACGACTATCTGCCCCAGCTGCTGGCCACGCGCGAGGGTGTCCAGCGTTTCCTAGCGTCACCCAATCGCCAAGACCCCATGCCACTCAACTTACTGCTCGACCGTTTCCGTTTTACTTCGGGGGTATCTGACGTGTACCTCCTAGATCGGGATGCTGACACAGTCGCCGCCAGCAACTGGCACCGTCCAAACACTTTTATCGGACAAAATTACGCTTTTCGGAGCTATTACCGAGAGGCGATGGCAGGCGGGGAAGGACGTTTTTACGGACTTGGCCTTCAATCTCAGGAGCGCGGTTATTACTTTTCAGCGCCTGTGTGGCTAGATGACACCTCACCGGATGCACGTCCCGACGGCGTCCTTGTCATAAAAGTACTGCTCAACGACGTTGAGGAAAGCTGGGCGGAACAGGACTCAACGCTCTTTGTTACCGATGACGACAATATTATCTTTCTCGCCAGCCAGCCCGAACTGCGCATGAACGCGCTGTATCCACTTACCGAGGGGCAGCGGCAAGCGTTGCATGAGACAAAGCGCTATGGCCAAGAACCACTGACCCCATCAGGCATTCAGGTTCAAGACGTGCATGGTGCTCACAGCCAAATCGTAACCTTTCAAGAGGAGCCGCTCAGTGATGGGCACTACCTGAACCTGACCCGCGAAATCCCCGAGTTTGGCTGGCAAATGCATATTCTTAAGCCGCTTAGTCCGGTCGTGAACGCGCAGTGGATGGCTGCATTAATGGCCGGCGGCCTCTATGGAGTTGTCACTCTGGCTGCGGGTATTGGCTGGCAACGATTACGCCTCCGCCGTGAGCGCGAGACATTCGCCGAACGCGAGCGGCAAACCTTGGCCCGCGTACGCGATGAACTGGAAATGAGCGTTGAGCGACGCACCCGCGACCTCGTCGCCAGCAACCAACGCCTATCTGATGAAATAGACGAGCGTCGCCGTGCAGAAGCCAACCTGAGGCAAACCCAAGATGAATTAATTCAAGCAGCTAAGCTGGCGGTATTAGGTCAGCTCGCGGCTGGCATTAATCACGAGCTTAATCAACCGCTAGCGGCTATTCGCGCCTATAGCGAAAACGCCCGGCGTTTTATCGAACTTTCGAGAGTGGAGCAAGCGGACGCCAACCTAGAGCAAATTATTGAGCTCACCCAAAGGATGGCCGACATTAGCGCTCAACTACGCCAATTTTCCCGCAAAAGTAGCGACCGTCCTGAGACGATTTCCGTTCAAGCGTGTGCCGATTACGCATTACGCCTTTTCCAAAGCCGCCTTCGCGACGATCACGTTCGTGTCGAACAGCATTGGCCCGAGGATACGCTCTGGGTAAAGGCCGACCTAGTGCGTCTGGAGCAAGTACTGGTCAATTTAATTGGCAATGCGCTCCAGGCTATGAAAGAGACCGCTACGCCGCAACTTACGCTTAGTGCTCACGCCGAAAACCAACAGATCATCATTCGGGTTGCCGATAACGGCCCAGGCATTCCCCCTTCCTACCTTGAACAGGTTTTCGAGCCGTTTTTCACTACCAAAGCGCCCGGTAGCGGTTTAGGCTTAGGATTGTCCATTTCATCGCGTATCATGGATGATCTAGGTGGAAAGTTGCAGGCAGCTAACCTGCCCGATAGTGGCGCTTGCTTTACCATTATACTTCCTCTCGCGCCCGCGCCGCGAGCTACCCAGGAGATTCATTCCGATGCATGAGCCGTCGACGCTGCCGGTCATGGTGATTGACGACGAACCGCATCTGCGAATCACCGCCAGCCAGACCCTCGAACTTGCCGGTTATACACCGCACTGCTTTGAATCCGCTGAAGCGGCACTAGCGGCCTTACCCGTCAACTTTCCCGGCGTGATTGTCAGCGACATTCGCATGCCTGGCATGGATGGCATGACGCTGCTGCACGAACTCCATCGTCGCGACAGCACCCTGCCAATTATTTTGATTACCGGACATGGTGATATTTCAACCGCTGTTGAAGCCATGCGCGCCGGTGCCTGGGACTTTCTGGAAAAACCTTTCGCCGGCGAAGAACTGCTTGATGTAGTGCGTCGTGGCATCGAAACGCGCCAGCTCAGCCTGGAAAACAACCGCCTTAAAGCGGAGCTTGAAGCCCAGCAAGCGGCGCTCGGTCCGCGTTTGGTAGGTCGTACGCAGGTGATTTCACGGCTGGCGGCGATGATTCAGCGCATCAGCCAAGTAGAAGCTGACGTTTTGCTGTTTGGTGAAACTGGCACTGGCAAAGACCTCGTTGCCCGCGCTATTCACGAACGCAGCGCTCGGCGCAACCACCCCTTTATGGCAATTAACTGCGGCGCGGTTCCAGAAAACACCATCGAGTCTGAGCTATTCGGGCATGAGAAAGGGGCGTTTACCGGCGCCGTTGAGCGGCGAATCGGCAAATTCGAACACGCGAACGGGGGGACGGTGTTCTTGGATGAAATTGAATCCATGCCCCTCGCGCTGCAGGTTAAATTGCTGCGTGTACTGCAAGAACGTCATATTGAAAGGCTAGGCGCCAACGAAGCGGTACCCCTCGATATCCGCGTCATTGCCGCCACCAAAGTTGATCTCAAAGTAGCCGCCGAAGATGGTCGCTTTCGTGAAGACCTGTATTACCGACTCAACGTCGTCACCTTACCACTTCCGGCGCTCAGAGAGAGGCGTGAAGATATCCCGCTGCTGTTTCAGCACTTTGCCGTCGTGGCCGCCAACCGCAGTGGCCTGGAAGCACCCACCGTCGACAGCCACGGCGTCGCCAGCTTGCTGGCCCACGATTGGCCAGGTAACGTGCGCGAATTGCGTAATCTGGCCGAGCGCTATGTGTTGCTCGGTGCGGCCTTCGATTACCGGTTGGATGCACTGCTCGAAGGGGCCCAAGCAGATACCGAAGAACCCACCCTACCTCGCCAGGTCGAACTGTTCGAAAAAAGCCTGATCAGCCAGTCGCTATCTCGCTACCACGGCCGCGTCACTGAAGTTTGCCAGCACCTAGGCATTCCCCGCAAAACCTTCTACGACAAACTAAAAAAACACGGGTTACATGCTGACGACTACCGCCATAGTAGCGAACCCTGAGTTAATAGCTCGCCGAGCACGTTCCAGGGCGGAAGCCAAGGCCAGAGCGGTAACAAGGCAACCAGCATCAACATATTCGATAGCGGGCGACGGCAATCACCAAACTTCAACGCAGTGCCAAATGACCGCTTAAGCCGCGCACCTTCCAAATCGACGCTGTAAATTTCGTCCAACGTCAAGTGTACGATAAACCCAAGCCATACTGCCGCCCCATGCGACCAGGCAAGCCACGCAGGCTGTGATAGGAGTTGGAAGCTAACAGCAGTCGTCAACAGCGTACAAAGCAGACTCGCCAGCAACGAATGCCAAATACCGCGATGCACGGTGAACCGTGAAAAGGTGATGCCAGCAAAGTAGCGCACTGTGATGTATACCCCAGCGCACGCCATCAGCAACTGCCCCGCGGACAACCAGGGCTGCAGTATGAGTACGCCAAGGACCAGTGCGGGTATTGATAAAATATTAAAAATAAGCCGGATCGAGTGAGATCGATCCGCATCAATATCGGGCAAAATACCGCCAAACGCGGCCAGCGCCACCATCAGTAACGCTTGAGAAGGTGACCACCACTGCGCATGCCAGCCAGCATAAGCCAACAGCATACCGCCTGCGGTGGCCACCGTGAGGTGGGTGCGAAAATTCGCCATGGCGTGCTCGACCAGAAAACTGTATAAATTAACAGATTTATGGCCGATACAACACGCGTTATCAAGAAAAATAGAGGAAAAGAAGCGCTTAAGAAGCGTTTGGCTCGGCGAGGAACTTATCTTTTAATTTTACATAGTTACCCGCGGTATAAGGAAAGAATGCCCGCTCTTTGTCTTTCAGGGGGCGTAATGCTTTGGCTGGGTTACCCGCATAAACGTAGCCGCTTTCCAGATGCTTGCCCGGCGTTACCACCGCACCGGCGGCAATAATCACTTCATCTTCCACCACGGCGCCATCCATCACAATGGCTCCCATACCGACTAAAATGCGGCTGCCCAGCGTACAGCCATGCAGGATGGCTTTATGGCCAATGGTCACATCATCACCAACGGTGAGCGGGAAACCGTCGGGATTAAATTCGCTGGCATGGGTAATATGCAGCACACTGCCATCCTGAACGCTGGTACGCGCGCCAATACGAATACGGTGCATATCTCCACGGATGACCGTCATCGGCCACACAGAACTGTCATCACCCAACTCAACATCGCCAATCACTACGCTGGCCGAATCAATAAATACCCGTTTACCCAAACGCGGGGTCACATTGTCAAAGCTTCTCAAGGCGCTACTCATTGTCTCCTCCTCGCTCTCTATGAAGTGATAACGCCTTACTATAGCAATCCGCTTAGTAGAACCATAAGCGTCAGCGGAATCGATACCCAGCGAACCACATTACGCCACCATAAATAGCGACGCTCACCGACGCCCAGTGCCTTCATTGCCGTGCTGCGAGGCATGATCCAGACAGCAAATATCGAGATTAACAGCCCGCCTAATGGCAAGAAAATATCCGGCGGTACACTGCTCACTAACTCGAACACGTTGCGCCCCAGCAGCGGGCGAAAGTCAGCAAGCGTAGAGAACGACAACGCCGATAGCAGTCCAATCAACCAGACGCTCAACGCTACCACCGCCGTTGAGACGCTACGCCG
Organism: Halomonas sp. HL-93; assembly: GCF_900086985.1. NCBI lineage: Bacteria > Pseudomonadati > Pseudomonadota > Gammaproteobacteria > Oceanospirillales > Halomonadaceae > Halomonas > Halomonas sp. HL-93. The sequence goes on from NZ_LT593974.1 coordinate 3,577,965, forward strand.
CCAACCAAACCCCTGTAATGTAGCCACCATGGGCTCAGCCAAATTAATCGCCGAGGTCCAGGTCGCCAACAGCAGTAGCAAAAAGAACAGGCTCAACCAAAGCGAGCCCCAGGGAAGCTCAGAAAACGCTATCGGCAGCGTTACGAACATCAACCCTGGGCCATCGGCAGGGTCCATTCCTTGAGCAAATACCACTGAAAAAATGGCAATACCGGCCAGTAACGCAACGCTAATATCCAACACTGCTACCGCTATGGCCGCACCCGGTAGGCTCTGTTCGTCAGGCATATAGGCGCCATAAGCCATCAACGCGCACGCCCCCACCGCCAGGGTAAAAAAGGCATGCCCCATGGCATGCAATACAACGCTGGGCGTTAGCGCGTCAAAAGAGGGTAAAAATAGCCACGCCAGCGCATCAGCAAATCCGCTGGTGGTGGCCGCATAGGCCGCCAGTAACAGCAACAAGCCATACAATAAAGGCATCAACAGGTTATTTAATCGTTCCAGGCCTTTCGCAACGCCTGCTGCAACCACCGCCATGGTCATAAACAAAAACAACGTGTGGTTAAAAATCAGCAGGCCCGGATTGGCGAGAAAAGACTCAAAACCGGCACCGATTTCTGTTGCACTGGCCTCCTTAAAGTTTCCGTTGATCGATGCCACCAAAAACTCAATAGACCAGCCAGAAACCACCGAGTAAAACGACAAAATGCAAAACACGGTAAAGGCCCCAAAAAGGCCCAGCCAACGCCAGTGACGCGAGGCGCCAGCCTCTGCCGCCAATGCGCCAAGTGCCTGCATGGGGCCTTGGCGTCCTGCCCGGCCAATTAAAATTTCCGCCATCATCACGGGAATACCCAACAACAGAACAAATGCCACATAAATTAATAAAAAAGCGGCCCCGCCGTTTTCACCCGCAACGTAAGGAAAGCGCCAGATATTACCTAACCCCACCGCAGCGCCTGTTACCGCTAGGATAAAGGCTCGCTTTGACCCCCAGCGCTCTAGCGTTTTACTCATTGATGACTCCCGCCTTGGTGGCCCTAAAAGCCCGCAAGACTAACAGGCGCTGGCTTGAAGGCAAGCCAAGGTAACCTCCTGGCATTGAAACAGCACGCGTTCGCCCGCACTCTGTCAACATAACGGCGTTTGTCGCGCCCCACCGATACCCAAGAGGTGCCTATGTCCCGCAATCCGCTGCTCGAGAGTCACTCGCTACCCCCGTTCAATGACATCCGCACTGAACACGTGGTCCCAGCCGTTGAAGCCCTAATAAGCGAAAGTCGTGACACAATCGATCACCTCGCTCAGCAAGCGGCCGTTACAACGCCCACATGGGAAAATTTTGCCAAGCCGATTGAAGACGTTAACGACCGGCTCACCCAAGCGTGGTCACCGGTTTCGCACCTCAATAGCACGATGAATACACCCGAACTTCGCGAAGCGTACCAGACCTGTCTGGAACAACTTTCCGCATTCACCACTTGGGTAGGGCAGCACGAGGGGCTGTTTCACGGCTGGCAAGCGCTAAAAGAGGGCTCAGCATGGGCCCAAATGGATGCCGCACAGCAACGCACAGTTGATAACGCGCTACGCGATTTCCGCCTGGCGGGTGTTGACTTACCCGCCGATAAAAAAGCCCGTTATGGCGCTATTCAAGCGCGCTTGTCGATGCTATCCAACCAGTTTTCCAATAATGTGCTGGACGCAACGCAGGCATGGCATAAAGACATCGAAAGTGCCGACACTCTCGCAGGCGTGCCGCAAAGTGCGCTCGATACGCTAAAAGCAACCGCCGACGCGAAAGGCATTACCGGGTACCGTATTACGCTCGACTTTCCCAGCTTCTTCCCGGTAGTTAGTTATGCGGATAATCGCGAACTACGCCGTGAAGTCTATACCGCATTTGTGACCCGTGCGTCTGACCAAGGTCCCGATGCTGGCCAATTCGACAACGCCCCTATTTTTGAAGAAATCTTGTCGCTACGCCAGGAACTGGCCCACCTACTTGGCTTCGACACCTACGCCGACTACTCGCTCGCGACCAAGATGGCCGACTCACCCGAGCAGGTGCTCGCTTTTCTGAACGACTTGGCGAACCGAGCTGTTCCACAAGCCAAGCAGGAATTTACCGAATTAAGTGATTTTGCTCGGGATGAACTTGGCATTGAGTCGCTAGAGCCTTGGGATGTGGCCTACGTTAGTGAAAAACTGCGTGAAGCACGCCACGCTATTTCGCAAGAACAGCTCCGCCCTTATTTTCCTGCCCCACAGGTGGTCGATGGGTTGTTCCAAGTGGTGGAGCGCCTCTACAGCGTGCGCTTTACAGAAGATAATCAAGTGCCGCGCTATCACGATGACGTGCGTTTCTATTGGATCACCGACAATGACCGGCCCATTGCCGGGTTTTATCTAGATCTATATACCCGAGAAGGCAAGCGTGGCGGTGCCTGGATGGCAGACTGCCGCGTACGCCGCCAGGTGAATAGCGGCTTGCAGCTCCCCGTCGCCTTTCTTACCTGCAATTTCACACCTCCCGTGGGCAACAAACCTGCGCTGCTAACCCACGATGAAGTGACCACGTTGTTCCATGAGTTTGGCCATGGCTTGCACCACATGCTGACGAAGCAAACGATTGCGGACATTTCCGGCATCAACGGGGTTGCCTGGGATGCCGTAGAGCTACCCAGTCAGTTTATGGAAAACTACTGCTGGGAACGCGAAGGCCTCGACCTGATTGCCCGTCATGTGGATAGCGGCGCCCCCCTTCCCGAAGAGCTATTGGCGCGTTTGCAAGCGGCAAAAAACTTCCAGTCGGCGATGGGTATGGCGCGTCAAATTGAGTTTTCCTTATTCGATCTGCGCTTGCACCATGAACTCGAAGCGCCCAGCGCCAGTGATGTCCAGGAATTGCTGAATGAGGTACGCGAGCGCGTTTCGGTAGTACCGACCGTTTCGTTTAACCGTTTCCAAAACAGTTTTGGGCATATTTTCGCAGGCGGCTACGCGGCGGGTTACTACAGCTACAAATGGGCCGAAGTGTTGTCTGCCGATGCCTGGAGTGCCTTTGAAGAAGCCGGTATTTTCGACCCCACTACGGGCCAGCGTTTCCGGCAGGAAGTGCTTGAACAAGGCGGCGCACGCGATGCTGCCGAGTTATTCCACGCCTTCCGTGGCCGCGATCCCAGCGTCGAGCCACTTCTACGCCACAGCGGCATTCGAGCCGCTTAAATCCGTATAGCCTATGCACGCCGACCTCAAGGGTTGGCGTGCCTTTGGAGTAGTATCATGTCGAATGTGAAACGCTTTATTGCGGGCGTGACCTGCCCGCGCTGTGCTGCCATGGATCGCATTCGCGCCTGGGAGCAAAATGGCATCCGCTATCGAGAATGCGTCAGCTGTGATTTTTTCGAGCAGCTACCCATTGAAGATGATGCACCGGCTGAGCTAAGCACTCGCGTCAATCAAGCCCGCCCGACACCCGCCCAAGACGACATCCAGCCTGTGAGGATTATGGACCCCAACCATAAGCCCTCTGACCCATAGCCACTAAAGAGTTATCGCGTCAGATATTGGAGGGGCCACTATATGTGCGGTTTTACGCACACCCAATAGCGGCTAACGTGCGTATCGCCAGACACTTCCATGTATTCCATCTACGACCAACGTTTAATATAAAGTTTATAACCAACTGTTTTTAAAGACAAATAATTGCACTGGCACGACAATCGCTCTAATTTATTGCTCACCGTTAGTAGCGTTGCCTGAACCGCACGTCCACTAACGGATTAACAACTCAATAAACATTAGGGAAATTCGCCATGCGCAATTTTAAACCGACCACACTGGCATTGCTGACGAGCAGTGCGTTACTCGCTACGGGTAGCGTTCACGCCGACCGCGACGACTGGCCAGACAATTTCACTGTCGGCACAGCAAGCCAAGGCGGCACGTACTTTGTTTATGGCTCTGGCTGGGCCAACTTTATCGCTGACGAGTTAGACATCTCAGGCGGTGGCGAAGTCACCGGTGGCCCAACTCAAAACTTGGCACTGGTACATGGCGGCGACATGGCCTTTGGCCTAGCGACCATGGGTCCGGCAGCTGACGCCGTCAATGGCGAAAGCCCTCTCGCGCCTGGCGAAAAAATGGACAACGTCTGCGCCATGTTCCCGATGTACGAAACCCCGTTCTCCATCGCCGCATTGGCCGACAGCGATATCGAATCCATTTCTGATATACCCGACGGCGCACGCATTGGCTTTGGCCCCTCGGCTTCAACCTCTGACACCTATTTCCCAGCGATGCTGGAAGAGCTAGGCGTTGACTTTGACCGTCGTAACGGCGGCTGGTCAGATCTTGGCGGCCAATTGCAGGATGGCCTGCTTGACGTTGTTGCCTTCGCTGCCGGCATCCCGATTCCAGCAGTTAGCCAGCTTGAAGTGCAAACCGACGTGAACATTATCGAGTTCACCGAGGAAGAGCTGGAAATCGTCATGGATAAATTCCCCGTCGCGGAATTCACGATCCCCGCTAGCACCTACGAAACACTGGAAGAAGACGCCCGCGCCGTCTCCATGTGGAACTTCGCAATTGCTGGCTGTGACCTGCCAGAAGACTTTGTTTACGAAGTCACCAAAGCCACCATGGAAAACAATGACCGCATGCAGTCCGTTCACCGCAGCGCTGCTAACAGCATCCCGGAGAACATCAAGCACAACACCGTGCTGCCGTTCCACCCCGGTGCTGCTCGCTGGTACGAAGAGAATGGTCACGAAATTGACGACGATATGATCAACTAAGTCACACTCGTTGCCGGCTGCCCCGCACCAACCCGGTTGGGCGGGGCAGTTTTCGCTAATACCCCTTTGTTTGCTGTGAGGGTGAACTCTAATGAGTCACAAAATCGACCAAGAACCTAACGGCCCCAAAGATGATGCCCCAACGGTTTCATCCGCTTCTGAGATACTCGCCGAAGGTGTCGATGAAGAAATTGTTGAATCCAATCGACGTCTGTTTACCGGCTGGCAGTTTTTCCTATTTGCTGCGTTAGCCATTGGTTATTCAGCCTTTCACCTGATAACGCTGAATGCATTTCCGATGGAAACCTGGTCGTTCAGGATTATCCATATAACGGGAGCGCTGATCCTGGGTTACGGCTTGTTTGCCGGCTCACGCTTTGCTGACACCGATCACGACGGCTCTCCCAAGTGGCTCTCAATCGTTAGCTATGCGCTGCTAGTGCCCGCTGCTTATGCGCTTCTGCAAGTCTTTTTTATGATGCAAACGCTCAACGGCGGTGCAATGCGCATTGAGCCCACCATTGAGACCCTGCACTACGGTTACCCGCTTATTGCCACCACGGCGCTGGCGATTGTGCTTTCCTGGTTTTATCGTCAGGCGCGCCATCGTTTTAACCCGGCCGACCTGGTGTTGATGGTCTGTGCCCTTGCCAGCGCGGGCTATCTATTGCTGGTGTTCAATACACCGCTACGCGCCTCAACTGGCACCTCATTTGCTCCAGCAGGGATTGCATGGGCCGCAATTGCAGGCTCTCTACTCATCCTTGAGCTAACCCGTCGTGTTGCGGGGCTTGCGTTGGTCGCCATCTCAGCTGTATTTCTCACCTATGTATTCATTGGCCCCTATTTACCTGGCTTTCTAGGCTATCCTGGCCTGTCACTACAGCGCTTTTTTAGCCAGGTATATACCGATACCGGTGTACTGGGACCTACCACTGCCGTTTCGTCGACCTACATTATTCTGTTCATTATCTTCGCGGCCTTTTTGCAGGCGTCCAAGGTTGGCGATTACTTCGTTAACTTCGCCTTCGCCGCCGCCGGGCGCGCACGAGGAGGCCCCGCTAAAGTGGCCATTTTCGCTTCCGGGTTGATGGGCATGATCAACGGCACCTCAGCCGGTAACGTCGTATCCACTGGGTCGCTGACTATTCCGCTGATGAAAAAAGTCGGCTACCCCGCACGTAGCGCCGGGGCCATTGAAGCGGCCGCTTCAACGGGTGGGCAAATCATGCCGCCCATTATGGGGGCGGGCGCCTTCATCATGGCAGAAGTCACCGGCATCCCGTATACCGAGATTGCCGTTGCCGCGCTGATCCCGGCCATTCTCTACTTCGCATCGATCTACTTTATGGTGGATTTTGAAGCCGCGCGCAAAGGCATGCGTGGCATGCGCAAGGACGAGATTCCCAAGTTCGCCAAGCTGGTCAAGCATGTCTACCTGTTTGCGCCGATCATCATATTGATTGTCGCCCTGTTTATGGGCTACTCGGTAATCCGCGCAGGCACGCTGGCGACAGCAGCGGCCGCCGTTGTCAGCTGGATCTCGCCCAATAAAATGGGGCTAACCGCGATCCTGAGAGCGTTACAGCTGGCAGGTACCATGTCGATACAGATCATCGCCGTGTGTGCTTGCGCTGGCTTGATCGTCGGCGTTATTTCGCTGACCGGTGTTGGCGCGCGTTTTTCTTCGTTGCTGCTGGGCCTGGCGGGTGTAAGCCAACTGCTGGCACTGTTCTTTGCGATGCTGATCAGTATTTTGCTGGGCATGGGCATGCCGACCACGGCAGCGTATGCCGTTGCTGCCTCGGTGGTCGCGCCTGGTTTGATTGATATTGGCATTGAGCCATTGATTGCCCATTTCTTTATCTTCTACTTTGCAGTTGTTTCATCGATTACCCCTCCGGTTGCCTTGGCCTCCTACGCGGCGGCAGGTATTTCCGGGGACAACCCGATGGGCACGTCGGTGGCCTCGTTCAAGATCGGTCTGGCTGCATTCATTGTGCCATTCATGTTCTTCTACAGCCCGGCCATGTTGATGGAAGGTTCCCCGCTCCAGATTGCCCGCGTCGGGGTAACCGCATTGCTGGGTATCGTGTTGCTTTCAGCCATGGTGCAGAAATGGTTCTTCGGGCCGCTGAACACACTGCAACGCCTGGTGATGCTGGTTGGCGCGCTGTTTATGATTTACGGCGGTATTTATACCGACATCGCTGGCTTGGCGATTGGTGTCATACTGTTTGTTATGCAGCGTAAGCAGCACGGCAAAGCCGACAATACGCCTAGCACTACGTAACCCTCTAACGCAGCAATGCTGCCAACTAAAACGCCCGCTCAATAATCGAGCGGGCGTTTTTTTATTAGGACCATCATGTATCTACATGGGCATTAGCCACTTAGGTTATCGACGATTTTTAACACCGGCGCCGCTTGATTGAGGGTGTAAAAGTGCAATCCCGGCGCGCCACCATCCAGTAACCGCTGACAGAGCCGACTTACGACGTCGGTGCCAAAGGCTGCAATTGCCTCGCTATCATCGCCGTAAGATTCCAGTTGCTTACGAATCCAGCGGGGAATCTCTGCTCCGCAGGCATCAGAAAAGCGTGCCAGCTTGGTGTAATTGGTAATCGGCATAATGCCGGGAATAATCGGCTGATCGACACCCGCGGCGCGCGCTTTTTCAACAAAGTGGAAGTAGGCGTCTGCTGTAAAGAAGTACTGGGTAATCGCCATGTTGGCACCCGCTTTCATCTTGCGGGCAAAGTTTTCCACATCCCTGTCGAGGTTGAGGGCCTGTGGATGAGATTCTGGATACGCGGCGACGGCAATATCAAAATGGTCGCCGGTTTCATCACGAATAAACTCGACAAGTTCGTTGGCGTAGCGCAACTCACCGATGCTTCCCATGCCAGACGGCATATCGCCGCGAAGCGCCACCAAACTGTCAACGCCTTCTTCACGGTACTGGACTAACAGGTCGCGCAACTGGGCTTTTTCACTACCAATACAGGAGAGGTGCGGAGCGGTGGTAATACCGCTCTGGCCTACCTTACGCACAATCTCGCGAGTACGCGCTTGAGTCGATCCACCGGCACCATAGGTGACAGAAAAAAAACGCGGCTTTCGGGCGGCCAGCTCGTCACGCGTGCGGATTAGCTTGTCACGCCCGGCATCGGTGTTGGGCGGAAAGAATTCAAAGCTAATACCTAGCGGATGCTCGTGGCGGCTCATGGGATTTCCTCATAATGCGTCAAAGTGGTGATATTTTGCGTTATTCTCGCTTTTCCACCGCGTTGGGGCCAATGAAAGATTCCACGTTTGGCCTTTAATTCGGCTCATGTTAACTGTCAATGTGATGTATTGAGGGGCATATATGGATTTAGCGCCAAACGCTTTAGTGGGGCCGCTGCTAATGTTGCTGGGGTTTGTTGGGCTGGGGTTTATTGCCGCTCAACGTTTAAAGGTCGACCCGCGCCCCATCGCCACATTGCTGGTCTACCTGATTGCCCCGCTGACGATTTTCCGAGCGTTGATGAACGGGGGGCCGACGGCCGAGTATTTAGTGTTAACGCTTGCGCTATTTATGCTTGTCAGTGTGATGGCACTCATCGTGCGAAGTGCTACCCAACACCGCTTTGGGCCGCAGGAAGGTGCGTTGCTGGCGTTTTCTTCGGGTACCGGAAATACCGGTTACTTTGGCCTTCCGGTCGCGTTAATTCTGCTGCCACCCGAGGGTGTCACGCTCTACCTGTTTTGTATGCTTGGTATCAATCTCTACGAATTCACGGTGGGTTTTTACTTAAGCGCCAGGGGGCATTTCTCGGTACGACAAAGCCTCGTTAAAATAGCAAGGCTACCCCTTGTCTATGCGTTTTTGTCGGCCCTGGTGCTGAGCGCACTCGACATTTCATTGCCCGATTCGCTGATGAGCTCGATGGAGGTTTTCCCCGCTACTTATACCCTTCTGGGCATGATGATTATTGGCATGACCTTAAGCCAAGTAACCGTCTCGGCCTGGGACACGCGGTTTGTCGCAACCTGTGTGGGGTTGCGCTACGGGCTTTGGCCGCTGGTCATGCTCGTCCTGGTAGTTATACTGCAGCATTTAATACCGCTTTCCGTTGAGCTGGGCATGGCACTGTTGTTGCTGGGGGTAGTCCCAATGGCATCCAACGTCGTGGTGGTCGCCATGGAACTTGGGATTCAACCGCAAAAAGGGGCATTGGCAGTCCTCGTTACTACGTTGCTCGCGCCGCTGCTGATTCCCTTTTACCTGGGCATAATGTTGCATCTAACAGGATTGACTTAAAAGCCGTCAACCTCTATTGCCCGAAGCTGTGCCGCCATACGTTGTACCTTTGGATGACTAAAGAACGCGGTCAGTGCTTGCGCGCGAACCGGCCCAACCTCTGGCTGGGCCTGCCACTCTGAACGGGTAACATCAGCCAAGGTAGACCAATCACCCAAGCCGGCATTGCCGCCTGGAGGCATACCCAGCGCCGCCAGCCAATTGGCGTAAGGCGCTGAGCGTGCGGTTTGAAACTGCTGCATCAACGAGGCGGCGCGGGCTTCGCCAATCCCATAAGCTTTCTGTAGCTGGCTTGGCGTAACATTAAGCCAGCCCAGTAAATCAGTGACCACCCCCGCCTCCATTAGCGACTGCCAAGTGCCTTCACCAACGCCTTGCATACCCAGTTGATCACTTAGATAACTCAGGCGCGCCAGCAGTTGGGCATCGCAGCCATCGCGTTGCTCAAAGCAGCTTAATAGATGGTAGCGCTCCGGCGATGGCGCGCTCAGGGCGGCGCGTTCCTGGGTTTGCCATACCACCTCGGTCACCTGGGGAATGGTCAAGCCTGACAGCGTTACCGCGAGCTGGTCTCCCGGCCGGACATCCCACTCCTGCCAGCGCTCAAGAGAGCCAAGCGACACGCGACGGATACGCCGCCCTTCTAACTCTACAGGATATAGCCACACTAATGGGGTTACCTGACCTGTGCGTCCAACCCGAAACTCTACCCCCCGCACCTCTGCCAACGCTTGCTGGGCGGGATATTTCCAAGCGACGGCCCACTCAGGGGGCGATGATGACCAGCGTTGTACGCCGGGACGTTCTGCTTGTTTGATCACCACGCCATCCGTGGCGAAGGGGAGCGCGCCGCTAAACCATTTATCCCGCCAGTAGGCGGCATCACGCCGGTCATCCAACTGATAGGTGTAATCAGCGGTATCAAACCCGAAGGCGCTCAGCTGCGCTAGCCGCTCGGCCATATTCGTCGGCCCATCGGGCCAATCCCAAATAAACAGCCCGATTTGGTCGCGTGTTTGCGATGTCGGCCGTTCTTGAGCCATGGCACCCGCGACAGCACCGCGTGCCCCTGTAGCGGGATTTCGCGATTGGACATGATCGGTTAAGCGCCAATACAGTTCGCCCTGCAACACGCCCGATAATGGTGAAGTCAACGTATTCGGCACGCCAGGCAACCGACGGACACGATCCGTCCAATCCTGGCCACGCTCGCCATCGCCGCGACTAACGGCTTCTACCAATTCACCTTCTTGATAGCGTAACGTGATGGCAACACCGTCTACCTTCGGTTGAATCCACAGATTCTCCCGGCGACTGCTAAAGCGCTGTACCCCGTCGTCATCGGCTTTTTCAAGGCCGGTTTGCGCAAAAGGATGGGCGCGACTCTCGCGTGTAGTGGTGATGCGGGTTAATGGCTGGTGGTTAGACGACTCGCCCAAACATGCCTGCCATTCAGCCAAGCGTGCCACCGCCTGATCGTAGAGCGTATCGTCAATTAGCGACACGCCCTGATCATGATAGGCACGATCCCACACGGCCACCTGAGCAGACAGCGCCTGGCTCTCTCGCGTCAGTCGCTCGGCACTCCAGTCAGGGCATTCTGCTGCCTGAGCGGTTAGCGTCACGACACCCAGCCAAGCCATGAGCATTCCCTGCACATATCGTTTCATCGACACCTCGCCGCCGCTAATCGTTTGTCATGGCGTTAGCCTAGCGCACCGCGCAAAAAAAATGCCCCCGGCATCAGCCAAAGGGGCATTTTCCTACACTATTATCAGCAATAGCTTACAAATTGGCCGCCTGACGCAGCGCATCGGCTTTGTCGGTGCTCTCCCAAGGGAAGGCTGTAAAGGTCTCTTTGCGGGTTTCACCTTTGTCGTCTTTCCAGGTATAGCTATGCTCAAACGGGGCTCTACCGAAGTGGCCGTAGGCAGCGGTCAGTTGATACATCGGGTGTAGCAGATCAAGCATCTTGGTGATGGCGTAAGGCCGCAGGTCAAAATGCTCGCGTACCAAGTCGACAATCTGTGCATCACTCACCTTACCAGTGCCAAAGGTATCGATAGACACAGACGTCGGTTCAGCTACGCCAATCGCATAGGAGATCTGAATCTCACACTTGTCGGCTAGACCCGCCGCTACGATATTTTTGGCCACATAGCGACCGGCATAAGCCGCACTGCGGTCGACCTTGGAAGGGTCTTTGCCCGAGAATGCGCCGCCGCCGTGGCGCGCCATACCGCCGTAGGTATCGACGATAATTTTACGCCCGGTCAGCCCACAGTCGCCCACTGGTCCGCCTATCACAAACTTGCCGGTCGGATTAATGTGGTACTGGGTCTTGTCATCGAGCCACTCGCCGGGAATTACCTGCTCAATGATTTCACGCTTAACCATTTTACGCAGGTCTTCCTGGTCAATGTCCGGATCGTGCTGGGTGGAGAGCACCACTGCATCGACACCACACGGCTGGCCTTGGGCGTTATAGCGGAACGTCACCTGACTTTTAGCATCCGGGCGCAGCCACGGCAGCAAGCCGTTTTTGCGCAGCTCCGCTTGGCGTTCGACCAAACGATGCGAGTAGTGGATCGGCGCCGGCATGAACGAATCAGTTTCGTTGGTGGCGTAGCCAAACATCAGGCCTTGGTCGCCCGCGCCCTGGTCTTCAGGCTTGCTGCGGTCAACACCTTGGGCAATATCGACGCTCTGTTTGCCGATCAGGTTAACCACGCCACAGGTGGCACCGTCAAAGCCGACATCGGATGAGGTATAGCCAATCTCGGTGATCACATCACGCACCAAGGTTTCAAGATCCACCCAGGCATTCGTGCTAATTTCACCGGCAATGATCGCGACACCGGTCTTCACCATGGTTTCACAGGCAACACGCGCCTGCTTATCCCGGGCGATAATAGCGTCTAGCACTGCATCGGAGATCTGGTCGGCAATCTTATCGGGATGCCCTTCAGAGACGGACTCGGAGGTAAACAGGGAATATTCGCTCATCGCGCACTCGACCCTCTGTATGACAGCTGCATCGTGACCGCAGCATCAGCAGGAAATCATGGCAGGAAGTCCCCTGCCCATATAAAGAAGCGACACTGCGCTTCGGGAGGCAAAGTCTACACGCTGTTGGGAGTTCTTCCCAGAACGAGCCCACCAGAATTTGCCGCCGCCGGGGAAGTCAGCGACAATAGCGCCTTCATTATTTACGTTTTCAGGCGAGGAGCACCCCATGCCGTCCCGTTTTGAGCTGGCCAATGCCATTCGCGCCCTTTCCATGGATGCTGTTCAGAAGGCCAAATCAGGCCATCCTGGCGCCCCCATGGGGATGGCGGATATTGCCGAGGTGCTATGGAATGATCACCTCAAGCACAACCCCGACGACCCCAAATGGGCCGATCGCGATCGGTTCGTGCTGTCGAATGGGCACGGCTCCATGCTGCTCTACTCGCTGCTGCACCTGACCGGCTATGAACTCAGCCTGGAACAGTTGCAAAATTTTCGCCAGTTGCACTCGCCCACCGCCGGCCACCCAGAATATGGCTATGCGCCGGGCATTGAAACCACCACGGGCCCGCTGGGCCAGGGGTTCGCTAACGCCGTGGGGTTCGCGATCGCTGAGAGAACCTTGGCGGCCCAGTTTAACCGTCCCGGCCATACCATCGTGGATCACCATACGTGGTGTTTCCTGGGGGATGGCTGTTTGATGGAGGGCATCTCCCACGAAGCGGCGTCACTCGCGGGTACCCAACAGCTGGGCAAGTTGATCGCGCTGTACGATGACAACGGCATCTCTATCGATGGCGAAGTGGAAGGCTGGTTTACTGACGACACCGCCAAGCGCTTCGAAGCCTATGGCTGGCACGTAGTGCCAAAGGTTGATGGCCATAACCCCGAAGAGGTTCAGGCCGCCATTGAGCTGGCCAAGAGCCACGCTGATAAGCCGAGTTTACTTATCTGTAAGACCGTGATTGGGTTTGGCGCACCCAACAAGCAAGGCAAAGAGGAAGCGCACGGGGCGCCGCTGGGTGAGGACGAAGTGGCCGCCGCACGTAAGCAGCTTGACTGGCCCCACGCGCCGTTCCACGTACCTGAGCCGATTTATTCTGCCTGGGACGCCCGCAAGGCCGGCAATGCCCGCCAGCAGGAGTGGGAAGCCCGCTTTGCCCGCTATGCTGACGCCTTCCCCGCCGAGGCACGCGAATTCACTCGCCGCATGAAGGCGCAGTTACCTGCCGAACTACCCACCGAAGCCTTAATTGAACAGGCCCAAGAGAAAGGCGATAGCATTGCGTCGCGCAAGGCCTCGTTTGAGGTGCTGAATGTGATTGGTCCGCAAATGCCTGAACTGTTGGGGGGTAGTGCCGACCTGGCCCCGTCGAACCTGACGTTCTGGAAAGGCGCCAAAGCCATTACGCCCGAAGACGCCGATGGCAACTACCTGCACTACGGCGTACGCGAGTTTGGCATGGGGGCGATCATGAACGGCATCGGCCTGCACGGTGGGTTTGTGCCTTACGGGGCCACCTTCCTGATTTTCATGGAGTACATGCGTAATGCTGTACGCATGGCATCGCTGATGGGGCAACAGGCGATTTACGTCTTCACCCATGATTCCATCGGCCTTGGTGAGGATGGCCCGACCCACCAACCGATCGAGCAACTCACCAGCCTGCGCACCACGCCTAATCTGAATACATGGCGACCCTGCGATGCGGTGGAAACGGCCGCGTCCTGGGATGCGGCGATCAAACGTCATTCCGGCCCCACGGCGTTGGTACTTTCGCGCCAGACGCTGCCGCACCAGCCGCGTACCAAAACGCAGTTGGCGGCGATTCAGTGCGGCGGCTACGTACTCAAGGATAGTGAGGCAACGCCCGAGCTGATCCTGATTGCCACTGGCTCAGAAGTCTCGCTGGCGATGGATGCCGCGGCCGAGCTCGAACAGCAAGGCAAAGCCGTCCGCGTGGTCTCTATGCCATCGGCCTACCGCTTTAATGGGCAAGATGCGGCGTATCGCGAAAGCGTGTTGCCAAGCACTGTCACCAAGCGTATCGCCATTGAAGCAGGCCATGCCGACTACTGGTACAAATACGTGGGGCTTGAGGGCCGCGTGATCGGCATGACGACGTTTGGCGAGTCAGCCCCGGCGGGCGACCTGTTCAAGCATTTTGGGTTTACCGTCGAGAACGTCGTCAAACAGGCTAATGAGCTACTCGGATAACCGGCTCGCCAGCCGACGAGGTATGCCATGCCCGCGTTGAACGGCTTGCTATGGCTGATTAGCTACTGGCTGCTTGGAGAAGTGGTGATCCACTTCTCCGGCTTGCCTATCTCTTCCGGTGTGGTCGGCATGCTGCTGCTTTGTACCACACTGGCAGTATTAGGCCGCGTGCCATCAAGCGTTGCCGCTGCTGCCCAACCGCTTATTGCCCTGCTCGCTATGCTTATCATGCCAGGCGTTGTGGGCGTCTTCTTTATTCTCGATGAACTGGCTGGCCAGTGGCTCGCCATTATTGTGGCATTGTTACTCGGGACGCTGCTTAGTGTGATCACAACGCTCTGGCTACTGAAACGGCTTATGGGGCATCATGCCCACTGAGATTTTGGCATTGCTCACAGAAACGCCATTGTTTGCCGTGGGGCTAACACTGACGGCGTACTTGTTGGGTAGTGCACTCTTTAATCGCCTCAATCAGCCTGCCTGGCTGCCCGCGATCCTGGTCGCTTCGCTGCTACTCGCCGCGATGCTTGCGGTCCTTGGGCTGCCTTATGCGACCTACCAGGAAGGCGCCGGCTGGCTGACGGTGCTACTGGGTCCTGCGACGGTTGCGCTGGGCATGCCTCTCTATCAGCAACTGCCACGTATTCGTGCTCTCTGGCGTCCGTTAGCGGTCTGCTTACCTATCGCTGCGGCGCTCGCCGCCTGTTATGCCCTGGGTATTGCCTGGCTGATGGGTAGCCCCGGGCAGATACTCGCCTCTATTGCCGCCAAATCGGTCACAGCCCCCATTGCCATAGGGATTACGGAACAGCTGGATGGCAGCGTGGCACTGTTAATGGGGGCGCTGCTGGTCACGGGGGTCGTCACCATTCCATTTGTCAGTCTCTCCGCAAGAATTTTAAGCATTGATGATGAACGCATCATCGGTTTTGCACTCGGCCTGAATGGACACGCTATCGGCACCGTGCGGGCATTTGAGCTAAGCCCCACCGCTGGCGCATTTGCCTCGCTGGGCATGAGTCTGACCGGCATTTTTACCGCGCTACTGTTGCCGCTGGCGTGGCGGCTGATAGGCGTGGGCAACTGATAAGCATCGTCAGCTGAAATACGCTATCATCGCGCCTACTTTCGCGCCCACTGTGGCCCCTGCTTCACTTTTAAGAGCCGCTTCGCAACATGGCTAACTCCACCAGGTATCGCATCGCTATTAATGGGTACGGGCGCATTGGCCAATGCGTACTGCGGGCACTTGTTGAACGCGACCACCCAGAGATTGAGGTCGTGGCGATTAACGAGCTTTCTGATCTGGCGACCATTACTTACCTCACCCGCTACGACACCACCCACGGCCGTTTCCCAGGTGCAGTAGATAACGACGGGGAAGCATTGCTCGTTAATGGTCAGCGCATTCAAGTCCTCTGCGAACAGGCCCCTGAGGCGCTTCCCTGGGCAGCGCTGGATATTGATTTGGTGCTGGAGTGCTCTGGCAGCTTTAAAGGCCGTGCCACCGCCGAGCAGCATTTAGCGGCTGGCGCCAAACGGCTGCTATTTTCTCAGCCAGCTGAAAATGATGTAGATGCCACCATTGTGTGGGGAATCAATGACGATGAGCTAACGCTCTCACATCGTATTCTTTCGGCCGCGTCATGTACCACTAACTGCTTGGTGCCACTGCTGACCGTATTGGATAAAGCACTGGGACTCGAGCACGGCGTGACGACGACCATCCACTCTGCCATGAATGACCAGCCGGTGATCGACGCTTATCATCAAACCGACCTGCGCCTGACGCGCTCGGCAATGCAATCTATTGTGCCAGTAGATACTGGCTTAGCATTGGGCATAAGCCGCTTAATGCCAGCCTTGGCGGGGCGTTTTGAATGTCTCCACGTGCGCGTGCCCACGATTAACGTATCCGCGATGGATGCTGCCCTAACCGTGCGCCAAGATACCGATGCCGAGCAGGTGAATGCGTTGTTGCGAGACGCCAGTCAACAGCGTTTGGCCGGCGTATTAGGCTATACCGAAGCACCCATGGCCTCGATTGATTTTAATCACGACCCACGCTCTGGCATCCTAGACGCCACACAAACACGGGTGGCGGGCAAACGCCTAGTCAAATTGCTGTGCTGGTTTGATAACGAGTGGGGATTTGCCAATCGCATGCTAGATATCACTCAGCGACTGGCGACTTTAACGGCCCATAACGCCCACTAGCCAATACTGTATCGCACCACGATTTTTCATTCGCTTGAACATGAGGAACCGCTCACATGAACGTGCAAAAAATGACCGATCTGCCTCTTGAAGGGCAGCGAGTACTGATTCGCGAAGACCTCAACGTGCCGATTAAAAATGGGCATGTGTCCAGCGATGCACGTTTGCGGGCAGCACTCCCCACCATTCGAGCAGCCGCTAAGGCTGGCGCAAAAGTGTTGTTAATGAGCCACCTGGGACGCCCAACGGAAGGCGAGCCCGCCGACGAATTTTCACTGGCTCCGGTTGCCGCGCACTTGAGCGAGCTGTTAGGCCACCCCGTCAAGCTGGTGACCAACTATCTTGAGAACGCACCTACGATGGCAAACGGCGATGTTGTACTGCTTGAAAACGTGCGCTTCAACACCGGGGAGAAGAAAGACGACGAACAGCTCGCTAAGCAGTACGCCGCCCTGTGTGATATTTTCGTGATGGATGCTTTCGGTACTGCACACCGCGCCCAAGCGTCTACCCATGGCGTCGCGCGTTTTGCACCGAAAGCCTGTGCGGGCCCGCTGCTTGCCCAGGAACTGGACGCGTTGGAAAAGGCGCTAGCCCATCCTGCGCGCCCCATGGCGGCGATTGTCGGTGGCTCGAAAGTCTCGACCAAGTTGGACGTACTGACCGCCCTCTCCGAAAAATGCGACCAGTTGATTGTCGGCGGTGGGATCGCCAACACCTTTATTGCCGCCGCAGGCTATAATGTTGGCAAATCGCTCCATGAAGCGGATTTAATCGGCCAAGCGAAAGCTCTGATGGAAAAAGTCGCCATTCCCCTGCCCACCGATGTCGTGGTAGCCACTGAGTTTTCAGAATCCGCCGATGCGGTGGTCAAACCGGTGGACCAGGTGGAAGACAACGAAATGATCTTGGATATCGGCCCGGATACCGCAGCGCATTTAGCCAGCCTGTTGAAAGATGCAGGCACGATTCTTTGGAATGGCCCGGTCGGCGTTTTTGAAATTGACCAGTTTGGCAAAGGTACCGAGGTGATTGCCCACGCCATTGCCAACAGCAGCGCTTTCTCCATTGCCGGCGGCGGTGATACGTTGGCGGCGATTGATAAATACGCCATTGCTGATCGTGTTTCGTACATATCAACCGGCGGAGGTGCCTTTCTAGAATACGTAGAAGGCAAGCAACTGCCTGCTGTTACCGCACTCGAAGCGGCCGCCCAACGCAGTTAATTGTTAGCGTTTTGAACAGACGCTCACTGCACTCATTTACACTGACAATTCAGTCTTAACCACATAGATAGGTGATCCCATGGCTTTGATCAGCATGCGCCAAATGCTCGACCACGCGGCCGAATACGGCTACGGCATACCGGCTTTCAATGTTAATAACCTTGAGCAAATGCGCGCCATTATGGAAGCCGCTGATGCCACCGACTCGCCAGTCATCGTGCAAGCCTCCGCTGGCGCACGCAAATATGCCGGTGCGCCCTTTCTGCGCCACTTGATTCTGGCTGCTGTTGAAGAGTTTCCGCATATCCCTGTGGTCATGCACCAAGATCACGGTACCAGCCCGGCCGTGTGCCAGCGCTCCATCCAACTCGGCTTCTCCTCGGTGATGATGGACGGCTCTCTTGGAGAAGATGGCAAAACGCCGGCGGATTATGCCTACAACGTTGATGTTACCCGTCGCGCGGTGGAAATGGCCCACGCCTGTGGCGTTTCTGTTGAAGGCGAGCTCGGTTGCCTCGGCAGCCTGGAAACGGGCATGGCCGGTGAGGAAGACGGCATCGGTGCGGAGGGCAAACTTGGCATGGAGCAACTGCTTACCGACCCTGAAGAAGCGGCTGAGTTTGTCAAAGCCACCCACGTGGATGCGCTCGCCATCGCCATTGGCACCAGCCACGGGGCGTATAAATTCAGCAAGCCGCCCACTGGCGATACACTTTCAATCCAACGGATTAAAGAAATTCACGCACGCATCCCCGACACTCATTTGGTGATGCATGGCTCCTCTTCCGTGCCCCAGGAATGGCTGGATGTCATTAACCAATACGGCGGACAGATTCCCGAAACCTACGGGGTACCTGTCGAAGAGATCGTGGAAGGTATTAAGCATGGCGTTCGCAAGGTCAATGTTGATACTGACTTGCGCTTAGCCTCTACAGGGGCAGTACGCCGCTTTTTGGCTGAGAATCCGTCTGAATTCGACCCACGTAAATTCCTCAAAGAGACGGTATCTGCCATGCGTGATTTGTGTATTGCGCGTTATGAGGCCTTTGGCACGGCAGGTAATGCCAGCAAGATCAAACCGATCAGCCTAGAAGCCATGTTCCAGCGCTACGAACGTGGCGAGCTTGCGCCTAAAGTGAAATAAACCTCAAACAAATATCGATATTAGATATATAAATCGCAAAAAAGACGGCCACTCGGCCGTCTTTTTTATTGCTTAATCTTCATCATCGGTACTTTTTTCGCTTTCGCCTTCTTCAATTGCATCTTCTGCACTGCCTGTACCACCCGTACCACCCTCAGTGTCTTCCTCCTCCTCTTCTTCCTCTTGCTTTTCCTCACCATTGCTGTCGGATTCAGAGGTGTCGCTGCTGCGGTTTTCCTCATCCCGCTTCACTGAACCTGCTTTAATACCATACTCTTCCTCAAGCGCTTCATCGTCGAGAGGCTCGTGCTCATCAGCACTTGCCACTCCTGCGGCTGACAGCAGCGCCATAGCAAATACGAATGGCATGATCCAAGGGGTTAATCGCATCGTCAGGGTCTCCTTATTATGGTAGTTACAGCTTAGCACGTCATCGCAAATCTAATTGAAGAGGCAATCAACGAAGCTCAATCAACGGCCCAAACCGTCATAGGGGTTATGTGTTTTGATCAATCTGAAGCTGCCCAACGTAGCAGGCAAGCAAAAAATTACAGAACACTGTTCACAAAAGCGCTACAATCTCTTTCAATAGCCTGATGATTTGTTCGTTCTGTTATTGCAGTTGCTAAGTCACTGCTAGGAAATTCCATGCCGCTCCCTCTGTTATTATTTGATTGCGATGGCACTTTGGTCGATAGCGAACCCCTACTTGCCGAAGAAATGTCGACGGGACTTAATAGCGTAGGGCTACCCTTCGTGCCATCTGATTATTTGGGTGAATTTCGGGGCTCACGCTTTCGCAATATCGTGGCTCAGCTACAGGCGCGCCATGGCGACGTCAGCAACGAGCAATTGAACAGCATGGAAACCACCATGCGCGCTAACCTTGCTAAGCGATTAGCACAGGAACTCACTACCATTCCCGGTGCCAAAGAAGCCCTTCAGCAACTATCCGCTTACCCCAGTGCTGTGGTGTCCAACGGTCCTGAAGAGAAAATTCGTACCGCACTTAAGGCAACGGGGCTCGACAGCTATTTCGCAGAGCGACTTTTTAGTGGCTATACCGCTCATTGTTGGAAACCGGAGCCCTGTTTGCACCTCCATGCTGCGAGTATCATGGGATATAGTGCTGCCCACTGTATTGCTATCGATGATGCGCTGGTAGGCGTACGCGCTGCCCTTGAAGCGGGAATGAAGGTGATTCATTTAAATCGTTTTCCAGATGCGGAGACCACGCCGGAGAACGCCATTATGATTAGCAATATGTTCCAGCTACCTGCCGTAATCAGGCAGTTAAGCCAGGAAGTGAGTCCGGCGGCCGAGCCTTATTACTCTGAAGGGAAATAATGCGATGTCTTCATTACGCGACCAGCTTGGTGGACTGGTATATTCCACCGAAAAGGGCAATACCTGCCCAGCTTGCCGTGAACCTTTGGAATTTTGCCGCTGTGACGCCGATAGTGAACAAGCGCGTATTGCCGCGCTGGACGGCGTCGTCCGTATTCGACGTGAAACCAGTGGTCGTAAAGGGAAAGGTGTAACCACGGTCAGCGGCATTCCCCTGGCAACAGCGGACCTTAAAACTCTCGCCAAAGATCTAAAAAAACGCTGCGGCACAGGTGGCGCAGTTAAAGACGGCATCATTGAAATTCAAGGTGATCACCGTGATAGCCTAAAACAGGAATTAACCGCACGCGGCTATCAAGTCAAATTGGCTGGTGGCTAATCCATACGTCTCAGGACCGTTATTGTGCAGTCACGCCGCACTAGGGCATTGAAATGATCTGGCTAGAATATTTGCTCCCGCTGATTTTTCTCTTTCCCATGGCGGCAATGGGCGGCATCGTTCTAGCACTACGTAGCCTTCACGATGCCCGCGTTCAATCCCCCTTCGATACGCCGCTGCGCGAGCCAGGACGGGCATTGCGCCATCGACTGGATCAAGCATTCTCAAGCTTATTTCTGAATGGCGCATTAGGCCCATTGATTAGCCTCGCTCCACTCGTCTATGGCATGGGACGAATGCTGTTTGTTGATAAGCAAGACTGGGTTGAATGGGCTCTATATGGTTTGCTTAGCACGCTGTTAGTATTAGCTTTTTCGCTACTGTTGGTGCGTGACTACCAACGCATTCGGCGATTGAAGCTGGGCTTAGCCTGCGAGCTCGCCGTTGGCCAAGAGCTTGAACGGCTTATCCGTCCCGATGCCCATCCTTATTATGTGTTTCACGACGTGCCAACGGATAGTTTTACAATTGACCATGTAGTAGTCACACCTCATGGTGTTTTCGTGGTCGAAACTCGTGCACGCACCGTTCCCATCAGCAGTGATGGACGTGAACTTAATACCGTTGCAGTCGAACGTGAGCGGCTTCGCTTCCCCTATTGGCAAGAGCGCCGTCCACTGCATAAAACGCGGCAAGGGGTTAATTGGCTTAGTCAATGGCTAGAACAGCGCTGTGGAGTCCCGGTGCCTGTTCAAGGTGTGTTGGTGTTACCTGGCTGGGATATCAACAACGATGAAGCAGCGCCTGACATCCTGGTAGCGAGGGGGGATGTATTGTCGAAGCAGCTAACCGAACTGACACCTGGCAAGCTCAGCGACCCCATTCACGATAAAATCATCAACACTTTGTTAGAACGCGCCAAGCTCATGGAATTAAAGCACCTTCGTCAGCCGTCTGTTTAACAATGCCTAATCGCCTCGCAAACGTCCCCCCATTTCTTGGGCGAGATCAACGGCGTAATGGTCAGTCATACCGCCGATAAAGTCGAGCATGCGACGGTAGCTCTCGTAAAGCGGCCAAGAGGCCAGCGGTGTATTCTCACCGATGAGGGCAAGTACCCGCTGATGTTTGAAAGAGCTATGGCCAGTATGATGCAGCTCATGCGCCGCGCCAATAAAAGCTTCAAGCAAAATACCTAACGTCGTATAAGCTCCGATTTCCAGCTTGGCTTTACGTTCATTTTGAAAAATCCGCTCGCGGGCTAACTGTTTTGCGGCTCTCACTCCCCAGCCTAAATCCGGGTGGCATAGCTCGAGTAAATCATCGCTGAGCGTTCCATTTAGCAGTGCCTCTTCATGCTGCACAAACACTGCCCCTACATCGTTGACCGCACGCTCCATCGCCGCGCCGCGCAACAATGCAATTCGACGACGCTGTGACACGTTACGGGCTTGCATATCAGCGTACTCAGGCGGAAATTCACCGGCGATCTGGCGTAGCACCTCAACCACTTCTTCATAGCGAAGAATCCCCATCTCCAAACCATCTTCCAGGTCCAGCAATGCGTAACAAATATCATCTGCTGCTTCGACGAGCCAAGCTAACGGATGACGACACCAGCGCTGCTCGCCCTGGGGTAGCAGGCCCACTGCTTCAGCTACCTCTTTCAACAGCACCTGTTCGGACTGATAAGCCCCAAACTTACCTGCCCGACCGCTATAGCGTACTGTCCAGGGGTATTTTAGCAGCGTGCCCAGCGTGGCCGCAGAGAGCCTCATACCACCATTGAATTGGTTATATTCAATTTGGGTAATCACTCGAAAGCCCTGAGCATTACCTTCGTAGGTCAGTAGATCTTCACGTTCAGCGTCGGATAGACCATCTAATAGCCCGCTTCCTTGTGCTCGATGGAACCAGTCACGAATGGCGTACTCACCGGCATGTCCAAAAGGCGGGTTACCGATATCATGCCCCAAGCATGCCGTTTGAACGATCACCCCTAGGTCAGCCGGTGTGATCCACTGTGGCAATCGGTCACGCAATAACTCGCCTACAATCATGCCTAACGAGCGCCCCACACAGCCGACTTCCAGCGAGTGGGTTAATCGCGTATGAATATGGTCGTTTTCGGTCAGCGGGTGTACTTGAGTCTTGCGACCGAGACGTCTGAAAGAGCCTGAAAAAACGATGCGATCGTGATCTTTGTGAAAAGGGCTACGCCCTATCTCGCGAGTGCTTGACGAGCGTTGATCGTGGAGACGTTTAGGGGAAAGTAACTGTTCCCAGCGCATATGAGTCATGACGTTCCTCCTTGAGAGCCGCATTTTGACACAAAAGTCAGCCAGATAGACAAACAAAACTCCGCCGAGCTGGGCTTAAAACAAAGCATAAAAAAATCCCCCAAGGCATTAGCCCTGGGGGATTTTTGGTATAGGTGCCTGACAATGACCTACTCTCGCATGGGGAGACCCCACACTACCATCGGCGCGAAGCGGTTTCACTGCTGAGTTCGGCATGGGATCAGGTGGTTCACGCTTGCTATGGTCGTCAGGCGTAACTTTAAATGTCTATCATGCTGTGTCTTGTGGCGTCTCTCTTACCAAGCCCTGTGTCTTAAACACTTGGCTCAGTGTGCGTATCCGGTTTTCTCGTTATCATCACGACCAGACCCCTTGGGTGTTATAGGGTCAAGCCTCACGGGCCATTAGTACACGTTAGCTCAACACCTTGCAGCGCTTCCACACCGTGCCTATCAACCAGCTGGTCTCGCTGGGCCCTTCAGGAGGCTCTAGGCCTCAGGGATGTCTCATCTTGAAGGGGGCTTCCCGCTTAGATGCTTTCAGCGGTTATCCCGTCCGCACATAGCTACCCGGCAATGCCACTGGCGTGACAACCGGAACACCAGAGGTGCGTCCACTCCGGTCCTCTCGTACTAGGAGCAGCCCTTCTCAAACATCCAACGCCCACGGCAGATAGGGACCGAACTGTCTCACGACGTTCTAAACCCAGCTCGCGTACCACTTTAAATGGCGAACAGCCATACCCTTGGGACCGACTTCAGCCCCAGGATGTGATGAGCCGACATCGAGGTGCCAAACACCGCCGTCGATGTGAACTCTTGGGCGGTATCAGCCTGTTATCCCCGGAGTACCTTTTATCCGTTGAGCGATGGCCCTTCCATACAGAACCACCGGATCACTAGAACCTGCTTTCGCACCTGCTCGACGTGTCTGTCTCGCAGTCAAGCACCCTTATGCTCTTGCACTCATTGCACGATGTCCGACCGTGCTGAGGGTACCTTCGTGCTCCTCCGTTACGCTTTGGGAGGAGACCGCCCCAGTCAAACTACCCACCACACACTGTCCTCGATCCGGATAACGGACCTGAGTGAGAACGCCAATGATGCCAGGCTGGTATTTCAAGGTTGGCTCCCTTCGAACTGGCGTCCAAAGTTCAAAGCCTCCCAGCTATCCTACACAGGCAACATCAGCGTCCAGTGTGAAGCTATAGTAAAGGTTCACGGGGTCTTTCCGTCTAGCCGCGGGTACACCGCATCTTCACGGCGATTTCAATTTCACTGAGTCTCGGGTGGAGACAGCGTGGCCATCATTACGCCATTCGTGCAGGTCGGAACTTACCCGACAAGGAATTTCGCTACCTTAGGACCGTTATAGTTACGGCCGCCGTTTACCGGGGCTTCAATCAAGAGCTTCGGACGAATCCTAACACCATCATTTAACCTTCCGGCACCGGGCAGGCGTCACACCCTATACGTCCGCTTGCGCGTTAGCAGAGTGCTGTGTTTTTAATAAACAGTTGCAGCCACCTGGTATCTTCGACCGGTTCTCGCTTAAGCCGCGAGGGCTCTCACAATACGCCGGCGTGCCTTCTCCCGAAGTTACGGCACCATTTTGCCTAGTTCCTTCACCCGAGTTCTCTCAAGCGCCTTGGGATTCTCACCCTGACCACCTGTGTCGGTTTGGGGTACGGTCGCACATGATCTGAAGCTTAGAGGCTTTTCCTGGAAGCGTGGCATCGATGACTTCAACACCGTGGTGTCTTCGTCTCGTCTCTCGGCCTTAAGGGTCCGGATTTACCTAAACCCTCAGCCTACGGACTTTCACCAGGACTACCAACGCCTGGCTCATCTAGCCTTCTTCGTCCCCCCATCGCAACCATGTCCGGTACGGGAATATTGACCCGTTTCCCATCGACTACGCCTTTCGGCCTCGCCTTAGGGGCCGACTCACTCTGCTCCGATTAGCGTCGAACAGAAACCCTTGGTCTTCCGGCGAGGGAGTTTTTCACTCCCTTTATCGTTACTCATGTCAGCATTCGCACTCGTGATACCTCCAGCGAACTTCTCAATTCACCTTCATTGGCTTACACGACGCTCCTCTACCGCGTGCCTGCATCCTTAAGCCTACTCTACTCATCCCCACCGAACTCGACGTTCGGGGAGCGCTTGAACGTCGCTTCGCGACGTTAAGCGAATAGTCTTAAGTGATGCAGGCACACCCGTAGCTTCGGTACCTGGTTTAGCCCCGTTACATCTTCCGCGCAGGCCGACTCGACTAGTGAGCTATTACGCTTTCTTTAAAGGATGGCTGCTTCTAAGCCAACCTCCTAGCTGTCTGAGCCTTCCCACATCGTTTCCCACTTAACCAGGATTTCGGGACCTTAGCTGACGGTCTGGGTTGTTTCCCTTTTCACAACGGACGTTAGCACCCGCTGTGTGTCTCCCACGCTCGCACTCACCGGTATTCGGAGTTTGCCTCGGGTTGGTAAGTCGGGATGACCCCCTAGCCGAAACAGTGCTCTACCCCCGGCGGTGATACGTGAGGCGCTACCTAAATAGCTTTCGAGGAGAACCAGCTATCTCCGAGCTTGATTAGCCTTTCACTCCGATCCACAAGTCATCCAAATCTTTTTCAACAGATCCTGGTTCGGGCCTCCAATTGATGTTACTCAATCTTCACCCTGCTCATGGATAGATCGCTCGGTTTCGGGTCTATATCCAGCGACTGTGTCGCCCAGTTAAGACTCGGTTTCCCTACGGCTCCCCTATACGGTTAACCTCGCCACTGAATATAAGTCGCTGACCCATTATACAAAAGGTACGCAGTCACCCCATCACTAAGCCACCTCTGCTTGTTTGGGTGGGTTGAACGTTGCAAGCAACGTTAACCGTCAAGCGGGGGCTGATGGTGTTCCACATCACGAAGAAGCTTAGTGATGGGGCTCCTACTGCTTGTACGCACACGGTTTCAGGATCTATTTCACTCCCCTCTCCGGGGTTCTTTTCGCCTTTCCCTCACGGTACTGGTTCACTATCGGTCAGCCAGGAGTATTTAGCCTTGGAGGATGGTCCCCCCGTCTTCAGTCAAGGTTTCTCGTGCCCCGACCTACTCGATTTCACATGATCAGACTTTCGACTACGGGGCTATCACCCGCTACGGCCGCGCTTCCCAACGCATTCGCCTAATCAGTCACATGCTTAAGGGCTGGTCCCCGTTCGCTCGCCGCTACTGGGGGAATCTCGGTTGATTTCTTTTCCTCAGGGTACTTAGATGTTTCAGTTCCCCTGGTTCGCCTCCTGGCCCTATAGATTCAGGACAGGATACCGATCTTGTGATCGGTGGGTTTCCCCATTCAGAGATGCCCGGGTCACAGGTTGTTTGCCACCTCGCCGAGCCTTATCGCAGGCTTCCACGTCTTTCATCGCCTCTGGCTGCCTAGGCATCCACCGTGTGCGCTTCATTGCTTGACCCTATAACCCGAAGGAGTCTGGTATCTCGCAATGATAACGATTGCCGGATACGCTTGAGACGTATCACAAAACAATTACGTAGGAACGTGTTCAAAACACGTTCCTGTCAGCATGATATACATTGTTAAAGAGCGGTTAGAGCTAGAAGCCCTAAGCTGGAAGCTTGAAGAGAAAACTTTCTCCCAAGCACCTAGCTTAAAACTTCGTCAAGACGGTTTTGATGTCGTTCAAGTTGGGCTTTTTCTTCAAGCTTCTAACGTCAAGCTTGAGTGGTGGAGCCAAGCGGGATCGAACCGCTGACCTCCTGCGTGCAAGGCAGGCGCTCTCCCAGCTGAGCTATGGCCCCATTAACACACAATTTTTCCGGGAAATTTTATTCAGAACAAGGCATTTTATGGCGACGCATAGCCTCCTATGTGAGTCATAAAATAACGCAGTGCTGGATAAAATTTGGTGGGTCTGGGCAGACTTGAACTGCCGACCTCACCCTTATCAGGGGTGCGCTCTAACCAACTGAGCTACAGACCCGGCTATTCAGCCATTACAGATATTGGGAACCTGTAGCAGCTAAATTAACTACCGTTTGCTCTATCACTTGATCAGGTAATTCATTGTGAGCGCTTACCGCGAGCATGATGCATCGTTTAAGGAGGTGATCCAGCCGCAGGTTCCCCTACGGCTACCTTGTTACGACTTCACCCCAGTCATGAACCACACCGTGGTGATCGCCCTCCAAAGTTAGGCTAACCACTTCTGGTGCAGTCCACTCCCATGGTGTGACGGGCGGTGTGTACAAGGCCCGGGAACGTATTCACCGTGACATTCTGATTCACGATTACTAGCGATTCCGACTTCACGGAGTCGAGTTGCAGACTCCGATCCGGACTGAGACCGGCTTTAAGGGATTCGCTGACTCTCGCGAGCTCGCCGCCCTCTGTACCGGCCATTGTAGCACGTGTGTAGCCCTACCCGTAAGGGCCATGATGACTTGACGTCGTCCCCACCTTCCTCCGGTTTGTCACCGGCAGTCTCCTTAGAGTTCCCGGCATTACCCGCTGGCAAATAAGGACAAGGGTTGCGCTCGTTACGGGACTTAACCCAACATTTCACAACACGAGCTGACGACAGCCATGCAGCACCTGTCTCTGCGCTCCCGAAGGCACCAAGGTATCTCTACCAAGTTCGCAGGATGTCAAGGGTAGGTAAGGTTCTTCGCGTTGCATCGAATTAAACCACATGCTCCACCGCTTGTGCGGGCCCCCGTCAATTCATTTGAGTTTTAACCTTGCGGCCGTACTCCCCAGGCGGTCGACTTATCGCGTTAACTTCGCCACAAAGTGCGCTAGGCACCCAACGGCTGGTCGACATCGTTTACGGCGTGGACTACCAGGGTATCTAATCCTGTTTGCTACCCACGCTTTCGCACCTCAGTGTCAGTGTCAGTCCAGAAGGCCGCCTTCGCCACTGGTATTCCTCCCGATCTCTACGCATTTCACCGCTACACCGGGAATTCTACCTTCCTCTCCTGCACTCTAGCCTGATAGTTCCGGATGCCGTTCCCAGGTTGAGCCCGGGGCTTTCACAACCGGCTTATCAAGCCACCTACGCGCGCTTTACGCCCAGTAATTCCGATTAACGCTTGCACCCTCCGTATTACCGCGGCTGCTGGCACGGAGTTAGCCGGTGCTTCTTCTGCGAGTGATGTCTTTCCTGGCGGGTATTAACCACCAGGCGTTCTTCCTCGCTGAAAGTGCTTTACAACCCGAGGGCCTTCTTCACACACGCGGCATGGCTGGATCAGGGTTGCCCCCATTGTCCAATATTCCCCACTGCTGCCTCCCGTAGGAGTTCGGGCCGTGTCTCAGTCCCGATGTGGCTGATCATCCTCTCAGACCAGCTACGGATCGTCGCCTTGGTGAGCCGTTACCTCACCAACCAGCTAATCCGGCATAGGCTCATCCGATAGCGGGAGCCAAAGCCCCCTTTCTCCCGTAGGACGTATGCGGTATTAGCCTGGGTTTCCCCAGGTTATCCCCCACTACCGGGTAGATTCCTATGCATTACTCACCCGTCCGCCGCTCGTCAGCATCCAGCAAGCTGGACCTGTTACCGCTCGACTTGCATGTGTTAGGCCTGCCGCCAGCGTTCAATCTGAGCCATGATCAAACTCTTCAGTTTAAGATCTATGCGGTTCTTACTCACTACCCCGAAGGGCAGCAAAAGCGAACCAAACTTGGCTCAAGGGTCAAACGAATTCATTCAATATCGGCTTCGAAAAGCCGTAGTGCTTGAGTCGCTTGCCTTGATATTTGGTGATTTATCACCCTCATCGGCAAGCGCCCACATGAATTACCTGATCAAATTATTAAAGAGCGTTTCGCTTTACAAAACCGGCCCACCGGTGAACGGTTTGGCCTCAGCGAGGAAGACGTATTCTACGCACTTCCGGGTGGTTGTCAATGACTAATTGGCGCGAGGTGATGCAAACCCACTGTCACCATCAGCACCCTAACTCACTGACAAACCGAGGGTTTTTAACCCCTCCCACCGCCAGCAACGCTTGGCGTCCCCGGCAGCGGATGCGTACTTTACGGTGTCACCGCCGGGCTGGCAAGAGGTAGGGCGAAAAAAATTAGCGCAGTGTCACACGGGCATAACGTTTCTTGCCTGCCTGGATAACGTAAGCCTTACCGGTGGGGAGCATGGTGTCTTGGGCCACCACCTCGCCATCCACTTTGACGCTGCCATTTTTCAGCATGTCTTTGGCCTGAGCACTGTTCTTGGTTAACCCCGAACGGTTTAGCACCGCGGCAATCGGCGCATCGGCACTGCCTTCAAAATCAACCTCGACCTCGGGCAGGTCGTCGGGCAGCTCACCATCCGCCAACTGGTTGCCGGCGGATTTATGCGCGTTGGCCGCCGCTTCGTCGCCGTGATAGCGAGCAATCAGCTCGCGCGCCAGCTCCATTTTTACATCGCGCGGATTGGCTCCCTGCTCAACGCTCTGCTTAAGCGCCTCAATCTCTTCGTTGGATTTCAACGACAGCAGCTCGAAGTAACGCCATATCAAGCTGTCCGGCATGGATACCAGCTTGTTGAACATGGCGCCGGGGCTTTCATCGACGCCGACATAGTTGCCAAGCGACTTGGACATCTTCTGCACGCCGTCCAACCCTTCAAGCAGGGGCATGGTGATCACCACCTGCGGCTCCTGGCCGAAATGCTTCTGGATCTCACGGCCCATCAGCAGGTTGAACTTTTGGTCGGTGCCACCCAGCTCGACATCCGCGTCTAACGCGACGGAGTCATACCCCTGAACGAGCGGGTAGAGAAATTCGTGGATGGCAATCGACTGATTGGCCTTGTAGCGTTTTTCAAAGTCGTCCCGCTCAAGCATTCGCGCGACGGTACTCTGCGCTGCCAGCTCGATCATCTTGGCCGCGGAGAGTTCGCCAAACCACTCGGCATTGAAGCGCACTTCCGTTTTTTCAGGGTCGAGGATTTTAAACACCTGCTCCCTGTAGGTATCGGCATTAGCTTTAACATCGGCCTCGGTGAGCGGTTTGCGGGTCACGTTTTTACCGGTGGGGTCGCCGATGCGGCCGGTGAAATCACCAATCAGGAAAATAACGGTGTGACCCAGATCCTGAAACTGGCGCATTTTGGTCAGCAAAACGCTATGCCCTAAGTGAAGATCAGGGGCGGTGGGATCAAAACCCGCTTTGATACGCAGCTTGCGTCCGGAAGCCAACTTTTGGCGCAGCTCGCCCTCAACCAAAATTTCATGCGTTCCGCGCGATAACAACGCTAGCGCCTGATCCACCTCACTCATTGCTTTTCTCCACGTAAGCATCGCCTTGCGGGCGTTGTAATGATAAATACTGGGCGATGTTATCATGCCCGCTCGCCTTGGTTGAGCCTTCGTCTTATTTTGGATACCTCTGCAATGACAACTTCAACGACTGACACGCCTGTTTACTACATCGGCTTGATGTCGGGGACCAGTCTGGACGGGATTGACGCAGCACTGGTGGCTATTGCCCCCAACACCTCGCCAACGCTGGTGGGCAGCCACGCAACTGCCATGCCGCAGGCGCTCCACGATGAACTATTGCATTTATGCCACGCTGAGTGGGTCAGCTTTGCCGCCTTGGCCAGGGCGGAGGCGGCGTTTTGCCTGTTACAGGCGGACGCTATTAAGGCCTTATTACGTCAGCAGGGGATATCAATCGACCAGGTGGCCGCCATTGGCAGCCATGGACAGACCATTGAGCACGCACCGGACGGCCATGCTGGCGGACCGGCTTACACCCTGCAGCTCGACAACCCGAGCCTGCTCGCCGAACTGACCGGCGCCACCGTGGTCGGCGACTTCCGCCGCCGAGACCTGGCGGCTGGCGGTCAGGCGGCTCCACTAGCACCGGCGTTCCATCAGGCACTTTTCGGGCGCCGGGAAGGCGAACAGCTCATCTTGAACCTGGGCGGTTTTGCCAACCTGACTTGGTTACCCAGCGATCCTGACGCCCCGGTAACCGGCTTTGATACAGGGCCTGCAAATGTGTTGCTAGATGCGTGGTTTTCAAAGCATCAGCGGGGGCGTTTTGACCAAGATGGGGCTTGGGCCGCCAGCGGAAACATTGACTCCTTGCTACTGGAACGCCTACTGGAGGCCCCTTTCTTTCAACAGCCTCCGCCGCGCAGTACGGGCCGTGAGCTGTTTAACCTGCCGTGGCTGGAAAGCTACTTAACTGGTAACGAGACACCCCGTGATGTCCAGGCAACGCTTGCCGAGCTTACCGCGGTTACCGTCGCCCAGGGGGTTAAGCAACTCCCCCTCTCCCACCAGGACGTTACGTTAATCACTTGCGGGGGAGGTGCGCATAACGCCTATCTGATGGCTAGGCTCGCCGATCACTTGCCCCACGCAGTGCTTGAGTCCCCGTCCGCTTACGGCTGGCCAGAGGATTGGATCGAAGCCGGAGCGTTTGCATGGCTAGCCCATCAGCGTCTGCACAACCTCCCCGGCAACCTGCCTTCGGTCACAGGCGCTAGCGGGATACGCGTGTTAGGCGGCATTTACGCCCGCTAGTTAAATGGGCCACAACCGCTTGGGCTATTCGTCTTTTAGCGCGAGCGTTCCTTTAGCCCTTGCCTGAGCGTCGTCCATACTCACCACGCCGTCTTTCACCAGCTGGGCAAGCGATGCATCCAGCGTTTGCATCCCCAAGCTGCCTCCGGTTTGAATCGCGGAGTAGATCTGCGCGACTTTATCTTCGCGGATCAAGTTACGCACTGCCGATGTAGCGAGCAGAATTTCGTGGGCCGCAACGCGGCCACCTTCCTGTCGTTTTAGCAGTGTTTGGGACACAACCGCCTGCAGCGACTCTGAGAGCATTGAACGCACCATCGCTTTCTCTTCGCCAGGGAAGACGTCGATAATTCGGTCAATGGTTTTGGCTGCGGAAGTCGTGTGCAACGTGCCCAGCACTAAATGGCCGGTTTCAGCCGCTGTTAACGCCAAGCGTATGGTTTCCAAGTCGCGCAACTCACCGACCAAAATCACATCGGGATCTTCGCGTAATGCGCTGCGCAAGGCGTCGGCAAAGCTATGCGTGTCGCGATGGACCTCCCGCTGATTAATCAGGCAGCGCTTACTGGTATGCACAAACTCAACAGGGTCTTCAATGGTTAAAATATGCTCAAAACGATGATCGTTGATGTAATCGATCATCGCGGCAAGCGTCGTGCTTTTGCCCGAGCCGGTTGGCCCCGTTACCAGCACTAGGCCGCGCGGCAGCATCGAAAGACGTTCGAACACCTCGCCAAGGCCAAGCGCCTGCATCGATAGCACCTGATTAGGAATGGTGCGGAACACGGCTCCAGCTCCCCGCGCTTGGTTAAAGGCGTTAACACGAAAACGCGCCGCACCTGGGACCTCAACAGAGAAATCGACTTCAAGATGTTCTTCGTAGTCGCGGCGCTGACGATCGTTCATGATGTGGTAAATCAATCGACGCACGTCGCTGTTATCCATGGCGGGCACATTAAGCCGATGAATATCGCCATCAACCCGTATCATGGGCGGCAGTCCTGCGGACAAATGCAGGTCAGAGGCATTCTGCTTTGCCGAGAATGCCAGCAGTTCGGTAATATCCATCTCTCTTCCCCAGCTGCGGTAAGGTGCTTGAGTATGACAGATAACACGCTTTCAGCGTCACTTGCCCACGCGCGTGAACGCCTAGAACGTGCCCTCATTGACGCCAAGCGCCCGAGTAATGATGCCTCGCTGCTGGCCGTGAGCAAGACCAAACCGGCCGCGATGATTCGTCAAGCCTGGGCACTCGGCCAACGCGAATTTGGTGAAAACTATCTGCAAGAGGCGTTGGACAAACAGGCAGAGCTGGCCGATTTAGACGATATTGTGTGGCATTTCATTGGCCCACTTCAGTCGAATAAAACCCGTGCCGTTGCCGAGCATTTCGGCTGGCTGCACACCGTTGACCGCCTGAAAATCGCCAAACGACTCAGCGAACAGCGGCCAAGCCATCTACCTCCGCTCAACGTTTGCTTACAGGTTAACATCAGTCGTGAGCCCTCTAAGTCAGGCGTTATGCCAGAAGACGTAGTCACTCTTGCCGAGGAGGTTGCAACACTGCCACATCTTCAGTTGCGCGGCTTGATGGCAATTCCCGCCCCCGTAGAAGGGTTAGCGGCGCAACGTAAACCCTTGGCCGCGCTGCGTGAGCTACTGGTAGCAGTGCAAAAAGCCCTTCCCGATGCGCCACTGGATACGCTTTCCATGGGTATGAGCGACGATTTGGAAGCGGCGGTGCTGGAAGGTGCCACGCTGGTACGTTTAGGCACAGCTATCTTTGGCGTGCGTGATAAAGCCTGACCATACAGTCAGACTAATGGCAACGCATCGTCACTACACAATGCAATGACTCGGCTCAGCGCAGCCCTTTTCCAACAGAGGATCCCCACATGGCGAACAACATCACCTTCATTGGCGCGGGTAATATGGCAAGCGCCATTATTGGCGGCCTGATCAACAGCGGCGTCAATTCTGGCAACATTACCGCTACCGCGCCGCAAGAAAGCGAACTTTCCGCGTTGCGAGCGCGTTTAAACATCCAAACGCAGACAGATAATAACGCCGCGGTTAGTCAAGCGGATGTTGTGGTACTGGCGGTTAAGCCACAGATTATGCGCAACGTATGCGAAGCGCTTAGCGACAGTATTCAGCAGCAACAACCCCTGGTGATTTCTATTGCCGCAGGTCTAGACGCTGCCACTATTGACCAATGGCTCGGCGGTAATAATGCGATGGTTCGCTGCATGCCCAATACACCATCTTTGGTAGGCCGCGGTGCCAGCGGCCTGTATGCTAATGCGCGAGTTAGCGATACTCAGCGCAAGGTCGCGACTCAGCTAATGGAAGCAGTGGGTATCGTCGAGTGGGTCGAGGAAGAGGGTTTGCTGGACGCGGTGACGGCAGTATCTGGCAGCGCACCCGCCTATTTTTTCCTCATGCTGGAAGCCATGGAAGACGCCGCCGTCAAACTTGGCCTTCCCGCCGATACCGCACGCCGCCTGGCGATTCAAACCGCGCTAGGTGCCGCCACCATGGCGCAGCAAAGCGATAAGGACCCAGCGACACTAAAACAGAATGTCATGTCGCCCGGCGGGACTACCGAACGGGCGATTCAACACATGGAAGATGCCCAGCTTAGGACGACAATCGCCGATGCGATGCAGGCCTGCGCCGAGCGCGCCCAAGCAATGTCCAAGGAACTGAGCGGTCACTAATCAATGCGGATTTTATAGGAGAAACAGCAATGGGTAACGAATTGGGCAGCGCCGGGTTAATGCTTGTTAACTCGCTGATTAACATTTATTTGTTTTTACTCATGCTGCGGTTTTTATTGCAGGCCTCGCGGGCCGATTATTACAACCCGCTGAGCCAGTCGGTGGTCAAGATCACCCAGCCGGTCGTAGGTCTCTTCCAGGGCTTTTTGGGGCCTGTCGCCGGTCGCTTTGACCTCGCGACCCTGGCCGCAGGGTTCGTCCTCAAAGTCGCTAGCATCATCGCCATTTTTATGGTCGTCGGCGTAGGCATGCCGCCCGTTGTTGGGCTATTAATTGCGGGTGTCGCGGCGCTGGCCAACGCCATCTTAAAGATTTACTTCTTCGCCATGATCGTGATGATCATCTTGAGCTGGGTCGCGCCCAATGCAAGTCATCCTGGCGCACTACTCATCATGCAGTTGGTTGAGCCCATCATGGCGCCGGTTCGTAAGGTAATACCGCCGCTGGGTATGATTGATTTATCACCCATTGTGGTATTTATCGCCATCAATTTGATTGATGGCTTGCTAGTCGGCTCACTGATTCGCGCGGCTGGCATTTCCGGCGCGCTTGTTGGACTTTAGCCTCGGCAGATAACAATCTGATTTCATACGTTTTACTCAGCAGAACCATTTGTAGGACATACGCTTTCGATGCCCGATTCAGACACGCTTGCTTTTGCTGACCGGCCGGCGGACTCCGTTGGCCTTGTCACTCCCCACGTTGCCAAGTTCGACACGCCGCTGTCGCTCGCTTGCGGCAAAACGCTGCCCGAGTATGAGCTGATTTATGAGACCTATGGCACCCTTAATGCCGAACGTAGCAATGCGGTCTTGATTTGCCATGCCCTCTCCGGCCATCACCATGCTGCTGGTTACCACAGCGAGGGTGATCGCAAACCCGGCTGGTGGGATGCACATATTGGCCCAGGCAAACCCATCGACACTAACCGCTTTTTTGTTGTGTCGCTGAACAACTTGGGCGGCTGTCACGGCAGCACCGGCCCGGTGAGCCATAACCCTGAAACGGGTAGGCAGTGGGGGCCCGACTTCCCCATGGTCACCGTAAGTGACTGGGTGGTAAGTCAGGCTCGCCTGGCCGACCGCTTGGGGATCGAGCGCTGGGCCGCCGCCATAGGGGGTAGTCTTGGCGGCATGCAGGTGCTGCAATGGACGATGACCTACCCTGAACGGGTTGCCAATGCCGTCGTCATCGCCGCAACACCCCGCCTTTCGGCACAAAATATTGCCTTTAACGAAGTGGCCCGCCAGGCGATTCGCTCTGACCCTGAGTTTTTTGGCGGCTGGTACGCCGAGCACGACACGGTGCCTAAACGCGGCCTGAAACTGGCGCGTATGGTTGGCCACATTACTTATCTTTCCGAAGACGCCATGGGCAGTAAATTTGGCCGTGATCTGCGTAGCAATGACCTGAATTTCGGCTTCGATGTCGAGTTCCAGGTAGAGTCCTACCTGCGCTATCAGGGCGACACCTTTTCCACCGCCTTTGATGCCAATACTTACCTATTGATGACCAAGGCGCTGGATTACTTCGACCCGGCGGCCACACAGGGGGGTGATCTCGCCAACGCCCTCTCCCCGGCGCAATGTCCCTTCTTGATTGTCAGCTTCACCACCGACTGGCGCTTCCCGCCGCCACGCTCCCGTGAACTGGTAGACGCGCTGACGCGAGCAGGCAAATCGGTCAGCTACGCCAACATTGACTCGCCGCACGGCCACGACGCCTTCCTGCTCCCCGAGGCTCGCTACGACGCGGTGTTTGGCGCCTTCATGAACCGCGCGGCCCGCGATCTCAAGCTGGCCCCGATAGCCGCCGAGGAGACCCCATGATGCGTGCTGATCTGGAGCTGATTTACGACTGGGTGCCCGAAGGGGCGCACATACTGGACCTCGCCTGCGGCGATGGCGTTCTGCTTGAGACGCTGGCCAAAGATAAAGGCGTGACCGGCTACGGGCTGGAAATCGATCCCGACGGCATTACCGGCTGCGTTGCCCGTGGCGTCAATGTGATTGAGCACAACCTCGACGATGGCTTAGGCAGTTTCTGCGATAACAGCTACGATCAGGTGATCATGACTCAAGCCCTGCAGGCGCTGCGCCGTCCGGACAAAATGCTTGATGAAATGCTGCGCGTCGCGGAAGAAGGCATTATTACCTTTCCGAATTTTGCCTACTGGCGCCACCGTATTCATCTTGGCCTGCGCGGCTACATGCCGGTATCCAAGTCGCTGCCCCACGCCTGGTACGACACGCCCAATATCCATCTTTCGACCTTCAACGACTTTGAACACCTATGCCGTGAAAAAGGCCTGATAATTGTTGACCGCGCCGTGGGTGTTGGCGATCACCGCGGGCACTGGACGTCACGCCTATGGCCCAACCTTTTCGGTGAAATCGCCATTTTCCGCGTGCGCCGCCGCTAGCCGCACTGACAAGGGCCTCGTCAGGCGTACCGCCGCAGGCCCTGCTGGTGACCACTGCACGTCAATCCCGTAGGCCAACACCTCAACCCCCGCCTGAACAGCCTCGTGCAGTGTAGCCGCATAGATTGGGTCGATATGCGTAGCGGGGGCCACGTCAGCGATGCCCTCATGCGCCACGCAAAACAATAGCACGGCCCGTTCGCCCTGCTCGGCTAACGCCTGCAGTGAACGTAAATGCTTGGCACCCCGGACGCTGACCGAATCGGGAAAGTAGCCGTGGCCGTCAGTCTCTTTCAGCGTGACCTGCTTCACTTCGATGTAGACGGCACCGCGCTCGGGGTCGTCCAGGCGAAAATCGAGCCGGGCGTCGGCCACTTTCACCTCACGCTTAAGCGCCTGATAGCCTGCCAGCGGCGCAATATCACCTGCGCCAATGGCCGCCTCAACAATGCGATTCGCCCGTCCTGTATGCACGGATGCCAGCGCAATAGTGCCATCCGGCTGCGGCAGTTCAATCCACTCCCAAGTCCACGCCAGCTTGCGCTGAGGGTTATCGCTCGGCGAAAGCCATACGCGACAGCCGGGCACATTGACCGCCTTCATTGAGCCGGTATTCGGGCAGTGGGCGACAACTTCCTGCCCGCTGTCCAGGCGCACATCGGCCAGAAAGCGCTTGTAGCGGCGAAGCAGCGTGCCCGGCACCAACCCGTCATAAGCGAGACTCATAGACGGCTCACGAAGCGGGTGATGCGGACCACGGCTTCTTCCAACCGTTCAACGTCGTTGGTGAAAGCGATACGCACATGGTGCTCGCCGCCCTTTACGGCAAAATCGATACCTGGGGTAATCGCCACGTTTTCCTCACCCAGTAGCCGTTCGCAAAAAACCTGACTGTCGCGGCTATAGCGGGAAATATCCAGCCACAGATAAAACGCGCCCTGGGGTGGGAGGTCTGGCACAAGCCCCAGCTCGGCAAGGCCGTCCAGCAACACTTGGCGGCGCTGTTTTAACGTCGCCCGACGCGTTTCAAGAATATCGCGGCACTCGGGGGTAAACGCAGCCAGAGCGGCGTGCTGAGACGGCGTCGATGCGGCCAAAAATACATTTTGCGCCAGCCGAGTCAGCGGCTCCACCGCGTGCTCCGGGGCTACCAGCCAGCCCAAGCGCCAGCCGGTCATGCCAAAGTACTTGGAGAAACTATTGACCACAAAGGCATCGTTGGAAAGCGAGGTCGCCGACAGCGGCGCATCGTCGTAATTCAGCCCCTGATAAATTTCATCCACCAGCACCTCACCACCCTGCGCTGCCACGGTGCTCAAAACACCGCTCAACGCGTCACCGTCAAGCGTATGCCCGGTGGGATTGGAGGGTGATGCCAGCATGGCCAGCCGTGTGTTTGCTTGCCAGTGCTGATCAATCAGCGAGGCGTTTAACTGCCAGCCACTTTGGCGGCTCACGGGGATGGCATCCACCTCAGCACCGGCCAGGGCCATAAAATGTCGATTACACGGGTAGTTGGGGTCGGCCATTATCACGCGATCGCCCGCTTCGATCAGTAACTGGCTGGCCAGCAACAGTGCACCCGAGGCCCCAGGCGTGACTAAAATACGTGCAGGATCTACCGAGGCATTGAAGTGCTCAGCGTAGTGGCCCGCAATTGCTTCACGCAGCGCTGGCAAGCCAGCAGCGGGCGTGTAGCGTGTTTTGCCTGTCGCCAATGCCTGCTGCCCCGCTGCCACTATCGGCGCGGGTGTAGCGAAATCAGGCTCACCCACTTCCAGATGAATCACATCGTGGCCTTCGGCTTCGCGAGCCTGGGCCATTTCCAGCAGATGCATCACACGGAAGGGCGCGACACGATTCACTCGCGAATTCCAAGCCATATCGGTTCTTTTCCCAAGCGGTAGTAAAAACATGATCTTGGTCGCACAAAAGGCAAAACCAAGCAAGAATCCACACTATTATGCTTGCAACGCGGCTATTTTTCAGCTAAACAAGCATCCCTTTGGCGTGAGATCGTAATACACGCTCACGGTTGATCAGCAGTCACATACGTAAGGGGCACTCCCATGCCAGTAGCGGAAAAAAAACCGGAAGCGTCCAAGCCCTTCACCCCATATGAGCCGGCAGCGGGTGAAGAATATATGAACGATCAACAGCTGGCGCACTTTCGTCAGTTGCTGTTGGATTGGAAACAAGACCTCATGGAAGAGGTGGACCGTACCGTACGCCACCTGCAGGAAGATGCTAACAACTACGCTGACCCCGCCGACCGGGCGACCCAGGAAGAAGGCTTTAGCCTTGAACTGCGCACCCGGGACCGCGAGCGTAAACTGCTTAAGAAAATTAACGAAACCATCGAAAAAATCGACGAAGACGATTATGGCTTCTGCGAAGCCTGCGGCGTTGAGATCGGTATCCGCCGTCTTGAAGCCCGCCCGACTGCCACGCTATGCGTCGACTGCAAAACGCTGGCCGAGCTCAAGGAAAAGCAACTCGGCGGCTAAAGTAGCGATAACCGAGCTGTACGTTATTGCGGAATGCGGGCACCCTAAGGTGCCCGTTTTGGTTTCTGGAAAGCTTAAATGACGCAACCGACTTGCTACCGTGGGCGTTTTGCCCCCACCCCCTCTGGCCCGCTGCATTTTGGCTCGTTGGTGGCGGCGCTGGGCAGTTATCTCGACGCACGCGCGGTGGGCGGCGAATGGCTGGTGCGAATTGAAGACATTGACCCGCCACGTTGCCCACCAGGCGCTGACAGTATGATATTGCGCCAGCTGGAAGCATTTGGGCTCCAATGGGACGGAGCCGTTCGCTGGCAGCATGGACGTCATGACGCTTATCAACAGGCGCTTGACGCTCTAGCCCACCAAGGGTTGGCCTATCCATGCAGCTGTTCGCGCAAACAGTGGCAAGCATTCTCGGTATATCCAGGCTGGTGCCGCCAGGGCCTAAGTGACGCCACCCAACCGGTTGCTTGGCGGCTGCGCAGCGATTTGGCCCAACGCCCGGTCGAATGGCATGATCGCCTGTTTGGCTTTCAGCAATTCGACCCTGAAACGCTGGGCGACGTAATACTCAAACGCAAGGATTCACTTTGGGCTTACCAACTGGCAGTGGTGGTGGATGATGCTGAGCAAGGCATTACCGATATCGTCAGGGGCTTTGATTTGCTCGACAACACCCCCTGGCAGCGCCAGCTACAAATCGCACTAGCGCTACCCGAGCCGCGTTATCTACATTTGCCATTAGTCGTGACCCCTGAGGGTCAAAAGCTTTCCAAACAAAATCTTGCGCCAGCACTCGCTGACGATGAGCGCGGCATCCGCCACCAGTTGTTTCAGGCCCTGCTGGCTCTCGACCAAGCGCTTCCCAGCGAACTTTCTCGTGAGCCAGTGACCACGCAATTACACTGGGCAGTGACCCATTGGTCGGTGGCGCGTCTGTCACCGTCAGCGCACCGCGAATTGCCTCAGGAGGTATGACATGTACGTCTACCGCATCATGCTGTTTCTGGTGTTCGGCGGCTATCTGCTCTCACCCTTGTTGATGGACGGTTGGAGCGACCCGACTGTGGCCTGGTATCGTCCCTTTGTCATTTGGGGCGGGCTAATC
Organism: Halomonas sp. HL-93; assembly: GCF_900086985.1. Classification (NCBI taxonomy): domain Bacteria; kingdom Pseudomonadati; phylum Pseudomonadota; class Gammaproteobacteria; order Oceanospirillales; family Halomonadaceae; genus Halomonas; species Halomonas sp. HL-93. The sequence goes on from NZ_LT593974.1 coordinate 3,618,289, forward strand.
GCCCTAACGCTATGGCTTGAGCAAAAAAGGAAATTAGATGAGCGTTGAGGTGCTCGGTGCGCTACTTCTGGGCTTGGGCTATCTCGCCCTGCTGCTCGGCTGCGCCATGGCGGTGGAACGCGGCTGGGTACCGCTGCATATCAGCCGCCACCCCGCCGTCTACACGCTAGCGCTCGGTGTTTATGCAAGCGCCTGGGCCATTTATGGCAGCGTAGAGTTAGCCGCTAACGTAGGGTTTGGGTATCTTGCCTATTACCTCGGCGCCGCCGGTGCGTTTCTGCTTGCACCCGTCCTGCTAGTCCCTATTCAGCGTATTACCCGAACGTACCAACTCGCCTCATTGGCGGATCTATTCGCCTTTCGTTTTCGCTCCCGTTGGGCGGGCACGCTGGTGACATTTGTCAGTCTGCTGGCGGTACTGCCGCTGCTGGGCATTCAAGTCAAAACCATGAGTGAGGCCTTCAATCTCTTTACTCAAAGCCAGGCGGGGCCCACTGTAGCGCTTTCGTTTTGCACGGCAATTGCCGCTTTAGCGGTGATGCTAGGGGCTCGCCACAGCCATGTTCATAGTCGACATAACAGCTTATTGAGCACCATCGCAATCGAGTCGATCGTGAAGTTGCTGGCGATGCTGGGGTTGGGCGCTGTGGCTCTGTGGCTGGTGTTCAGTGGCCCCGGTGATGTGCAGCAGTGGCTCGAAGGACCAGGCTATCTTGCCCAGGCGCAAACCGCGCGTTTTGACCCCGCCCAATGGCGCACCCTACTGCTGCTGTTCTTCGCCGCCGCCTTTATGATGCCGCACCTGTTTCATATTACCTTTGCAGAAAACCTGTCGCGACATACCCTGCTCCAGGCAAGCTGGACCCTGCCGCTATTTTTATTGCTGATGGCCTTGCCCGTCCCACTGATTTGGTGGGCCGCACAGTCCGTTAACGATGAGATACCCATGAGCGCCTACGCGGCCTATGCGTTAAGCGAGCACTGGTGGGTCGGGGCCTTGGCGTTTATTGGCGGTTTAGCCGCCGCCAGTGGCACCATGATGCTAATTGCCCTGGCGCTTTCCGGCATGGTGCTCAATCACATCGTACTCGTAGCGAGGCCACCCGAAGCGCGTAGCGACCTGTATGGGTGGCTATTGTGGCTACGCCGGGGGCTGGTGGTCGGGGTGATTATAAGCGGCTGGCTGTTTTACCAATGGATTGGCCGTCACCATCCGCTAACCAACCTGGGGCTGGCCGCCTTCGTGGGAATGGCGCAGTGTTTGCCAGGCATGCTAGCGCTGCTCTACTGGCCGGGAGCCAATCGCAAAGGCATGGTGACCGGTCTGATTGGTGGCATTGCCGTCTGGCTATGGTGGCTATGGCTCCCCCTTGTGGCAGGCTATGCGCCCCCGGCCTTACCCTTAACGCCGCTAACGCCCGCTGACGCCCCCGCCTGGTATGGTGTCACGCTGCTTTCTTTGTCGCTTAACATCCTATTATTGATTGTCGTGTCGCTGTTTACGCGCACGTCTGAAGGCGAAAAATCCGCTGCCGAAGCCTGCTCCGTCGATGCGGTAATCCGCTCAAAACGTTTACCGCTGGAAGCCGCCACGGCAGGTGACTTCTCAGCACACCTAGCCCAGGCGCTGGGGGATGATGCCGCCCGCCGTGAAGTCGACCGCGCCCTCAAGGCGCTCAACCTGACGCCCCAGGAGCGTCGCCCCTACGCGCTACGCCGCCTACGCGACCGTATCCAGGCAAATCTTTCGGGGTTAATGGGACCCTCGGTGGCGCGCGACATCGTCGACCGCTACCTGCCCTACCGCCACGACGATGCACCGATTACCGACGACATTCATTTTGTGGAAAGCCGCCTGGAAGCCTATCGATCGAGGCTTACGGGGCTTGCGCGAGAGCTTGACGGCCTGCGCCGTCACCACCGTCAAACGCTTGCCTATCTACCCGTCGGGCTTTGCGTCCTCGGGGACGACGACGAGCTGGTAATGTGGAATCAGGCGCTTTCACAGCTTTCCGGCATCAGCGGCGAAAGTGTCATTGGCTCGCGGCGGGATAGTCTTCCCGATCCCTGGCCCAAACTGCTGGGGAGCGTACTTAGCGAAGGCTCTTCACCACTGTATAAGCAAGCGGTGCAGCTACACGGTAAGGACTACTTTCTAACACTTCACATAGCAGTACTCAGCGGTCATGACAGCCGCGGCGGTAGCGTCATCCTGGTGGAAGACCATACCGAGATGAAATGGCTGGAAGATGAGCTCGTCCACGCCGCCCGCTTAGCCTCTATTGGCCAACTGGCCGCAGGCGTCGCCCATGAGATTGGCAACCCGATTACCGGCATTTCATCGCTGGCGCAAAACCTGCGCTATGACACCCAGGACCCTGCCTTACTAGAGACCGCGGACCATATTCAGCAGTTGACCCAGCGTGTCACCAAAATCGTCAATTCGTTGGTCGGTTTTGCGCATGCGGGAGGCCCCACGCCTGCGCTACCCAGCTCGCCGGTTACCCTTAAATCGATCACAGACGATGCCTTACACTTGATCCACCTCGCCCGCTCGGGCGAGGATGTGACATTCACCAATGCCTGCGCAGAAGCGCTTGTGGTGCAAGGTGATGCCCAGCGCTTAACCCAGGTGATGGTTAATTTGCTGAGCAATGCGCGAGATGCTTGCGCACCAACAGGCACCGTGTACATATCAGCAGGTGAGCAGGCGGGCCAAGCGTGGTGGTGCGTTACCGACGACGGCCAAGGCATTGACCCAACGATTCGTGATCACTTATTTGAGCCGTTTACTACCACGAAAGCGGCAGGTGAAGGCACTGGACTGGGATTATCACTGGCGTATCAAATTATCAATGAGCACCAAGGTAGAATAGAGGTGGCTTCGCCACCGCCCGGAGCGTCTCGCGGCACGGCCATTATCCTCTGGCTACCGCTTTACCAACAGGATGATCAGCCGACCCATGTCTAGGATTCTGATTGTTGAAGACGAAGCAATTATTCGCAGCGCACTTAAGCGTTTGCTTGAGCGCCACGACTATGAAGTCTGTGAAGCGAGCAGTGCTGAAGAAGCATCTCAGTTCGAACTGCCTGGCTTTGACCTCATCATCAGCGACCTGCGCCTGCCAGGCGAGCCAGGTACCAGCCTGATCCAAGCGGCTGCCCCGGCCCCCGTTCTGATCATGACGAGCTATGCCAGCATGCGCTCAGCCGTCGACTCTCTCAAACAGGGCGCCGTGGATTACGTGGCCAAACCCTTTGACCACGCGGAATTATTAGAGACCGTCGCGCGAATTCTGCATCAGCAGTCGATGCAGCACAGTGCACCGCCCGACATCACCGATGGAGGGGGCGGGCGCCAAACCATGATTGGCAACTGCACCGCGATGCAACTGGTGTATACGCGTATTCGTAAAACCGCCCCGGCCGACGTCACGGTGCTGATTCTGGGCGAATCCGGCACCGGCAAAGAACTCGTGGCCCGGGCCATTCACCAACAAAGCAAACGGGCCAAGGCCCCACTGATTTGCGTCAACTGCGCTGCTATTCCCGAAACGCTGATTGAATCGGAGCTATTTGGTCACGAGAAAGGCGCTTTTACCGGCGCAAGCGCTGCCCGCACCGGGCTGGTGGAAGCCGCCGATGGCGGCACATTATTTCTGGACGAAATCGGCGAGCTGCCTCTCGACGCTCAAGCGCGACTGCTACGTGTGTTGCAGGAAGGCGAAATCCGTAAAATCGGCTCAGTGGAAACCCGCCATGTGGATGTCCGCCTGATCGCTGCGACCCACCGCGACTTGCGCGCCCTCTCCAAAAGCGGTGATTTCCGGCTGGACCTGTATTACCGCCTAAACGTCATGCAAATAGAGCTGCCGCCGCTGCGCGAGCGTGAAGACGACGTGCTGGAAATTGCCGATATTTTGCTCGACAAAGCCTGCCAGCGCCACGAACGCCCTGGGCTACGTTTATCCCGAGCCGCGCGCCAGGAATTGCGCGACTACCCCTGGCCAGGCAACGTGCGCGAATTGGAAAATGCCCTTGAACGAGGCGTGATCCTGGCCGAAGGCCATTTGATTCACCCCGATGACCTAGGGCTTGCGCCTGCGCTCAACCGTCCGCTAACGCCAGTAAGTGCCGCTCCGACGCTAAGTAACCCAGACGCCACTCAACCCAGCGCCGAGGAGGATGACCTTTCGCTGGAAGACTATTTTCAACACTTTGTTCTTGAGCACCAGGATCAAATGAGCGAAACCGAGCTGGCGCAAAAACTCGGAATTAGTCGCAAAAATTTATGGGAAAGACGCCAACGGCTGGGTATACCGCGCAAGAAGACGGCGCGGCGCCCCCACTAGCCACGCCCACCACCGGGCCTACAACTAACGTCTAATACACTGATTTATCTAACAAATATCCACACCCCTCGCTACCCACACATTGTTACCTTCCCACACACCCAGGCGCGCAAGCAGCCAAAAAACAGGTAACACTTTTAGGCTGCAATAGTTCCTCGGCATACGCGTAAAATGTTAAGCCACTGAAATTCATAATTTATCAAACGGCTGGCACGGCGAGTGCAGTATATCTGGGTAAGAAAAACAAACTGGGCATCGCGGTGAGTCGCTAACAAAAACAACATGACATCGCCCAAACCTGAGCCACAACAAAAACAACAGGGCCAGGCAGAGATAACGGTACTAACAAAAACAACTGGCCTGTATCTCGTTACTTGCTTGCGCTAAGCAGAATAAGCGCTTTGAACAATAATAAAATCAGGCAAGTGCCCAAAAAGGACGCGACGTACACCAAGAGATCTGCGCCCCAACAAAAACAATAGCAGTGAGTGTGTACACCCCGGACCCAACAACAACTCACCGGGGGGAGAAAAGTTCGCGGTTGGATTATTGTTTTGAATACGAGGCGGTCGGAATCCACGTGATTGCCACGCCTACCGACTGCGGTGCGTATTCAGGGCGATGTGCCATCATGAAGAAAAATAGCAGCAACGGAAGCTGATTGTCCGCTTTATAGGGGAGGCCCTCTTAGCCTCCCCTTTCCGTGTTTGGCTACTATGTAAACGACACAATCCACTCGAGACTTTGCAAGCATCAAGGGGTCGGCTACACTCAGCGACTTATCGCTTACGTCATGGCCAATTTTTCGATATCCTGCGAGTCGATACCGTCGCATGTTCAAAGGATTAACCCGTTTATTACACAGCCCGGGAGAGCAATTGAACCCCCTGCTCGAACCCCAACAAAGCGCGTCAAGCGTGCTTAGCCCCCGCGTAATTCCTCGCTCCGAGCACCCTGTTTCTCGCAAGCAGATCAGTGACTCTGCCTTAAAAGTGCTCTATCGCCTTAACGGCGCGGGGTTTGATGCTTACCTGGTAGGCGGCTGCATTCGTGATGCCTTGTTGGGCAAAATACCCAAAGATTTTGACGTTGCCACCAATGCAACCCCAGAGCAGGTTCGCGACCTTTTCCGCAATTCACGCATGATTGGTCGGCGTTTTCGCATCGTCCATGTGCGTTTTGGCCGTGAAGTCATCGAAGTCACCACTTTCCGCGGTAAGCCTCAAGACGAGCATGGCGACCATATCGCCCATCAGTCCGACGACGGCCTCCTGCTGCGTGATAACGTATGGGGCAATATCGAAGAAGATGCCCTACGGCGCGACTTCACGGTCAATGCGCTGTATTACAATATCGCCGACTTCACCATCCACGACTTCGCCAACGGCGCTCAGGACATTGACTCGCGGACACTGCGTTTGATCGGTGACCCGACCACCCGCTACCGGGAAGACCCGGTGCGCATGCTGCGTGCCGTGCGTTTCGCCGCCAAGCTTGGCTTCACCATCGAAGCTGAGACCGAAGCGCCCATGTATGACCTGGCGCCGCTGTTGCTTAGTATTCCCCCGGCACGACTGTTTGATGAAGCGCTCAAGCTGTTTATGTCTGGCCATGGGCTGGTGACCTTCAGAATGCTGAGCCACTATGGGTTGTTTGGCATGCTGTTTCCAGAAGCCGAAGAAGCCATGGCCGATGCCGCCTGGGCGGAAGAGCTCATTGAGCAGGCGCTGGCCAATACCGATAAACGCATTGCTGAAGAGCGCCCCGTTACCCCAGCTTTCCTGCTGGCGGCATTTTTGTGGGCCCCCGTTGTTCACCGCCAGGCAGAACTCGAGAGCGAAGGCATGCCGGCTATTCCCGCGCTGCAAGCTGCCGCACAGCAAGTCGTCACACGGCAGCTTCAACACATATCCATTCCTAAACGTTTCGGCATGCCGATGCGCGACATTTGGGAACTGCAGGGGCGTTTACCCCTTCGCCGTGGCAAAAAAGCGTTCCAAACCCGCGAACACCCACGCTTCCGCGCCGCTTATGATTTGCTGTTGCTGCGCGAGCAGGCAGGGGAAATTCCGAGCGGCTTGGGCGACTGGTGGGACGCCTTCCAGAAAGGCGACGAACACGATCAACGTCGGTTGTTACAAAAGGTAGGGGGCGATCCCGCCAGTCAAGGCGACCGTCGCCGTAAGCGGCGTCGCAAACCGCGCAAAAGCGAAGAGTGAAACGTCGCATGTCGCTTGCTTATATCGGCCTGGGGAGCAATCTGGATAACCCCGTGGCACAGGTCAGGCAAGCGCTGGACGAACTCGCCCGGCTTCCGCTAAGCCAACGACATGGCACTTCATCACTTTACGCCACCCCTCCCCTAGGCCCCCAAGACCAACCTGATTTTATTAACGCGGTGGCGGCGCTTGAAACGTCTTTGTCCCCCCTTGCGCTGCTCGATCAACTTCAAGCGCTGGAACAGCGTCATCGCCGCCAAAGACGACGCCACTGGGGGCCGCGCACGCTCGACTTGGACTTGCTGCTTTACGATCAGCAAACGCTCGACTTGTCTCGCCTGCGGTTACCTCATTTGCATATGCACGAACGTGGCTTTGTCCTTGTACCGTTGCACGAGTTGGCCCCACACATAATGCTTCACCAGCGGCCGCTTAACGATTGGTTAACCGATCTTGACACCTCAGCGATACGACGCCTAGCGGATACCGACGTTACGCCAGTTGCTACCATCTGACACAAATCTCGACACCGAGCCTGCATTCAGGTAACAATTACCGGTTACGCCACTCAGCGTCCGCCGCAAGGCGGCGTTATAATGGCCGAACGCCGATGCCGCGTCGGCCTCACGTAAAATATGAGAGCACGCCATGAAAACCGTCACCCTGAGCACGCTGCAAGCGCACAAGCGCGCTGGCGAAACGTTCAGTTGCCTGACCGCTTACGATGCCTCCTTTGCCCACGCCGCCAGCCACGCAGGGATCGATGTGTTGTTGGTAGGCGATTCACTGGGCATGGTCTTGCAGGGGCATAACAGCACCCTACCGGTGACTATTGACGACATCTGCTATCACACCCGCTGCACGGTTCGTGGCAAAGGCCATAGCCTGCTGATGGTCGATCTGCCGTTCATGAGCAACGCGACCACCGAGCGCATGCTGGATGATGCGGCCGCTTTGATGCGCGCCGGTGCCGAGCTAGTCAAAGTGGAAGGCGAAGCCTGGATGGCCGACGGCATCCGTGAACTGACTCGCCGTGGCGTACCGGTATGTGCGCATTTAGGCCTAACCCCCCAAACGGTTTATCAGCTTGGCGGCTACAAGGTGCAGGGCCGGGAAGCCGCCCAGGCCGAGAAGATCATCAACGACGCAAAAGTGCTCGTTGAGGCAGGCGCGTCGGTCATTCTGCTGGAATGTGTGCCCGCAAGCCTGGGTAAAGCAGTGACCGAGGCCCTCGACGTGCCGGTGATCGGCATTGGCGCAGGCCCCGACACCGACGGCCAGATCCTTGTGATGCACGACATACTCGGTGTTACTCATGGCCGCACACCACGCTTTGTGAAAAACTTCTTGGCCGACGCTGATAGTATCCAGTCAGCGTTTCAGCGCTATCACGAAGCGGTCAAAAACCGGACCTTTCCCGCGCAAGAGCACTGCTTTTAGGCATTGAAACCTAACCGTGCTTTACCGTGACGCCTGTAACGACGACAAACTTCCTATGCGTACTTTGCGAGACATTCACGACCTGCGCCACACCTTGCATGGGCACCGCCTGCGTGATCAACGGATTGCCCTGGTACCTACCATGGGTAACCTTCATGCCGGCCACCTTGCTCTGGTGGAAAGCGCCCGACAGCAGGCCGATGTAGTGGTTGCCAGCCTGTTCGTTAACCCGATGCAATTTGGCCCTGATGAAGACCTGGACGCCTATCCACGCACCTTCGAGGCTGATCAAGCACAGCTAACCGAGGCGGGCTGCGATATCCTGTTCGCCCCCACAGTCAGCGCGCTGTATCCCAACGGTTTAACCGCCCAAACCCGTGTGCATGTGCCCGAGATGGGGGAAGGACTGTGTGGCGGCTCCCGCCCTGGCCACTTTGACGGCGTTTCTACCGTGGTCAGCATGCTTTTCAATCTAGTGCAGCCCGACATCGCGTGTTTTGGTCAAAAGGACTATCAGCAGCTCGCAGTTATTCGCAAGCTGGTCAGTGACCTGCATATGCCCATCGAAATTATTGGCGTGCCCATTGTGCGCGCCAAGGATGGCCTCGCGCTGTCTTCGCGTAACGGCTATTTAAGTCAGCAGGAGCGAGCGATTGCCCCGGCGCTGTACCGTACGCTTTGCGAGTTACGCGATGCATTAGAGCGCGGCGAATCCATCGAGCGGGTACTACACCAAGGCCAAACGGCCCTGTATGATGCTGGCTTTAAACCCGATTATCTTGAGCTACGTGACACCATGCTTGGCCCAGTGGCCAACACAACACGCCATGCTGTGCTGCTAGCCGCCGCCAAACTCGGACCTGCTCGGCTTATCGACAACCTCAGCGTGCAGCTGCCAGCTGTGACTGACACTAGCCACTGAGGCTAGTTTTGTTATTTAGGAGTTCCCATGCATACGATTATGCTTAAAGCCAAGCTGCATATGGCTCGCGTGACCCACGCAGTACTCAACTACGAAGGTTCCTGCGCCATCGACGGCGAGCTGCTGGATATGGCAGGCATCCGTGAGAACGAGCAAATCCAGATTTATAACGTCGAGAACGGCGAACGCTTTACCACCTACGCCATTCGCGGTGAAGAAGGCTCCAGGTTGATTTCCATTAACGGCGCTGCTGCGCACCTCGCCGCCCCAGGGCATCGCATCATTATTTGCAGCTACGCCCACTATGCCGAAGCTGAACTTGACAACCACCAGCCCGCCCTGGTGTATCTACAGGAAGGCAATCACGTTAGCCACACCAGCAACGCGATTCCTGTCCAGCTCGCCTAAGACACGCTAGCAAGAATATGATCAGGAACGGGCCATTAAGTGGCCCGTTTTTATTTGGTTCAAAAAGCGTATTGCCGCCAAGCGCCCCCTTCCCCTATGCTGAAAGAATAATGACTACAACAACGCTAAACACAAACGCTGGCATTTCCCCGTCGGCGTTTCCTAGACCAGGAGTCATGTTATGCAAGAAGTGGTGATTGTTGCGGCTCGCCGCACGGCTGTAGGCGCTTTCGGAGGTTCTCTCGCAGGCATTCCAGCGAGCGACCTAGGCGCCCTGGTGATCAAGGATATCCTCGCCTCCACCGGCGTATCTCCCGATCAAGTTGACGAAGTACTGCTGGGCCAGGTGCTCACCGCGGGCGTTGGCCAAAATCCGGCCCGCCAGGCGTCGATCAAGGCGGGCCTCCCCGAAGCAGTTCCAGCCATGACCATCAACAAAGTTTGCGGCTCGGGTCTGAAAGCACTGCATCTGGCCACTCAGGCCATTCGCTGTGGCGATGCCGAACTGATTCTGGCCGGCGGCCAGGAAAATATGTCTGCCTCGCCACACGTACTCCCCAACTCCCGCAACGGTCAGCGCATGGGCGATTGGAAAGCGATCGACTCCATGGTGCACGACGGCCTTTGGGACGCTTTCAACAACTATCATATGGGCATTACCGCCGAGAACTTAGCCGAGAAGTACGGCATCACCCGCGAAGCCATGGATGAATTTGCCGCCGCGTCACAGCAAAAAGCCGCAGCGGCCATTAAGGAGGGCAAATTCAAAAGCCAGATCGTGCCGGTGGAAGTCCCACAGCGTAAAGGTGATCCGCTGGTGTTCGATACCGACGAAAACCCACGCGAAGTCACCGCGGAGAAGCTCGGTGGCATGCGCCCCGCCTTTAAGAAAGACGGTACGGTTACCGCCGGTAACGCCTCGGCGCTCAACGACGGCGCAGCGGTGGTGATGATCTGCTCGGCAGAAAAGGCCAAGCAGCTTGGCCTTGAACCACTGGCGCGCATTGCCGCCTACGCCAACGCTGGCGTTGACCCGGCGATCATGGGTATCGGCCCAGCACCGGCCACTCGTCGGTGTCTGGAAAAAGCCGGCTGGAGCCTGGACGATCTTGACCTCGTCGAAGCCAACGAAGCGTTTGCCGCCCAGGCACTCTCGGTCAATAAAGAGCTCGGCTGGGATGTCAGCAAGGTCAACGTAAACGGCGGCGCCATTGCCCTTGGCCACCCAATTGGCGCATCAGGTTGCCGTGTGTTCGTGACGCTACTGCACGAAATGATCGCCCGCGATTCGAAGAAAGGCTTAGCCACACTGTGTATCGGCGGCGGCCAGGGCGTTGCACTGGCCATTGAGCGCCCTTAACGGCAGCAAGTAGTTCGCTACATCGTCTTGTCCAAAAACATGCCCCCGCCATTGGCGGGGCATTTTTCACCGCTTAGCGGTGCTTCTCTCCCACAATCCGCGACGGCGTTCGCCACACTAACAGCGTACCCAGTAAAAACAGCCCTGAAGCAGCCCACATGGTAATGGGCAGGCTCGTGCCATCGACAATGCGGCCGCCCACCATGGCGCCAAAGCCAATCGACAAATTGAACATAAACGCCATCAGTGCAGTAGCCGCTTCGGTATTGGGCGCTGTGCGCAATATCCAGGTTTGGATACTTACCGAGACGCTGCCGAAAACGGCTCCCCACACCATGAGCAGCATCACACCACTGCTTGGTTGAACCCCCAACAGCGGGAAGGCGGCCACAACGATAAACAGCAGGCTAGGAATGGCCAACACCGCACGATAGGGGTGACGCCCAGCGAACATCCCCGCTGCGATGTTGCCCAAGATGCCCGCCGCTCCATAAAGCAGCAGCAAGCTGCCCACATGGCGCTGAGCAATACCGCTGATGTCCTGCAACACAGGGCTGATAAAGGTATAGGCCGCGAAGTGCCCCACCACCACGAAGCCGGTGGTCATCACCGCGACCCGGACGCCACGATTGCTGAACTGCTGTGCTAGTACTCGTAGGCGCACGGGTTCCCTGGGCGGCAAGGGGGGCAGCCAATACCAAAGCGCGATAGCCGTTAACAGGCTTAATCCACCCAATGCCCCAAAGGCGACCCGCCAGCTGCTAAATTCACCCAGCAGCGTGCCTAATGGCACCCCGAGCACCGACGCGGCGGCGACACCGCCAAAGATCACGGTCATCGCTTTGGATACTTGAGCCTCTGGCACCAAGCGCGGCGCAATACTGCCTGCAACCGCCCAGAAGCCCCCGATGCTGATACCTATCAGCACCCGCGACGCCAGCAGCAACATAAAGTTGCTCGCCAACGCCGATAGCACGCTGCCGACTACCATCAGGACCATCAATAGCGCCAACATCACGCGCCTATCCAGGCGCCCCACCGCGACAGGTAACAGCGGGGCTGAAAAGGCCGCGACCACGCCCGGCACGGTGACCATTAAACCAGCCATGCCTGGCGTAACGCCCATGGAGGTTGCTACCTGAGACAGCAGACCAATCGGTAACTGCTCGGCCGTCACCAGCAAAAAAATACCCATCATCACCGCAATCACTGCCCACCAGCGCGGCGTTTGCTTTTGCTGCATAGAGCCTCCCTGCTACCCAAACAACACCGCCCTCGCAGCCAGAAGCAACGAGGGCGGTACCAGAAACCGAGGTGGCGATTTAGATCGTCGTGTCGGTTTCCGCTTCTTGCGCTGCAAAAGCGGCTTTCTCTTCTTCGGTGATTTCTTTCATCGACAGCTTCACGCGGTTGCGGTTGTCAATGTCGAGCACCTTCACAATCACATCATCGCCTTCGTTCAAGAAGTCACGGACGTTGTTAACGCGCTCCTGAATAATCTGCGAGATATGCACCAGACCATCGGTGCCGGGCATGATATTGACGAAGGCGCCAAAGTCAGCAATGCGTACCACTTTACCCATGTATAGCTTGCCAATTTCCGCTTCGGCGGTAATTGCCAGAACGGTATCGATGGCTTTTTTAGCGGCGGCTTTATCTTCTGCGTAGATACGCACGGTACCGTCATCATCCAGATCGATAGACGCGCCGGTGTCTTCGCAGATTTTGCGAATGGTGGCACCGCCTTTACCGATCACGTCGCGAATCTTGTCCGGATCGATTTTGATGGTTGCCATGGACGGCGCGTTTTCAGAGACTTCGGTACGACTTTGGGCAATCACGGCATTCATCTGCTCAAGGATGCCCAAGCGTGCTGCGTGGGCCTGCTGTAGCGCCGTTTCCATGATTTCTTCGTTGATGCCTTCGATCTTGATGTCCATCTGCAGGGCAGTCACACCCTCGCCAGAGCCGGCAACTTTGAAGTCCATATCACCCAAGTGGTCTTCATCACCCAGGATATCGGTCAATACGGCGTAACCGTCTTCATCTTTGACCAACCCCATGGCAATACCTGCCACTGGGGCTTTCAGCGGTACACCGGCGTCCATTAACGCAAGCGACGAGCCACACACCGAGGCCATCGAGCTTGAGCCGTTCGACTCGGTAATTTCCGACACCACGCGGATGGTATAGGGGAATACATCTTCAGAAGGCAGCATGGCCTGAACACCACGACGCGCTAAACGACCGTGGCCGATTTCACGGCGCTTTGGACCGCCCATAAAGCCCGCTTCGCCCACGCTGTACGGAGGGAAGTTGTAGTGCAGCATAAAGCGGTCTTTACGCTCGCCTTCCAGCGACTCAATCAGCTGCGAATCGCGTAGCGTACCCAAGGTGGCGATGGCGATGGCCTGAGTCTCGCCGCGAGTAAAAACCGCGGAGCCGTGGGTTTTGGGCAGGCTACCTACCTCAATGTCCAGCGGACGCACCGTGGTATTGTCGCGGCCATCAATACGCGGCTCACCTTTGACTACGCGAGAACGGACCACACGCTTTTCAAGACCCGCAAACGCGCCTTTTACGTCATCTTTGCTGAACTTGCCTTCAGCCTCTTCGCCCTCGGCTGCCGCTAGCTGAGCGACGGCCTCGTCTTTCAGGACTGACAGCGCGTCCTGACGCACCATTTTATCGGTAATGCGGTAGGCATCGCCGACTTTCGCTTCAAAGGCATCCGCCATGGCCGCTTTCAGCGCCACGTTTTCTTCCGGCGGCTGCCAATCCCAGCGCGGTTTGCCGGCTTCAGCCACTAATTCGTTGATCGCGCTGATTGCCACCTGCATTTCTTGGTGGCCAAACAGTACGGCGCCCAGCATTTCGTCTTCGAGTAGCTCTTGCGCTTCTGACTCCACCATCAACACGGCTTTTTCCGTGCCGGCGACCACCATATCCAGTTCAGAGGTGGTCAACTCTTCAACAGTGGGGTTCAAGAAGTAGCCTTGCTCTTCGTTAAAGCCAACCCGGGCACAACCAATCGGGCCGCTAAACGGTACGCCAGAAATCGATAGCGCCGCTGAGGTACCCAGCATCGCTGCGATATCCGGATCGTGATTGCGATCGGTTGAGAGAACGGTACAGATCACCTGCACTTCGTTCATAAAGCCCTTAGGAAACAGCGGGCGGATCGGGCGGTCGATCAAACGCGAGGTTAGCGTTTCTTTCTCGGTCGGGCGGCCTTCACGTTTGAAGAAACCGCCAGGAATCTTACCGACCGCGTAGGTCTTCTCTTGGTAATGAACCGAGAGCGGGAAAAAGGGTTGATTGGGGTTCGCTTCTTTCTTTGCCACTACCGTACATAGGACCACGGTGTCATCCATGGTCACCATTACGGCACCGGTGGCCTGGCGAGCGATGCGCCCAGTTTCTAGCGTGACGGTGCTGCGACCGTATTGGAACGTTTTTTTTACCGGATTCACGGCGACTTCCTTTAACATTAATAGCTACTTGTCTTTTCGTATGGGTCGTTTGGACTCGCCCCCATTCTAGGCGTTGCCGGGCGATAGGGCTACCAGAAACAAAAAAACGGGCAGCTCGCAAGGAGCTGCCCGTTTCATCAATCTTCGCCAACAATAACTTAGCGGCGTAGACCTAGACGCTGAATCAGGGACTGATAGCGTTCGAAATCTTTACGCTTCAGGTAATCCAGCAGCTTACGACGCTGGTTTACCATACGGATCAGACCACGACGCGAGTGGTGATCCTGCTTGTTGGTCTTGAAGTGGTCCTGCAGGCCGTTGATATTGGCGCTCAGCAGGGCGACCTGCACTTCAGGTGATCCGGTGTCGCTCTCGCCGCGGCCGTATTCGTTGACGATTTCGGCCTTCTTTTCAGCGGTTAATGCCATCTGTCTCTCCAGTAAGCAATATGCCTAACAATGAATGGGTGAGACCACGCATATTTGCAGTCTCAAGTTGCTATATTTCACGTACAATTTTCGCGCAGATCGCTGCATCCTTGCAACATTTCTCACGAGATAGCGACGGTACTTAACAGCCGCTTAGGTGCCACTTCCTGGCTACCTTTCACTACGCCAAGGCCGACAAACGACTCGGCGTAATAAAGTCTTGCCAATGCATCGGGAGGAATCGATTCCCCCATTGCCACATTGGCCGATTGGCCATGAGCAAGACGCCCATAAGCCGATTCATCTAACGAAAGCGATGGCAAATGATCCACCAGTACATCAACCGGCATTAGCTCGGCTTCCCGAGCGGCCTGATCAGCTAATGCTTCAAGCGCCTCTAGCGTCCACATCGCGTCACTATCAAAAGGCCCTGTCTTCAGCCTTCTCAGTTGGCTAATGTGACCACCACAGCCCAGCGCGTTGCCAATGTCTTCGGCTAAGGTGCGGATATAGGTGCCTTTGCTGCAGCTGACTTCCAACTCAAACGCGGAGCCTTCAAATGACAGCAGGCGCGCATCATACACGCTTACCCGCCGTGCTGCACGTTCAACCTGTTTACCCTCGCGGGCGAGTTCGTAGAGTTTTTTGCCCTGATGCTTCAACGCCGAGTACATCGGCGGCACCTGGTCGATCTCGCCGCGAAAGCCGGATAACACAGTTTCAACATCATCAGCCGTTAGGCTCGGCACATCGCGTTGTTCAATGACCGCGCCTTCCGCATCGCCGGTGTCGGTGATCACACCCAACTCAACTCGGGTGCGATACACTTTGTCAGCTTCCAGCAGGTGCGATGAAAACTTGGTAGCCTCCCCCAGGCAAATAGGCAGTAGGCCCGTCGCCATAGGGTCCAGGGTACCGGTGTGACCCGCTTTTTGCGCCTCGAAAAGACGCCGCACCCGTTGCAAGGCATGGTTGCTGGAAAGACCTTTCGGCTTGTCCAGCAAGACAATACCATTTACCGGCAAGCCGCGACGGCGACGGGCCATTAGCGGGTCTCCTCACCTGGCTCATCAGTGCCTTCGTCGTCGTCCTGCTCCTGACGGGCTCGATCGGTTGACACCGCTTCTTCAATCAACGATGAAAGGTGTTGGCCGCGCACCACGCTCTCATCGAAGTGAAAGCGAAGTTCGGGCACGTGGCGCAGTTTAATACGCTTGGCAATTTGGCTTCTCAAGAAACCGGCGGCCCGTTTCAGCACCTGCAGATTTTCCTTGATACGCTCGGGATCCTGCTCACCCAGTAAGGTGACATAGATATCGGCGTAGCCAAGATCACGACTTACGGTAGCACCGCTAACCGTCACCATGCCCAAACGCGGGTCTTTCACTTCGCGCTGGATCAGTACCGCCAGCTCCTTCTGGAGCTGGTCTGCCACTCGGTCGGTACGCTTAAATTCACGCATGGTTGCTCCTCGCAGCCTTAGAGGCTGCGCTCGACCTTCATCTGGTCAAAGACTTCGATCTTGTCGCCGACCTGAACATCGTTGTAGTTCTTCACGCCAATGCCGCACTCAACGCCGTTACGCACTTCCTGAACGTCATCCTTGAAGCGGCGCAGCGATTCGAGCTCACCTTCGTAAATCACCACGTCATCGCGTAATACACGAATCTTTTTATTACGATGCACGTTGCCTTCAATCACCATACAACCGGCGATCGCACCAATCTTCGGCGCACGGAAGACGTCGCGTACTTCGGCCACGCCCACGATCTCTTCTTTCCACTCAGGCGCAAGCATACCGCTCATTGCCTGCTTGACCTCGTCGATCAACTGGTAGATGACGCTGTAGTAGCGCAGATCCAGCCCTTCGCGCTCGATGATCTCGCGAGCGGCGGCATCGGCACGTACGTTAAAGCCGACCACGATGGCTTCAGACGCCAGCGCCAAGTTTGCGTCGGTACCGGTGATGCCGCCAACGCCGGAAGAAACAACGGCTACTTTCACTTCTTCAGTGGAAAGCTCTTCCAAGGCGCCTCTGATCGCTTCCAGCGAGCCTTGTACGTCGGCTTTCAGCACGATGTTGACCTTGGCGACTTCGTCTTGGCCCATCTGGCTGAACATGTTCTCCAGTTTGGCCTTCTGCTGACGCGCCAGGCGCACTTCGCGGTACTTGCCCTGACGGAAGTTGGCCACTTCGCGGGCTTTCTTCTCGTCGGCAACGACCATAAAGTCGTCACCGGCATCCGGCGTACCGTCAAGGCCCTGGATTTCAACCGGCATGGCTGGCCCAACCTCATCGACCTGTTGGGCCAACTCGTTGGTCAGCGCACGTACGCGGCCATAGTGCAGACCGGCCAGGACGATATCACCTTTCTTAAGCGTGCCGTTCTGGACCAATACGGTGGCCACCGGGCCACGACCTTTATCGAGCCGCGACTCCACCACCACGCCTTTACCTGGCGCAGACGGGACCGCTTTAAGCTCAAGTACTTCAGAGACTAATTGGATTGCTTCCAACAGCTCTTCAATACCGTCGCCGGTTTTGGCAGAAACATGAACAAACTGGGTGTCGCCGCCCCATTCTTCTGAAATCACGCCATGCTGCGAGAGTTCATTGCGAATGCGGTCAAAGTCGGCACCATCCTTATCGATCTTGTTAACCGCCACCACCATGGGTACTTCGGCGGCCTTGGAGTGCTCGATCGCCTCGATGGTTTGCGGCATCACGCCGTCATCCGCGGCAACCACCAGGATAACCACGTCGGTCGCTTTGGCACCGCGGGCACGCATGGCGGTAAACGCCGCGTGGCCCGGGGTGTCGAGGAAGGTGACGCCACCGTGGTTATCTTCAACGTGGTAAGCACCGATGTGCTGGGTAATACCACCCGCTTCGCCCGTCGCCACTTTGGCGCGACGAATATAGTCCAGTAGTGACGTTTTACCGTGGTCAACGTGACCCATGACGGTCACTACCGGTGAACGGGTGATTTCTTCGCCTTCGTAGGAGATGCCTTCGAGCATTTCCGTTTCCAGCGCATCATCTTTCACCAGTTTGACCTTGTGGCCCATCTCTTCCACTACAATCGCCGCAGTATCCTGGTCGATCGTTTGGTTGATGGTCACAGCGGCGCCCATGTTAAACATGGCCTTGATCACTTCGTTGGCCTTGATCGACATCTTGTCGGCCAACTCCGCCACGCTGATCGACTCGGGGATCGAGACTTCACGCACAATAGGCTGCGTCGGTTTCTGGAAAGCATGCTTGCCGTTACCGCTTTGGTTGCCTCCACGGCGACCACCACGACGCTGTTCAGCACGCTTGACCTTCTTACCGCCACCGCCTCGCTTACGCTCTTCGCGATCGCCACGATCTTCATCGTCACGGCGGCCTTTGTTCTTAGCCGCTGTTTTCTTAGGCGGCGCCGTACGACGGTCTGTGCGGCCCTCTTTCGGCGGCGCAGGCGGCATATCATCGGCAGTCGGTGTGTCGTCGATTTGAAGCTCTGGCACTTCAACATCGGCAACATCAGGTGCCTTAGGTGGCGCTGTTTTTTCAGCTTGCTCGGCTTCTTTACGAGCGGCTTCTTCAGCGGCTTTGGCTTTCTCGGCAGCCTCGGCAGCCGCTTTTTCTTCCGCTTCGCGTGCCTTGCTTTGGGCTTCGGCTTGAGCCATGTCGCCCACTAGCTGACGCGGGCCAGCGTGCTTGGGCTCCGGGGCTTTTGGCTTGTCTTCCTCTTCAGCGCGCTTGACGTATGTTTTCTTCTTGCGCACCTGAACTTCGATGGTTTTGCCACGCTCACCGGTTTTAATACGGCTACGGGTTTTGCGCGTCAGGGTAATGCGACTTTTGCCTGCTTCGCTTTCATCGCCACCGTGACTTTTCTTCAGGAAGTTAAGCAAGGTACGCTTATCTTCTTCCGATACCGCATCGTTTTCCGAGGCGTGCTGCAAACCCGCTTCTTTCATCTGCTCTAGTAGGCGGGGCACATCACGGCCCACCTTTACTGCGAAATCTTTAACTGTCATATCTGACATATTGACCCTCCTCAGCCCGTGACCTGTTTACTGTGTGTTCGAATCCGACGCGTCATCGTCTTCAAACCAGGGCGCACGGGCAGTCATGATCAGTGCCGCTGCGCGCGCTTCGTCCAACTCCTCGATATCGACCAGATCGTCGACAGACTGCTCGGCGAGATCTTCCATGGTGACAATGCCGCGGCTGGCGAGAATGAAGGCCAAGTGGCGCTCCATACCATCCATCTCCAGCAGATCTGCTGCTGGTTGGGCACCGTCTAGCGCTTCTTCCGAGGCAATCGCCATCGTCAGTAGCTCGTCTTTCGCACGTGCACGCAGTTCCTCCACTAGATCTTCATCGAACTCTTCGATTTCGAGCATTTCTTCTAGCGGCACGTAGGCAACTTCTTCTAGGGTGGTAAAGCCCTCATCCACCAACAGCCGAGCAACATCGTCGTCGACCTGTAAGTGGTGTACGAAGGAGTCGACCAAACTATCAATTTCTTGGTCGCGCTTGGCTTCCGCTTCGTCTTCGGTCATGACGTTGATACGCCAGCCGGTGAGATCAGAGGCCAAGCGCACGTTCTGACCACTACGGCCGATTGCCTGGGCCAGATTATCCTGGGCAACGGCAACGTCCATGGCATGGGCATCTTCGTCGACAAGGATAGACGCCACATCCGCTGGCGCCATGGCATTAATCACCAACTGGGCTGGATTGTCGTCCCACAGCACGATATCGACACGCTCATTTTGCAGCTCTGTCGACACTGCCTGAACCCTTGAGCCACGCATGCCTACGCAGGCACCTACCGGGTCAATGCGACGGTCGTTAGTTTTCACGGCAATTTTAGCTCGTGAGCCGGGGTCCCGTGCGGCCCCTTTTATTTCAATCAACTGCTCGGCGATTTCCGGCACTTCAATTTTGAAGAGTTCGATAATCAGTTCGGGACAAGTACGTGACAGCTGAAGTTGAGCACCGCGGGCGTCTGGATCAACCTTGACCAGCAGCGCGCGAACGCGCTCGTTCATACGATAGCGCTCGCCATGGATCATTTCGTTGCGGGGCAGAAACGCTTCTGCGTTATCGCCTAAATCAATGATCAAACCGTCCCGCGTGGTCTTCTTCACAATGCCAGCGACCAGTTCGCCTTCACGGTCGGCATATTGACGCACGACTTCAGCTCGCTCAGCCTCGCGAACTTTTTGCACGATGACTTGCTTGGCTGTTTGCGCTGCAATACGGCCAAACACGGCGTTTTCAATTTTCTGCTCGACCACGTCACCCAGCTTGAGCGGCGGATCGCGCTGTTCAGCGATCGTTTCTTTAATTTCGTAATCCGGCGTTTCGAACTCGTCGTCCTCTACCACTGTCCAGTAGCGGAACGTCTCGTAGTCACCGGTGCGACGGTCGATATGTACCCGCACGCTGGCTTCTTGATTATCAAAACGCTTGCGTGACGCGCTCGCAAGAGCGGCTTCAACCGCTTCGAAAATAACGTCGCGGGGAACACCTTTTTCATTAGAGATCGCGTCAACGACCATTAAAATTTCTTTACTCATGCGTTTGCCTCGCCAGAAAACCTGTCCTTATGTGCATCGCGCCAGCTACCTGCCGACCGCCACGCCACCCGGTTAATCGTCGAACTGCGGTACGATCTGCGCAGAATCAATGCCCTCAATGGGAAAACAGTATTCCTCACCATCCATCTGTAGCAGGATTTCGTCGCCTTCGACACCGGCCAGCAGCCCTTGAAACTTACGCCGCCCGTCGAATGGGGCGCGCAGTTTGAGCGCAACATGGTGCCCTTGAAAACGAGTAAAATGATCCAGGGTATACAGTGGACGCGCCATACCCGGCGAAGACACTTCTAATCGATACTCACCTGGGATGGGATCTTCGACATCCAGTATCGCGCTGACTTGGCGGCTAATGTCGGCGCAGTCTTCAACACTTACGCCGCTGTCACGCTCGATATAAATCACTAATCGCGAGTGCTTACCCTGAGAGAGATGGTCGACCCCCCACAGCTCAAAGCCCATGGCAGCGACGACAGGTTCGATCAGCGCGTGCAGCGCCGCATGTTTTGTGGCCACAGACAATGCTCCTATAGCCGTTGCATCAGGCACCTGGCCAGGAGACATATAAAAAGCTAGGTGGCTGATTGGCGTTACCCGGAAATGTGCCTCCGGCAAGCCGATGGGCATCCGCCCTTGAGACACGCTTGTTAACGAAAAGCTGCTAACAAAAAGCCCCTTCACAGGAAGGGGCTTTTCGAAAGAAACCTGTTACACGATCATGGCGCTAAGCAATGGGAAAGCCCCTTAACGACACCTCTTACTGCATGAAGCGCTCGCATCTTGCTTATCACCAGAAAGTGGTAGCGGGGACCGGATTTGAACCGATGACCTTCGGGTTATGAGCCCGACGAGCTACCAGACTGCTCCACCCCGCATCAATCTAGGTCGCAGATAATAGACGCTTAAGCTTATTTCGTCAAGCTGTCTTTTATCTTTGCACGCTTCAAACATGAAGCGCTTATTACGTCTGGGGAACTGGCGAACCAGCACAACAGATGGTGCCGAAGGCGGGACTTGAACCCGCACGACCGTAAGGTCACTACCCCCTCAAGATAGCGTGTCTACCAATTCCACCACTTCGGCATCGGGGGAGGCTCGAGAAAGCAAGATCAATCAGTTACTCGCTGCTTTCCTCTAGCACTGGCGCGGTATTATCCCCACTTTCCTCGCTTTCGTCAAGCGCTGGCGCACTTTGCTGCTGCTCAATAAGGTTTGCATCGGGAATACCCTCTTCCGGTGCTTGCCCCGCCTGAGTGGCAAAATATGCCAGCGCCATAGAGGTAACAAAAAAGCCAGCGGCGAGAATGGCCGTGAAGCGCGACAGAAAGTTACCGCTACCGCGCGAGCCAAATACCGTTTGCGACGCGCCGCCGCCAAAGGCGGCCCCTGCATCGGCACCTTTACCCTGCTGAAGCAGGATGAGCACTACCAGGGCGATCGCAATCACCACATGGACCATAAGAATTGCAACTTGCATGGCGTTATCCTGCTGACTGACAAATGGCGTAAAAATCGTCGGTTTTGAGCGAAGCACCGCCCACTAAACCGCCGTCGATGTCCGGCTGCGCGAGAAGCTCAGCCGCGTTGTTTGCATTCATGCTGCCGCCGTAAAGCAGTTTGAGCTGCTCGGCAAGCGAGGTATCAAACGAAGCCTGGTAAGCACGAATGCCTGCCATGACTTCCTGGGCCTGTTCGGGCGTGGCGGTACGTCCCGTCCCGATGGCCCATACCGGCTCATAGGCGATGACCACTTCGCTGCGCTGCGCTGTCTCCAGGCGCGCCATGACATGGCCCACCTGGCGCAGCACCACGTCCATGGTATGACCCGCATCGCGCTCTTCCAGGGTCTCCCCCACGCACAGGATCGGTGTAAGCCCCACTTCAAGTGCGGCCATCAGCCGTTCAAAAACCTGCTCATCGGTTTCCCGATAAAGCTGACGACGCTCTGAGTGGCCGACAAGTACGTACGCCACTTCAAACTCTTTGAGCATGCGACCGCTTACCTCGCCGGTGTGCGCCCCTGAGTGCAGCGGATTGAGCGTCTGCGCACCGAGCCGTAGCGGGGTATTCTTGAAGGCATGGCGCGCCGCATCCAGATAGGGAAACGGCGGGATCACGACCATATCGATGTTAGTCGGCAGCTTCGCTGCTGCAAATGCCTTGCCGAACGCTTCAACCAGTGCCGCCGAACCGTTCATCTTCCAGTTACCGGCGATTAAGGGCCTACGCATGGACTCTCCTCACTCAAGGTGGAGCGAAATGGTATAGGAGCGGACTTGTCAAGACAACCGCTGTTGTCAGCACGATCTTACTATTCGAGCAACGCTTTCACTTGCTCGGCCAACCGATTTGCCAACTGATCCACATCAAGATGCGCGCGCCCTTCCACCATAACGCGAATCAATGGCTCGGTGCCCGACGGTCTGAGCAGCACGCGCCCTTCGTCACCAAGCTCGCCTTCTAGCGCTTTCACCGCCTGCTGAAGCGGTTCAGATGCCATTACTTCCCTGGCATTAGCGCCTGCAGGCAATCTGACATTGACCAGCGACTGAGGGACTTTCTCCAACCCTCTTAGCAACATAGGCAACGGCTGCTGCTCACGCATCATCAAGGCGAGCACCTGCAGCGCTGAGACGATACCATCACCGGTGGTTTGCACGTGGCTACACACAATATGGCCCGATGATTCACCACCCAGTTCCCACTGATTAGCCGCCATGCGCTCCATCACAAAGCGATCGCCCACCTTGGCGCGCTCAAACGGAATACCCATCTTTTCCAGCGCCATCGCCAGGCCAAAGTTACTCATGAGCGTACCCACTACGCCCCCACCCAGCAGACCACGTGCGTGACGGTCCCGCGCGATCAGGTAAAGAATATCGTCACCGTCGACCTCACGACCTTCGGAGTCGACTAGTAATACGCGATCACCATCGCCGTCAAACGCAATCCCCAGGTCGGCGCCCTGCTGAATCACCGCCGCGCGCAATGCCGCCGGGTGAGTCGACCCCACCTGTTGATTAATATTCAGACCATCGGGCGAGCCGCCGATAACGCTGACCTCGGCGCCCAGCTCACGAAACACACTCGGCGCTATATGGTAGGTGGCGCCATGGGCGCAGTCGAGCACGATGGTCAAGCCATGCAGGCTCAGGCGATCGGGCAACGTCGATTTACAAAACTCAATATAACGGCCAGCTGCGTCATCAATGCGCATGGCTTTACCCAATTGGGCGGCATCCGCGGTCGTCAACGGCGCTTCCAGCATGGTCTCGATGCGGTCTTCAACTTCATCCGGTAGCTTTTTACCCTCTGCCGAAAAAAACTTGATGCCGTTGTCCTCAAAGGGATTATGCGAGGCCGAAATCACAATGCCGGCGTCAGCCCGAAAGGTGCGCGTCAAATAGGCGATCCCTGGAGTAGGCATCGGACCCAATAGCGCCACATCGGCTCCCGCCGCCGATAGCCCCGCTTCCAATGCTGACTCGAACATATAACCTGAGATACGCGTATCTTTACCAATCAACACCCGGGTACGGCCTTTTTCACGGCGTAACACCTGACCCGCTGCCCACCCCAACTTGAGCATAAAATCGGCGGTGATCGGCGACTGGCCGACCGTTCCGCGAATACCATCGGTGCCAAAATAGCGTCTTGTCATACGTTATTCTCCTTGTTGGTAGAGGCCTCACAGCCTTCCTGCCGTACAGCCCACGCCATATTGACAGCGTCAACCGTTGGCCCCACATCATGGACGCGCACGATGCTCGCCCCGCGCTCAACCGCCATGGCAGCCAGCGCAAGTCCTCCCGGCAGCCGCTCCTCAACAGAGCGGCCTAACACCTTACCAATCATGCTTTTTCGCGACATACCCACCAGCACTGGCAACGTCAACGACTGAAGGGCGTCCATACGATTAAGCAAGCGCAAATTATGCTCGACCGTTTTACCAAAGCCAAACCCTGGATCCACGAGCAAACGATGGCGGCGCAAGCCTGCGGCTTCGCACTCGGCAACTCGGGCCGCCAGGTAGTCGACCACCACCTCTTCAATAGGTTTATCGTAGGCAGGCGCCTGCTGCATATGCTGAGGCTCGCCCTGGCGATGCATCAAACATACCGGCAGGCCGCTTGCCGTGGCGGCGGCCAGCGCCCCTTCACGCTCGAGCGAACGCACGTCATTGATCATGCCCGCCCCCAGACTGCTTGCTTCACGCATCACCGCCGGGCAACTGGTATCCACCGAGACCAGTGCGTCGAGTTCGCGCACCAGGACTTCAATCACCGGGGCGACGCGGTCAAGCTCCTGCTGCTCGGCGACCGGCGACGCCCCGGGGCGCGTCGACTCACCGCCCACATCGATGATGGAAGCGCCTTCCGCGATCATCTGCTCCGCACGCCGAAGCGCATCGTCGACGGCCACGTGCTGGCCGCCGTCCGAAAAGGAGTCAGGGGTTACGTTCAAAACGCCCATAACCCGGGGAAAGGATAGATCGAGCAAGTGGCGCCCGCAGCGAAGCTGCGCAGAGGTCGGGGTCACCGGAGCCGAAGGGGTAGGACGTGCGGTAAAAGTCATGCTGTCGCCTGGTCGAAAAAACGTATTGTATTGTCGCCGCACAGCATAACAAAAAGGCGTCCCTTTTGGGGACGCCTTAACGTTACCGGACGAGCAAGATCGCATTAAGAGCCCGCGGGGCCTCCTAGTGGATCAGAAGGCCGGCGGCGCGGCTCTTCGTCATCCGCATCACCGTCATCGCCCGAGGCGTCACTATCACGTGAGTCAGTCGGCGATGCCGCTGGCTGGTCATCTGTTGCGGGCGTTCCACCGCCTGGTGAATCACCATCATTCCAGCCTTCCGGCGGACGAGGCTCGCGGCCATCCATAATATCTTTCAGCTGGTCGGCGTCGATGGTTTCGTATTTCATCAGCGCCTCCGCCATCGCGTCGAGCTTATCGCGGTTGTCAGTCAGAATTTGGCGGGCCTGCTCATAGCAATCATCGATAATCTTGCGAACTTCTTTATCGAGGCGAGTCGTGGTTTCGCCAGACTTCATCTTGGAGCCACCCTGACCAGGGCCGCCGAGGAACTGATGGGACTCATCCTCGTCGTACATGATCGGGCCCATTTCATCCGAGAGTCCCCACTTCGCGACCATGTTATGGGCAAGCTCAGTGGCACGCTTGATATCGTTGGACGCACCGGTGGTCACACCGTTTGGTCCAAGCGTCATCTCTTCAGCAATACGCCCCCCAAACAGCGAGCATATCTGGCTGAGAATCTGCTGGCGTGACAGGCTATAGCGGTCTTCTTCGGGCAAGAACATGGTGACACCCAGCGCGCGGCCGCGGGGAATAATCGTCACTTTGTAGACCGGATCATGATCGGGCGCGACCAAGCCGATAATGGCGTGACCCGACTCATGGTAAGCCGTATTGAGCTTTTCTTTATCGGTCATGACCATGGATTTGCGCTCAGCGCCCATCATGATCTTGTCCTTGGCTAAATCAAGCTCCTCCATACCCACGAGGCGTTTGTTGCGACGGGCGGCAAACAAGGCGGCCTCATTGACCAAATTGGCCAAATCGGCACCCGAGAAGCCAGGCGTACCACGGGCAATCAACTGCGGCTTAACGTCATCTCCTAGCGGCACTTTGCGCAAGTGCACACCCAGGATGTGCTCGCGGCCCCGGATATCCGGTAAGCCAACGGTGACCTGGCGGTCAAAGCGCCCAGGGCGCAATAACGCAGGGTCGAGCACATCCGGGCGGTTGGTCGCGGCAATCACGATGACGCCTTCATTGGCTTCAAAACCGTCCATTTCGACCAGCAACTGGTTGAGCGTCTGCTCGCGCTCGTCGTTACCGCCACCCATGCCAGCACCGCGTGAGCGACCTACCGCATCGATTTCGTCGATAAAGATAATGCACGGCGCCTGTTTCTTGGCCTGCTCGAACATGTCGCGAACACGTGACGCGCCGACACCCACAAACATTTCCACGAAGTCGGAGCCGGAGATAGAGAAAAACGGCACTTTCGCTTCGCCCGAAATAGACTTGGCAAGCAGCGTTTTACCGGTACCCGGAGGCCCCACCATCAGTACGCCACGCGGAATCGTACCGCCCAGACGCTGGAACTTGGTGGGGTCGCGCAGGAAGTCGACCAGCTCTTCTACCTCTTCTTTGGCTTCGTCACAGCCAGCAACATCAGCAAAGGTGGTTTTGATCTGATCTTGAGAGAGCAATTTGGCTTTGGACTTACCAAAGCTCATCGGGCCGCCTTTACCACCGCCGGCGCCACCCTGCATTTGACGCATGAAAAACATGAAGATCGCCAAAATAAGCAGGATCGGGAAGCTGGCAATCAGCAGACGCGTCCAGATGCTTTGCTGCTCGGGCTCTTTACCGATTACCGTCACGTCATTGCTCAGCAGATCATCCATTAGCTTGGGATCTTCTGCCGCCGGACGAATGGTCTGGAACTGTGAACCATCGTTACGCTCGCCCAAGATGGTGTAACCATCAATGGTGACGTTGCGCACACGATTATCTTGCACTTGCTCGACAAACTGCGTGTAGTTCATCGACTCGGGCGCACTTTCGGTACTGAAATTGTTGAACACTGTCAGCAGGACGGCCGCGATGACCAACCATAAGATCAGGTTCTTTGCCATATCGTTCAAGGGGCTACCCTCATTACAAGAATCCGTCAGTTAAACCTAATGGTGAGACCTTACACCAGCACCAAGCGTTCAACCA
This sequence comes from Halomonas sp. HL-93, assembly GCF_900086985.1. Taxonomy (NCBI): domain Bacteria; kingdom Pseudomonadati; phylum Pseudomonadota; class Gammaproteobacteria; order Oceanospirillales; family Halomonadaceae; genus Halomonas; species Halomonas sp. HL-93. Next base: position 3,645,242 of record NZ_LT593974.1, read on the forward strand.
TTGCCAAGGCGTATAATGCCTTGGGCCATCTATGCCACGCTCGCCTTTACGGCGCAATGTGACACACTTTGCAACTGTCTGTCTGGCTATTGCGGTGATAAATCTTGGCGATAGACCGTTCGACGCTGATTAACCACGAAACCCCTCCGCTAACAGATAGACCTCTCGAGAACGCGCTCGAGATGCACTGGGTTTACGTGTAACGACACGCTTAAAATCGTTACGCAACTCTTTTAAATAGCTGTCGAAGCCTTCGCCTTGGAACACCTTTACGAGTAACTGCCCGCCAGGCGAGAGCGTTTCCCGAGCCAGTTCAAGGGCCAACTCCACCAGGTACATGGCTTGCGGCTGATCGATCGCCGCCATACCACTCATATTGGGGGCCATGTCCGACATAACAAGGTCTACCGGGCGATTATCCAAGTGCTTAAGGATCGCATTAAGTACCGTCTCTTCGGTGAAGTCACCCTGGATAAACGCCACATCCGCCAAGCTATCCATCTCGAGAATATCGGAAGCGATCAACATACCGTGCTCGCCGACTTTTTCAGCGGCAATTTGACTCCACCCGCCTGGCGCCGCGCCAAGGTCAATGACCGTCATGCCTGGGCGAAGCAGCTTATCTTTGTCATCGATTTCAAGCAGCTTATAGCTTGCCCGTGAGCGATAACCATCCTGCCAGCTCTGTTTGACATAGGGATCGTCAAAATGCTCTTTCATCCAGCTCGCGCTGGTTTTGCTTGATGACCGTTTGCGGCCAGGAGGCGTTTGCTGCATGAAAAATTCTAACACTGGAAGATGCGATGGGCGCTTTCACACGATGCCTTTCACTCGGTGGCGTTTCACCGTAAGATGGAACGTTAAGCGCAAACTGGGATACCGCAAGATACCATGAGCTTGTCACAGGCACAAAAGAAAGCATTTCGCAGCATTGGTCACCACCTAAATCCGGTCGTCACCGTTTCCGAAAACGGCGTCTCCGATAATTTACTTGCTGAACTTGACCGTGCGCTCAGAGACCATGAGCTCATCAAGGTAAAGCTGGCAATGCCGGAGCGCGACGAGCGGGCCGCCATGCTGGATGAGCTTATCAACGATAGCCAATCAGAACTGGTGCAAACCATCGGCAAAATGGCGCTGCTTTACCGCCATAACCCTCAAGTGAACCCTAAGCTTTCGAATATTAAACGCTTCGAGAACCACCACGGCCGCCACTAAACGTTACGCAACTAAGTCGCCGCCCTGATGATTAAAGCCCGCGACATCGTGTCGCGGGCTTTTTGCGCTTGGCCATACCCTAAAGAGCGACTCCAGGGCCACATAGCCCTAGAGGTGCTCGACACTACCGATTTCGTACTCGACATCACCGCCAGGTGTTTTGACCACCACCACGTCACCTTCCTCTTTACCGATGAGCGCGCGCGCAATCGGTGAGGTCACGGAAATACGCCCCGACTTAATGTCAGCCTCGTCTTCACCAACGATACGGTAAGAGACCTGAGCGTCCGTATCTAAGTTAAGCAGCGACACGGTCACGCCAAAAATTACTTTCCCGGTCTTGGGTAGCTTGGTGACATCAATCACCTGGGCACCCGAGAGCTTGCTTTCAATCTCTTGGATACGCCCTTCGATAAACCCTTGCTGTTCACGCGCAGCATGATACTCGGCATTTTCTTTAAGGTCGCCGTGCTCACGTGCCTCAGCAATCGCCGCAATCACCTGCGGGCGCGCTTCGCCCTTAAGATGACTCAGTTCATCACGAAGACTTTTTTCGCCCGCTACCGTCATCGGGACCTTATTCATTGACTTGCTCCTGCATGCAGATCCTGAAGGCGCCGCACCGTAATCTCCCGACCGTACTCCAGCGCCATGCAAACAGCATTAGCGCCCGCCAAGGTGGTCGCATAGGGCACCTTGCGCGCGAGAGCAGTACGGCGAATGACCGAAGAGTCGTTAATGGCTTGGCGACCTTCGGTTGTGTTCACAATGTAGGCGATTTCGTCGTTCTTAAGCAGATCGACGATATGGGGACGACCTTCGTAGACTTTATTGACGTGCTCCACTGCCAAGCCAGCTGCTTCGAGGGCAGCTGCCGTGCCACGCGTTGCACAAAGAGTAAAACCTAATGTTAGCAGAGAACGGGCCACTTCGATAATCCCCTGCTTATCTGGCTCTCGTACCGAGAGAAACGCTTTGCGCTCGCCGGTTAATGCAGGAATCGCCTCACCCGCCCCCAGCTGCGCTTTAAAGAACGCTTCGGCAAAAGTATCGCCAGAGCCCATGACTTCGCCAGTCGACTTCATCTCAGGCGAGAGAATCGGATCCACCCCCTGGAATTTATTGAACGGGAACACCGCTTCTTTAACGCTATAGAAGTGCGGCACGATTTCACGTTCAAAGCCCTGCTCGGCCAGGGTCTTGCCTGCCATGCAGCGAGCGGCAATCTGTGCCAGCGAGGTACCAATGCACTTCGAGACAAAGGGCACGGTACGCGACGCGCGAGGGTTCACTTCAATCACGTAGATCTCGCCATCCTGCCAGGCCATTTGCACGTTCATTAAGCCTTTGACACCTAGCTCGACGGCCATCTTTTTGACCTGCTCGCGCATCTCATCCTGCACGTCGGCGGGCAGCGAGTAGGGCGGCAGCGAACACGCGGAGTCACCGGAGTGAACGCCCGCTTGCTCAACGTGCTGCATGATGCCGCCGATCACTACCTGCTGACCGTCGGAGACCGCGTCGATATCAATCTCCACCGCCGCACTCAAAAAGTGATCCAACAGTACCGGCGAGTCATTAGAGACTTTCACCGCATTGATCATGTAATTCTCGAGCTCGGAAGCGTCATAGACGATCTCCATCGCCCGACCACCGAGTACGTAACTGGGGCGCACCACCAGCGGGTAGCCAATCGCCTCGGCTTTGGCGAAGGCTTCGTCAAAGCTACGCGCCGTGGCGTTGGGCGGCTGCTTCAAACCGAGCTTGTCGATCATTTGTTGAAAACGTTCGCGGTCTTCGGCCCGGTCGATGGCATCCGGCGTGGTGCCGATAATCGGCACGCCAGCGGCTTCCAGCTCGCGGGCCAGTTTCAGCGGCGTTTGCCCCCCAAACTGGACAATCACGCCCACCGGCTTCTCTTTGTCGGCGATTTCCAGCACGTCTTCCAACGTCACCGGCTCGAAGTAGAGACGATCAGAGGTGTCGTAATCGGTGGAGACCGTTTCCGGGTTGCAGTTGACCATGATGGTTTCATAGCCATCGTCGTGCATGGCAAACGCCGCGTGCACGCAGCAGTAATCAAACTCGATCCCCTGCCCGATCCGGTTGGGGCCGCCGCCCAGCACCATGATTTTTTGACGGTCAGAGACGTCTGCCTCGCACTCTTCTTCATAGGTGGAGTACATGTAGGCAGTATCCGAGGCGAACTCCGCCGCACAGGTATCCACGCGCTTATAGACCGGTCGAATGCCTGCGGCCTGACGGGTCTGACGAAACTCTTTTTCGGTCACGTTCAGCAGCTTGGCCAGGCGCGCATCGCCGAAGCCCTTGCGCTTGAGCTGATAGAGCTCACGGGCTGAGAAATCGGCCAGCGAACGCTTGGCAACGGCATTTTCAGTCAGCACCAGATCTTCAAGCTGCACCAGGAACCAGCGGTCAATATTGGTCAGCGCAAACACATCATCGACACTCATTCCAGCGCGCATGGCGTCAGCTACATAGAAAATACGCTCAGCGCCGGCCGCCTGAAGCTCGCCCTGAATAATCGCCATGTTATCCGGCGTGAAGTCGCTGATGATCGGGTCAAGGCCGTCGTTGCCGGTTTCCATACCGCGCAGCGCTTTTTGCAGCGACTCTTGGAAGGTACGGCCAATCGCCATCACCTCGCCCACCGACTTCATTTGGGTCGTTAGGCGATCATTGGCCTGGGGGAATTTTTCAAAGGTAAAGCGCGGAATCTTGGTAACCACGTAGTCGATGGACGGCTCAAACGATGCGGGGGTGCGACCACCGGTAATATCGTTCTGCAGCTCATCCAGCGTATAGCCCACTGCCAGCTTGGCGGCGATCTTGGCAATCGGGAAACCAGTGGCTTTCGAGGCCAGCGCCGACGAGCGTGACACCCGCGGATTCATTTCGATAACCACCAAGCGGCCGGTTTGCGGATCCATGCCAAACTGTACGTTGGAGCCGCCGGTCTCCACGCCAATCTCGCGCAGTACCGCGAGGCTGGCGTCACGCATGATCTGATACTCTTTATCGGTCAGCGTTTGTGCCGGGGCCACAGTGATGGAGTCACCGGTGTGCACGCCCATGGGGTCGAAGTTCTCAATCGCACAGACGATGATGCAGTTGTCGTTCTTATCCCGCACCACTTCCATCTCGTACTCTTTCCAACCCAGCAGCGACTCGTCGATCAGCAGCTCGTGGTTATTGGAGAGTTCGAAACCGCGGGTGCAGATTTCCTCGAATTCTTCCTTGTTGTACGCCACGCCGCCGCCGGAGCCGCCCATGGTGTAAGAAGGACGAATAATCGTTGGAAAGCCCAACTCATCCTGAATTTCCCACGCCTCATCCATGCTATGCGCAACTTTCGCCTTCGGGCATTCAAGCCCAATACGCTTCATGGCCTGATCAAACAGGTCACGATCTTCGGCCATGTTAATCGCATCGGCGTTGGCACCAATCATCTCGACGCCGTACTTTTCCAGCACGCCATGCTTTTCCAGGTCGAGCGCACAGTTCAGTGCGGTCTGGCCACCCATGGTAGGCAGAATAGCGTCTGGCCGCTCAGCCTCAATAATCTTTTCCACCGCCTGCCAGGTGATTGGTTCGATGTAGGTGGCGTCGGCCATGGCCGGGTCGGTCATGATGGTGGCCGGGTTGGAGTTGACCAACACAACCCGGAAGCCCTCCTCGCGCAGCGCTTTACACGCCTGGGCGCCGGAGTAATCGAATTCGCAGGCCTGGCCGATGACAATCGGGCCAGCGCCAATGATCAAAATAGTGTTGATGTCGGTACGCTTAGGCATAACGGTTCCCGCAAAAAATGGGTGACGAAGAGCGACAAAAGACGGCGATGTGCGGCTAGGTTAACGTCGCGCCTGCATCATGGTGATAAAGCGATCAAACAACGGCGCCACATCACGCGGTCCGGGGCTGGCTTCCGGGTGGCCCTGAAAGCTAAACGCCGGTCGGTCGGTGCGCTCAATCCCCTGCAAGGTGCCGTCAAACAGCGAACGGTGCGTTGCGCGCACGTTAGCAGGCAAGGTCGCTTCATCCGCTGCGAACCCATGGTTTTGGCTGGTGATCATCACCGTCCCAGTATCCAGGTCCTGCACGGGATGATTGGCACCGTGGTGACCATGGCTCATCTTGACGGTTTTTGCCCCCGAGGCCAGCGCCAGAAGTTGATGCCCCAAGCAAATACCAAACACCGGAATATCGGTTTCCAGCACGTCCTGGATGGCCGTGATCGCGTAATCACATGGCTCGGGATCACCGGGGCCGTTGGCCAGGAAGACGCCATCAGGGTTCATCGCCAGCACCTCAGCGGCGGGCGTTTGCGCGGGCACAACCGTCAGGCGGCAGCCGCGAGCGGCCAGCATGCGCAGAATGTTGAATTTCACCCCGTAATCGAACGCCACCACATGATAGGGCCGCTCGGTCTGTGCGGCATCTGCATAACCTTCACCCAGCGCCCACTCACCCTCAGACCACTCATAGGCTTCTTTACACGACACTTCTTTGGCCAGATCCATGCCCTTCAGCCCAGGAAACGCCTTAGCCGCTGCCAATGCCTGCTCTACCGCGCCGTCGCCTTCAGCGTCAGCGCCCGCCAAAATCGCGCCGTTCTGCGCGCCCTTATCGCGCAAGATGCGCGTTAAGCGGCGGGTGTCGATATCGGCAATGCCCAGCACGTTTTGGCTTTTCAGGTAGTCCGACAACGACTGCTCAGAGCGGAAGCTGCTGGCCATGAGTGGCAAATCACGAATCACCAAGCCCGCTGCGGCAATCGAGGCGGATTCAACGTCTTCGCTGTTAACGCCGGTGTTGCCAATATGGGGGTAAGTAAGCGTGACAATTTGACGAGTATAGGAGGGGTCGGTGAGGATTTCTTGATAGCCGGTCATGGCCGTATTGAACACCACCTCACCGCTTGTGACCCCCTCCGCACCAATGGCGGTTCCGTGAAACACGCTGCCATCTTCCAGGGCCAATATCGCGGGTTTGCTCAATGCGGGGTTATTCAAAACAAGGTCCTCCCATGCTGGTGGGAGCCTGTGGGCGCAGGCTCGGCAATTTCTTCATTATCCACGACGCGGTTAGTAAAACTCAGGTCGTAAAAAAGCGGGACGAAGCCGACAGTAAAAAATCGGTTTCATCCCGCTTGTTGTTCTCTTCCATGACTGACCGCCATGGCGCAGTAACTAGCTGCCTATTTCGCTAACCTAAGACCAGTGCAACAAGCGCGGTGCTTTCTCCACAGACATTCGCTGCAGATATTTTGCTACGTAGCGGCAGCCACTCGGCCAAAATTTTTGGAATGTTACAGGAATTTTAGACCTAAGACTACCCCTTAATGATGGGCTGCTTGAGCATTGCCACCGCTCAATCTAAGCCCAGCACATCCTGCATATCGTAACGGCCGCACTCTTTCCCCGCGACCCAGCGCGCTGCGCGCACCGCGCCTTTGGCAAAGGTCATGCGACTGGACGCTTTATGGGTGATTTCGATACGTTCGCCCTCGGTGGCAAACATCACCGTGTGCTCGCCGACAATATCCCCTGCGCGCACGGTGGCAAAGCCAATCTCTTTATCGGTGCGCGGCCCGCATTGCCCCACCCGCTCGAACACGCCATGTTCTTTTAACGTGCGATCCAGGCTTTTTGCGACCACTTCCCCCATTTTGATCGCGGTGCCGGAGGGGGCATCGACCTTATGGCGGTGATGGGACTCAATCACTTCAATATCATAGCCTTCATCGCCCAGCGCTTTAGCAGCGGTTTCCAATAGCTTGAGCGTCAGGTTCACCCCCACGCTCATATTGGGCGCAAATACCATGGCGACGCGATCGCGAAAGCTATCCAGTTGAGCCAGCTCATCATCATTCATACCGGTGGTGCCAATCACGATGCGTTTGCCGTGCTCGGCGCAAAACGCCAGATTCGCCAAGGTAACCCGAGGCGCGGTGAAGTCGATCAGCACGTCAAAGTTGTCAACGATAGCCTCAAGCGAATCCACCGCTACAACGCCACGTTTGCCAACGCCCGCCAACTCGCCAATATCAGCACCTGCCAGGGAGCTGCCTGGCTCAACGATACCGCCCGCCAGCGTAGCGTCAGCCTCTTGTTCTACAGCATTAACCAGCGTGCGGCCCATCCGGCCAGCGACGCCTACAATGGCAACTCGGGTCATCGAAACTCCTGCGCTTGCGTCTTTCAGCATCAAAGTGGATATCAAACGTGGCCGCGATTATAGCAGACCCGCGGCGGGAATCCGCGCCGTCGGGGTCGACTAGTTTTCCCAGACGATAACCAGCGCTTCATCACCGGCCATCCGCACCAGATGGCGCTCCACCACGCCTTCCAATTCATCCAGATGGCCTTCTTCAAGCGTCTCGATCGCCACCGTTAATGTTTCGTCACCGGCTCGCATCAGGCAAGTGCCCGAACTAAATGTAATTTTGGCTTCTTGTTCAGATTGCTCGACCTCAAGCTTATGCGACCAGTGCTTGCACAAGCGATTAATTAAGCGTTCGCCAGAAGGCGTTGCGATTTCAGCACGGGATAGAGGCATGCCGCTTTCTCCATAGAAGTAGCGAGTGAGTACCTACCAGCCTAATGCGCACTGGGATAAGAGCCAAGCAACGAATGGGCTTTCAGTGCAACAGCGTGTTCACGGGCATGCTTATACACAACGAGCCCCACCTTGAGAGACATATCGACAGACCCAGGCGTTTAAGCAATAATGGCGCCCTTGAGAATGCGAATTATACGCACAACGTGGTTTATTACTGGCCATCCGCCAGGCTGGCGCTTTTACCCACTCCACTCACTTGTTACTTATCCGGTTATGAAGGTAATTATGGCTGCCCACTTTTCCAAACTGTTGCTGGGCGCGGTCTCCGTTTTGAGCTGCGCCGCCGCTGTCGCCGACGACATCACCGTGACCGACGTCGCTGGCCGCGACGTTACCCTGGACGCCCCAGCGGAACGGGTCATTTTAGGCGAGGGCAGGCAGATTTATCTGCTGGGGTTATTAGAGCCGGAAGATCCCTTTGCCCATGTAGTGGGCTGGCGGGAGGACTTTTCCCAGGCGGACCCCGATAACTATGCGCGCTACGCCGAACGCTTTCCGGAAATCGACGACCTGCCCACCTTCGGCGGGTTCAAGGACGGCACCTTCGATGTCGAGCAGGCGGCTTCTCTCACGCCCGATGTCGTGCTGATGAATATCGAGGCCAAAGCCGCCACCGAAGACGCCGGCTACGACGACAAGCTGGCCGAGTTGGACATTCCCATTGTCTACGTGGATTTTCGTGAGGATCCCATCGAAAACACCATTCCCTCGATGCGCATCATTGGCGAGCTGATGGGCGATGAAGCCGCCGCCGAGGACTTTATCGCGTTTGCGGAAGAGCAGATGGCACGGGTAACCGATGTTATTGCTAAAGCCGACCCCGAGCGCCCCAGTGTGTTTATCGACCGGGCGGGCGGCTACTCCGACGAGTGCTGCATGAGCTTCGGCCCGGCCAATTTCGGCGAATATGTCACCCTGGCGGGCGGCAGCAACATTGCCGCGGACATTATCCCCGACAGTTTTGGCAACCTGAATCCTGAACAGATCATTGCCGCTGATCCGGAGCACATGGTGGTAACCGGCGGCAACTGGGATGCCTACGTGCCAGGCGGCGACTGGGTGGGCATGGGCCCAGGGGCAGACATGGATAAAGCCCGTGAAAAGCTCGACGCCCTCACTGAACGCACGGCCATGACCGGCATACACGCGGTCGAGGTGGATAATGTCCACGCTATCTGGCACCAGTTCTACAATAGTCCCTATTACTTCGTGGCGGTTCAGCAGTTAGCCAAATGGCTACATCCGCAGTTGTTTGAAGACCTGGAACCGGAAGCCACTATGCGTGAGCTGCACGACCGCTTTTTACCCATCGACTACGAACCCGGTTACTGGGTGTCATTAAATGACGAGTGAAACCATGACGGCAGCGCCCGCCCCACAGGGGCGCGCTTTCTATCGTAGCCAAGTGTTTCGTCGCCAGATGATTCTGGCAGCGCTGGTGGTCGCACTATTTTTCAGTCTATGCGTTGACCTAGCCCTTGGCCCGGCACGCTACAGCCTGGGCGAAGTCGTTACCGCCTTGTTCACCCCAGATAACGTCAGCCAGCAGGCACGCGTCATTCTCTGGGAGATACGCATGCCGGTGGCCCTGATGGCACTGGTTGTGGGCGCCAGTCTCTCGGTGGCCGGAGCTCAGATGCAAACCATCCTGAGCAACCCGCTGGCCAGCCCGTTTACCCTGGGAATTTCGGCTGGAGCAAGTTTTGGTGCAGCGTTAGGGCTCGCTTTTGGTGTCGCGCTGGTGCCTGCCGCCATTGAGTTTGTGGTGCCCATCAACGCCTTCATAATGGCCATGTTCACAGCGTTCTTAATTCATGCCTTAAGCCTTAAGCGCGGTGTGACGGTAGAAACCATTGTGCTACTGGGCATCGCCATGGTGTTCATCTTCAACTCGCTGATGTCGCTGATTCAGTTCTTTGCCAGCCAAGAGGCCGTGTCCGCGGTAGTGTTTTGGACCATGGGCAGCCTGACCAAAGCGACCTGGCCGAAATTCTGGATCGCGCTGAGCGTATTGGCCATGGTGATACCACTGCTTGCGCGTCACGGCTGGGCGCTCACCGCCATGCGACTGGGCGACGCCAAAGCCGAAAGCATGGGCGTGAATCCGCGCTCGCTGCGCCTGGAAGTGCTGGTACTGGTATCGTTGCTTGCGGCTATTGCCGTCGCGTTTGTCGGCACCATCGGGTTTATTGGCTTGGTGGGGCCGCATATTGCGCGCCTTATGCTCGGCGAGGACCAGCGCTTCTTCTTGCCAGGCTCAGCGCTGTGTGGCGCACTGATTCTGTCGGTTGGCTCGGTGATTTCCAAAATCATTATTCCGGGCACCATTATTCCCATTGGCATCATTACGTCTCTCGTTGGGATTCCCTTCTTTCTGTTTCTCGTGCTTAACCACAAGAAGGCATCATGGTAACCCTACAGCTGAATCGCGTTTCCGCCCGCTACGGGCGGCGTTCCATTATCCAAGACATCACCACCCCGCGCTTTCAGGGTGGGCAAGTGGTGGCCCTGCTTGGCCCTAATGCCGCAGGCAAATCCACCTTATTTCGCCGCATCCTGGGTCTATTAAAAGGTGAAGGCGAGGTGGTCATCAGCGGTACAAGCGCCGAGCGCCCCGTGGCCTACATGCCCCAAGACACAGGGGCGAAAGCAGTGCTAACGGTATATGAATCAGTGCTGTTGGCGCGCATGCAAGGGCGCAGCCTAAAAGTCCAGGGCGAAGATTTAGCACAGGTTGACCGTGCATTAGATGAGCTGAATATCGCCACATTGGGCGAACGCGATATTGGCGACCTTAGCGGCGGGCAGCGCCAACTGGTCAGCGCCGCCCAAGCGTTGGTGCAGGAGCCCGAGATTCTGATGCTGGACGAGCCCACCTCAGCGCTCGACCTGAATCGCCAAATTAGCCTGCTGAGCGTACTGCGGCGGCTAGCCGACGAGCGGCAAATGCTCATCCTGGTAGCACTGCATGACCTGGGGCATGCGCTGCGCTTTACCGATGCATCCATGGTGCTTGAACACGGTCGTCTAATTGCCTGCGGTCCCACGGCGGACGTGATTACGCCTGCACTGCTGCAGTCCGTTTACCGAGTAAACGCGCGCATTGAGCCCTGCTCAAAAGGCAGCCCGCAGCTTATCGTCGAAGAAGCCATCTAAACCGCCTTCCTTCCATGGCGGCGAGTGCCACGCCGCTTAACATCAGCGGCAGTGCAAGTAGGAAACCACTAGAGACAGGTATTCCGAACAACACCCAATCCGCCAATACCGGCCAAACCAATGCTATATACTCAAATGGCGCCAAGCGCGATGCTTCCGCATTGCGCAACGCCAGCGTCATCGCGATATGCGCCGCGCCGCCAAACAGGCCTGACAACACCAGCAACCCAAACTCTTCTGGGCTAAGCGCCGCCCAGCCCATCGGTAGCGTTGCCAGGCCTGCCAGCGACGACACCAGTATAAAATAGAAGGCGATAGCACCTGCCGTTTCCGTACGTGAAATCCGCCGCACGGTAAGCAGCGCCCCTGCCGTTAACAACGCGCTAAGCGCCCCTAACGCATAGCCCGGCAATTGCCCACCCGCCTCGTCCGCTTCCAACCCAGGCAGCACTAATACCGCCATACCTAAGAGCGCAAACACAATGGCACCGGCACGATGGAGCGAAAACCGCTCGCCCAATAGCAAAACCCCACCAACGGCCATGAACACCGGCGTTAACTGGGCGAGCAACGTAGCCTCGGCAACCGGCAATAGCGCGACCGCCCCAAAGGACGCGAACATCGCCGCCGCCCCCAAGCCAGAGCGCAACGCATGCCCCAGCGGGCGACGCGTTGCCAGCCCGCGAGGAAACTCCCGGCGCAGGGCAAGAAATACCACTATGGGCAACAGCGCAAACAGCGAGCGGAAAAATACCGACTGGCCCACCGGCACAACGTCACTGACCGCCTTGATGCTCACCAACATGCCGGTAAATAGCACACCAGAGAGAATCCTAAGCAAAATACCTTTAGTGGGCCTCTCCTGGAGGTTATCCATCGTGTACAGCACTCCCTAAACAGCAAAAACCCCCGGGCGAACCGAGGGTTTTTGAACCAAGCACCTAGCTGATTAGCATCATCTCAAAATTACGGCTTCATCTCTTCAAAAAACTTCTTCACGCTATCGAAAAAGCCGGTTTTCTTCGGCGAATGGCTATGGCTGTTGGTGCCGTCCAAGCTCTTTTGTAGCTGACGCAGCAGGTCTTGCTGCTCGTCATTGAGATTGACCGGGGTTTCCACCACCACTTTGCATAGCAGATCGCCAGGAGCACCGCCACGCACGGGCTTCACGCCTTTACCGCGCAGACGGAATAGCTTGCCGGTTTGGGTTTCCGGCGGAATTTTCAGCTTCACGCGCCCGTCGAGCGTCGGCACTTCCAGCTCCCCGCCAAGGGCGGCATCAACAAAGTTGATCGGCACATCACACTGCAGGTGCTTACCGTCACGCTGGAAGATATGGTGCGGCTTGATGGCTACCTGGACATACAAATCGCCCGGAGGGCCGCCGTTGACGCCGCTTTCGCCTTCCGCATTCAAACGGATGCGGTCGCCGGTGTCCACGCCTGGGGGAATCTTCACCGACAGCGTCCGGGTCTCGCGCACGCGACCTTCGCCGTTACATTTATGGCACGGCACTTTGATGTGTTGGCCAGAGCCATGACAGGTCGGGCAGGTTTGCTGAACGGCGAAGAAACCTTGCTGCATACGCACTTGGCCGTGGCCATGGCACGTTGGACAGGTATCTTTGCTTGAACCTGGTTCAGCACCGCCGCCATCGCAGCGATCGCATTCAATATGCCGCGGTACGCGGATATCGACCGTGGTACCGGCCACTGCGTTTTCCAGGTCCAGCTCAAGGTTATAGCGCAGATCAGAGCCCCGTGCAGGCGCATTGGGGCCGCGCCGACGTCCACCGCCGCCACCGAAAATATCGCCAAACACATCGCCAAAGATGTCGCTGAAATCGCCAGCGCCACCGCCGCCAAAACCTCCGCCACCAAAGCCGCCTTGGCCGTCAACCCCGGCATGGCCAAACTGATCGTAAGCGGCACGTTTTTCGCTGTCGGTTAAGACTTCGTAGGCTTCCGATACCTCACGGAATTTCTCCGCAGCGGTGTCATCATCCGGGTTACGGTCGGGGTGATACTTTTGCGCCAGGCGACGGTAGGCCTTCTTGATCTCTTTCTGATCAGCCCCTTTTTCGACACCCAGGACTTCATAATAATCGCGTTGGGACATGGGTCCTACGCCTCCTGGTTAGCTACGCATTCAACTGCACATTTAACTTCGAGCGTCTCGGCCGCGGAAACAGCAACGCGGGAGGTTGCCTCCCGCGTCACCGCTTTCCTTGGCAGAAAGAGGGGTTACTGTTTCTTTTGCTCGTCGTTGACTTCTTCGTACTCAGCGTCAACCACGTCTTCTTCAGGCTTCGATTTGCCTTGGTCGACGCCCTCTTCACCCGGCTGCTCAGCGCCTTCTGCCTGCTCGGCGTACATCTTTTGTGCCAGCTTGCCTGACGCCTCGGTGAGCGCGTCGAGTTTTTGCTGAATCAGCTCTTGGTCGTCGCCTTTAGTGGCTTCTTCCAACTCGGTGATAGCGGTTTCGATGGCTTGTTTCTCGTCATCGGTCGCTTTGTCACCGGCTTCTTCCAGCGTTTTACGCGTAGCGTGAATCATGCCGTCTGCTTGGTTACGCAATTGCACCAGCGCTTCAAACTTTTTATCTTCGTCCGCGTGGGCTTCGGCATCGCGTACCATTTGATCGATTTCTTCATCGGTCAAACCGCTAGACGCCTTGATAACAATCGACTGCTCTTTGCCGGTTGCCTTATCTTTGGCTGATACGTTCAGAATACCGTTGGCATCCAGATCGAAAGCCACTTCGATTTGCGGCACACCGCGCGGCGCGGGCGGAATATCGGCAAGATCGAAGCGACCCAGCGACTTGTTCTGCGATACTTGCTTACGCTCGCCTTGCACGGCATGGATGGTCACCGCCGTCTGGTTGTCATCCGCCGTGGAGAAGGTTTGCGTCTTCTTGGTCGGAATAGTGGTGTTTTTCTCGATCAGCGGTGTCATTACACCCCCCAGGGTTTCGATACCCAAGGTTAACGGGGTAACGTCGAGCAGCAGTACATCTTTAACGTCGCCGCCCAGAACGCCGCCCTGAATCGCAGCACCCACGGCCACCGCTTCGTCAGGGTTAACGTCTTTACGTGCTTCTTTACCGAAGAACTCAGCGGCTTTCTGCTGGACCAGCGGCATGCGCGTCTGGCCACCGACCAGGATCACGTCGTCAATTTCTGATGCCGACAGGCCAGCATCTTTCAGGGCAACCTTGCACGGCTCCATTGAGCGCTGTACCAGGTCATCTACCAGCGATTCCAGCTTGGCACGGGTCACCTTCACGTTAAGGTGCTTCGGCCCTGTGTTGTCCGCCGTGATGTACGGCAGGTTGACGTCGGTTTGCTGGGCGCTGGAAAGCTCGATTTTGGCTTTCTCGGCAGCTTCTTTCAGGCGCTGCATGGCCAGATTGTCACCGGATAGGTCAATACCGCTGTCCGACTTGAACTGGTCAACCAGATAGTTAATCAACGCCAGGTCAAAGTCTTCGCCGCCCAGGAAAGTGTCGCCATTGGTTGCCAGCACTTCAAACTGGGTTTCGCCGTCAACATCGGCGACTTCGATGATCGAAATATCGAAGGTACCGCCGCCCAGGTCGTAGACCGCGATGGTTTTATCGCCGCGAGACTTGTCCATACCGTAGGCGAGCGCTGCTGCGGTCGGCTCGTTGATGATGCGCTTAACATCCAAACCAGCGATGCGACCCGCATCCTTGGTAGCCTGACGCTGGCTGTCGTTGAAGTAAGCCGGTACCGTAATGACCGCCTCGGTAACAGTTTCGCCGAGGTAATCTTCCGCCGTCTTCTTCATTTTCTTAAGCACTTCCGCGCTGACCTGCGGCGGCGCCATTTTTTTACCTTTCACTTCTACCCAAGCGTCACCGTTATCCGCTTCGGTAATTTTGTAAGGCACCATTTTAATGTCTTTTTGTACGACATCGTCTTTAAAACGACGGCCGATTAGACGCTTGATGGCATATAGCGTGTTTTCTGGGTTGGTGACCGCTTGGCGCTTGGCTGCCTGGCCAACGAGCGTTTCACCGTCGTCGGTGTAAGCGATGATAGACGGTGTGGTACGGCCGCCTTCCGCATTTTCAATGACTTTTGCACTGTCACCATCGAGCACCGATACACAAGAGTTGGTGGTGCCCAAATCAATACCAATAATGCGTCCCATAATAAGAACCTCGAATCTGGTTGTTTCAATACGTCAAACTGATTGCGGGTATCCCGCGGGGTTGCCCTTTATTTGGGGGCCACCTGAGACTTTTCAAGGCTTTTTTATGCCTTATCTGCCTTATGACTCACTCGCTTTCTGACTAACGACTACCATCGCTGGGCGTACAAGACGTCCATTCAATGAGTAGCCTTTTTGCATTACCTCCATGACGGTGTTGGGCTCGAGCTCAGGATTCGGCACCATCGCCATGGCTTCATGAACTTGCGGGTCGAAGGGTTCGCCTTGGGGCTCAATGCTTTCGACACCAAACTTGTTCAGCACATCAAGCTGCATCTTCAGTGTCATTGAGACGCCTTCTCGATGAACGTCTGAGGCGTCTTCCTGCATGGATTCGAGCGCTTTTTCCAGGCTGTCGACGACCGGCAACAGGTCTTTAACAAACTTTTCCAAGGCAAATTTGCGCGCCTTTTCGGCTTCAAGCTCCGCTCGACGACGCACGTTTTGCGCTTCAGCGGCCGCTCTTAGCGATTGGTCGTTGGCTTCTGCCAGACGTTGCTCCAGGTCTTGTACCTGAGCGGCCAGGGCATCTGCTTCGGAGCCGTCATCGACGCTATCAACAATCGCTTCTTCGTCATTAATCAAGCCTTCCAGCTCGCCTTCAACCAAGCGATCTTCCGCCTCTTGCTCCGGGGTTTCTGCTTCTTGCTCGTGGCGAGCCAGCTCGTCATCTAGTGGCGTTTGCGGTTCTTTTGCCATGCCTTGCTCCTGCAACGTTCGGGGGCTAGTCAAAAGCCCGATAGTAAGTAGCGATATAAATTGGCTATGCACGGTATATGGGGACCATAAAAGCCATCTCAAGTGGGCATTGAAGCGCGGTTTCGACTACTGTATAAAACAACAATACTCAGGCGCGCATGCCGCGCCCGTTCCGCTGTGCCTCAGGAGGGCCTTATGCTGACTCAGCTTGCTATTCGAGATTACGCGATCGTTGAGCATCTAGAGCTCGACCTGACGCATGGCATGACCGCCATTACCGGCGAAACCGGGGCGGGTAAATCAATTTTATTGGGAGCATTGGGCCTTTGCTTGGGTGAGCGCGCCGATGCCGGCAGTGTGCGCCACGGCAGTGAGCGCACAGACCTATCGGCGCGATTCGATATTCAGCACTTGCCCGCTGCCATCGAGTGGCTGAGTAGCCGGGAACTCCCCTGCGACGAGTGCTTGTTGCGGCGCGTGGTAACCGCAAGTGGACGCTCCAAGGCCTGGATCAATGGACAGCCGGCCACGATCAGCGACCTAAAATCGCTGGGTGAACGGCTGGTACAGATTCACGGCCAGCATGCCCACCAAGCGTTAATGCGTGAAGAAACTCACCTCGCGCTGCTCGATGATTATGCGGGACTTCGCGAGGCGGCACAGCAGCTTGCCGCGACGTATCACGACTGGCGCAGCACCAACCGGCGCCTTAAACAGCGCAAGGAAGCCGGCAGCGAAGTGGAAGCCAAACGACAACTGCTGCGTTATCAGGTAGAAGAACTCGACCAGCTGGGGCTTGCGGAAGGCGAATTGGAAACACTGGAAAACGAGCAGCACACGCTGGCCCACGCCGACGAAACCTTACGTGAAACACAATTTGCCGCCGACTGCTGCGCCAGCGATGAAGGCGGCGCCCTGTCGCTGCTTAACCAAGCTTATACGCATTTAAGCGCCTTACCAGGGAGCGACAAAGGTACGCTGGCCAATACCCTCGCCATGCTCAGCGATGCGCGCATTCAGATTGAAGAAGCGGCCAGCGAACTCAACCATTTCGCCAGCACCACCGAGCTCGACCCGGAACGCTTGGCTTGGGTGGAGCAGCGCTTGGCTGATGTTCACCGTATCGCCCGCAAACACCATGTCGCACCGGATGAGGTCTGTGCACTGCACGCTGAGCTGACTCGCGAAGTTGCTGAGTTGGACAACAGCGATAACGATATTGAAACCCTGAGCGCCCAGCTCGCCAACTACCGTGAGCGCTATCGCGGCGAGGCCAAACGGCTAAGCGAAGCACGCCAAAAAGCGGCTGTGCAATTGGGTAAAGAAGTTCAGCAGCAGCTTACCTTTCTGGCCATGGGCAAGGCGCGCTTCGAAGTTGCCGTCACCCCACGCGACACACCGGCAGCGGAAGGCCTCGACCATGTCCACTTTTTAATCAGCGCTAACCCCGGCCAACCCGCCAGACCGCTCACCAAGGTGGCGTCAGGCGGTGAGCTTTCGCGCATTAGCTTGGCCATACAGGTCGTCGCCGCGTCTCACTCGACCATTCCAAGCCTGGTGTTTGATGAAGTCGACGTGGGAGTGTCCGGCGCCACCGCGGAAATCGTTGGCCAACTGCTGCGCAAGCTCGGCGAAAACGGTCAGGTAATGACCGTCACTCACCTGCCCCAGGTGGCCGCACAGGCTCACCAACATCTACACATTGAAAAACGCGCTAAGCGCGATACGACCCTGACGCAGATGGCCCTTCTCGATGAACAGGGTCGTGTGAGCGAACTCGCCCGCATGCTGGGCGGCGTCACGCTCTCTGACCAAACCCTTGCCCACGCACGTGAAATGCTCAACGCAAGCCAACGCAAACCGCATTAACAACGCGCCTCGCGCGCCCTTGGCTATTATCGAACGCTCCACAGAAACGCCCCCGGGCCGCCTAGCATTTCAGCTAGGCAGCCCAGAGGCGATGGGCAGGACAGCAGAGGCTTTGGCGTGCGCCCTACTTTTTGTTAGTAGGTCCACTGTCTTGGCGCGTGACGTCCGATCCACGAGGGCGAACGTACAACACCAAGGCATGGTCCACTAATTCGTAGCCGTGCTCTTCAGCGATTTCTTGTTGACGACGCTCAATGATTTCGTCGACGAATTCGACGATTTCACCGCTTTCTAAACACACCATGTGGTCATGGTGGTCTTCTTGCGTCATCTCAAATACCGCATGACCGCCATCGAAATTGTGACGAATGACGAGGCCAGCCGACTCAAACTGGGTCAGTACACGGTAAACAGTTGCCAGTCCCACATCTTCGCCCGCATCTATCAGTGTTTTATACACTTCTTCTGCGCTAAGGTGGTGCTGACCCGAAGCAGTTTCGAGAATCTGCAGGATTTTGACACGCGGCAGGGTCACTTTCAGCCCGGCTTTACGTAATTCATGGTTCTTATCGGCCATGGTTGCTCTTCGCAGTAACAGGTTAGGTCGGGTATGATCGACCGAAACCACGATAGTGAAGAATAGGCTCAAATGCAAAAATTGACTCGAATCATCACGCTCTCCGTCTCCATTGCCGTTATCAGCGGCTGTAGTTACGTTGGCGTGTACAAACGCGACATCCCGCAAGGCAACCTGGTCACTGAGGAAATGGTCGACCAACTGCAACCGGGAATGACCCAGGAACAAGTCACCTATGTCATGGGACGC
The DNA here is from genome assembly GCF_900086985.1 of Halomonas sp. HL-93. Taxonomy (NCBI): domain Bacteria; kingdom Pseudomonadati; phylum Pseudomonadota; class Gammaproteobacteria; order Oceanospirillales; family Halomonadaceae; genus Halomonas; species Halomonas sp. HL-93. Next base: position 3,663,890 of record NZ_LT593974.1, read on the forward strand.
CCGCTGCTCGAAGCACCCTTCGATGCTCGTCAGTGGGATTATATATTCCGTCTCGATAAAGCTTATAGCGACGTTGAAAAACGGCGCGTTACGCTGACGTTTGACAACCAGGGGCGGCTTGTCGACATTGACCAGGAAGGTGACTTATCAGAAGACATTCCTCTCGAGGGTGAGGACGTTCGTGGACCTGCAACTGACACTGCCGATCCGTCCCAGACGAATAGTGAGCAGTCGCAGAACCCCGCACCTAGTTCCTCACCCAGCTCTCAGCCTTAATCGCCGCTCCCGCTCGCTTGGCGTTTTGCACGCGCCCGGCGAGCGGCTTTGGGATCGATAAGCAGTGGTCGATACACCTCAACCCGATCTCCCGGTGCTACATTATGTCGCGCCGGGTCGCGTAGCGCCTGCCCGAAAATACCCAGTGGCGCATCGTCGAAGGTCTCGCGAGGTAGTTCGGGGAATAGACGCGGCAAATCCGCTAAAGCAACTGCGTCACGAGCGGTCGTCCCCGGGGGTACGTTGAGTGCGACCAAACGTTGTTTGTGCGGGAGACCAAACGCTACCTCGATAGTGAAGGTGTCATCGACCATGGAGCTCGTCGGCACGGCGGGTGAAGGCGTCAACAAGCTGCCCGGCAATCTGCTGAAATAGCTTGCCGAATGCCATGCCCAGTAGCCGATTGGCAAATTCGAACTCCATGTCCAGGCTCACCTTACAGGCGCCATCGCCCATCGGAATAAACTGCCAGCGCCCTTTTAAACGTTTAAAAGGGCCGCTAACCAGAGACATCTCAATACGCTCTGGGGCAAAGAGATCGTTGCGAGTGGTAACCGACTGCTCAACACCCGCACGTCCTAGCGTCATTTCGCCAATTAAGTGATCGTCGTCTTGCTCAAGTAAACGTGCACGACGACAGCCCGGCAAAAACTCTGGATAGCGCTCGAAGTCGTTGACCAGATCGAACATTTGTTTGGGGGTGTGCCGCACCAAGGCGGAACGATTGACGGTTGGCATTGACCTCTCCGCTGACTTCACAGTGCCCAAGGCGTATCATGGGAATCATAGTTAAGACCTTGAATGGTATCATGCCTCCCCGCATAACGAAGGGGATGTCACCGACAGATCGAATATGAGGTTTCATGGCCACGAAAAAAGGTAAGAGCAAAGGCCCTACCAGCAACGTTATTGCCCAAAATAAGAAGGCACGCTTTGAGTATCATATCAATGAAACCTTCGAAGCAGGCCTTTCGCTGGCAGGATGGGAAGTCAAAAGCCTTCGCGCGGGCAAGGCACAGCTCACTGACACCTATATTTTAATTCGCAATGGCGAAGCGTGGTTGCTGGGTAGCCATATCATGCCGCTGAATACCGCCAGCACCCATGAAATCGCTGACCCCACGCGCACGCGAAAATTGCTGCTGCATCGCAAAGAAATTGCCAAGCTGTTTTCGGTGACCCAGGACAAGGGCCACACCTGCGTACCACTAAAACTTTACTGGAAGCGTAATAAGGTTAAGTGCGAGCTTGCCTTGGTGACCGGTAAAAAAGTTCACGACAAACGCGCTACTGAAAAAGATCGCGACTGGAATCGCCAGAAAGGCAGAATCATGCGGGAACATAACAAGGCATAGCTGGTCAATCACTTGTGAGCACGTTAGAATGCCCACGTAACTAAGGGGGCGACATGGTTTCGACGCCGGTGACAACCCCTGCGGTGCATGCCGAGAGCGTGATGTATCTCGTAAATACCACATCACGAAAAATAGTCGCAAACGACGAAAACTATGCTCAAGGCGCGCTAGCAGCTTAAACCCTGTTAGCTTCTTGTCTGGCCCCAAGGCGATGTGCCTATTCATCGCTGAGGGGATACGAGCTAAAAATGATAGGACCGCGGTTGGTAGTGTCTTCTTGCCAGCCGTTAAACTTTAGAAGACTCGCGAGGCTGAATCCTGATCGTCGGAGTCAGTCGAGCTAAATCAAAAGACGAAATCTAAGCATGTAGAGCCAATGGGCGAGTGCTGGCGGACGCGGGTTCAATTCCCGCCGCCTCCACCAGACACCCCTTCAAATCAAGCACCTACGGGTGCTTTTTTTGTTTGTAGTGCTTAATCCGAGTTATCGCGTGTTTTAGCGCGGACAGCTCAGATCCCCCTCTTCACAATGTGCATGCTCGCGCAGTCGCTCGGTGCGCTGCTTTGTCAGCGTTGCAAGGCATCCGTTACGTACCATGGGTTGTGCGCTGCCGCCTTCTACGCCGCCGCTCTCAAGCGCGCATTCAGCGTCTCGAAAGCTGATCCAGGCCCGTTGGGCATCGCGCAGCTTTTCAAGCGTCGCTGGATTTTTCTCCAGCTTGCTAACAAGGGCTTGATACGCTTCGTTAAGCTCATCATCGGCCGATTGATATGCCTGCGCGGAACATTCCGTTAGTGCTAGTTGTGTACTCGCGTTATCGCACCCCGCGTCTGCGGTTACCACGCTGCTTGAGACCAAAAGCCCGATGCTCAGCAAGCGTTTGCAAAAGCGCGTAGCAAGTGGGGCCAATGTGATCAGTAAAGGCAAATAGGGGGTCATGGATCGACTCTTCAACGCATTGGGTCTTACTCATATAAGCAAAGCGCTGGCATCTCTGCCAGCGCTTTGTCGTCGTTACTCGAGCACACTCATCAGCGTTTTCCGCTCAGGAGGCTGTTTAGTGGGCGATCATCTCATCGACGATTTCATCACCATCCAGCGCCGAGGGATAATACGTCGGCCAGTTAGTAACTTCTTCCAGTAGGGCTTCGCGGTCATCGCCCCAATAGAGGTGAAAATGTGACGCATCAGTGGGATAGATACTATGGTCACTAAACTGGATGTATTGAGGAAGCTCATCAGCGGCTTCTTCAAGCTCAAAGATATAGCGTACCCCACGGTTACCAGCTTCGTAGGTTAATATCTCATAGCCATCGAATTGATACTCCCCCGTACGCTGCTCGCCGTCTTCATAGAAGGTGACGTTTTGCCCTTCGATAACGATACGCTCCACATCCGTTTGATAACCCGTATCGTAATATGCTTTGTATTCCTCGGCGGTTTTGTCGCCCTCAGAGGCTTTATGCTCAAAAACCTCGTCAAGCGTACCGTCTTCCAGGTAGGGGTATACCGACTGCCAATCACCTTCCCAGTCTGAGAGTGGACGATCCTTCACTTGTTCATCGTCAAAGTAGCCTGCGTAGATATCGCTATCATGGTCATGGCTATGGTCGTGGTCGTGGTCGTGGTCGTGGTCGTGGTCGTGGTCGTGGTCGTGGTCGTGGTCGTGAGCATGATCATCAGCATGCACACTTTGTATACCTGAAATCAGTAAAGCGCTTAACGCAAGCGCAGTGACTTTTTGACGATACGTCATTTTGATGTATTTCCTTTGGCAAATCACAAGATTAAGACTTTCAAAAAATAAGTTAAGTTATAACATCACTATTGTCAACTCTCCGCTATGCGATGGCGATAACTGCCTCACGACGCTTCCATTACCGTCTTCGACTTGGTAGCGCTTAGCGTACCGCAGAGCTTTTTCTGCTCAACACGATTATCGAATCGCCAGCACGCGAAACCATTAGGCAGAAGCCGCTACTCTCCGCTATGTTATCGCCTAAGCCAGCTCGTTTACGGGCCAACATTGAAAAGGAAAATTCAGCATGCTGTACGCCTTGAGCCTTTTAGCAGGCATTGGCTTTTTAACACTGGGCGGCGAAGCGTTAATACGCGGTGCTGTCGCGGGCGCGCGGCGGGCGGGTGTCTCCCCCCTATTGACGGGATTAGTCGTGGTGGGCTTTGGCACGTCGGCCCCAGAACTGGTGGTCTCGATAGACGCAGCGATCAACCAGCAGCCGGATATTGCAGTGGGTAATATCGTGGGCAGCAATATCGGCAATATCCTATTGATTCTGGGCTTGTGCGCAATTATCTGCCCAATGACCGTTCAACCCCAGGCGCTGCGCCGTGATGGCGTCGTCATGGTGGCAGCCAGCTTACTATTTATCGGCTTGGCGTGGGGGGGAGCCCTGGGACGACTGGATGCTGGCCTTTTTATAGCCGGCTTGGTCGGTTATCTCGTTTGGGCATACCTTAGTGAACGCCAACAGACCATACCCGCTGCTGAGATGCATACCTCGGAAGCCGATGAAATGACGAAGCTTCCTAAAACCGGCCTAACCATTATCGTCGCCCTCGTCCTCGGTCTTGGTTTACTGATTGGGGGCTCCCAGTTGTTACTTTATGGTGCCATTGGTTTAGCCCAAGCCATGGGCATTTCAGAAGCAGTGATTGGCCTAACTATCGTGGCTGTGGGCACATCGCTACCGGAAATGGCCGTTTCCATTATTGCCGCCCTGCGTCGACACGCCGATGTCGCCGTGGGAAATATTCTGGGCAGTAATATCTTCAATATTCTCGGCATCTTGGGTGTGTCGGCGTTTCTACAACCGCTGCCCATTGCTGCCCGGGTTGGCGCTTTTGACCAGTGGGTCATGCTCGGAGCAGCCGGCATCCTAATGCTTTTCCTGTATACCGGTATGCGGTTATCACGTGTTGAGGGCGCTTTTTTATTAGCAGGCTATATCGTTTACTTAGCCCTAAGTTTTAGCGTCATTAATGCAACCTAGTCCTGAAAATTTTCCAAGTTACTATTACCTAAACGATTAATTTGCTAAAAAATGAGCTGTAACGGTTAAGAACCGCTACATTCATTCGTTTTTATTACGTATTGCATCGCAATACGGACTGATAGACTGACGCGGCTTTTAAATCCTTCCTATAAACCTAACGAAAGGAAATGCATCGTCATGCCTTTTTTTCGACCTCCTTGCCAGCCTCGATTCGATCGTCGCTGGCTTTTTTTGTTGGCAGCGTTATTGCTGCTGTTTAGCCCCGGGGTATTCGCCGTAACGGGTGAACTCGATTTAACCCAATCGGCAGTGGGTTTTTTCGCACTTGCTATTTTTACCATGGCCTATGCGTTGGTCATGGCCGAAGAAAAAATCCACATGCGCAAGTCCAAACCGGTGCTGGTCGCGGCTGGTATCATCTGGAGCCTCATCGGCTGGGTGTATGTCCAAAACGGCATGTCGGAGGCCTCTGAACAAGCCTTCCGCATGACGCTTCTGGAGTTCACCGAGCTGATGCTGTTCCTGCTGGTGGCCATGACGTATATCAACGCCCTGGAAGAGCGCCGGGTATTTGATGCACTGCGTTCGTGGATGCTGCGCATGGGGTTTAATTACCGCGCGCTTTTCTGGTTAACCGGCGGTTTGGCGTTCATGCTGTCACCGATTGCCGATAACCTGACCACGGCACTACTGATGTGTGCGGTCGTCACCAAAGTCGCCGAAGGCGATAAGCGCTTCATCAATATGGCGTGTATTAACATCGTGGTGGCGGCCAATGCGGGGGGCGCCTTTAGCCCCTTCGGCGACATTACCACGCTGATGGTTTGGCAGGCGGGCATTGTGCCATTCCAAGACTTCTCTATTCTGTTTTTACCGTCGCTGGTCAATTTCTTAATCCCTGCGATCGTCATGAGCTTTTTCATCCCCAACAAAAAACCCGAAAGCCTGCAAGAAGATGTATGGATGAAACGCGGCGCAAGGCGCATCGTGGCGCTTTTTCTGCTGACGATTACCACCGCGGTGCTGTGCCATACGTTACTGCACCTACCCCCGGTACTTGGCATGATGACCGGCCTGGGCTATCTGCAGTTTTTTGGTTACTACCTTCGCCGCAGCCTGCCGCGTTCATTGGAGCGCAAGCGTGAACGCTACAGCCGCCGCGGCGACAACAAGAAGCTTGAACAGTTGGGTAGCGTGGTACCCTTCGATGTTTTTAACCGCGTGGCGCGCGCCGAGTGGGATACCTTGCTGTTCTTCTACGGCGTTGTGATGTGTGTAGGCGGGTTGGGCTTTATGGGCTATCTCGGCTTGCTCTCGGAAGCCCTGTATCTCGGCTGGAACCCAACAGCGGCCAATATTGTGCTCGGCGTGGTCTCCGCCGTCATCGATAATATTCCCGTCATGTTTGCCGTGCTCACCATGGAACCTGATATGTCGCAAGGTCACTGGCTGCTGATCACGCTAACCGCTGGGGTAGGCGGCAGTTTGTTGTCGATTGGCTCCGCCGCGGGCGTGGCGGTCATGGGGCAAGCGCGTGGCGCTTATACCTTTATTGGACACTTGAAGTGGTCGCCGGTGATTTTACTAGGCTACGTCGCCAGTATCTTGGTGCACATGTGGCTTAACGCCGAGAGCTTTGCCTTATTTGGCTAACGCCAACACGATGTATTAACAACACGTATTGATAGATAAGATGCCCTGCCATTCACGATGGCAGGGCTTTTTTATTCGAATAAATGATCAATGGGCTTAGGGCGGCCAAGAAAATAGCCTTGATAGCGATAGCAGCCGTGACCTTTTAACCAATCTAACTGAGCCTGGGTTTCCACGCCCTCGGCCACCACCTCCAGCCCTAAACTAACGGCCAGCAGAATAATCGTATCGACAATCGCGGCATCGGCTTTATCGGTTAATAACTCACGGACAAACGACTGGTCGATCTTGAGTTCATCAAGGGGTAACCGCTTTAGGTAGTTTAATGAGGAATACCCGGTGCCGAAATCATCCAACGCAAAGCGAATCCCCCGCTCACGCAACCTGAGCATGGTATGGCGCACGCGGGTCGGCTCGCGCATCAGCAGGCTTTCGGTGACTTCTAGCACCAGCTGGCTAGCCGGCGCCTGAGTTTGCTTGAGCAGAGTTTCCACACGGCGAATGAAGTCGGGCTGCTGAAACTGCACTGAACTGACGTTAACCGAGATAGTCAGCGGCGCGTAGGCGGTTTGCCGCGCCCACATGGCCAATTGCTGGCAGGCTTGTGTCAATACCCAGTTGCCAATCGGAATAATCAGCCCGCTCTCTTCTGCCAGCGGAATAAACTCAGCAGGCGAGACCCAACCGCGCTCCGGGTGGTACCAACGCAGCAGCCCCTCCACCCCAATGGTCACGCCTTTTTGATTCACTTGAATTTGATAATGCAGCTCTAGCTCACGTCGGGCCAAGGCATGGTGGAGGTCGGCTTCCAGGTTTGCACGCTCCAGTACGCTGGTTTGCATGCTAGGGTTGAAAAAACGCAGCTCATGCCCGCCAGCGGCCTTGGCCTGCTGAAGTGCCATATCTGCCTGCTGCAGCACCTGATCCAGTGGGCTCGAATCGCCATTAAATAGCGCCAGCCCCACGCTGGCACTAATCGGTAATGAACGGCTATTGCGTAACTGATGAATTGTCGTCATCAACTGTCGGGCGATGCGCTCAGCCTTGGCAGCGGCCTTTTCCTGATGCTCACCCAAGTGGTTGATAAGCACGACAAATTCATCACTGCTAAAACGTGCCAGGATAGCGTCATTATCCAGCGCTTGGCGAAGCTGTTCGGCCACGCTGATCAATAGCTGGTCGCCACTCGCATGACCTTGTAAATCGTTAACCAACCTAAAGTGGTCAAGATCCACCACTAATAGCGCACCGTATTGATTGCCCTGCGTATCTTCCTTGATGGTAGTCGCCAGGGATTCCATAAGTAGGCGACGGTTCGGCAGACCGGTCAACGCATCGTAGAATGCGAGATAGTGCGTTCGGGACTGCATTTCCAAATACTCGGTCAGCTCAGTCGAGATCCCGCAAAGCGAAGGAGGCTCGCCTGGTGTAAAGGCAAGCGGCATTTTGATCGATAAGAAGGTTCTCACCCGATCGTCGTGCTTTAAAACATTACTCTCCTCAATGGTGACTTTTTCACCCGAGGCCAGCACGCGCCGATCTACCCGAGCGATTTCAGCGGCCGTAGCGGCGTCAAAAAAAGTCTCGTCACGCTCGCCTATCACGGCTTGTGCGGGGTGGCCAAATAGCTCACAAATGCGCTGATTGACGTACTGATACGTCAGATCGGGCGACTTGATATAGATATAAGCATCCACGCTATCCAAAATGGTCGACAGCATGGCCTCGTTGGTTGCCAAGCGCACCCGTTGCTTTGCAATACGTCGCCTCATCAGCAAGCTCACGCCTACCACCAGCGCCAGCGATCCCAAAAGCCCCGCTATCCCCCAGCGCAGCCAGCTAGGCGTAGCAGGTGGGGTGGGGCCCGCTGCCTGCCAAGCGCGTAGCGAGTCAAAGTAAATCGAATCACTTTTCGCTTTCCAGCGCATTAAGTACTCATCGATGCGGGTAAGTACTTCTTGAGGCAGCGACGGCGAGGCGGCGTAATAAAGCTCGACGGGCTGAAAAACCACGGGAGTACTCTTCAGGCCTGCCTTTTGCGCACGCCACTCGCCAAACTGGTGACTGGCCGCTGCCGCGTCGGCCTCTCCTCCTACAACCCGCGCAAAGCCTTCTTCAAAGCTATCGACGCGGACCCAATCAACCGGTATATCAAAGCGCTGGGTAATATCGACGAGATAGCGTTGCTGGATGGAGTCCTCAACCACTGCTACGCGTTTTTGCGCCAAGTCGACCATGGCGTCAATCGTGACGCCTTTACGCTGGTAAAGCTGGGACCAGCTATGCAATACCGGTTCGCTGTGAAACGTAAACCGCTCGGCACGCGCCTTGTTCCATGCCACATCAGGCAACAGGTCAATATCGCCGTGTTCAAGCAGATCCAGGCAGCGTTGCCACTCACACACAACCGGCTCGATTTGCCAGACCTCGCGCTCGGCAATGGCCCATAGTAAATCGCCAAAAATGCCGTCTAACCGCTGTTGGTCGGTGAGGAACAGTTTAGGGGGATTGTCATAAACGCCTACGCGCAGGGGTTCATCTGCCATTAGCGCAGGCGTTATCAACAAGCTACCGAGCACCAGGACACCACGGCAAACACGCCGCTGCCTAGCCTGGCGCAGGTTATGCTCGAGGTTGGTCATTACCAACGCCGCCATGATATCGGTTACGCACCGGGCATGGTCAGTTGGCCTGCGCGCTCCACGACGCGCTGCCAAGCAGGATCAGACTCAACTCGCTCAACGAAACGGGCAATCGAGGGGTAAGCCATCAATGAATGCGTCGCCGCTACCGCCTGGAGAGGGAAACTCATCTGTACATCTGCGCCGCTGGGCCAGGGGCCTGAAAAGTGTTCGTGGGACGCCAGGTAATCATCGATAAAACGCAGGTGCTGATTAATTTGCGGGTGCAAGAAGGTGCTGTTAACAGTTTGAGTAATGCCTTTGGCAATCGGTTTGACGAACCAAGGCGAGCGTTTAGGCAGTTGACCAAACACCAGTTGCATGACCAGCAGCGGCATCAAAGACCCCTCGGCGTAATGCAGCCAGTACCGATAATCTATCCAGTCATTGGTGTTATCGCTATCTGGCTGGCAGCGACCATGGCCATAACGCTGCAGTAAATACTCAATAATCGCGCCGGACTCAGCAATCGTCAGTTCCCCATCGGTGATCACCGGCGACTTACCTAACGGGTGTATCTTTTTGAGTGCCGCAGGGGCTTGCTGAGTGGAACCGTCACGTTGATAAACGATAATCTCGTATTCAAGCTCCAGGGTTTCGAGAAGCCATAAGATACGGTGCGAACGAGATTTTTCGAGATGATGGACGTGAATCATAGGCACTCCATGGGCAGTTGGGCACGCCAACATTGCGCTGACGCCAGTCTTCCGTTCACTGTGTGCCCGTTCAGCATAGCAGCGTTGGCGATAAACAAGAAAACGCCCCATTACCCCGCTACCAACGCTAACTTCACCCTAGGTGCGTCGTTCGACACTGCGCCCTATAAGAGCACCCAATGGTGACCGTTTACCCTGTAACCAAGGTGCCAATAGCCGCATCGAGAGGGGGATAAACACAAACACCATGACCGGTGTCAGCATCAAGGTGCTGACCAAGACACGAGGCAGCATTGGCCAGTGGGCCAAGGTGCTGCCGAATATCCACTGAAAAATCAGCGAAACAGGAAAAAACGCCAGCCATACCGCCACCGCTTGCTTCCAGCGGGGCGGTACGGGCGAATGCGTTTGGAACCAGGCATCTAGGCCAGTAGCGCGATGCTCATGCGGGGCATCAAACAAGCCCTTACCACGGGCAAGCCAAGCATGCCGAGAAGCGGAATGTTCCCAGGCAGCCAGCGTGTCAGCGCTGCTGAAGCGAAAGATAATTTGGTACTCATCGTCGTCGGCAGGAGGCGCCAACACGCCGGACCCCAAGTAACCGGGAAAGTCTGCGGCCAAATGACGGCCTTCGTTCAGCCAGCGGGTAAAATGTGGGTAGCGTTTTTCAGCAACGCGTCGCGCCACCATTAAGGTGACCGGTGAGGCAGACATGGTATATCTCCTGTTGGCTCAGCAGCCGTTGCCGGGTAGGCAGGCTGCCAACATCCCAGCGGGTAAGCCAGGAGGTAGCAGTGAAGCCACTATTATAACTCAAGTCTTGCCGGATCATCTTTTCATGGCGCAGAGCATTTAAACTGTAATGATCAACGGCCTGGCAGGGGATGACGCCGCTCGCCACGCTGATACGCGCGGACGTGTTGATAAATATCAACGGCGCTGCGGATTGCCTGCGCTTCAAAGGGGTCCGGTGTCACGATGGGGCCTTTTTCACGACCTTCCGTACGAACCAGCTCGGCCACCTCGTCACGGTAGCGCTCCAATAAATGCTCAAGGTTCATCCGCACATGGTGGATTTCGAGGCCGAGGGCTTCTTGCTGCTCTTTGCGTCGCAGCATATCCAAAGGGTTGGAGGCCTCCTCCCTCAAACTTTTCAAGGTATTGTTAACCAGCTTTTCAGCGATATTGAGGTTCGGAATTACCTCATAAACGACTTCATATAGCGACACGTCAGATTTAGAGTGGGACATATAGGCTCAACAAATACCAAGCGGATGAATACTGACAAATCGGCCTGCTTCAGAAAACTTTAATCGGTAGATACCATAAACGCCGTCGTGGGTCATCACATGGCGCAGCGCTTCTGCCGGAAACACCACCCGACGACCATCCAGGCTATGAGTATACACCTGGGCAATGCGCCCCTCGTAGTGCGCCAAGCATGTCTCATAAGAGAGATTAATCACCACATCAATCGTCTGCATCCCCTTCTATCCCACCTCTTTGCGCCCCATCCATTGAGCGACAGCTTGCGCGACTGGCCCGCCTCGCTAATACTTAACGTCATTCCTTTGATCGCATGGGACACTTGCCATGACAATCGCCGTGATCGGTGCGGCTTCTCTCTCTGCATGGGCATCGCCCACGTTTAATGCAGGGGCTGCCCAGGTAACGACCTCATCGCCTAAAGCGGCCAACGACGACGTTGAGCAGGAAACGGCTGCTCAAGATGCGACCCGTGACGAATCTGCCGTCGGTCCGAAAAGTGCGGACGGCAGCCCCCTCGCCCCTGAGGAAATTGAGCAGCTAAACCAACTCAAACAAACCGACCGCGAGGTCAGGCAACATGAAATGGCCCACCAGACCGTCGGCGGGGCGTATGCCGGCGGGGCTAGCTACGATTACGAGGTAGGCCCCGATGGCCAGCGCTATGCCGTTGCCGGCGAAGTCTCGATTGATTACGGCCCGGTTCCCAACGACCCCGATGCCACGATCGAGAAAATGCAAACCGTGATCGCCGCTGCGTTGGCTCCCGCTGACCCTTCACCCAAAGACTATCAAGTCGCCGCCCAAGCGAGGCAGTATTTGCTTGAAGCGAAACTAGACGCCGCCATGCAGCGCAGCGAAATGGACCAGGCACGGGCAGGCGCAGAAGGAGGCATTCCATCTAGCGATGAAGGCACCGAGTCTACTTCGGCTCCCAACCCCAGCGCACCTCGTGCTGCCTGATCCACTAACAACGGATCCAGTGCTTATTGAACCAACGTTAGTGGGCTCTGCCTAGGGCAGTCCAATCCTCTCGCTCTGGCCATGCAGCCAGCCACAGCGGCAGTTCATCGGCGGGCATTGGCCGTGCAATACCGTAGCCTTGCGCTAACTCACAGCCCAGCGCAATCAGCGCTTTTGCATGCGCCAGCGTCTCGACCCCTTCAGCAAGCATCGGCCGCTGAAAACGGTTCGCCATATAAATCACGCTCTCTACAATCGCCATGTCATCAGCATCGCTTAGCATGTCGCGGACAAAGCTTTGGTCAATTTTAATCAAGTTCACTGGCAACTGGCGTAAATGTGTTAGCGAGGAAAACCCGGTGCCAAAATCGTCAATCGCAAAGCTGACCCCCAACGCCTGGCATTTCGCCATGGTATTTAACGCCGCTTGAATATCGTGCATTGCCGCGCTTTCCAGCACCTCAAGCTTGAGCATGGCCGGCGAGACACTGGGGTAACGCGCCAATAACTCACCCAACCGCTCGCTGAAGTTACTCAATAGCAAGTGCGCAGGGCTAATATTGACGTTGACGGGCAGTGAGATATTTTCCGCTTGCCACTGCACTAGTTGGCGCATGGCGTGTTCCAACACCCATTCGCCAAGATCAACCTCAAGCGGTGTCGCTTCGATAGTCGGCAAGAACTGCCCCGGTGCCAGCAGCCCCCGTTCGGGGTGCTGCCAGCGAATAAGTGCTTCAACGCCCACTACCTGACCAGTCCGCATATCTACCTGGGGCTGGTAGTGAAGTCTCAGTTCATCGTTCGCCAACGCATCCACAAAGCGCTGGCGTTGCTCGTGGCGTACCTGCAGCAAGCGATCATGCTGGGGGTCGAAGACGTGAAAAGTGTCACGCCCGCGCTGCTTCGCCCGGTACATGGCTTGATTAGCATGACGCAGCAAACCATCACCCTGAGCAGGATCGTTAGGGTAAAACGTTACCCCTAAGCTGGCCGTCAAGTGAGCCGTGTGCCCCTCAATGAACAGCGGCCGTCTAATGGAAGCCAACAGTTTTTCAAAAAAAGCCTCATCCACACCGTGGTGGAGCAGCAGCACAAACTCATCACCGCCTACCCGAGCCAGTACATCGTCGCCAAACAGCAGGTGGCTAATCCGCTGTGCAAACGTCGATAGCAGCGTATCGCCCACACCCGAACCCAAGCGATCATTGATCGATTTGAAGAAGTCGATATCCAGCGAACACACCGCCAGCGGCGTCTGCGTGCTATCAGCGTGCTGCATAGACTCTTGTATGAGCTGGGTCAGCAGCTGGAGATTGGGTAAGCCGGTCAGAGCATCAAAGTACACTTCCCGGTTAAGATGCCGCGCATGGGCAGGAATAGTCGATAAATCGGCCAACACAATGACATGATGGTCCACGTTACCCTGAGCGTCGCGCACCCGGTTAATCGACATCATACCGGGATAGAACTGACCGTCGTGGCTGCAGTAACTCACCTGGCTTTTACTACGGTCGCGGAGCTGCAGTTCCTCGCGCATCAGGCGGGTCGTGCGGCTATCGTCCAGCGGCAGGATACTGAATGCCTCGGGGGTCTTGCCCTTTACGGACGCTAGCGTAGAGCCGGTTAGCTCGCAAAAGGCAGGGTTAACATCGATTACACAGTTATCCGCGTCGGTAATGATAATCGCCTCGTTGGCATGCAAGAACGCCGCATGAGCGGGTAACCGTGCTGGCATAGTCGCGGGGTCGTTAGGCGTTAAAGACGATGCATGCGATTGAGGCAAAGACTGCGCCTTTATTGTCGTAAAAGACTGGCTCATACGTCCTTGCTCTCCTCGTTAATTAAGTAATGACAGGGGCAATCGCCGCATTACCACCCGCAGGCAGATACGATGCAATCTTGAAATCAATGCTTCCCATTTAACGCGCTTGCATCCTAAAGTTTCGTCAATTCAATATTTTACGTCAGCATATTAGCCGCCATTAGCGGCACACTATAAAACAGTACGCTTGCTGGCGCCCTAATGCATTAGTAATAAATTAATCATCATTTAGAACAGGCAGGTATCGCCCAATCTCCAACGTCCCCACTGTGCCAACCATGGGAAAGCGTTAAATGGAAAATTATTTTGTATTCTATTATCGGCCAACTTAGCGGCAACTTTAGGGAGACGGGGGCATGTGGCGTAGCACTCGCACTGAGCGCCAAAAGCAGACAGCGTGGTTTTACACCAGCTCAATCATGGGAAGACATCAAGGCGCGGGGCTGGCAGCGCCCAAAAACCGCTGCTGCCAGTAGTCGATATCCAGAGGTACGCTGACCACTTCTCGACCGTTGCCGGGGGCATGGATCATTTGGCCGTTACCGCGGTAAATGCCCACGTGGGTGGCTTTCTGGCGTGAGCCAAAAAACAACACATCGCCGGGGCGAGGTGCATCGACGCTAGGCAATTGGCGAAACTGTTGGTCAGCGGTACGGGGCACATTAATGCCCGCGGCTTGATAAACCATCTCAACCAGCCCAGAGCAGTCAAGGCCGTCGCCCGAGTTACCGCCTAGCCGGTAGGGCGTGCCTAGCGCTTGTTGGGCATGGGACAGAATTAGCGCGCGCTCCATGGATAAACCCTGGGCATCGTCCAGGCGTTCGTTCAATGCGGTGTCGCGGCTGGCACAGCCTGCCAAGATCAGCAGGGTTAACAAACTTACGATGGGTAACCCGCGTATGAAGGGCATGGCATGCGTCTCTGATTGGCCGATTCGCCTTTAGCATGGCGCATACGCCGAGACGCTGCCAAGTGGATTATATGATTGCGTGACGAACCCGCGCAGAAATCCATTCCGAGACCAGCACAGTGGCGAAAATCATAATGAAAATGACACTCACCTGATCCCACGCAAGGCTGTTGATTGAAGAATTCAACTGCAGGCCGATCCCGCCAGCGCCCACCAAGCCAAGCACCGTCGATTCACGGATATTAATATCCCAGCGATACACGCTAATCCCCGCAAACGCTGGCATCACTTGCGGCAATACGCCGTAACTCATCACTTGCATACGGCTGGCACCGGTGGCGCTGATGGCCTCTACTGGCGTTGGGTGAATCTCTTCAATCGCTTCGTAGAGCAGCTTACCCACAAAACCGATGGAGCGAAGCGCAATGGCGATAATCCCCGCCAGCACGCCCGGGCCTAAAATCGTCACGAGCAGCATGGCCCAAATCAGCGAGTTGATAGAGCGCGATGACACAATCACCAGCAGCGCGACGCTGCGCACCAAGGGATGTGGCGTGGTGTTACGGGCCGCTAAAAACGCCACTGGAAACGCCATTACAATGCCGAGCAACGTGCCCAGGGTAGCGATATTTATGGTATCCCACATGGGCTTCCACAACACATTAGCGTAGCCCCACTCCGGCGGTACCATGCGGCTGATAAGGTCGCCACCCTGCCGGCCTGCATCGGCGACAAACACCCACATGGTATTGTCGGAAATCACCTTCCAGCAGACGAGAAAAAGGCTAACGCCTGCTAGCCACGCCAGGTAGTGCAGCCACTGCGCCCGCGTCGTACGCCGCCGCCATACCGGCTGGCCCTGGGAAGTTGTTAAAACAGGCATATCAATTCTCCAGGGGTTACTGGGTCCAACGGCGGACATGGCTAGAGCTGTATTCGCATAGCAGCACAATGGCGATAACGATCAACAAAATCGCCGCGGCGGTATCGTACTCATAACGGCTGAGCGAGGTGTTTAACGTCGCGCCAATACCACCCGCCCCAACGATGCCGATCACCGACGACTCGCGGAAGTTAATATCCAGGCGGTACATGGACAGCCCAATCAAACGCGGCATAACTTGCGGCTGAACGGCGTGATTCATGGTTTGCCACCAGCTGGCACCGGTCGCCCGAACGGCTTCCACCTGCCGCCAATCCAAATCCTCAATATCTTCCGCCAACAGCTTGGCCATGAAGCCAATCGTGGCAAACGCCAGGGTGATCATCCCCGCCAGCGGCCCGAAGCCGAACATCACCACAAACAGGATCGCGATGATGACCTCTTGAAAGGTACGCGAAACGGCAATAATCGAACGGCATATAAAGTAAATCGGTAGCGGTGCAATATTGCGCGCCGCACCAAGCCCCACCGGAACCGCCAATAGAATCCCCAGTACGGTGGACGTGAATGTCATGGTCAGGCTTTCCATCAACCCTGCGACGATATCGTCCCAGCGACTGATAAAATCAGGCTGCACAAAAGCGCCCAAAAAATTGACAGCTCTCCCCGCCCCTTCGGCAACGCGTGACCAATCCACCTCTACCGAGGCCAGCGCCAAAACAAGATATACCACCGTCCCAAAGGCAATGCCCCAACGCATGCGAGGACTATCAATCAGTGGCAGACGCCGCCATTGGCCAGCTCGGGCCGCTTGCTGACGCACCTGAGCGAACCCTTCAGTCTGCTCGTTCATCGTGCACTCCCCACCGCAAGATCCGGCATGGCGCGTTCGTGAGCCGGGTTGAGCGGCGGTGTGCCAGTAGCTTCCTCATCCATGGGTTCAGACGTGGTGTCCCAGTCCTCTTCACCGTAAATGGTCGTGAGAATATCGCTGGTCAGTTCACCAGGGTGTCCATCAAATACAATTTCGCCCGCCCGCAGGCCGACGATGCGATCGGCAAACTGCTTAGCCAGCGCGACGTCATGAATGTTAATGATGGCGGCAAGCTCACGCTCGGCACACAATTCACGAATCAATCGCATTATTTGGCGGGAGGTTTTCGGGTCGAGGCTAGCGGTGGGTTCATCCACCAATAACAGCTTAGGACTTTGCAATAGCGCCCGAGCAATGCCCACCCGCTGGCGCTGCCCACCCGACAGCGCATCGGCGCGCTTATCAATCGCCTGAGGCAGGCCAACTCGCTCCAACAAACGAAAGGCTTCAACGACCGCTTCCTGGGGGTAACGACGCAAAAAACTACGCCAAAAACCAACATAACCAAGCTGACCGGACAGCACGTTTTCCATTACGGTGAGGCGGTCAACCAAAGCATACTCTTGGAAAATCATGCCCATGGAACGCCGTGCCTGACGTAGCTTATGACCCGATAGCTGGGTGAGTTCGGTATCTTCCAGCCGAATGCTGCCCTGGGTCGGCTCAACTAACCGATTCACACAGCGAATTAGCGTGCTTTTACCGGCTCCGGACGGCCCAATCAGCGCCATGACCTGGCCCTTGGGCAGAGTTAAGTCAATATCTGTTAGCGCCCGGTCCCCAGTGGGGTAGCGCTTGGCTACGCCGCTTAGTGTCAACATTGTGCTACCTCATATGCATAACATAACGGCCAGAAGGTGAGCCCTCCTGGCCGAATCACTATGTTTACCGACCGATTAATCGCAGTCGTAGGTCACTTCGTTGGCATCGGCGATGGTGCGAATCACTTCCCAGTTTTCCTCATAGGTGATTGGGATAAACTGCGCTTCACCGGAGTTGGAGAACTCTTCCTCTAACGCTGTGCCTTCCCAGTCGTAGCTAAAGAACGCGTCCTGAATGTCTTCCGCGAGCTCCGGATCCAGATTGTGGGCCGTACCGTAGGCGGTGGTCGGGAAGGTATCGGAGGTGTAGATCACTTCGTAATCGCCCTCTGACACGACATCACGCGCCAGCATGCGGCGTGCCACTGAGTTGGCAATAGCAGCGGCTTCATAGTCTTCGTTGACCACGCCTAAAACGGAGTTATCGTGAGAGCCGGAGAACGCCGTTTCAAAGTCTTCGTCCGCTTCCATGCCGTACTCAGAGCGCAGCAGGGCGGAAGGTGCGCGGAAGCCAGAGTTAGAAGTCTCTGAGGTAAACGCCAACTGGCGGCCCTGCAGGTCTTCAACTGACTCAATGCCGCTGCCTGGGTAGGTGATAATCTCCATTTCGTAGCCAAAGCTGCCGTCCTCGGCGGCCATCATGGCAAACGGACGGAAACCACCGCAGTTAACCGCCACTGGAACACCGCCGGTGTTAAAACCGGCAACGTGCAAACGGCCCGCGCGCAAGGCTTCCTGTTGAGCAGAGTTGGATTGCACCGGGAAGAACTGAACGTCTTTGCCCGTTGCTTCGCTCAGGTGATCAAGGAAATCAGACCATACATCCGCATAAACAGCCGGGTCTTCAACCGGCGTGTAGGCAAATACCAGCGTATCGGGATCAACTTGGTCCGCTTCATTACTCGGTGTATCGGCAATCAAATCGCCGTCTGAATCACTATAGCGACTGGAAAGGTCGGCCTGCGCCGCGATTGCTGTAAAAGCAAAGGCACTGGCGACAGCGGCGCTGAGAAGCGTACGAGGGAGCGTTAATGTCTGCATGGGTCACCTAAAGCGTTGTTAGAAGATAGCGCTAATCCTGACAACGTCAGATGACAACCACGGGGCTGTTAGATGACCTATTGGTGACGTTTTGACGTACTTAAAATGACACTATTTTTTGACACCAGCGACGTTGTTGCCGCGACGCTCGACAAACAGGCTGTTACCCGGCATTTTTTTAGCTTGATGCTTCAGCTCAGAAAGTTCCGCGGCGATATCCAGCGCCTTGTAGCTCGCACCATCGGGAATAGGTTTCACCGCAATCGACACGCTAACGAAAGGAAAAAAGGCTACTTTATTCTGTCGGTTCTCAATTTGGATTCCTCCCTGTTCACGATCAGTTTCTTCATAGAAGCCTGGCGCTATTAGCTCGAACGAATACAGGATTTGATCACAGACGCTTTCCCAATGAGCTAGCGGCAGTAACATCATGAAGTCATCACCACCTATATGGCCAATGAAGCCGCCTACGCTCTCTACTTGGGCCTGCAGCAACCGTGATAACGAAATAATCACATGGTCGCCCCTGGCATAGCCGTAAGCATCGTTAAAGGCTTTAAAGTTATCTAAATCAACGTAGGCGGCGGCAAAGCCCTGCTCTGCGATTAGGTAGGCAGCAAGCGTTTCATTGATCACAATATTGCCCGGCAAGCCGGTCAGGGGATTGGCATGGCGCGCTTGTCGCACCTGAATCGCGGTAATCTCGCGCAATAGGTCAACGATATTACCCATGCCCAGATAGTGACCGTCCCTGCATACGATGACAAAATCTTCCTGCTCAATATCGTGACTGTCTGTCAATTGCTGACTCAAATTCTCCAGCAGCATATCAGCCTCGGCCACCAGCATGCGTGAGTCTGCAACATCCAATACCGCGCGTTTGGCATATAGGGCATGGCTGTACGGATTGGTAAAAAGGGTTAAAAATGCGTTACGGCGCACTACCGCAACGGGTTTACCATTATCGACTACCGCAATACAGCGCAAGCCAGGGTATTGGCGAAACCGCTCGGCGACCAGTGGCACTGCGCAATCAGGTTTCACTGCTTCGGTAATGCGGTAAATAGAGCGCGCGGTGCGGCCAGCTGGGCTTTTTAATTGGGTGGCCGCGGGTAGCAACATGTTGAGCTGCAAAGGCGGATGCTGGCTCGGGCGGGCAAAATAGAAACCTTGTAGCAGAGCAAGACCGCGATCAAGCTCCCATAAGCAAAGGTGTTCTGCCGCGGTTTCAACACCTTCAGCGATCAATTGGCAATCCAGACTGCGTGCGACGTCCAGAATAGAGCGTAAAAATTCGCGCTTGGCGGGCTCCTGATCAATTCCCGAGATGAAGTGGCGGTCCAGTTTGACGAAATCCGGACGCAGTTCTGACCAGTGGCGCAAGCTGGAGTGACCCGCACCAAGGTCGTCAAGCGCCACCTGAAAGCCCATATCGCGGTAGTGAGCCACGGCTTGGCGCATCAGGTCGTAGTCATGAATCGGCACGTGCTCAGTGAGCTCAATCACCACCCGCTCGGCAGGTAAACCGCTTTCGCGAATAAACCCCAGTGTCAGGCCTTCTTTAAAATCACGCTCGACAATGGTGAGTGGCATCACGTTGAGAAATAAAAGGCCGGGCAGTTCAAGCTTCGCGAAGCGTCGAATCGCCAAACGTCGACAGAGTAAATCCAACTCGACCAACTGCCCTGTCTGGGTCGCCACCTCGAACAAACGCAGCGGTGAATGCAAAGGTGAGGTGTTAGGCCCACGAATTAGCGCTTCGTAGCCGTAAATCGCCTGCTGGCTAGCATCAACAATCGGCTGGAACAATACATGCAGGTCTTCTGTGCTGATAATGCGGTCTAGCCATTGAGCTTCTTGTACGGTCATTGCCTATTGGTCACTTTAATCAGCGGTCGGATATCCCCAGTGTTATCCCTTTCCCGAGGCTACAATCGTGAGTCAACAAAGTGACAACATGATGACGTGCTTAAATAGCCGCTGAGAAAAGCAAGCTCCTGGCGCGCATTTCAGCGCGACCGCTACACGTTAGCGTCACAACAAGCTACCGTATTTCACAAATGACGCGCGCCGCCCCTTTCCATCAGGAGTTGTCATGCAAGCCATCAAACCGCAGCAGTTGGAAGGCGTGACCTCGTCACGGCAGGGGGCGATATTACGCGACCTGGCCTGGCTAGCGGTTACCCCTGATGTGGTCGAACTAGCGCCGCCTTTTCCACATGCGGGCCGCCCTAGCCTCGCTGAGCTAGGCCTAAGCGACTCGCTGGAGACTTGGCTAGATGGTTTGGCAATACCTGATCTGGCGCGAAATGGCCGCCAGACTAGCCGCATGGGGCACTATCACGAGCAGTTATGGCACTGGTTGCTGGATCGTGCGCCCAACACGCGCTTGCTCGCCCGTAACGTGAGCATTACCCGCCAACGGATCACCTTGGGCGAGCTGGATATGCTCTACCGCAGGTGCAATCACCCGGCACCGGTACATTTGGAAGTGGCGATCAAGTTTTATCTGGGATTGCCCGAAGGGCCGGGAGAGGAAACCAGCCAGAGCCGTTGGATCGGCCCAGGCGGGCTAGACAGTCTGGCGCTCAAATGCGGTCATTTACAGCGCCATCAGTTGCCGCTGTCGACGACGCTGGCTGGGCTGGGCACGCTCAATCACTGGTTAGCGCCGCGTGATATTGGGTCTTCCGCCAGCCTTCTGGCGTCACAGTTAACCCAGCGGCTGGCCATGCCGGGCGTGCTGTTTTATCCATGGAACGCCTCAATGCCGCCGCCAGAGGGAGCCACCGCTACGCACCGGCGTGGACGCTGGTGCCATGTTGGCGATTGGCCAGCCTTTGCCGCGACGCTGCCGGTGAGCTTTCTTGTGGCTTGGCTAGAAAAGCCACATTGGTTGGCGCCGCCGGCGTTTGATACCTTCACACCAGCCTCTGTTTCATTGAGGCCATTATTAGCGATGGCCGAGTATCGGCCGCAGCAAATAATGCTATATATGCCGCTGGAGCAACGTACCGAGCGGCTGTTTATCGTGCCCGATAATTGGCCGCGCCAGATACCTTTACCGCCGACGGGGCGTTAAACCACCACTAGATTATCGCGGTGAATCAGCTCGTGGGCTTCTACATAGCCGAGGATGGCTTCGATTTGATGGCTCGGTTGCCCCGCTAGCTGACGGGCTTCCTCGGAACCATAGTTGACCAATCCTTTCGCCACGGTTATCCCCTGCTCGTCGACACACGCCACCATATCGCCACGCTTAAAGCTTCCCTGAACGGTTCGCACGCCAACGGCCAGCAGGCTCGACCCCTTGTCGCGCAGGACTTTCACCGCCCCTGGGTCGAGCATCAATGTGCCGCGCACCTGGAGCTGCCCCGCCAGCCAGCGCTTACGAGCGGCGATGGGAGCCTGCTCTGGGCGTAACAACGTTCCTAACGCCTCGCCGGCCATCACCCGCGTAATGACATCCGGCTGACGGCCACTGGCGATCACCGTTACCGCACCGGAACGGGCAGCCAGTTGAGCGGCGCGTACCTTGGTGGTCATGCCGCCCCGGCCGAGCGAGCCGCCGCTCCCGGCCACGGCGGCCAACCGCGGGTCATCGGCCCGGGCCTCACCAATCAGCTGCGCGTTTGGGTGGTGGCGAGGGTCGGCATCGAACAAGCCTTCCTGGTCGGTCAGCAATAGTAGCGCGTCAGCTTCAAGCAAATTGGCGACCAGCGCGCCCAGCGTGTCGTTGTCGCCAAAGCGAATCTCATCGGTGACCACGGTGTCGTTTTCATTGATCACCGGCACCACCCTCATTTCGACCAGGGTGCGCAGGGCGGAAAGCGCATTCAGGTAACGTTTGCGGTTGGAGAGGTCATCGTGGGTCAGCAAAATCTGCGCGGTGAGCATGTCGTGGCGCGCAAAGTGCTGCTCGTAGCACTGGGTCAGGCCGTTTTGGCCCACGGCGGCGGCGGCTTGAAGCTCGTGCACGGCACTGGGGCGTGCCTGCCAGCCAAGACGCACCATCCCCGCCGCGACGGCGCCTGATGACACCAACACCACTTCAATGCCACGCTGGTGCAACGCGGCAACTTGATCGACCCAGCGGCCGATGGCCACTTCGTCCAGGCCACGGCCGTCGTTGGTCAGCAATGCGCTACCCAATTTAACTACGACGCGCCGAGCCCTGCTCAACGCCGCTCTGTCCAGCACCGACTCGTTGCTTGCCACGCCGTCTTTCTCCCCTGAACGTTATCCACCCTGGACATGCCGCCGACTGCTAGCCCTCAAGGGGCATACTCGACGTCAACGTCATAGTCATCATCGTCGAAGTCGTCGTCATCCTCATCGTCGCGCTTGCGGCGACGGCCCAGTCGCGCTTCGGTACGGGCGACCGACTCTTCCTCCATGCGCCGGCGCATTTCCTGCTCGCGGGCATGGGCTTCTTCGTCTTCGTGCTCCAGGCGTTGCTGCTCGGTGAGCCAACGATAGGCCGCCTGCACCAGCTTGTCGGTACCGTCGCTGCTGATCGCCGAAATACGGAACACCGGGCCTTCCCAGTTAAGCGCTTGAATAATCGCTTGAGCGCGTTCTTCACGCTCTTCTTCATGCAGAAGATCAAACTTGTTCAATACCAGCCAACGGGGGCGCTCGGAAAGCGCCGGTGAAAACTGACCTAGCTCGTGAACAATCGCCTTCGCCGCCTCCACCGGGTCCGACTCGTCGAATGGCGCCACATCAACCACATGAAATAGCAGCCGCGTACGGGTCAGGTGCTTCAAAAAACGCAGCCCTAAGCCCGCGCCGTCGGAGGCGCCTTCAATGAGCCCCGGCACATCGGCCATCACAAAGTGCTCGTGCATGCCCAGCTTGACCACGCCCAGGTTGGGCACCAGGGTAGTGAAGGGGTAATTGGCCACCTTGGGCTTGGCCGCCGATACCGAGCGAATCAGCGTCGACTTGCCCGCGTTGGGCATGCCCAGCAACCCGACGTCTGCCATGACTTTCATTTCAAAGCGCAGGTTGCGACGATCGCCTTCGGTGCCCGGGGTGGTACGCCGCGGCGCGCGGTTGGTGGACGACTTGAAATGAATATTACCCAGCCCGCGGCGGCCACCTTCGGCCACCAGCACAACCTGACCGATGTCCGTTACATCGGCAATCACTTCAAGGGTATCCTCGTCGATCACCGTGGTACCTACCGGCACTTTCACATGCAGGTCTTCCCCGGCTTTGCCACTCATTTGGCGACCCATGCCGCCCTGCCCGTTTTCGGCTTTATAGAAACGCTGGTACTTGAAGTCGATGAGCGTATTCAGCGCATCGTCACCAATCAGGTAAACGCTGCCGCCGTGGCCGCCGTCGCCACCATCAGGGCCGCCTTTGGGCACGTATTTTTCGCGGCGAAAGCTGAGACAGCCATTGCCGCCTTTTCCCGCCTCAACAATGATCGAGGCTTCATCGACGAACTGCATTGTTTCTCCCGGCCGCTTCCGCCGCCCTAATATGCACTACTTTTTCCAATCCTTTATTCCCACCAGCCTACTGGCAAAGAATAGTAAAAATGCGTATTGGAAAAGAGGTTTAACCGACAAAAAAGCCCCGCCATGGCGGGGCTTTTTCTCGCAACTTTGTCTCGCAGTTACGAGCGCAACGCTAATCGTTTAGGCAGAAACGATACTAACAAACTTGCGGTTTTTAGGACCTTTGGTCTCAAACTTCACAAAGCCTTCGTTCAGCGCGAAGAGCGTGTGATCACGACCCAGGCCTACGCCAGTACCGGCGTGGAAACGCGTGCCGCGCTGACGAACGATGATGCTACCTGCGCTCGCTGCCTGACCGCCAAAGAGTTTCACACCTAAGCGTTTGGACTCGGAATCGCGACCGTTACGCGTGGAGCCGGCTGCCTTTTTATGTGCCATTGCAAAATCCTCCTTAAGGGGAATTGGCCGCTTACGCGGAAATTCCAGTAATTTTGACTTCAGTAAACCACTGGCGGTGGCCCTGGCGCTTCATGCTGTGCTTACGGCGACGGAATTTAATGATCGTCACTTTATCACCACGGCCATGGGAAACCACTTCGGCAGACACTTTCGCACCGCCAATTAGCGGTGCGCCAACGTTTACGTCGTCACCGTCGGCCACCAGCAGCACTTCGTCAAACTCAATCGTTTCGCCGGTAGCGACTTCGATCTTCTCAAGCTTGAGGGTCTGGCCTTCCTGAACGCGGTACTGCTTGCCACCGCTTTTAATAACTGCGTACATGTCTCTCTCCAGACGTCAATATTGCCGTTTTGATTAACTGTAAACGGCCGCTCATCGCTTTACGCTCTTTCGAGTCGTGCTCTTGTCGACCTGCGGCGAGTGGCGCCCCTTTTGGCAGCCATCTGACAGGGAGCATGATGAGTGGGTCGCGGATTATAACGATGATTGCGTTTTGCCACAAGACCTATTGCACCATTGCAGATGATAGGGTATCACACACTCGCAGGCGCCTTGACGCCTAACGGACAGCCCCATAGCATGACCTCAATCTTGCGCGGCCTATGCCGCCTCCATCTGCCGCGACGAACATTCCATGACCGCTAACGTCTCATCAGCCCAGTCTGCCAGCTCTATGCCTTCACCGCTGCACGCCGTGGTAGCGGAAGACTTCGAGGCCGTTAACCGGACCATTGTCGCCCAGCTCAACTCCAAAGTGCCGCTGGTCGAAACCATTGGTCAATACATCACCGAAAGCGGCGGCAAACGCCTGCGGCCGCTACTCGCGCTGCTGGCTGCGCGTTCGCTGGGTTACACCGGTGACAAGCATATCCCGCTGGCCACGCTGATCGAGTTTATGCATACCTCGACGCTGCTGCACGACGACGTGGTGGATGAATCGCATATGCGCCGGGGCAAGAAAACCGCCAACGATGCTTGGGGAAACGCGCCGTCGGTGCTGGTCGGCGACTTTCTCTACGCGCGCTCGTTTCAAATGATGGTCGACGTGGGCTCGATGCGCATCATGGCGATCCTGTCCGGCGCCACCTGTGTTATCGCCGAAGGCGAAGTGCAGCAGTTGACCAATATCGGCAACCCCAGCATTTCCGAAGACGACTACTTCGAGACGATTCTTGGCAAGACGGCCATGCTGTTCGAAGCCGCCTCCCACAGCGGCGCGGTGCTGGCCGAGGCTCCCCACGAACAGGAACAGGCGCTGCGATATTACGGCCGCTACCTGGGCCTGGCGTTCCAGTTGATTGACGATCTGCTGGATTACCAGGGCGACGCCGAGGCCATGGGCAAGAACGTTGGTGACGATCTGGCGGAAGGCAAGCCGACGCTACCGCTGATCCACGCCATGGAACAAGGCACGCCCGAGCAGGCCAAGCTGATTCGTCAGGTTATCCGACAGGGCGGCCTTGAGCAGTTGGACGCAGTATTGGACATTGTGCGCGCGACAGGTGCGCTGGACTACACCCGTGCGCGGGCCGACGAAATGGCCGATAAAGCGCTTGCCCAGCTTGACGCACTTCCCCCCAGCCCCTACCGAGATACAATGGCTGAGCTCGCTCGCCTGGCGGTCGACCGGCAAACATAAATCTGCTTTTCGCCGCGACCAAGGCTTGAAAAAAAACGCCTGGCTACGTATGATTTCCCTCCGTTGTCGCACCACCGGCAACGCCTCGGAATATAGCTCAGCTTGGTAGAGCGCTGCCTTCGGGAGGCAGAGGTCGTAGGTTCGAATCCTGCTATTCCGACCAGATATTTCAAAGCCTTAGGCCAACTTCTCTCTTACACGCCTGAGTCTCACGTGACCAAATCGTGACTTAACGCCCTCGGCCATGCCGGGGGCGTTTTGTTTCCAGCTCCTGTTTTTCATCCAGTCTGGCAACCGCTGAACGCACGTTCTCGGGTGCCAGGTGTGCGTAACGCTCCGTCATGGCGATGGTGCTGTGGCCGAGTAGATCCCGCACTTCGGCCAGCGGCACGCCCGAGGTCACCAGCCAAGCGGCGCAGGTGTGCCGCATATCATGAACCCGAAAGTCGTCGAGCCCCGCCTTTCGGCACACCGTTGCCCAGGTCTTCTTGATGTCCGCGATCCGCCTGCCCTTCTGATTACAGAACACCCAAGGGGTGTCGGCGCAGTACCGCATGCGGAACCTGAGCCGGGAAAGGATCGCCTGCCGAGCGGCTTCATTCAGCGGCACGCTGCGCCGACGCCGGGCCTTGGTATGCTCGGCTTCCAGGTGGATCAATCTCGCCTGAAGATCCACCCGTGACCACTCCAGACCAAGAAGCTCGCCGCGGCGACAGCCCGTATTGAGCGCCAGCGCGATGAAGTCGGCCAGATACCCTGGCCGCTCGGGATCTCGGGCGGCCTCCAGCAGTACGCCGGCCTCTCGACGGGTGATCCACCTCACACGCCCTTCCGGCTCTCTGAGCCGCCGTTTTTCGCAGGGGTTGGGGACAGCCCAATCCCATTCCTTGCGGGCATGGTTAAGGGCAGCCGACACCAGCCCAATTTCTCGGTTGATGGTGCCGTTGCTGGCCCCAGCCTTGCGGCGATCCACTATGTACTGGCGGATGTCCCCCGGCGTAAGCTGGTTCAGATCCCGGCCCGTGAACCTGGGATACAGGTTCTTCAGGCTCCAGATATGGCGCTCAGTGTTGCGCGTCATCCCTTCCAGCTCCTCCAGGTACGCCAGCATCAACTCGTCGAACGTTCTTGACGGCTGTTCGTCCCACTGCCTTTCCATGTGCGCTTCAAGGCGCCATTTGCTCAGCAGCGCTTCGGCTTCCCGCCTGCCTTCGACGGATTTGGCGATGCCAGTCGAGCGCCTAACGCGCTTGCCGCTTGCCTCGATGTAGGACGCCCAGTAGTACGGGGAGTCCGTGCGTTCATAGATGCCGTCTTGACGACGGTTAGTCTTGCGCTTCGGCATGTGCTGTCTCCTTGCACATCCGGCCCCGCGCTTTCGTCATTATGCGCTGGCGCCATACTTCGTGCCACCCAGTGACGGGCGACGTCGGCTGGAACTGTGATTCGGCGGCCAACCCGCACGGCGGGCAGGTCGCCTTGCTCGATCAGTCGGCGAACTGTTCGCGTCGAAACGCCACCCAGCTGGCGTGCGGTTTCTTCAAGACTCCAGAGCAGTGCGTCAGCCATGGTGCACCGCCTTGCCGGAACACGCCTCCTCCAGCAGAACCGCCAGCTCGTCACGTTGCTCAATGAGATGCTGCAACCGCTCGGCAATAGCGTCGATCCCTCCCAACTGACTGGCGGGCACGCCGGCGGCATCAAGCGCCATGGATAGCCGGGCCAGGTTCAACTCATTGTCGCCAATGCTGTCCGACACCCATTCTTCCGGCCATCCTCGCCAGCGGCACACGTCGAGCTGCCAATCGTCGTCGAGTCGGTGCCAGGCGGCCAGGGCGTCGTAGGTGTCGGGCAGCCAGTCGGCACGGTCGGCTGCCAGTGCGACGTAGCACCGCTCTCCGGTGCTGAGCGGTCTGATCAGCGTGTCCAGGGTGGTTTCATCGGCGCCCTTTCGGGCCTGACTGACGATATCGTCGAGACGTTGCATCATGTCGATCCTCCCGGCGCGGGACGTTGCCCGCGCCGCTTTCCAGTTAACGAATGGCCAGCCGTGTGCTGGCGACCAGCTCGGCACCAGGTATGGCGCGCTCCTTGAGGGCCGTTTTCAGTGCGGCACGGTCAACCTTGATGGTGGTGACCTCCCGCTTGAACTCGTCAGGCACGGCCGTTTCGTCGGAGATCGCCACGGACGGCGGGTTGCGCTGGATGGACAGGGTGAACAGCGGACGTTTGACTCTGTCGCGCCCGGTGGCCTGCATCGCCCACTGAACGCGCTCCCGGCACGCCTTGGCGTTGCGCTCGAGCCGGGCGGCTCGCTCACTCAGTCGCCGGGCTTCGTCCTTGCAGGCGGCAGCGTCAGCATCCAGCTGGCGCGCCACCATGACGGTGGCTTCGATCTTGTCTTCCAGCTGACTGCCGGTGGCCTGCAGGGTCTCGGCCAATGCTTCCGCGAATGCGGCATCGTCATCGGCATCCATCGCGGCCAGTTGCTGGAACTCGTTGGTAAGTTGGTAGAGGTTGCTCATGTCGGTGTCTCCTGCGGCCCCGCCCGCCGTGAGGCGAGCGCACGGGGCTCAATCAAAAGGGATTTCGTCATCGAAGTCGGCATAGGGCGGTGGCGCGGCGCGTCCGTCGCGGGCGTCAGCGTAGTGACTGCCGTTGCCACGCCGACCGGGTTCTGCATGGCCTTGCGCCTGACGCTGGTCGCGTGGAAAGACATTGACCCACCCTTCCCAGCCGGTCAGGCCGACCGGCAAGGCGTCGAGCTTGATGGAAGTGCCGCCATCGTCATGGCGAAACAGGGTACCGATACGCAGCCAGCGGCCCTTCTGCTGGCCGGTCTGGCGGTCGGCGTATTCGCCCGTCTTGATGGCGAGATCATGTGTCGGTTGTGCGCTCATTGCTGCAGCTCCTGGTGCGAGAGATACGGAACCCCGGCGCGAACCACAATCACGCAGTCCAGCCGGTGCGCCAGCCGCAGCGCGGCTGGCACTGTAAGATTGGGCGACAGGGCAATCATTGAGAGGCCCACTGGTCGAGACGGTCATCGAGACGACGATAGAGCGTCGGCGTCAGCTCGCTGAACGACTGAACGCGCCCTCGACTTGCCTTGGCAAGCCAGCGCCTGACCCGATCCGGATCGAGGTTCAGTCCCGATATACGGGCTTCGAGCCGCTGGCGCTGCGCGTCGCTGATCCGGCCTTGCGCTTGCGTTGCTGCACGCGGCGCTGGAGTTCGAGCTTGCGGCGCACTCGGGCGCGCGTTTCCGGTCGTTTCTTCCAGGTTTTGCCCATGAACCATATCCTCCATGTCTTGTGTAAATACCTCCGAGAGCCCCGCCATGCGCAGCGTGGCGTCGATGTGGGCCGACTTCTCGGCCATCTTGAGCGACTTGTTCAAGTCGCCGCTGTCCTGACGCAGCGAGCGCGCGCCCACCCCGTCGGCGACGACGTTGCCGGTAGCATCGCGGATTTCGCAGCGCATGATGACGTGAGCCAGACCAACGCCCTGCAGCGCGGCGGCTTCATAATCGGAAAGCGTGGGGTAGTGGATGGTTACCCCCAGCATGCCGCAGATCTTCTCGGCACCGGGCTTGAACAGCGACGGCTTGCTGAAGTGCGCGGGGTTTTGGCACCGAGCCCCATGCGGGCACTTGTTCCGGCTGACGACGTGAATACGCCCGAAGTCCACGCCTTCCACCAGCGCTGAGCGCACCCACTCCATCAGCGCGGCCCGGTTTTCTTTCCGTCGATCTAACCCGGCGCGGAACACCTCGGCGGGCAGGTCGAGCGGTGACGCCGAGGTTGTTAGCGCGTTGGGCTGAGCCTCTTCATGTGCTGCCCTTTCGGTAGCTCGCTGCTCGATAATCTCAGACGACATGGGGCTGCCCTCCATACTGTGTTGCTCGCCACTCGCGCTCGATGCGTCGAGCTTCCTGGCAATAGCGCTGCGCGGCATTGCCCTCAAGCTGACTGGGTAGAAAGACCCCTTCATCACGCCAGTCCATCTGGGCTTGCCATTCAGGCGTTGAGTGCATATTCTTCATGGTATTGGTCCTCGCTTCGGATCATGTTGTCGGCCCGCTCCAGCCCCCACTGGAAGCGGGCCATTTCATGTCTGTACCTTGGCATTCATGCAACATCCCCTTGTCTGTTGGCGGCGATCCAATCGACGAGCGCCTCGCGCTGGCCGCTCAACGTGGCGACCTCCCCGGTTGAAAATAACGGCGACTGCTCTCCGTTCGCTTCTACAACGACGGCGGTATCGGGATCTGTTGCGGAATCGGTGCGCCAGCCATCTTCGATCACGCGCACCTGGCTCCAGAAGGATCCATTACCCCAGGCGGTAACGTCGTGGCAGATCCGCTTGCCCGTCCGCTCGGAGCCAAAGACCGTGAGCAACAGGATGTCGGTCAACACTTCCTGATGTTTCAATAACATGAGCACTATCTCCTCTAATGCAGCACAGCCCCAGAAGGGCACATGGCGTGTGCGTCGAGCCACTTCAGCAGCACCCGCAGTTGTTCGAGGCTGGGCGGTTCAGCGGACTGCCCGGCAACAACGCGGCGAGCTTGACTGACAACACTGGATTCGTAGTTTGAAAGCCCACCGGGGTGGACGAACGTAGACATAGCAGTTTTCCTTCTATTGTTGCTAAGTACCCGGCTTTTCCCTTTAACGCGACCGAACCTGCCGGTAAAAAACGCGATGACATATTTAATGTCATATAAACATATTAGCCTAAAAGTGACATATTTCAAGAGCTTGAATGTCTAAAAGACATATATTTTTTGTAGGAAATACCCCCTTTGATTTGTAAGAAATAGCCTACAAAAGAGGCGATATGGCTTACAGCGTTAGAACAGTGAGTCAGGCACCCAACGCCTGGCACTGGCCCATGTGCCGCTTACAGCGCAAGGAACCCATTCACCCATGCCCAGGGGTTCATGCACGTTGGTAAACGCAACAACGCGCAACTCACGACCTGCTGCCAACCGGCAGGCGCGCCAGCTGCCCTTCCCTGGCTGGAAAGCCACGACACCCGAGGAAGCCTGGGAGACGACTTGAGCGGCACGCGCCGCCAGCCGCGCGCGTAGCGGCACACTTGGGCCGCCCCCTGCCCACCAGGTGACGGCGCCCCCTTGCGCTGCAAACGCCTGAACGTCAGATACCGCCGACACACCACACGCGCCCTGACCATCCGTGCCGAAGGCGGCAAATACATGGAGAGAGGACAACGGCACACTACCCGTTAGCGCCGCTGCCACGGCAGCGCGATCCGCGCCGGTGGCACAGCCAGCCACCAGGGTATAACCGTGCGCCACCAATGAGGTGACCACTGACTGCACCTGCACGTTGACGGCGGGCGTGATGTGCCGCCCGCCCACGATGGCTACCCGGCCAGCCATGCCAGAGCCCCACGCACCTGAGCGAGCGACCAGCCCGCCGGTACCACAAGCTTGATTTCAGCCGGTGCCTGAGTACGCTTGCCGGGCCGTGGCCAACATTGCCAACCCTGACGATGCAGCACCCACCAGGCTGCGACTGCTTGAGCCCGAGAGCCGACCGGAATACATACGCAAGCCGGGGCCGGGTTGTTGCCTTTGCGCGCCATGCGCTGAGCCCAGACCCAGCCGCCACGACAATGCTGCTGTACAACCCCTGCCCCGTAATTGATACCGCCGCTAGCGAACGCCATAACCCACCCCCAACGCGCCTTAATACTGTATATAAATATAGCATAAAATTGCCATTTTTTCCAATTAAAACAGCACTTTGCATTGCATATGCACCGCGCGGGAGCGTAGGCAAGCACAACATCGTGGGGGCCCCGCGCGGGGGTTGGCGTGGGGTTCCGATGTTGTGCTTGCCGGAGCGGAGCGCCCACGCTGCCCCCACCGGGGGGCGGAGAGCGGGGGTATGCGAACCGCCCCCGGATGCCTCGCTGGCGAAGCGGGTTTTGGGGTTCGCCGGTGCAGACGGGGAATAAACAAGCGGGCGCTTGCGCCCACCGATGTGGGTCTGGGGTTAAACGAAGGCGCGTGCGAGGAACGAGCTTGCGCCGGAGCGCGGGGTTCAGGGGCGGGCGAGGAACGAGCCGGCCCCTGCAGGCGGAGCCGTCAGCGCGCGGAGCGCAAGAGCACCAGGGATGCGTAGGGTGGCGTCAGCCAGCCCGAAGGGCCGAAGCCCGTAGCAGCCCGACCGCTAGCGAGGAACGAGCTGGCGGGGGTGCCCAAGGCAACAACCTGTCGCGCTACCAGTCGGACATGGAGAACTCGTCAATCATGATATCTTCATACTCCATGCCCCAGACGCCATCCCGTTCAAGGTCTGGGATCAGTCTGGTGAGCTCCTCTTTAGGCATCGTGCCCTCAAAGTCGCTAAGCACCTCAACATAGACATCAATTGGCTCTAGGTCAGCGGCAGCAAGGTCTTCTATTGAGGATTTCTGGAAGAAGCGGTGGCGAAGTATTTCCCAGGCAACTAGCCGAACATAATGCTCGAATACTTCGGGAACAGCCTGTTTCATGCCGCCGGTTACTTTCTCCAGGTCATCGTCCCACACCAGTTGTCCTGGGTAAGGATGATCTAGATGATCTTTGAGAGATGGCCAGCTTTGGAAACCGGAGAACTTAGCGATACGCGCAAGACAGGCGGTTTGCTTATCAGCCGGAGAAAGCCTTTGCTGTTTTTTGGCAATGCGCTTGAGAACGGAGATGTAAGTATCGATCGGGAGGGAATGGTACATTTTCGTCAGTCCTTTTTTCGGCACCAAATATGCAGCCGACCCGCGAAGCCCCAAGAGTGCCTTAGGAGTGATGACGAAAATTCAAAGAATGGCATGCGAATGCTTTACCGACGGCGGGTCTGATGGGATTGCCTGATCCCCCACTGACGATAGTCGCTATTGGCGGTCGTTATGTCAATGAGCGGCAGGCAATTTATACCCACCCACGGCTGGGAGCGCCGCTCAACCCGGATACAGCACTGAACTAGCGCTATTACTTGCATACCGGGCCGGCATTAGCAGAACAGCGTTACATGAAGGCATCAGGGCCAGCATCGGGCGTCATCCTAACGAGCCGTTCATTGCTCCAAGCGGAAAAGGTTGTTTTCCACGTAGGGGTGAAATTCAACATGCATCAGCCTTTCCTTCTTGAGGATCCGCTTCAACTCGCTGCCCATGGTTCTGAGCTCTTCGCGGTTGCCCTCCGTCTGACGTCGTTCGAACTTGCGCAGGATGTAGTTCATTTCATGGTCTTGCGAAAAATTCACGTAATCATGATCGTCCATTGTCAATCCCCATCTTGTGTGTAGCTGAGAGTTCAGCACACCCAATCTAATTATTCTTTATCATGATCGCAATATGCTTCACAAGCATTCAATGATCTGTCTCACGAAGACTGCCGATAGTGCAGCGCCTGATTCATTTGGGCGCTTCTTGAGCAGCTTCGCTTCTCTCCCGCCTGCGGCCGGTGGCTCACGCCGCGCAGTCGGTGCCAATCAGGCTCGATCTCCAGCGTCGGTGCGTCGATCTCCACCGGCGAGTGACCGTAGACAATCACCAGCCTTGGGCGCAGACGCTCGCACATGGCGTCGACACCGGCGCGATAGCGTTCCACCACATGCGAGCGGCGGGTATCCGGTACGCCGATGCTGACGATCTGGTAGGGTGGGATGCCGTCAAAGCAGTAGGAATGGCTGGCTGTATCGGCCCAGTTCACGGTGGGGATCACACGTATTCCCTGGCTCTGCCACCAGCGGCCCAACCAGCGACTCCGGTAGGTGTTCCACTGATTCACCACGGCGGGCCATTGGGGGTAGAGGCTGAAGTCCGGCGTCAGCGCGGCCCAGTAGCGGCGCAGGTGATTCACGGCAGCGTTGGGGCGGTTCCAGGTCGTTTCGAAGCGGTAGTCGTCAAGGTAGAAGTGGCAGAGGTCGCGGCTGGCCAGGCTTCGCTTGCTTCGATAAGGCAGCAGTCTGAACGACGGGGGTAGCTCGGTGAAGGTCTGCGGCAGTAGATCGGGAATGCCGAGACGCGAGGCGCTGGGGAAGACCTCGCGGGTACCGGTGGTGTCCCAGCCGCCAGGCTTGCAGCTCCAGTCTGGCGGCTGGCTGAAGGATTGCGGCATCGGTGGCCACCCTACTGCTTGGGCTTGGCGTCGTTGCCGCGTCCGCCATCGAGATCAGTCATGGGAATCCTCCTGCTTTCTGATCACCACCAGCAGCGTTTCCAGACCATCAACCGGCCTCGGATTCTGCCCATTCCAGGGTTGGTGTCGGCATGGTAGTGAATCTCTCCGTCAGAGCGACGGATCGCCTTGCTCATGGCGTTGGCTCGATGATGCAGACATGGTTCCGACATATTCGCAGACCGGAAAAGGCAGACGATGGGAACACCGACGGGTGGCTGTGCGTGTTCGAAGGTGGTGTAGCCGTTGGTCATGATGTATCTCCTGTCGCTTCTCAGCGAGTGGATGGGTTTGTCTTGCGTATATCACTGTAATTCAATCCAGTGATGGGTGCCAGTCCATCAGGCCCAGCAGCTTGCCGATGACCGCTTGCGCAAAGTCGTGCCCTCTGGGCGCCTTGGGCTCACTCGGGCCCGCCACATTGAGCGTCTCGATACCATGCCGCTCGATGAAGCGAGCGGCGATCTCGGCTGCACGATTCGCGGCGATCTCGGAAGCGTCGACCAGCCGGTAAGGGCGGCGCTTCTTGATGCACTGGATCAGAGTCGCCTCGGTGCCACCTTCCAGCTCTCCGAAGTAGAGAACCAGCGTGCCGTCGCTGTCGAGAATGTTCTGGATCATGCGCTGGCGGTAGCCGCCGTGGGGCATCTTGGTCAGCGGGTAGCGATCGGGGATCACGCCGTCTCCCGCCTCGCGGCCCGGCGAACACCAGCCGCCGCAGGGGAAGCCCGCCGAGAGCGCGGCGTCGAGGGCGCCGCGGTCGACGCCGGTCTGGCCGCCGGAGATGATCTGGTTCAGGGTCATGGTCTCGGTTCGATCCGTTTGGGTTTTGCCCAGAGATGATATCCCAGCGGAAGCCGCTACGCTTCTCAGCATTTTCACGGCACATCTCGATCCGGATCACCCGTGAACCTCACCAACTTTTCCCACCGTTCGTTTATCCAGGCGCTCACAGCTCAGAGCCCGGGCATTGCTCTTGTGCGGAAGGCCGAGGCGCAAGGCGTCCCCTCCCAGTTCGCGGTTGAAATTGTCGACTGTGGCAATTAGCCGTCGGCTGCGCTGGCGTTAGCCCTCGGTCTGCAGGGTTTAGTCGAGCAAAGGCTGGCGGCAGGCATCGGCGATGACAAGAGGCATGTGGTCGTGGATGGGCTCGGCGCAGGGAGCGAAGCGGTCATACACACCTGCCCCTTCCTCTTGGATATAATAACCGCATGCTAGTAAACACACTCGCCTGCTGCCGAAGTGCAAGCAGAACTTTGTCCTATCAGCCCTAGCAATCATGAAACGGCGACGGTAACCTGGTATTATACTCAATGCGAAGGATGTAGCTCTTGGTGGGGAACCGATATGGTGGCACCTATGGCTAGGCAGAGCGAGGTCTCGGCGGCCAAGGTGGCCACTCCTGATACTGGTTGACAGCGTGAATCAGGACAGGGATATCTGACAATCGCTCACTGCAATGCTTGAAACCACATTCCCAGACTAGGAGGACGCGCCAACCCAGCTGCTTCAATTTCTCGCATGCTATACGGTCACGTCGGACATTGGCTTCAAACTTATTCTGCCAGAACGACACTCTGCTGCCGGGGGTAGCAGCGTAAAAGCAGCCCACGTGCCGGTGCCAGAAGCAACCGTGCACGAAGATGACTAGGTGATGGCGCGGCAGGACAAGATCAGGCGACCCCGGAAGATTCTTGCGGTGAAGCCTAAACCGAAACCCGTGGGCGTGAAGGTACTTACGAAGGGCAATTTCGGGGTGAGTGTTACGATCCTTTATCGCGCGCATCATGCGCGAGCGAGTTGAAGGATCAACAACATCAGGCATGCTTATAGTCCTCACTCTACATAAACGGTTGCAGGTTTTTATTGATGGCAAGCAGTTTCATTTGATTGACTTCACTGTCGGGCCGCCTGGTCGAAGCTATCAGCTAGATCCGCGATAAGATCCACCTATACCATGTAAACACCATCAATGCACTGTAGAAGTCAATATCATCGTTGGCCTCTTACAAATACGGGAAACCGTATCCGGAGCGCCTCGAGAGACTGATCAAGAATGTAAGAAAACTCACGGACACCGGCAAGCTTTATAGATCACTTAAAATGCCAAAGCCGAATTCATATATAGCTCTAACTCACACATCCAAACGACAAAGCAAATGATAGTAAAAACCAGAAGGAAATGATAAAATGCAAAGCAATTTTTAGGCAATAAAATCTAGCACTATAAGCCGCCCACTCAAACATCAGAAGCTGATAAAAGCTTATTGATAGGCAAAGTCAAATATGCGCGCATCCATCATTAAAGCCGTTATTCAAAGAATTGAAGGTAATAATCTTAGCCTTCAAGAAGCTTCGGCTGAGATTGGCATTACACCAGCATCACTTACTCGCCACTTGAGTGGAGAATATGTAAGAAGCGACTCACTTGCAAAGTACAGGCTTTGGCTTGCTGGAGAAGTCTCAACCGAGAAGCAGAGCGTCAAAAAACAAATTGATGCCTTCCCCTCAGAAGAACTTGAGCGGAGGAATGAAGAGACATATGGACCGGAAAGAATCGTGCCTGAGCTTCTTAAGCAGGACACACAGCACCGAGTTGTCGATCTCTTCTGTGGTTGTGGAGGAATGTCGCTAGGTTTCGACAGGCTTCACGAGGGAAATATCTTCAATACTGTCTTGGCAATGGATATTGAAGAACCCATGACACGCGTCTTCAATGATAACCATCCATTAGAACACGAGGCAGAGTTAAATATAGCAAGAAAAATCGACTTGACTGAATTTCTATCCGAATCAGAAGTTCTTGCATTTTATTTAGACCACCTTTATAGAACAGGCCACGATCCATCTCTAGGCGAAGAGCTAAAAGAACTTGACCAAGGTGGCATTGGCAGGTTACGGGGAAAAATAAAGAGCCTTGACGAAGAGTTCATTGAACGCTTAATTGAAATACGAAATAGCGACGAGTATCAAAACACATATTCTTTGTTAAAAGGTAATGTGCTTGGCCAAACTTCTGTCATAGGTTTTCACCAGGCCTTACGGCTCCCCGTTTCAGGAAAAGGGCTTCCTCGAATTGGAACGATCCTTTGGCATGATGACGGTAAAGCACCTAGTGAATACCACACTTGCCCTGATAATGATCTTTATGTGGCGCGTCAAAAACTGATGTTGCGTCAATGGCTAAAGGAAGTTGAACGGCTCGAAGAGAGGGCTTCTGGCTCGGGAAGTGGCCAGCTCTCATCATCAGCTCGTCGCATTGAAAACTTTATTCAGTTCTTGAAGTCGAGCCCTATGTTAAAAGTTCGGGAAGCGTGGATTGAATGGAAAGCATTACGCGACACTTTGCGTATAAACTTCTTTGACCGAGACGACGTAAAGTTTAAGGTCAAAGAAGTTTACAACCGGGGACGACAAGTATCGGTTGTGCTTGGTGGCCCACCCTGTCAAGGATTTAGCCGAATAGGAAGAGGAAAGCTCCGCAGTTTGCGCGAGCAAAGTGT
Organism: Halomonas sp. HL-93; assembly: GCF_900086985.1. Classification (NCBI taxonomy): domain Bacteria; kingdom Pseudomonadati; phylum Pseudomonadota; class Gammaproteobacteria; order Oceanospirillales; family Halomonadaceae; genus Halomonas; species Halomonas sp. HL-93. The sequence continues at coordinate 3,701,370 of NZ_LT593974.1, forward strand.
CCATGTTCATGAAGATGACGCTTCCGGAGATAGCCGAAATCAGCTTATGCACCAATATGTAATGTTTGTTGGTGCCTTAGCCCCGAGCGTGTTTCTTTTCGAAAATGTCAGGCACTTCAAAAGCTCCGTGAAACTAGGAGGAAAACAGTTTGATGCTGCTGATATCCTAGCCGAAGCCATAGAGAACGTTTCATCTCGCGGAATTGCTTATTCGGTTAGTAGCCAGATAATAAATGCTTCACGGCACTTGGTACCTCAAGCGCGAGAGCGTTTTTTCATGGCGGGGGTTCGCAAAGATACCAACACCACATATGTAAACTTAAACCCTGCTAAATGGTGCCTCGCGCTACCAAAATATGAAAGCGTACCTTTGGAAGCAGCTTTGGAAGGGTTGCCTGAACCTCTAACGGTAAAGGAAGACATAGGCCATGGAACAGGGACAGTCCCTTTGAGAGAAAAGCACCGGGTAGTCGGTGACACTCCGTTTGCCAAATACAATGAGTGGGTATCTAAACCAGAAGATACTTTGGTCGACGGACATATTGCAAGACCGGCCAGAGTAGATGATCGTGGTTTCTTCGAAATGCTTGGCCCAGGCAAAAGGTGGATGGACTATAGGTGTGACGACTCTCCTACAATGCAGGGGCTACAAAAGCTTGTGAACAAAATCTACAAGCTGTGTGAACACAACACAGATTTCCTTAAAGAATTGGATATTGATATCAATAGCCTTGAAGAGCTTCGTCAAGCTGTAGATGGATCTTTGACACTACGACTGTTATTAGAAGGGATAACGCCATTGCCGGGTGAAGAAAAGCACCACTTGATTACAGATACATACCTAAGAAAGAAAGAAGGTCAGCATGGTGATTGGCTTGCACGAATGGATCCTGCTCGGCCATCCAAAACGGTTGTCAGCCATATGGCCAAAGACACTTATGCATACGTGCACCCTACCAGACCACGCACAATATCTGTTCGAGAAGCAGCGCGAATACAGAGCTTTCCAGATGATTATAAATTTGGCTCTGTAGGACTTGTGGATGGTTTCCGTGTAACGGGGAACGCAGTCCCACCTTTGTTAGGGGCTCAACTCGCCGAGCGAGTAGCTCAGCTTTTACAATATAACGCAGGTCAATTTTCCGCAGACCCCACAGTAACAAAGCATCATCCGCCTGCTGCTGAAAATGTCTAAAAAACATCCTAAGCTCTAAAGCATAGTGTCAAAAACTAGGGAGAGAAGGGCGCTTCTTCCTAGAAACACTCGCAAAGAGCTTTAGGCCCTGGATTCATAGAATAACTGCTGCACTTTGGGTAACGAGGTTGCAGCAGAGCCAGAGATTTGTAACCTGAAAAACTCATGGGGCCGCCCCATGACAAAATTAATTAAATCAAAAGCCAAAAATATTGAGCAAGGCAACCCTAAGAGTTTCTTCAGCAGCATCTCTAACTTTCTTATCTCTAGAAACAATAGACTCAACATCAACAGAGACTATATGGATACTTCTGGATTCACCAACGACATTGTAGGAAGCTCTCCAGCCACTTTCCATCCAGTCACTCTTTGGAAAAAAAAGCAAAGCTTCGCTTAGTCCATATGAGCTCAAGTACGCATTAACTTGATAAAAATCTGAAGGGCTCAACCCTAGGTTGCGGCCATACCTACTCAGCTTTTTCCACTTTGCGTCACCTACAAAAACAGGCTCATCATCTCTAAAAAAAACGTAATCTGGACGAAGCCTGAGGCGTAATGCTTTTTCATCGACAGACTCGAGGTGATATTTTTCCGGCGTGAGGTGCGTAGGAGTGACTGAACTGTCTAACAAAACCCTTTTCAAAACTGACCGCATAAGCTTTTCAAACAAATGCGCCATTGCAAATGTAATTGTGACGCCGCCTTTCAAACCAGCTTGAGTTGCATCGAGAGAGTGGTTCTCTGCCAACAATCGTGCAAATATAACGACTTCTTCCCAGTCGCGTTCGTATCGACCAATTACAAGGTTTTTAATATCGCTTGTGCGAAGTGACCTTTCATTAACATCATCAAGTGTATCGGCTATTGATAGAAGAGCAGCTCTATTCCTTGCAGACCTAGTAAGAGCTAGCAGCTTCACCACAGTCCACTTCACCAACTTTGTAAGAGGGTTATCTCTAGTGAGCGGTGTATGAGTAATCGGCACAAGCAGCTTTTCAGTTGGAAGGCTCCTAGCCGCTTCTGAAAAATTGATTCTCCCTTTTATTACGCTAGATCTTTCATTTCTACTTACATACCTGCGAGGCAAATTGTGAGAGATGCCGTCTTCAATTTTTCGGACTAAATCATCGATCACTAGTTCAAGAGGGTCACCTTTTGATATAGCAGAATAACCCGCTCTTGAGCGCGTATTTTTCAAATATCCTACCGACCTCAAGAAGTCTTCTAAAAAATAAAAGGAGGCATTACCGGTTTGAGTTTTCGGGAGTATGGATATCCTGATCCCACCTATAGATACAGCACCTACAGATTCTAAGGCATAAATCTCACCCCCCTTTTTTCTAAAAATAGGAGTGGGTGAATTCTCCGACAACCGCATCAGCCTCTCTTTTGTTTCTAAGGTACTAAAGCGTTTTGGCAAGACAAGCTTATCATTCTCACACACATGAACTATATCCATGTTCACAGCCTTATGAAATTCTTTAAAAAACTCTCAAAGGCAATTGGATCCCACATTGAATTCTCAGGGTCCCACCAGCTCTCAAACTCGTAAGATATGGCATCTTCAAGCTCAAAATCCTCTGGAAGGTTTTTTAGCAAATGTCCGTCGGCCTGTTTCTCCCTAAATAGCGATATTATATTTTCATCATGACTCGAGACACCTGCAACAGCTCGTACTTTCCTCCAGTCTTGACGAAAGTATTCCTCAATTGTAGGAATCAAACTTTTACGCCAGACATAAGCTATAGCTTTTAACTCTTTATCTGCACTTCCTTCCCAGTTGTTTTCAATTATGCAAGCCAGTAGGCTCTCTTCCATAAACTGAGCATGGCCAATACGAAAGTCCTTACCCATCAAGATATCTAAACGGGAATTTATTGTTGATAAAATAGCTCTAACGTCAACCCCTCCGAAATCATCAGGACAAAAGCTTGGATCCGCATCCACTAGTTCGAATGAGAATCTTCGACGCATAGCAAAGTCCATAGAAGTTAGAGACTTATCTGCTGTATTCATTGTCCCTATTACAGAAAGCTCTCTCGGCACCGAAAAAAGTTCCTGCGAATATGGCAGCCAAACCTTCCTTTCGTTTTTTTCACCTTTCCTTTTATCTTTTTCTAGAAGTGTAAGGAGCTCACCAAAAACCCGAGACAAATCTGCTCGATTGATTTCATCAATAACGATAGCTACATTTTGAGATTTTCTGTAATTAGCAAGTTCAGATATACGACTATAAACGGCACGATAATGACCGACGTTAGATAGATCCGAACTCGAAACACCTAACCTTTCAGCCACGATTCTTCTGATAGTTGACCCCACCCTCCGCTTGTCAGTTTCTCCATTGGAAACGTTCGGAGCAAGAACATCTGGATCCGAAGGGTCTATCCCACAATCATGCAAATTCTTCATCCCACTGCCTGGTAATGAAAATACGTCGGGTTTAAGTCCTTTTGATTTCGCCGTCTCTATCATGTCTCTAAGAACGAACTTCCTTTGCTCATTTCCAACCGAATCACTACGTTCAGGCCTCACCAAGATAAGCCAACCAGCTTCTATTACCTGAAGAACTTCATACTTTTTCCCACTAGACTCAATGACTTCCCCCACCTCTAGATCATTTTTATATTCAGACAGCTTACAAAGATTAAGAAAAGGCCCAGAGACAATATCATATACAACATCATTTGATTTGTTTAATAATGGCCGGTAACCTTCAATAAAATCTTCATAGGAGAAGCTGGGGTGGAATGTTACCCACAGTATACGTCCGGAGTTCACTAACTGGTCATGTAGCACAGCAATTTTTTCATCATCACCTTTAGCCGCATGATACTTGTTTGGCTCTACCGCTCGCACGGCTTCTCTGGCTGCTTTCCATGTTTTTCCGGTTCCCGGAGGGCCATACAAGAGTTTCATGACAGGCTCGAACGACATAGTTTCCATACTCCTTTTCGATGATGCGATCAGCATCCCACATGATATAACGCTGATTTAACTAGTGATTTTTCACTATGCTTGGATAAGGAGCATTGGTCAACAATGAAGTCTAATATACTGTTCTGACATAAAAGTTAGGGCTTCATACGGCTAACAAAAAATCATTAATTTACACTTAGTTATATTACAGAACCCAAAGTTTGTCGCTTCAATTAATCTCGGGTCTATAACGACTAGCGCATGGAAGATTCATCTCAGCTTCGTGGCTTGACATGACTGACCTCGTTCGATGTGCTGCTGCGAGGGGTGATCCATTTCGATGGGCAACAACAGTACTTTTGGGGACGTTGGCCTTGAGTGAATCAACGCCGCCACTCCCACGGCCTTTGCTGCAAACCCGGCTCAGCCCAAACCCCCAGCCCTGTCGATTTAGCCTGCCGCTCTGCAGCCGAATAGCGGTCTTCACTGCAGTAACGATTGTAGACTGCAGCCTGCCCCGCTTCGACCATTGCCAGGTTCAAGCTACGTCCTTCTGACAGCACTTCGCCGACAAGGCGCCCGTAGCGGTCGCGATCATGAGTGACGATCTCTACCTGGCTGGGCGTGATTCTGCGCAGATAGTCGCGGCTCTGGCGCCCCCAGGGTTGCTGCCCCATCTCTGGGGTGTCGATGCAGTAGAGACGCACCTTCTCTTCTTGTCCGGCACAGCGTACGGTCATCGTATCACCGTCATAGATGCTCTCCACACGACAGTTCAACCGGTCGGCTGTGGCGTTTCCCGCCCCCGGCACCCCATCATTGCCGTCGAGACCTGGCAGCAGCCAGGGAAAGGTAAGGGCGACGACGGCCACTGTCCAGAACAGCGGCATTCGCTTGTGTCGACCGTGCCGGGTGAGTCGGGTTGCCAATCGCCGGATCGCGTTTCCTACTTGTGTTTTATTCATGTTACCTACCTGTCACGAGAAAATTTGTCATCTTCATGCAGCCATGGGCGTAATTCGGCGGGTATTACGCCCGCCGTTTCCTCGCTCAGCGCTACCTTGGGGACGGTGTCGCCTGGTAAGTGGCGCACCTGCACGGTGATCAACAGGTCGCGCAGGGGACGCGCGCCCCAGCTCTCGATGACCCCGGGTTCGGCGTAAGAGAGGCTTACATCGTCGCCGCTGACGGCCACTGAGGGCGCCTGGTCGGCAATTCCCCGCGCCGTGAGGCTACCGATCAGGAAGACCTCGCCTGTCGCCTCTAGCGGCTTGAGCGCGTTCATCAGCGCTGCTGGCGAGGTGTGCTCGGCGTCAATATGGCGCGTGACGGTTTCCTGCCGCTCACCTTTGACTGCCACAGCGCTTTCGGCATACCAGTTACAGTCACCGCTGCGACAGACAGTCTGCGGCCCTCCCTCCGTGTCGATCAGGAAGCCAGCGGCCTTCCAGGGGCCGATAATCGGGTAGTTGCCATTCACATCGGCAAGCGTGAGGTTGTCGCGCCCCTCGAGGCGCAGCGACCAGCGGTTATCCCCCTTCTCCGCATCGTACCGGGTTCTGGCAGTGGCAATGTCGCCGATGGCAGCGGCGATCACGCTGCCGGTATCCGGCTTGGCCTCGGCCATGCCGAGCAGCGGCACCGTGGTCGCAACGAGGATCACGGCGAAGGCCAGCTCGCCCCAGCCCATGGCGCGCATGCGATAACGTTCATTGCCCGGCAACACGCAGCGCCAGCGCGCCGGCCAGAACCATCCCACGCCCGCCGGGGTCATCATGTCCGCCACTGGGTGCGAGGTGTATCCCGCCACAACAGCCAGCCAAAGGCCGTGCGGCAGCAACGGCCAGAGCAGCATGGCGAGTACGATGCAAGCGAGCAGCGAGTGGGTCAGGGTGCGGTGGCCGAAACGGTACTCCAGTGGCTCCGATAGCCATGGAAACAGCCTTCCGACGACGCCATGACGCTTGTCGAGATCCGGCAGCAACGCGGCTCCGGCGGCCAGACACGCTTCCGGCCAGCTGGGCGCGTGCCCAACCGCCAGGCTCAAGGCAACAAACGCGGCCTGTCCGGCCACCATGTGGGTCGGAGCAAGCATTATCGACGACTCCGCATCTGAAAGAAGAAAAACCGCAGCCCCATAAAGATCGCCGTGGCCACGCCGGAGAGCACCAGCATCTGAGTGTCGCCGAGGCCACGGCTGATGTAGCGACTGGCCATGCCGATCACCAGCAACACCACCAGCAGCGGGGTCATATCCACATAGCGAATACCGGCCTCATGGTAGAGTGAGCGCGCCTTAGCTGGGGTTATCTCGCCCTCCTTGTCGGCCTCCTCAAGCATGCCGCGAATCGCTGCCGGTATGCCGCCTCCGGCCTGAGCGACGTGGCGCAGGAACCGGTCACGGGTGCGCTCGTCGGAGAAGCGCAACGGGCGCAAGGTCAGCCACCGCTCGGCCACCTCGCGGCTGTCGTCGAGCGGCAGCGGCTTGAGCTCCACGGTGGTCTGGAAGCGCCACAGCAGTCGCTCGATGCGCGTGCGGCGATTGGCATCGTCCATGCACGCGACTACCTGGGCGCAGTCGAGGATGACGGCAAACAGCTCGGCCTGGCTCGGCGGTACCTCAAGCGTTTCCAGCAGCACCAGGAAGCGTTGGCGTCGCAGGCTTCCCTCCAGCAGATCCACGGTATCGGCGACGGGCAGGCGGCGCAGCGGGCGCACCAGATCCGCCCAGGGCAGGCTTCCCTCGCGTTTGACGCGCGCCAACGTGCGCGGCGGCAGCATGGCTTCTGGCACGGCCAGTCCGCAGCGCTCATGAATCTGGCGGGCCAGTTCTAGCAGGCTCGACTTGGTCGTGCCTGCGGGAACGAACACAACCGGCTGCTCGTCGTCTTTCAGTTGGCCGTGAAGATGGCGCAGGAAAGCGGACTTGCCGATGCCCGCCCGGCCCTGGATCAGCACATTGGCACCACGTTGAATGGCGCTCAGGGCATCTTCCGCTTCACGTGCTCGGCCAACAAATCCCGTAACGTCGTCCACTGTTCACCTCCAAATTCACGGGCAATGCGTTCGCTGAGCGCCTGCTGTTTGGCCTGCCGCTCGGCATAGTCCAGATCCGCCAACTCCATCGCTTCGGCTACCGGCCATAGGCTATCCGGCTCGGCGATGCCTTCCTCCACCTGGCGGCGCTGGTATTCCAGCCGGTCGCGGCGGAAATCCCGCATCCTCTCGGCTTCGGCCAGTTCCAGCGCCAGCGCCTCCAGCTCCGAAACGCTGACTAAGAAGCCCGTCAGCACACCGTCACGGCTAGCTGTCCAGGCGCTACGGGCCTCAGCGGTGCGGAGTTCATGGCTGCGGTCGAACAGCGGAATCGAGACGCTTATGCCCGCGTTGGCGCCAGCAGCACCTCCCTCGACGGTGCCACGCTGTGTCCAGCCCAGCGTGATATCGCTCGACCAATCGCGCTGGCGCGTCGTCTCCCGGTACTCGGCGTACTCAGCCGCCAGCACTGGATTAGCGCGCTGCACCAAGGCGATGGCGTCGTCCAGCGGTGCGGCCTCCGCCCACACCGGGGCGGCAATCGTCACAATGGCGGCCAATGCCGCTTTGCGAATCATGAGAACAGCTCCCGCTGTACCGGCGTCATGCTGACCAGCACCAGGGACTGCTGCTGAAGCGTGAGCAGCTCCTTGACCTGGTCGAGCGCCTCCTGATCCATCCCCTCCGATTCAAGGACGATCTGTAGTTTGCCTTCGTCGGTGGTGGTGATCTTCTTGACCTTGGTGGTCAGCTCGTCAACGCGGGCGTCAACGGGCAGTGTCTGGCCATCCGGGCTGATGTGGATCATCGCAGCATCGTGGCGGCGGCCTTCAGTCTGTGCGGTAGCGGTCATAGCGGCATCCTCTTGGCTTGGCATTCGCCCAGGCGCTCGGGGCGCGGAGCGGGATAAGTGATGGGTCGGTCGGGGGCGGCGATCGGAGCGGCTTTATCCTCTGTTCCCAGGTAGTCTTCGATGACGGCGCGGGCAGCCTCCCAACCTCGGCATATCTCGGCACAGTAGCCATGGCGGCGTAACGCAGCGATCCATTGCCGCTGCACCTCGCTGGGCCGTCCGCGGCGCGTCTTCAGTTCGATGTACAGGCCGTGATAAGGGCCACTCGGCACCGGCAGGCAGATATCCGGCACGCCGGACTTCACGCCCTCTGCGCGCAGCTTCTGCGCCTCAACTGAGTAGCGCACCGTGCGGCCACGCTTGTCGGTACGCTCCTTTGATGGCCGCACGCCGCCGTTTGGTATGGCGTAGAGCAGTTCGAGTGCTGGCCAGCGTCCTACGCCGTACTCGGCCCACTTGAACAGGGCTACCTGCTCTTGATGTTCGCTCGCGCTCATGGGCAGGGCCTCCTTACTTGGGTCTTCAGGTTTTGCAGTACGCGCCGCGCATTGTCTTCATCGACACGTCTAGGGCGCGGTAAACGATGCACACAGGCTTGCGGCTGGCAGCGCTGACGGTAGGCTTCTCGCAGCTCGGACACCGCAGGAAAGCGAGGCTGGGCGGCAACATGTGTCTTCACGGTTGCCAGGAAGGCGTCGTCGTCCATGTGGGCCAGTTGATCCCAGTAGACGGCCAACCGCTCCCGGCTCAGCTCAGTGCCATACGCGGCTGACAGGTAGGCCATGCCCTTCTGGAACGTCGTGTTGTGCATGTTCTTGCTCTCCTCTGAACATAGAATCCAGCGCGGCCAAGGTGCCGCCGATGCGCTGCGACTCGCCATAGCGCGATCCACGTGAGTCCGGCAGCGGAACGATGTCGGTTTCCAGCTCATCCTCCCACCCACGCCTTCGCAGCCAGGTCGCCGGGTACGGAATGAACTGCCCGCCCTCCTTTCGCCAGTCCGGCGATGCCCGAGCTTGTGCCACGGCCTGCAGGATCCGCTCGGTCAGACCCTCGTCTGGCGCGAGCTTCATCCAGGCCTTGCGGGCGTCCGCCTTGCCCCGGCGTTTCGGGTATGCGCGCCAGAAGTCCGCAAAGGACGCTTCCCGAGCAGCTTCCCCGCACTTCGCCTTCGGCTCGCTTGCGCTCATGTCCGTTGCGCAAAAAAGGGGGTTAATGTTCCTGGTTTGTTCTTGGTATGTTCGGGCGGGTAATTCACCCGCCGTTTCAGGGGTAAAACACCCGCCCTTTTGTGGCGATTCACCCGCCCTTTGTGGTGAATCAACAGCGGGGGAAATACCCGCCTTTTCGTCGTCAACGGCGGGTGCTTTACCCGCCCTTCTCTGGATATCGGCGGGCGGATCACCCGCTGTTTGTGATGCCTGCCATAGCCGGTAGCGAGAGGTTGCTGCGCGACCGCCTCCCGCCTCGACCGTCAGCCAGCCGAAGCCTTCGAGTCGGCGGATGGTGCGCTGAACATCTCGGCGGTCGATGCCGGTCAATGCGGCCAGCGTTGACACGGAAGGCCAACACGTCCTTTCGGTATCCGCATGGGCATAAAGCGCGCCTAGCACGCGCATATCCCGTGCGCCCAGACGCCGGTCGGTGAACGCGGAGAGCGGCATCCAGGCATGCGCCGGGGCAGCCATCAGGCCACCTCGTCGGCGAGCAGTTGTGCCACTGGAACCCCCAGCACTGCAGCGATAGCCTTGAGCCGTTCCAGCGTGATATCGCGCTGTCCACTCTCGAGGCGGCTGATATCGCTTTGACTGCAGCCGATGGCTTCAGCCAGCTCTATCTGGGTTAATCCGGCGTCGAGCCTAGCTTGTCGAAGTTGCATAAAGACCTCCTGGCAGTTACATACCCAATGTCGTTAATACATATAAAAAGACATAAGAATGTTGAACAGGCATAATTCAATAATCTCATTGTTTCAGTAGATGACTATGGAAATCGTTTCTTCTCGTTTTCGTGCTGCACGAAAAGCCAAGCGTCTGAATCAAATGGAGTTGGCTGAGCGGATTGGCGTCGACCAGGCGCGCGTCTCTCGCGTGGAGCGTGGCGAACGCGGACTGACACGTAGCCAGCTGCTGCAGGCATCCAAGGTGCTGGACGTGTCGGTCGAGTATTTGATGGGCCTCGACCTGGGGGACAATGTCGCTGAGTACACTGTCCAGGAAACCACCAGCAAGCAAGCCGAGCTGGTCGCCGATCAGATGGCCCCCACAGGACTGCGTGAGCTGGCCATCGACCAGCAACTTACCCGACACCTCCAGATCACCACTGAAGAGTGGCATGCGCTTTCCTCCATTGTGCTGCCCGGGGAAGCTAGCCGGGATGGCTACGTCCAGCTTCTGTTCACTATTCGGGCAATCTGTTACACGTGACCAAAACGTGACGCACGTGGGTCACGCTATGGCCGTTCATGTCACGAAGGGTCACGTACACGCGGGGCGGAGTGCGTTAACGTATTGATTTTTCAAGACACGCAAGAAGAGAAGTGGATTCGGGAGGCAGAGGTCGTAGGTTCGAATCCTGCTATTCCGACCAAGAATTTTATGAAAACGGCTACTTAGCTCATCGAGCAGGTGGCCGTTTTTTGTTGGCTGGAAATTCAGCTAGCCCTCTGACAGCAATCATAATCATTAATGAGAGAAAGAGAATACCTATGACGAGTCTCGTCAGAAGTTCAAAGTGGCGTTTTATTGATACGGTCTCGCCCGCCGCGTTTCGCTTGATAAAGCGCATCGTCGGCATCCTTGAGCAGCGATGAAAAACTTTCCGAATCTGCAATTTCGCGGCTGGCAAGGCCCATGCTTAGGGTAACCAGACCAGAGCCTGTTGCGGGATGGGGAATGGCACTGTTACGCACGCTGTTTTTGATTCTTTGGGCCACCCGCTGAGCTAATGACATGGGGGCACCCAGCATCAGCACCAGAAATTCGTCACCACCGAGCCTTACCGGGTAGGCTTCATTCACTCGAAGACTGCTCTGAATTAACCTGGCTACCTGCTGCAAACAAAGGTCACCCTGCAAATGCCCCAGCGTATCGTTGTAGGGTTTGAACTGGTCGATATCAATCATCAATGCCGTCACTTGATAACGGCATCCCTTACTCGCCAGAATCTTACGCAAGCGCTCCAAAGCCCGACGATTGCCCATATTAGTTAGCAGGTCGGTTTCTGCCTCGACCAGTGCATTCTGGTATTCCTGCTTTAACTCAGTCGTCATGTTCTTGGCCTGAGTGACATCCACACCGATGCCTAGCAGGCCTACATCAGGGATCAGTGTTTCCGTCATCAACAGCCATCGGCCATCCCACGCGTCAACTTCAAACTGACGGTAGGTTTGCTTGCGACGCTTTGCTAGCGCCGCCCGAATCCACAATTCAATATCATCTGTCTCGGCAATCAGCCCCTGACTCTTGGCATAGTTGTCACGCACAATATCCGGCCAGGCAGAGTGCGTACCCAAAGGATGGCAGATCAGGTCGTAATATTGGGCGTTACCATAAAGCAACCGGTCTTTGTCATCGAACAGGGAAATTGCGGCGCCGCTATTATCAAACAGGCGGGCTGTTACCGGCAAAACATGCGCTAGCTGGTCTGAACAATCATTCGACGAAAACGTCACGATAACGACCTCTGCTGCTATTCGGTCAGATTGCTAGCTATAACAGATAGACGTCAGCTAGCCTATTCAATTAACCATAAGTGCACATTATAAAATTTTTGATGCTGGCGTCGCCCCGGCTACCCAGGTAGATGGAGCAACCCCACCACGCTGACCAGAATTAGCACCGCCCCCAGCACACGGAAGAACAGACCGGTATCCGCTTTAAGCATATAGCGGTGGGCTTTCTCGCCGACCAAGTGGCCAATAAAGGCACAGGGCAGCAGCCACAACTGATGGATCAGTTGAAGGTCGACACCGGCAATGACGAACGACACCATTTTGATCACCACCAGGATAAACCACAGCACAAACAGGGTATCGCGCAGCTGCTCCTTGGCCACATGAGTGGCAAACACCGCCACAATCAGCGGCGCGCCAATCAGCGAAGTACCGCTGACGTAGCCCCCCAGCGCCAGCAGCACATAATCCACGTACTTGTTCTTACTCTTGAACGGCTTATTCAACACATAGCCAATGGCGTAGATGATCACAATGCCAAAAATGATGCTGGTCATCACGTTAGCGGGCAGTGTCAGCAGCCCCACCACCCCAATCAGCTTGGGGATAATCATGATTTTCAAGGCCTTGGCTAGATAGCCCCAATCAATATTGCTCTCTGGAGATGTGGTGCCCACCCCCGCTTGCTGCACTTGGCGGTGCCCGCGCCAGGCGATCCAACTGGAGAAAATCAGCAGGTGAATGGCAATGATCGGCAGGAAGACCAGAGGCTGATTGGTCACCAAAAGCAGAAAAGGCAACGCCAGCACGGCACCGCCAAAGCCCAGGCTGGTGCGTACAAAGCCGCTCCAGGCAAAAATCAGCCCGATCAGCGCATACTGGTACCAGAGTAGATCTGTCATGGCTCGCGTTAGGGTCCTAAATTATGGGTTGGGATTGCCCAGCGACCACCAGCTTGGCAATAGCGCACGAACGCTGGCCTGGGCAAAGCGATCATCCATTAATACCACAACGCCTTCATCGTCTGGGCTGCGAATCACCCGGCCTGCGGCCTGCACGACTTTAATCATGCCGGGAATGCGGTAGGTGTAGTCGTCGCCTTGACCAAAGCGTGCAGTCAAACGCGCTTTAAGCGCCTCGTTGAAATCGTTAAATGGCGGCAGACCCAGGGTAGCAATAAAGGCGCCGATCAATCGGTCGCCGGGCAAGTCGATGCCCTCGGCGAAGGCTCCGCCTAACACCGCAAAGCCGATGCCTTTTCCACCGGGCGCAAAACGCGCCAGAAACGCCTCGCGCTGCGCCTCAGGCATCCCACGGGTTTGGCTGAACACGGCCACTTCCGGGTGCGCCTCGCGAAACCGCGCCAGCGCTGCCTCCAGGTAGGCAAAGCTGCTGAAAAACGCTAAATAGTGGCCTGGCCTGCATTGATACTGCTGTGCCATGGCCGCCACTATCGGCTCGATGGAGGCGTCCCGATCACGAAAGCGTGTGGAAATATCGCGCCGTATACGCACCTCCAACTGGCGGGCAGCAAAGGGGGATGCCACCTCACGCCATACCGTGTTTTCCGGCAAGCCCAACAGATCCCGGTAATAGTGGGCAGGCGTTAGCGTTGCCGAAAAAAGCACCACTGAGTGGGCGGCGCTAAATCGCGCGGCCAGAAAATCGGCGGGGATCAGGTTGCGGAGACCCAGCACTGCCCGCCCGCGACCCTGGCGAGTAAGATCACACAGCGAGTGCTCGCCAAACCGCTCTGCCAAGCGGCAAAATGCCAGCGACTCGAACAGCAGCTCCTGAAGTTCAAGCGTCGCATCCTCGGGATGTTCACCCAGGTGGTCGGTAATCGCAGCGCCTACTTGCTGAGCGGCAGCCACCAGTTTATCGGGTAGCGTCGTCAAAAGCCGATAGACGGGTTTACCCGGTTCACCGACTTCTTCCGCACCGGCGTCTTTGAACACGGCCTGCCACTGGCGGGCCAAGCGCCCCAATGGCCGGGAGAGCGCTTTAGGAGCAGAACGCCGCAGTCGGCTCAAGCGCCGCTGGTCAAGTTCGGCGCTGTACATGCCCCGAGCACGCTCGACCAGGTTATGCGCTTCATCGACCAACACGCCAGTTCGCCAGTCGTTGGCTTGTGCCAGGCCATGCAGCAGCGCGTGGCTGTCGAACCAGTGGTTAACGTCGCCGACGATCACGTCTGCCCAGCGCGCCAGCTCTTGGCCCAGGTAATACGGGCACACATCATGTTCAAGGGCCACCTCGCGCAGCGCCTCGCGATCCAACCACGCCTGTTCTACTGCCGCTTGGCGGGCGGCAGGCAAGCGGTCATAAAAACCGGCGGCCAGCGGGCACGACTCGCCGTGGCAGGCGCGGTCGGGGTACTCGCAAGCCTTCTCTCGCGCCACTAGTTCCAGCACCCTCAACGGCTGGGGTTCCTCGCGCTGGCTAGAGCGCAGCGTGGCAAGCGCATCCAACGCCAAACGGCGGCCGGGCGTCTTCATGGTCAGAAAGGCGATACGATCAAGCGGCTGGCGTGACATAGCCGTGAGCATGGGGAACAGCGTCGCCATGGTTTTGCCAATGCCTGTGGGTGCTTGCGCGAGCAGGCAGCGCCCGGTGCTGGTGGCTTTGTAAACGTCTTCAGCGAGTTCGCGCTGGCCGGGACGAAACGCAGCATGGGGAAAGCGCGAGCTTTGCAGGGCGCTATCACGGCGTTGGCGATGGTCGGCCTCTTGCTCTGCCCAGACGAGAAAGCGTTGGCACTGGTCGGCAAAGAACACCTGCAGTTCGTCGGCGCTGGCCTCTCGGCTGAGAAGCGTCTCTTTACCGCTGGCGATGTCCAAGTAAACCAGCGTTAAGGTGACTTTCTCCAAGCCGCGCTCTGCACATAGCAGTGCGCCGTATACTTTTACCTGGGCCCAGTGGAGCGCGCGCTGGTTATCCGCCATCCGCTCAAGGCTGCCGCGGTGGGTTTTGACTTCTTCCAAGCGGTTGGCCGCGGGGTCAAAAGCATCAGCGCGTCCCGTAACGGTAAGCTGCGCAAAAGTACCCGACAGGGGCAGTTCGGCAAGGTAATCTGGCCCGCGGCGACTGGCAACGAGGGTATGCCCCTCAATACCTTCCTGAGCACTTGGCGCAGGAGTAAAGCGGTGGTCAAGGTCGCCTTCACGGGCGGTGAAATCGCATAGCGCCCGCACGGCGATCCGATACGCCGACCTCATACTTCACGCTCGTCGCCATCTGTCCAGCGTACATAACATACCGCGACGGGCATCTCGTGGCGGTGAAAAAAACTCAGCCAGCGGCGTTGGTTATCCTGCAGCCGGTCGCCGGGGCCTTTGACTTCGATCATTCGGTAGCGCGGCGTGCCCGTGGGCGCATCGGGCAGAAACTGAATCAGATCCGGTAGCCCGGCCCGGTTGGCTTTCAAATCACCCAGCAACCGTTCGAAAGAGGCACGCAAATGCGTAGCTGGAATGCACTCAAGCGCCAGCTCGACAAGCGATTCGTCGACAATGGGCCAGTGCACAAAAGGCGATGCGAGACCAAACTTCTCCCGCCAGGTCGTCCAAATTATCTCGCGGTAGCTGCCGTCTTCCAGGTGGGCAAGGCACGCATCGAAGGCGTCACGCCGGCGGGCCACAAAATCGTCGCGGTATAAGTCCGCCGGGCCAGTGTGAAAGGGATGAAAGAAAGCCCCAGGTAATGGCGCGAAAATCGCCGGCCAGCAGAGCAGCCCAAACAGCCCGGTGATCAGGCTGTTTTCCACGTAATAGACTGGCTCCTGCGGCTTGCTGTACGCCTCAACCACAGCGCGTTCGACGCTTTGCGGGCCTGTCAATGCCGCCTGCCAGTGCTCATGGGCGGGGTCGGATACGCTCGGGCTGGGGGGCAACTTAAGCTTCCGCCGCAATCGGGGCAGCAACCGGGCCAGCGCCTGGTGTTCGCTTTCATTGGGGCTTTCATTCAACGCCTGGGTCGCCAGTTCAAAGGCCGTCTGGTGTTCGCCTAATCGTTCCAACACACGCAGCTGACGAATGCGCGCTTCACCACTGCCTGAATCGCCATACATCACCAGCGCTAACGCCACGTCTTCGTTGCGCTCGGCTGCGCGGCCCAGCTGCAGCAATAATCGCGCCCGGCGGGCGGCCAGCCAACGGTTCTCCGATGTCGGCGGCAGTTCCTGATAGAGGTCGGCGGGCCGTTCGCCGGCGTCCAGCCGTTGGCGCAGATAATGGAGCGCTAAGTAGGTATCGACCTCATGCCGCGATTGAAAAGCGCGGGACTCGGGCGTGAAAGGCACAGTCTCAAAACGCTGTAAGCCAAGTTCGGTCAGCACAAACTCAGCCCAGTCTTGGCGCAGGTTGCCAAAGAACATCAGCCGTAAGCGGTCGCAGATGTTCATTACGCTGAGACGCATGACAGAGTCGGTCGCATTGGGCCACCAGCTGTTTAGCGGGGCGGCTTGCGGGAATCGGCTCGCCATCGCCGCCTGTAGCGCCGTTTTACTGCTGGAAGCGACTAACCCAGCGGTGCGTATTTCTTCCGCCAATACGTGGCGCAGCTCGGCGAGGCGTAGCTGATTAAAAAGCTCATCGATACTCAACGCCGGGTCATCATCGACCCAACCCAGCGCGATCAAGGGCGCCATCGCGTCGGCGCTGTCACCGATTTCGGCATAGCTGAGCTTGCTAAGGCGAAATAGCTCGCCTTTGCGCATCACCATGCGCACCAGTAGCGCCTGGGAGGCGCGTGGCAAAGTAGCGAACTGGTCTAGGAAATTGTGCTCATCAGCCGCCAGCAGGTCAGCGTGGCGCTCCCCCACCCAGGCCAAAACGAAACGGAAGTTCGTCAGGTAATAGAAGGGGTCGTCTAGCGAGGCGGTAGGTGTCGCGAAAGCACTGTTCATTTATCCATTGTAACAGTGCAGCGGTTTCGCCGTCATGAGGAATAGCAGGGGTGTTTACCCTACCCGGTGCTGCTTGAGTACCGTGAGGCTTCGTTCTTCTTCATTCTGGGGCTGGGAAGGCGCTTGGCGCGTGCCAACCAGCACGTACCACTCCGCCTCACTGAGATAGCTTGCGCACCAGCGTCCAAGCTCAGCGGCACACTCTTCGCGGGTGAGCTGGCCGCCGCGATAGTCGTTGGCAAGGAGCAATAAACTCTGGCGAGCCGTCCGTGCACGCCCATCGCCGCCGTGCACTTTGGAAAGCGGACAGCGTCTATCGTAAGCAGCGTTGGTCAAAGCATTTAACCAACGCTCCAATTCATGTGCTTGAATACCGCCGTAAACGGCCACACGCGTACTCCCTGCCCTATATAAAGGGCAATAGCCTGCCCGAATTGTCTTCGGATGTCATCTGTCTACTTCTTAACTTATACCCTGCTTAAAGCCTTGTAGCACATTGACGACATTGACACCAATGTCATCCACTGCATAGCCGCCTTCCATAAGCAATACGGTCGGCAGGCTGGCCGTTGCAAGCCGTTGACCTAACTGGCTAAAGTCGTCGCTTTTAAAGGTAAAGGCGCTGATGGGGTCGCCTTCAAAGATATCTACACCCAGCGACACGATCAGCATGTCGCATTGGGTTTCCTTAATCTTGGCTAAGGCATTATCCAGCGTTGCCATCCACGTATCCACGCTGGTGCCTGGCGGCAACGGGTAGTTGACGTTAAAGCCTTCCCCGTTGCCCTTTCCCGTTTCATCCGCGTAACCGAGGTAGTAAGGAAAAGTGACGTCAGGGTCGCCGTGTAGCGAGATAAACAATACATCATCGCGTTCATAGAAAATTTGCTGGGTACCGTTACCATGATGGAAATCAACGTCTAAAATCGCCACGCGGCGCTTGCCTGAAGCGAGCGCTCGCTCTGCAGCGACGGCAGCGTTATTAAAAAAGCAGTAACCGCCAAACTGATCATAGGCGGCATGGTGGCCCGGCGGCCGGCACAGGCCAAAACTTGGCTCGCCGGTCTCAAGCGTTTGCTCTAAAGCGCCTAGTGCGACATCTTTACTCGCCATGGCGGCTTCAAAGGTGCCCTCGGTGATCGAGGTTTCCGCCGCCAGGGCGTAATAGCCTAACTTAGCGCTCACGGCGTGGGGAATACGGTCCCCGCGCATCGTGCGCGCAGGCCAGATATTGGGAATTGCCTCACCTTCGTGCCCGGCCGCCACCCACTCATGCCAGCAGTCAGCCAGGAAGTTGACGTAGCCCTCATCGTGCACCGCCAACACCGGTTCCAGACCATAAGCGCGTGGCTCGTGCAGGTCGCCCACCGCCGACTGCTGGATTTGTTTCAATACAAGATCAACGCGCTCAGGGCACTCAAAGGGCGCGACCAGTGCGCCGTCATGCAGCTCCGTACGGGCTTGGCGCAGACGAGTCTTGTCAGAATGGAAGATGTGCATGTGGCCTCCTGCAAATGACAAACGCCGTTAGTTCCACTTAGTGGCGCTAGGCTCGCTATCATGGCACGTTTGCTGACTCGGACAAGGGGCAGGGCCATGCCGATGCCCAGGCACGCTTTTGCTGCGCCGACTGACGCTTGAGTTGGTACTCAGCGCGGCTGGCGCTTGACCGGTCAGGAAATGGCTGCGCACCCAGCAAGGCCACTGGTGGATTGGCCCGAGTAAAGCGCGCACCTTTACCTGTGGCGTGGGCGCGGTAGCGCTTCGCCAGATCATTGGTAATACCCGCGTAGGTGCCCCGCTGGCATTCGAGTAAATACAGGTACCATTCGCCCTGCTCGGCGGACATGCTATCGACTGGCGGGGTCACCGCTAGCTCCCGTCTGCTCGTTGAGTGAATCCATGAATGTGACTAATCTATCCAACGGCATGGGCTTAGCCAACCCAAAGCCCTGGAACGCATCGCAGTGATAGTCTAGCAATTGCTGATGCTGCTCAGCGGTTTCAACGCCTTCGGCAACCACGTTCAAGCCTAGGTGGTGCGCCATGGAAATAATCCCTTTGACAATCGCGGCGTCGCTGTCGCTATGGCTCAACTCGTGAATAAAGCTGCGGTCGATTTTTACCGTGCTGATCGGCAAGTGCTTTAAGTAGCTAAGGCTTGAAAAGCCGGTGCCAAAATCGTCGATGGAGATCCCGATATCCATATCGCGCAACGCATGCAAGGTGTCGATCGTGGCCTCGGTATTCTCCATGAGAATGCCTTCGGTGAGCTCCAGCGCCAGCTGCTGAGAGGGCAAGCCGGTGGTCAGTAATGTCTGGCGCAGCGTGGTCAGAAAACTTGATCGCTGAAACTGCAAGGGCGATACATTAACGGCCACCGCTAGATTTCCGCGGCCTTGTTGCGACAGGCTTTGCATATCGCGGCAGGCACGATCAAACACCCATTCGCTGATCGGTATAATCTGCCCGGTGGCTTCCGCCAGCGGAATAAAACGCGCCGGCGAGATAAAGCCCTTAGTCGGATGCGGCCAGCGCAGCAAAGCCTCTACGCCGATCAGCCGACCATGGCGGTTAAGCAGCGGCTGATAATACAGCTCAAACTCATGACGCTCGATAGCCTCTTGCAGCTCGTTGCGCAATATCAAGCGCTCGCTGGCGCTATCGTTAAACGCCGCTGTGAACCATTGGTAGGCATTGCGCCCCTGCTGTTTGGCTTTATACATCGCCATATCCGCTTGCTGAATCAGCGTTTTCGGCTCTGATAAAGCGTCCTGGCTGATGGCGATTCCCACGCTCGCGGTCAAGTATAGCTCTTGCCCCTCGATACAGTACGGAAGTGACAGAGCCGCCAGCAGTCCTTCGGCCACATTCACCACTTCGGTTGCGTCGTTGACGCAGGGGTGCAGAATGACGAACTCGTCGCCGCCCAAGCGAGCGACTAGGTGCTGCTTGCCCACCGCGCCGAGTAATCGCTGAGCGACTTCTTCCAGCACTCTGTCACCAACGGCGTGACCCAGATTGTCGTTGATCGGCTTGAAGTCATCCAGATCGACAAACAACACAGCGACCTCATGATGCTGATGCCTTGCCGTTGCAAAGGCGTCGCTTAGCGTGTCTTCAAAACACGAGCGATTGGGCAGCCGCGTTAAGTCATCGTGCGTCGCGTGATAAGCCAGCCGTGCCTCGAAGGCCTTATGTTTGGTGATATCGTGCTGAACGCCCACGAAATGGGTCAGTTGCCCATCTGGGTTGCGTACCGGGGCGATGTAAAGATCATTCCAGAACAGGCTGCCGTCTTTGCGGTAATTGCGCAGCGTCACGTGAACATCGCGCTGCTCGCTTAACTGCTGACGGATTTTCTCAACGATATCTGGGTCAGTGCCCTCGCCCTGCAGGAAACGGCAGTTGCGGCCTATTATTTCCGCCTGCTCATAGCCTGTCATGATGGTAAAGGCCTGATTGGCATAGACAATCGGCAAGCCAGGCTGCGTGGCATCGGCAATCACCACACCGTTAACGCTTGCTTCTACGCTGCGCTCAAGGGTACGCAGTCGAGACTCTTGCTTACGTTTATCGGTAACCTCCTGGGCAATCCCATAAAGACCCTGAATTTCGCCGTCGATGACGATAGGTAGATTGATCAAGTCCATGATGTGCGGCTCACCGGCGCGGTCACGGATAACTAGCTCATACCGGATAATGTCGCCCTGCATCACCGATTGATAACGCTGATTAACTGCCTCGATATCGGATTCATAAATAAAAAGGTGGAAGTGACTACCCACAATCTCGTCAACGGAATAGCCGCTAATCGACGCGCAAGTGGCGTTCGCGCTGACAAAATGCCCCTGCTCATCAAGCGAAAAGACCGCATCAGGATGGTGGGTGAACAACGAGCGGTAACGCTGCTCGCTTTCCTCAAGCGAGCGCCGCACCTGGAAACGTTCGACCGCCAGAGACATCAGGCCGGCCGCTTTCTCGGTCAGTAGAGCGTCACGTTCGTTGGGAACCCGTGGCTGGCCGTAATAGGTGGCGAATGTGCCCAGCAACTGGCCATTGCTGCCTATCACCGGGATTGACCAGCACGCGGCCAGACCGGCCCTTCGGGTAACATCGTGGTACCCCTTCCAGCGTGAATCGCTTTGGATAGACTCGCAAATCACTTGGCAACGTTGATAGGCCGCCGTGCCACACGCCCCGATGGCCGGGCCAATCCCCACCTGCTGAATTGCCTCTCGGAACGCCGTGGGCAGGCGTGATCCCGTCGCCAGAGTTAAGTGTGTCTTGGCGTTATTCGCCAGCATGATCGAACACAGCGCGCCGGGCAGCTGGCGCTCAAGCAGCCGGCAAAGGTTTTCTAGGATATCCTCCAGGGGCGCCTGCTGGGCGATCATGCGCTGGATGTGCTGCTGGTCTTCAAGGTTTTGACGCGCCTCCGCCAGTTCTTTCGCCCGGGCGATACTGGCACCCACTAAGCCAATGCAAAACGCTAATAAGCCGCTTAGCATCAGCCCCACCATGGCGACCACCACGGGTGCAAAACCGGCCAGATACCAGTTGTAATGACTGCCCGATAACGCCTCAAGACGCAGGCTAACACCCCCGGGCAGACCCGCATTGCGCTTCGCCAAAACCCGTCCTGGGTGTATCTCTCGCTCGGTATGTGCGCCAGGCGGCTGCAGCATCAGCAGAGGGGTTCCGCTGCGGCTTATGTTAGCCTGAAAGGGCCCCAGTTCAAGGCGCAAGTCGTAGTCGAGCAGCACGGCCAAGTCGAGGCTCGCCACAAGCCGTTGATCGCGCTGGGCGAGCGGCATCGCCACAAACGCAAGGCTCGGCATGTAAGGGTCAGAGATCACCACCCAGGGCCGTTCAAAGGGCACCGATAACCACTCCGGCACCGACGGCTTGTCGAGCTGCTGCCGGAGCCACGCTTCGCTTCTGGGTGTGCGGGAATGGAACCAGATAGGGCTCAAGCGCTCATCGACCAGGGCAATCGCCTGCAGGCTGGGGGTATCACGCAGATAGCTTTCCCCGTCCAGGGTCAGCAGCTCACGATCGAAGCCGTCCGGTGCGGCGTCGATGCGTTCGGCCATGCGCTGCAACAGTTGCAGTCGAGAATTGACCGCCTTTTCGGCGTTCAACTGCACATTGTCCAGCAGGTAGCTGGCCTGCTGCTGCGTATCGTTGAACTGCTGCAGGCTGAGTAACCCCCAGGCCGCCGCGCTGGCGGCCACCCCGGCCAAACACGCAAGCGCGGTCGTGCGGGTCAGGTTGAGCGGCCCGGGGGAGCGTCGTAGGCAAGACGCCACCATGGCGGTTCCCAACAACAGCGTGAACACCACCACCGCCACCGGGGACGACGCAAACATCGGGTGGTCCAGCTCGACCCCCACCCACAGCCTGACCAGCAGCAGCCCGCCAAATAGCCATTGCCCAAGCCCGCTGAACAGCCAAAAGAGTCGACGCCTAGCGGTAGACTGACCGCACCACAATGCCAGTCCCACCGCCAGCAGCATCAGTGCGCCAATACTGGTCATTCGCTCCTGACCGGTTAGCCATGAGGAGCTTGCCGTGGGTGAAAGCAGGTTGTGGCCAAGGGTATACAACGATAGCCCTACTAACGCCAACGCGCACAGCCAGCGCGTGCGCCGCCAGCCTTGCAGGATAGCCAGTACACCTACGCTCGCCAGGCAGGTGGCGAGCGCCGCATCGGGCACCAGCGAGACAGCAAACAGCGAGTGGGATTCGGACAAGCCAAAGAGGCTGCCGACCAAGCCCATTAGCAGCAGCGTAGCGACGGTCATTAACAGCAGTGTGTCTAACGCAAGGTCGCGCGCATTGATTGGCACGGTAACGTCCTCTTCCTGCTTTATTGTCATCAATCTCTAACGGGTAACCGCCAACGCATCGGTTATCGGTGGAGGACGGCCATTCAGTTAATTCCTCTCTCAAATGCCGTGCCAACGCCGAGTTCCCAACCATCCGCGCTTCCACGTCACGCCTGGCGCGCCCATTGCATTTCCTCATCTTGCTTAGCGCCATTTCATCTACTGGCAACATATCGATAATGGGTGGCTTCGACCATCTTGTTTATTGGCAGGTATCCCAGGGACGACCGTCCTGTTAGTGCTAATGGTCTTTTACGTCATTCAACTTCTGCATCGCCTGTTCCAGCTCCGCCAGCGCTTGTGCCCTCTCTTCAGCGGCTTTCTCCGCTGCCTGACGAGCATGAATCAGTTCGCTTTCCAGACGGTTCTTACGTTTTATCGGCAGCAGCGAGATTTGCGTGAGGCGCTCGTCATCAACGATTAGTCTTACAGCGCAACACAGCACTGGAATATCCTCATGGCGGGATGAACGCAGAACTAAATGTACTTCATCAACGCGTCCCATAGTGGCCATGCGAAACGCAAACAGCCCCAGGTAAACGGCACGCGAGGCAGGGTCAAAAAGAGTGCTGGCCGGATGGCCTATAAATTCGGAGGCAGGTTGCCCCATCCATTCGGCTAACTGGGTATTACAGGCGTAGATAAGCCCCTGGGCATCGACCACTAGCTGACCGGTGGGCGAGTGTTCCCACCAGCTTTCGCGCGCGGTTAAGCCTGGTGGGTTAGTAGCGGGCATAAATCAACACGGCTCATTGAGGTGCCTTAATTATTGGATGAGTAACAACAGCAATATTACCCAGTGTGCGACCCAGAAGCTCTGGGTGGGTCAATGGCGGGAATGCCCCGGAGCAACGTCGGGGCATTGTGATGCCCGTGCTGCGTAACGTTAAATCGCTCAATGATGGTCGATGATGTTCCCATTTGGCACCTCTTGAGGCACTAAGTCAGTTGTTTTAATTAAATATAATGAGAAGCCAGCCATACTAAAGAATGGCGGCACTAAGCCGCGCTAGGTAACAGCCTACGCTATACAGGCCGTTGCGTCTCGACGCTTATTGCGGTTTTGTTTCGAGTTACACGACAAGTTCGGTATAGTGGTCTTGCAACATCATCAGACAGTCGGAGTACGAATCACGATCGATCATTCTTTCCAAATTGCAGTGGAGGTTCTCCCTATGAAGGTCTACAAACCGGAATGGCAGTGCACGTTTAGCGTAAACGAAGGCGCGGAAGAATCAGCTAGCTGGAAAGAGAGAATCGCGTGGCGTCTCAGGGGGTTCGCGGATCGGCTAGAAGGCGGCGGTCGCACGATAAAAATCGATTATCGCGTGACGCCAACGATTAGTTCGCATGAAGTTGATACCTGCTTAGGTAAAGGCTTTGAAGTGACCCAGCGCTTGCTGACGCAACTTGCGCAGCAGCAAGCCTGTGAAGATGTAATGCGCCATGCCAAGGCTGAGCTCTATGTAGAAGATCATCAGCACTGACAGGGTAACCATTGTCCCACCCGGCGCTATGCGGGGTGGGACCCTCATTACTCGCCATGACGTT
The DNA here is from genome assembly GCF_900086985.1 of Halomonas sp. HL-93. Taxonomy (NCBI): domain Bacteria; kingdom Pseudomonadati; phylum Pseudomonadota; class Gammaproteobacteria; order Oceanospirillales; family Halomonadaceae; genus Halomonas; species Halomonas sp. HL-93. Next base: position 3,725,394 of record NZ_LT593974.1, read on the forward strand.
CTGCGGGCTGTTCCAACGCAACGCTCATGTCAGTTAAAAACGCCAGACAATCCTCGAGCTGGCGGCGTTCAACATACTCATCCGGCTGATGCGCCTGGGCAATGCTGCCCGGCCCCAGGATCAGCGTCTGCAAACCCTGCCCCTGAAACTGCCCTGCCTCGGTCGCATAGGCCACCGCGTGGTCGCAGCACCCTGCCGGCAAATGGTCTTTGGCAAGGCGCAGCACCCGATCATTATCCCGATCTGCCAGCCCCGGCACCGTGACGTTCAACGGCTCGGTGGTCATCTCGACGGTCTTGCCCTTGGCCTTTAGTTCAGCGCATAGCTGCTTGCAAAAGGCATCAAAGCGGGCGTAGATCTCATCGAAAGTGTCGGTGGGCAAATGGCGGATCTCCCACTCGAACTGGCATTCCCTCGCCATGATGTTGATCGCGGTACCGCCCTTGATCTTGCCCACGTGCAGGCTGGTATGCGGCACGTTGAACGCTTCATCAACCCGGCCTTCCTCGACCAGCGCCGCCATGGTGTCTTCGATAAAGGTCACCAGCCGCGCGGCCACATGAATTGCCGATGTCCCCTGATTGACCTGACTGCTGTGGGCTTCGCGGCCAACCACCGTGGTGCGCAGGTTGGTGGCGCCCTTTTGCGCGACGACCGGCTGCATGCTGGTCGGCTCGCCGACAATCACGTGGGCCGTGGTGGAGTAATGCGTGTAGAAGCGCTCGATCAGGCTCGGCGCCCCCACACAGCCGATTTCTTCATCGTAGGAAAACCCCAGATAAATCGGCTGCTTGAGCGGCGCCTTGACCCATTCGGGCACGTTGGCCAGGACGCAGGCCAAAAAACCTTTCATGTCGCAGGTGCCGCGTCCATAAAGCCGCCCATCACCGCCATCGCGCAGGGTGAAAGGATCGCTCGACCACGGCTGCCCCGCCACCGGCACCACATCGGTGTGCCCCGATAGCATGACGCCGCCCGGCGCCTCGGGGCCGATGCGGGCGATCAGGTTGGCTTTTTGGCCACACGGACTCATCACCCGCTCGGCCTCGACCCCGTACGTCGCCAGATAGTCTTCCACGTAGCCGACCAACGCCAGGTTGGATTCACTCGAGGTGGTATCAAACGCTACCAGCTTTGCTAACAGTCGCTCTGCGTCGCTCATCGCGCTCTTCCTGTGATTATTTAGCTTGTCCTCCAGCCTATCACCCTCGCCCTGAGCCGCCTACTCACCCTCTACTCACCGTCATCAAGCGTTCATGTGGCGTTCACGCAAACGTCATCTACACTTTCTACAGTCAATGTGACCAAAAATTTCAACAATGCATTGCCCTGCCTGATTGCATTCAGGCCCACAAGGAGATGTCATGCCACGCTTTACGCTGCAAAGCCTCGCCGTGGGTGTAAGCCACTGCTAGCCTGAGTTTGTCTGCCAACGCCGCTACTGAAATTAGCTGGTGGCACGCGATGGGCGGCCAGCTCGGTGAAATTCTCGAAGAGATTACCGAGGACTTTAACGAATCCCAGGACGAGTACCGCATTAACCCAAGCTATCGCGGTAACTACTCGGAAACCATGACGGGTGCCATCGCCGCATTCCGCGCCAACGAACAACCGCATATTTTGCAGGTATTCGAAGTGGGTACCGGCACCATGATGAGCGCGGAAGGAGCTATCTACCCGGTTCACGAGTTGATGGAAGAGCATGGGCGTCCCTTCGACCGCGAAGCGTTCTTACCCGCCGTGGTCGGCTACTACACCGACACCAACGGCAACATGCTGTCGTTCCCGTTTAATTCCTCAACGCCCATCATGTACTACAACCGTGAGGTGTTCGAGGAAGCAGGCCTAGACCCCGACCAGCCACCGGAAACCTGGCAGGAAATGGAAACGGCAGCGGAACAGATTCTTGAATCCGATGCGGCCGAGTGTGGGTTTACCACCTCCTGGCCAAGCTGGGTGATGCTTGAAAACTTCTCGGCCATGCACAACCTGCCGCTTGGCACCAAGGAAAACGGTTTTGGCGGGCTCGACACCGAGCTCAACTTCAACAATGAAACCGTCGCCCGCCACTGGGACAACCTTAAAACCTGGGAAGATGACAATATCTTCCGCTGGGGTGGACCAGGCGCTGGCGATGACGCCGAACCGCTGTTCTATTCCGGCGAGTGCGCCGTGTTCTTTGGCTCGTCATCCTCGCGTGCGGATGTAATGGCCAACGCCGAATTCGACGTCGGTTATGGTATGCAGCTTTACTACGATGATGTTGACGGCGCGCCACAGAACTCGATTATCGGCGGGGCCACCCTGTGGGCACTGCAAGGCCACAGCGATGAAGAATACGCCGCGATTGCCGCGTTCTTCGAATACCTCTCGCAGCCCGAGGTCCAGGCCGATTGGCACCAGCGCACCGGGTATCTGCCGATTACCCAGGCCGCCTGGGACTTGAGCAAAGATGAGGGCTATTACGAGGAAAACCCCGGCAGCGATATTTCGCTTAAGCAGATGACCCTCAACGAGCCCACGGAAAATTCCAAAGGCCTGCGCTTTGGCAACTTTGTGCAGATCCGTGACCGGGTATCAGAAGAGCTTGAAGCGGTACTATCCGGCGACAAAGATGGGCAAGAAGCTGTTGATGACGCCGTTCGCCGGGGTAACGATTTACTGCGCGACTTCGAGTCTTCCAACCAGTAACGCCAACGCCAACATCGCCGCCTGCATAAACTGCGGGCGGCGATGCGTTGTTTGATGTGAGCTGCCCATGCAAACCAAACGCATGACTTTTCCGGGCCATTGGTTGCCTTACGCCCTGCTCGCCCCTCAGGTCATTATCACGCTGATCTTTTTTATCTGGCCAGCGGGTCAAGCGCTTTATCAGTCGCTACTTCGCGAAGATGCCTTTGGCATCAAGACCACGTTTGTAGGCCTTGAAAATTTTGCCCGGCTGTTCCGCGATGGCGATTACCTTAATTCGCTCTCAGTGACCGCCGTCTTTGCGGTGGGCACCACGCTGATATCGATGGGGCTGGCGCTGCTGATGGCCACTACGGTCAACCGCATGATTCGCTCGCGAAGCACCTACACCACACTGCTGGTATGGCCCTATGCGATCGCCCCCGCGATTGCCGGGGTGTTGTGGTGGTTTATCTTTAACCCCTCGATAGGCATCGTGCCCTACCTGCTGGATATGGTCGGCTACCGCTGGAACCACCGCACGTCAGGCAACGACGCCATGATGCTGGTGATCTTCGCCGCCGCCTGGAAGCAAATTTCCTATAACTTCCTATTTTTCCTCGCCGGTCTGCAGTCCATTCCGCAGTCGCTGATTGAAGCGGCAGCGATTGACGGGGCCAGTCCCTTGAAGCGTTTCTGGACCGTGGTATTCCCGCTGCTGTCGCCCACCACCTTCTTTTTACTGGTCGTGAACGTGGTCTACGCAATGTTCGATACGTTCGGCATTATTCACGCCACCACCGAAGGTGGCCCCTCTCAGGCCACCAATACGCTGGTCTATAAAGTATATGCCGATGGCTTCGTAGGTCTGAATCTGGGCTCATCCGCCGCTCAATCGGTGATCTTGATGGCCATTGTGGTCGTGCTGACCATTATCCAGTTCCGCTTTATTGAGCGGCGCGTCAACTACTGAGGCTGCCCTCTGGAGTATTGTGATGGTAGAAAACCGCCCCTGGAGCAATTTCTTTGCCCATACGATTCTGATTTTGGGGGTCGCCCTGGTGATGCTGCCGGTTTACATCGCCATCGTCGCCTCAACCCAGGAGCCCGGCGAATTTTTACGCGGCACCCTGCCGCTGCTGCCTGGCGGGAACGGCATCGATAACTACACCACTATGTGGCAAACCGGCATTTCCCGCGCCGGGGCGCCCGCAGCAGGCACCATGCTTCTCAACAGCGTGATCATGGCGCTGGCGATCACCATTGGTAAGCTATTTATTTCGATTTTATCGGCCTTTGCGATTGTCTATTTCCGCTTTCGATTTCGGGTGTTTTTCTTCTGGCTGATTTTCATCACCCTGATGCTGCCGGTTGAGGTACGCATTCTGCCCACCTACCAGGTGGTCGCCGATCTCGGCATGCTCAACAGCTTTGCCGGCCTATCCATCCCGCTGATCGCCTCGGCCACGGCTACGTTCCTATTTCGCCAGTTTTTCATGACCGTTCCCGAGGAAATGCTCGAAGCAGCGCGCGTGGATGGCGCAGGCCCGCTGAAGTTCTTCAAGGATATTCTGTTGCCGCTGTCGACCACCAACATCGCTGCGCTGTTCGTCATCATGTTTATTTACGGCTGGAACCAGTACCTGTGGCCGCTGCTGATCACCACTGACGCCGATTACTACACCATCGTCATGGGTATCCAGCGCATGACCGCCGAGGAGAATCCCCAATGGCACCTTATTATGGCGGCGGTGGTCATGGCGGCGTTACCACCAGTGTTAGTCATTCTATTTATGCAACGCCTGTTTGTGAAAGGCCTGACCGAGACGGAGAAATAAGATGGCGAGTATTACCTTGGAAGGGCTGAAGAAGACCTATAGCGGTGATGTTCAGGCAGTCAAAGGCGTAGACCTTGAGGTGCGTGACGGTGAGTTCGTGGTGCTGGTGGGGCCATCAGGCTGCGGCAAGTCCACCCTGCTGCGCATGGTCGCGGGTCTTGAGACCATCACCGACGGCACGCTGAAAATCGGTGAGCGCGTGGTCAACCAACTCGAACCCGCCGAACGTGATATCGCCATGGTGTTTCAGAACTATGCGCTCTACCCCCACATGACGGTGTACAACAACCTCGCCTATGGCCTGAAGAATCGTGGCTTTGCCAAAGCCGATATTGAACAGCGGGTGAACAACGCGGCTAAAATGCTCGAAATCGAAAGCTTTCTTGACCGCAAACCGCGCAAGCTTTCCGGTGGCCAGCGCCAGCGGGTAGCCATGGGCCGTGCGCTGGTACGCGAACCTGCAGCATTCCTGTTCGACGAGCCGCTCTCCAACCTGGACGCCAAACTGCGCGTGCAAATGCGCGTGGAGATCAAACAGCTACAGCGGCGCCTGAAAACCACCAGCCTATATGTCACCCACGATCAATTGGAAGCCATGACGCTGGGCGACCGTTTAGTGGTGCTGAACGCCGGCCAGATCGAGCAAGTGGGCACGCCTATGGAGATCTACGCACGCCCCGCGACCATGTTCGTGGCAGGCTTCATCGGCTCGCCCGCCATGAACATGGTGCCAGTCGAGTACTTACACGCACGTGGCGCCAACGGCCTGCTGGATAACCTGCCTGACGGCACCGATATCGTCGGCATTCGCCCGGATGACATGCAGCTGGCCCCACCGAATGCGCCTCACCTGATCGTCGAGTCAACCCTCATGCTGTATGAAGCCGCCGGTGCCGAAAGCCATCTATATGTGAACCTTGCCGACAGCGACCAACCCACGGTGATTCGCGTATCCGGCCAGCCGCCGGTCGCCGAGGGCGAAACGCTCCGCTTTTACGTTACCCGCGACGCCTTACACCCCTTCAACAGCACCACAGGGCAGCGCACCGGGGATTGAGTCCGTCAGTTCAGGGAAATAGTCAGTCAACAGGGTCATCATAGGCTACGTTTGAGAAAGTGAAATTGACGCCTAGCTGATTTTTTAACCCTGTGTGAGGACCACCCATGGACTTTCGGCCATGAGTATCGAGCCTTCTGCCCTCGACTCGCTGTATCGTATTTACTCCCGGCGCGTTCAGGCGACGTTGATTCGCCTGTTGGGAGATTTCGAGCTTGCCGAAGAAGCCATGCAGGACGCTTTCGTTGCGGCTGTCCAACAATGGCCCGTGAGCGGTGAGCCTGACAACCCCCAAGCATGGCTGATTCGTACCGGCTATCACTGTGGGATTGATCAAATTCGTCAGCGCAGCACCGCCCGCCGACGGGCCCACATGCTATTGCCTATTGAAGAGGCGTTGGAGATCAACGATGCCGCTATTGAAGACGACTCGTTGCGGCTTCTCTTCACCTGCTGCCATCCAAGCCTGAGTATAGAAGCCCGCATTGCGTTGACCCTACGCGAAATGTGCGGGTTGACCACCGAGCAGGTGGCCAGCGCACTGCTGATGAAACCCACGACGCTGGCCCAACGTATCGTACGGGCCAAACGTAAAATTCGCGATGCGCATATCCCTTATACGGTGCCTGCCCAGAAAGAACTCCCCGAGCGCCTACCCGATGTGCTCCAAGTGATTTACCTAGTTTTCAACGAAGGCTACTCCAGCAGCATGGGCACTGCGGTGGTCGATATCAGCCTGGCCCGCGAGGCATTACGGCTTGGCGCTGAGCTGGCAAGACTGCTGCCACGGGGCGAAGTATTTGGGCTAATGGCGCTGATGCTGCTCAATAATGCCCGCCGGGATGCACGTCAAAATAGCGCCGGCGAGTTGATGACGCTGGAAGCCCAGGATCGCCGCCTATGGCATCAAGAGGAGATTGCCACCGGCATCGAATGGCTAGAACAGGCATTGGCATTAACACCGCTCGGCTACTATACCCTTCAGGCCTCGATTGCCGCCGTGCATTCCAAGGCCAGCCGCGCCGATAAGACCGACTGGGCACGCATTGTGAGGCTCTACGATGCCCTATGCCGACGCTTTCCATCGCCAATCCTGACGCTGAACTACGCCGTCGCCATTGCCATGAACGGTGCTCCCGATACCGGCCTGAAATTACTCGACGACATCGCGCATCATCCGCAAATCAGCCGCTATCATCTATTTTATGCCGCTAAAGCAGATTTACTGCGTCGCCAAGGTCAGCATGAAGCCGCGCGCAGTGCCTATCACCAGGCGCTGCAATTGGCCACCCAGGCCCCAGAAAAGCGCTTCCTAATCAGCCGCTTGGCCGAGCTGGAAAATTCACCATAAAAAAGTGACCGAGCCTGTCGATTTATGGACACACCAAACGTCTAGAGAGTATCTACCATCACATTAAAAGGACTCTCAATGAAATTCATGCTGATACGCCGCGCCGATGCCAACACCGAAAATGGCGCTATGCCATCTCAGGACATGCTCGCCGCCATGGCCGCTTATAACCAGCGAATGACCGAGGCAGGCGTGTTTTTGAGCGGCGACGGCTTACATCCGACCAGCGAAGGGTGCCTGATCCGTTTCGAGAATGGTGAGCCCACCCTCATCCCCGGGCCGCTGTCTCCAGCCAGTGAGCGTATTGCCGGTTACAGCGTGCTCGAAGCCCCGTCCCTGCAGGCGGCCATTGAGTGGGCCCAGCAGTGGCCCACCCAGGATGCCGATGGCAACGTCACCCTAGAGCTACGGCGTTACTTCTCACTGGAGGATTTCGAGCCCGGTGCTGGTCTCGAGCAGCACCGTACCCTCGCTCGTGTACCGGATGCCATGAACGTGCACGTCGCGTTTCCCGGCACCTGCCGTGAAGCCATGCAGTTCTATGCCGACGTGACCGGCGGGCAGCTGGAGTGCCTGTTGACCTATGCTGAAACACCCGCCGCTGAACACTCACCACCGGAACTCCACGACCGCATCATCCATGCATCACTGAACCTACGGGGTCGTCGCTTAATGGGCGCGGATATGGCGGGTGACTGCTATACACCACCCCAAGGGGTAGAGGTTCAATTGGAGTATCAGGATATCGAGCAGGCCGCCCGAACCTTTGCCCAGCTAGCAGAGGGGGGAAAGATTACCATGCCGTTCGAAGCGACCTTCTGGTCACCAGGGTTTGGCATGGCCACCGACCGCTTTGGCATTCAGTGGATGATCAACGTATCGACGGAACACTGCCCACTGGCAAGTGAAGGAGGTAACCCATGAAGTACGTTGCGCTGGTGTATTACCAGGAACAACTCATCAACGCCATGAGCGAACAGGCATGGCAAGACCTTAATCAGGAGTGCATCGCCGGGGTAGAGCGTCTGAGCGCCAGCGGCCACTACCTGGCCGGGCAGCCATTACAACCAACGGAGACGGCAACCACCGTACGCGTGCGCGATGGCGAGACGTTAATCTCCGATGGCCCCTTCGCAGAAACCAAAGAGCAACTGGCAGGCTTCTATCTGCTTGAAGCCCACGACTTGAATGAGGCGCTGCAGCTGGCTAGCCGCATCCCACCCGCCAGGCTGGGTAGCATTGAGGTACGCCCCGTTCGAGAACTTCCCCCTAAAGCAGAACCAAAAAAAGAACCTGGAGAACAGCCATGAGCGAGCTTACACACCCTTATGTTGATGGTTTCGTCGCTGCCGTGCCCACCGCTAATAAAGCGGAATTTATTGAGCATGCCCGTGCCGCGGCCGTTGTTTTCAAGGAGCACGGCGCACTGCGGGTCGTGGAGTGCTGGGGAGACGATGTCCCCGAAGGAGAAGTGACCTCCTTCACCATGGCGGTCAAGCGCAGGGATGACGAAAGCATCATCTTCTCCTGGATAGAGTGGCCATCCCGCGCCGTGCGCGATGAGGCTATGCCCAAAGTCATGCAGGATCCGCGCCTAGAGATGGACGTTAACCCGATGCCGTTTGATGGCAAGCGACTCATCTTTGGGGGCTTTGAAAGCATCATTGATGAATGAAAACATGCATTAGCGCAGTGCTGTCAGTGGTCCAGCATGCCCTTGCATTGACCTGGGCCACTACGGTGAAAGCACAGCGCTAGGGCGGCGTTCATATCAATGTCATGGTTGACCGGTAGCGTGCCATTAAAGGCCTGACTAACGGTGACAATAATGGCTAACCAACCGCGAAAACCCCTTAGCGAAGAAGAAATTACTTACCTGGTCGAGCTGGCGAATGGCAATGCGCTAGCAAAACAGCGCAGGCGTGAGCGCAAGAACTCACGCCCACCCCGCACGCCCTCACCAGGGGAGTGACTCGCCATTGCTATGCCAAAACCCACCGCTAGTGTCGAGCGTTAGCGCGTCAATGCGGGCGGCGATGCCCAACGCGGCGTCTTGAGGGCTGATCAACCCCCCAAAGTTCACCATGCGCGTTTGCACATAGCCGGGATGCAACTGAGCCACGGCAATTCCACGCGGTCTCAAGTCCATCGCCAACGATTTGCCAAACGCATTGAGCGCTGCTTTAGACGCCCGATAACCATAACGGCCGCCCGAATCGTTATCCGCAATTGAACCCATCCGGCTGGTGATGTTGGCAATCTTACTGCCTTTGTTAAGGTGAGGTAATAGAGCCTGCGTAACACGCAGCGGTGCATAAGCGTTGATTTCCATTTGCTCGCGTATACTGTGGAAATCAATACTGCCCAGCGACTCATCGCGCAACAGGCCGGCATTGTTGATGAGCAGATCCAACGTCTGGCCCTCAAGCGCCCCGGCAAGCCTAGCAACGTCCTCAGGCTGAGTGATATCAATCCCCTCAACCACTTGATCGGCCACGCGATCAAGTGCTTCTGAGGACTGCCGGCAAACCCCTAGCACTCGATAGCCCGCTTCAGCGTAGTGCTCAGCAAGTGCCAGCCCAACACCCCGGTTGGCGCCGGTAATTAATACGGTGGATGTCATCGTCTACTCTCCATTCTCAGTGATTGGGTCATGAATGATCGCCTGTCATCGCTTATTCACCAGGCTGTCTCGGCTGTGTCATGCGCACCAGCCACACTGGCGCAAATGGATGAAAGAGCGAATGGAACATGCGGCTTTGCATCGTCAGCGAAACATGGGCTCCGGAAATCAACGGCGTCGCGCACACCCTGAGCCGACTCAGCCGGGAGCTGGCGCATCACCAGGTCGACATCGATGTCATCCGGCCGAAACCCGCTTGTGCGGCCAAAGCTCCCCTGGTCCGTGCTGAGTTACAGGTGCCCCGCTGTTCAATACCTGGCTACCGCGAGGTTCAGGTGGGCTTTTGTCGCCCCGCAACCCTGCGCAAGTTCTGGAAAGCGAATCGCCCCGATGTGATTTACCTCGCCACCCAGGGCCCGCTGGGCTGGTCGGCCCGCCAGGCCGCCCGGCGGCTGGGCATCCCTTTGGTCGCTGGCTGGCACACCAATTTTGACCACTACTGCGGCGATTACGGCGTCCCCTGGCTCGCCTCAGCGACCCGCCGCTACTTACGCTATTTCCACAATGGCTGTGGGTTAACGCTGGTGCCCACGCATCTTCAGGCCCGCCAGCTTCGCCAGCAAGGTATCAACGACGTTAAAGTCATGTCACGAGGTATCGATGGGGAGCGCTTCTCTCCTACCCACCGAGACCCTGAATTAAGGCGTAGCTGGGGGGTTAACGACCATCAGCCGGTGGCGCTGTATGTAGGCCGACTCGCCGCTGAGAAAAACCTAGCACTGCTACAGGAAACCTATCACGCCATGCGCAACGTTCGCCCCGACATGGCACACGTTATCGTTGGCGACGGGCCCGCGCGAGCTCAGCTTGAACATGCGCTTCCCGATGCGCATTTTACTGGCTTTATTGACCCCGACGCGCTCGCCCAACATTACGCAAGCGCCGACCTGTTTATCTTTCCATCGCTGTCTGAAACCTGGGGAAATGTGGTTAGCGAAGCCATGGCAAGCGGATTAGCCGTGGTGGCTTACCGCCACGCGGCCAGCGCCGAGCTGATTCAAAACGGCTACAACGGCATCACCGTACCCATCGACGATCCAGCGGCATTTTGCCAAGCCGCGGTGTCGTTATGTCAGCACCCGGCGGACTACGCAAAATATAGTCGCCTGGCCCGCTTGAGAGCACTTGAACAGAACTGGTCGGGCATCGCCCAGCAGTTCCTTCATTATCTTCTAAAGGCCCAGGAGGCTTATCATGCGACCCCGTCCCCTCGTCGTATTCGACCGTCTTGATTTGCTGGAATGGCAGTTTTGCCAGCGCGTGTCGCGTTTGTCGCTCTATCGTCCCTGGCGACTCACCCTGCAGGCCGCCAGCCGCTTGGGCGATTGGCCGATTTGGGTGCTGCTGATTATGGCGCAACCCTGGCTTCAGCCTAATGGTGCTTGGCGGGTCATGCAGTACACGGTGATCGCCAGCGTCGCCATAGCGATTTACCGATTGGTAAAAACCCGCTTATGCCGTGAGCGTCCCTTTATTACTTACGGTGCAGGCATTGAGTGCTGTGAACCGGCCCGCGACCGTTACAGTTTCCCCAGCGGCCATACCATGCACGCAGTGATGTTTAGCATCTTGGTGGCCGCCCACACGCCGTGGTTATTGCCTGTGGTCATCCCCCTATCGGTGCTGATTGCGATATCCCGAGTCGGCCTGGGCCTGCACTATGTCAGCGACGTGTTAGCGGGTGCCGCGTTGGGATGCGCTTTTGCCTTGGCAAGCCTCTATTGGATGGGGTAACCCCGACTGGTTTTCGCGTAAATAGTCACTAACCACTATGGTTAATTCAACCCTGTCTTTTTGAATGCGCCCGCTTGGCGTTAATAGCGGTGTGCCTGCATCAAGGAGTGATGAGATGACTATGACGGTGGGTGAATTATTTATCGCGCTAGTCACCATTGCATTAGTTCTTTTAGCCAGCAATGCTCTGCGACTATGGCTTCCCTGGTTAAGACGACTCTTCCTGCCTAGCTCGGTCATTGGCGGCTTACTGCTGTTAGTGATGGGCCCAGATGTGCTGGGTCGCGTTCTGCCTAGTTTTTTTGAAGAGAGCCCTGGGCTGTTTCCTGCCTATGTGCAAGAGAGCTGGGCAGCGCTGCCAAGCTTGCTGATTAATGTTGTCTTCGCGGCGTTGTTTATTGGTAAAACAATCCCCGGTTTACGCACTATTTGGTTGCGCGCGGGGCCACAAGTGGTGGTCGGCCAAACAATGGCGTGGGGCCAATATGTTGTCGGCTTGAGCCTGGCACTGCTGGTATTGGTACCGGTGTTCAACATGAACCCCATGGTGGGTGCGTTAATCGAAATCGGCTTTGAGGGCGGTCACGGTACAGCGGCTGGCATGGCCGACACCTTTGAAGAGCTAGGTTTTGAAGAGGGGGCGGATCTTGCCCTGGGCTTGGCAACAGTAGGTATTGTCGCGGGGGTGTTGATTGGCACTGTACTGATCAATATTGCCGCGCGCCGCGGGATCATCCACCTTAAGGATGAGAGCCAGCACGCTGATGACCCGGACGAGCTAATGCATGAAGACGAGCGACCTTCCACTGAAGAGTTCAGCGAGTTCAAAAAAGATCTGGTGCAAGAGTCGGGTACGACGGACCCACTAAGTCTGCATATCGGCTTAGTGGGCATCGCCATTTTGATCGGCTGGCTAATTCTGTCTGGGCTACAGTGGATTGAGCAAGTCACCTGGGCTCGCGATGGAGGCTTAGAAGTTCTTGCTCACGTTCCTCTGTTCCCTATCGCCATGATCGGTGGCGTCATCGTTCAACTGGTGGTGATGCGGTTTGGGTTACACCGCCATGTGTCTAGCCGCACCATGTCACGCATTGCAGGCACCGCGCTGGACTTTACCATCGTGGCAGCACTCGCCACCCTTTCACTCACCACCTTGGGAGATTACTTTCTCCCCTTCCTGCTACTCGCTGTAGCGGGGATTGCCTGGGGGCTATTCGTACTCATTGTGATTGCTCCCCGCGTTATCCCTGAAAACTGGTTTGAACGTGGAGTAGGTGATTTTGGCCAGTCAATGGGGGTCACCGTGACCGGCCTACTGTTGATGCGCATGGCAGACCCGAAAAATGAGTCTGGCGCACTAGAGAGTTTTGGTTATAAACAGCTGATGTTTGAACCGATTGTGGGAGGTGGGCTGTTTACAGCCGCCGCCTTGCCGTTGATTGCCGAATTTGGCGCCTTAGCCGTGCTTATTTTTGCCAGCCTGTTAACCGTCGGGTGGCTCGCATTTGGCTTACTCTATTTCGGGCGTATGGTGCCTGATCGCGGCAAAGGGCACTGGAAGAGCTAAGACCTGGCCGTGATGGGATGAAATGGCGTAACAGCCTTACCATTGCGGTGGCAGGTCGTCTCGGTCATCCATCAGGGGGGTGAGCGTCGTCTTGATCGCCATGTACACCCCAACGGCGGAAAAAACTGCAAACAGCACAAACATGCCTAACATCAATCCCATGGTCATATGCTTGTCCCTGTGAGTCTGCGGCTTTACTGACGTTATTGACTTCGTCGTTGTTAACCGCTGATATCATTTAACTCATAGGATAGACCAAAACATACAGCCTAGCTGTACCAATGTTATGCATCCAAGGGACAAACCGGCCGCAGCACGAAGATTGAGACGCAAAAAAACCACTTTGCCGAAACAAGGTGGTAATTTCGCATCGTTGCCATTCCTTGGCGTCGATGTTTAGCGCGTCCTGGCGCTAAAGCGGAGAGTGCCAATTCCTTTGAATGCTCCGTTATTTACCAAATGGCGTCCTGCCTTCCTTTTGATGCAACGACACTCTCCTTACCCGCTTTACCTTTCTACTGCTTTACTGCTTTACTACCTTCCTACTGCGTTACCTTCCAACCTTACCTTCTAACTTCGAGCAACTTTCTTTAACGGCATTCTTTCACTACTCATTTGACCTGCAACTTAAATAACAGTGACATTGGATGCGAATAACACAATTTTTCATGACATCTCGCATACAAACCAAATAAAGCACGCCCCGGGCCAAACACGTCGATAAAAATTATTAATCTTTTAAAACATATACTTAGGTAAAATAAATTAGGCGGCCTGACCCTCCCTGTGGCACACAAAAAATGTAGCGTAATGGCACATGCGACAAAACAGCATGGTGATATGGCAAAAGAGGTACATACTAGCGGTGTCGCTAAATAGCTAACGTTTGCTAATCTAGCTAATACCCCATGAAGGGGTGACCCGCCTGAAAGGAGGCTTCTATGAAACGCTTGACGGCCCTTGGCATTATTGGCATCACCATCTTACTGTTAGTGAGCGGCTGCAACACCATGCGCGGTGCAGGTGAAGACATCGAGCAAGGTGGAGAAGCCATCCAAAAATCAGCGAGTTAACGAGATTATGCTAACGGTTTACCTATCACATGGTTTAGAAAGCGGCCCCGGCGCGCTAAAAATGCAGGCGCTAAAGGGCATTGCCGAAAAGCTCGACGACTGCGAGGCCGTCGTGATGGATTACCGTGATCAACCCGAGCCGCCACAACGCCTTCAGCACCTGCTGGCGACGCTTTCGGCCAGGGGAGACAACCCTGAGCGCTGTGTTTTTGCCGGTTCAAGCCTAGGCGGCTGGCTCAGCGCGGCGGTCAGTTCACAGCAGCCCGTCCTGGGCTGCTTTTTATTGGCCCCAGCACTCGGGTTGGCGCATTACCCCGAAACCTCCCCCACCCTCCAAGCCCATTGCACCCACATTATTCACGGCTGGCAGGACGAGGTAATTCCCCACCGCCCGGTTATTGAATGGGCTGAGCGGCAGCGCCTATCGTTGCGCATGGTGGATGATGACCACCGGCTCCACGAAAGCCTGGACACCCTACTCAGCGACTTCGATGCCTTCTTAACACGCTGCAGCGCCGTATTGCACGCCAGTACGATTGCTTGTTCTCGTCGCTAAGCAAAACATTCGACAAGCGCGCCCAATAGGTGTACAAAACATGTACACACAAAAGGAGAGCGTCCATGTTTGGCCCATTTAAGCGCGACCCCAAAAAGAAGCTACAGCAAGCCTACGAACGCAAGCTGCAAGCCGCTATGGAAGCCTCCCGTAACGGCGACATGCGAGCTAATGCCACCCTTACGGAAGAAGCTAACGCTCTTCTCGCTGAAATTGAGCGTCTGAAGAAAGAAGGCGCATAGCGCCGGCGACTTTTATATGCCGGCGGCTACTCGTCCGCTAACGCGGGTAAGAGCGTTTTCAGCTTACGGGTAAGGGTATTTCGCCCCCAACCCAGCAATTCAGCGGCTTCCCCTTTGCGACCACCGGTATGTTTAAGGGCTGTCTCGATTAAAATTCGCTCAAAATCGGGCACTGCTTCTTCCAGTAGATGGGTATGCCCTTCTGCCAGCGCGTTGTCTGCCCAATCACGAAACGCGCTACGCCAATCACCGTAGGCGCTGGTTTCCGAGGCGCTAGATGAGCGCAACTCCGCCGGCAGGTCTTCCACCAGCACTTCGCGCCCCGAGGCCATCACCGTCAGCCAGCGACAGATGTTTTCCAACTGCCGGACATTGCCCGGCCAGGGCAAGCGCGTGAGGTGGGCTTCGGCTTCAGGGGTTAATACTTTGATATCGGTGGACAGCTCTTTGGCCGCTTCGGCCAAGAAATGACTCGTCAGCCGCGGAATATCCTCGCGTCGTTCGGCAAGCTTCGGCAAGTGAATGCGGATAACGTTTAGACGGTGGAACAAGTCTTCACGGAAGCGTCCATCTTCTACCAGTAACTCAAGGTTCTGGTGGGTGGCCGCGATAATGCGCACATCGACCTTCGTTGGCGTATGCCCCCCCACCCGGTAAAACTCGCCGTCGGCCAGTACACGCAGCAAACGCGTTTGCGTTTCGGCGGGCATATCGCCAATTTCATCTAAAAACAGCGTGCCACCATTGGCTTGTTCAAAGCGGCCCTGGCGCTGCGACGTCGCACCGGTAAACGCCCCCTTCTCGTGGCCGAACAGCTCCGACTCGATCAAGTCACGCGGAATCGCCGCCATGTTCAGCGCAATAAAAGGCTTGCCTTGGCGGGGGCTGTGCTGGTGTAGCGCCTCGGCAACACGCTCTTTACCGGTGCCCGATTCGCCGTTGATCAGTACGGTAATGTGCGAGTGAGAAAGCCGCCCAATCGCGCGGAACACCTCTTGCATGGCGGGCGCTTCGCCGATAATTTCCGCATTGAGCCCTTCTGGCACGCTGACCGGGCGCTGACGTTCACGGGCATGCGCAATGGCGCGGCGCACCAAAGCCAGGGCCTCATCAACGTCAAATGGCTTGGGCAGATACTCGAATGCACCGCCTTGATAGGAGGCCACCGCGCTATCCAAATCGGAGTGTGCGGTCATCACAATGACCGGTAAATCGGGGTGCGCCTCACGCACACGCCCCATTAAATCCAGGCCATCGATCCCCGGCATGCGAATATCAGTGACGAGTACATCCGGCGGGCTTTCGAGCAAGCGCGAAAGGGCTGTGTCGGCCCGTTCGATACATTCAACCTCAAGATCGGGTTGCGCCAGCGCGCGTTCAAGTACCCAGCGAATCGCGCGATCATCGTCAACAATGACGACCCGCGCAACATCATTACGGGCAGGCTCAGTCATGACGCTTCTCCGGTGGAATTAATAACCAATGGAATCAATAAACGAAATTCGGTGTGTCCGGGGCGTGAGTCGCATTCGATCAGTCCTTGATGTTGGTGCAAAATGGATTGGGCGATTGACAGGCCAAGCCCGCTACCTTCGGCGCGGCCTGACACCATCGGATAAAACAGGGTTTCTTGCAGCGCACTGGGAATGCCGGGGCCGTTATCAATCACGCCTACTTCGCTAACCAGGCGATGTCGTTCGGCTCCCAGGGTGAACTGGCGACGCGCACGGGTGCGCAGCACAAGCGTCGGCTGTTGAGTCTGGGCATCGCTCATCGCCTGCACCGCATTGCGCGCCACGTTCAATACCGCCTGGATCATCTGGGATTCATCACCGGATAAATCCGGCAGGCTGGGGTCGTAATCGCGTTGGATATCAACGTGTGGGTGCTCGGCGATCAACAGCGAACGAACACGTTCCAGTACCTTGTGGATGTTGACCGGCTCGTGCTTGACGATGTAGTTCGGGCCCAGCATGGAATCCACCAGATCCCGCAGCCGGTCGACCTCTTCTACAATGATGTGGGTATATTCGCGCAGCGACGGGTTGTCGAGATCGCGCTCCAGCAACTGCGCCGCCCCGCGAATGCCGCCCAGCGGGTTTTTCACTTCGTGGGCGAGGCCGCGGGCCAGTACCTTGATGGTTTCCTGGCGAGTGGTTAGCGCTTCCTCGCGGGAAATCTGCATCAGCCGATCACGCGGCTCGACCTCTAGCAATAACTCCGTCTCGGAGAGCGGCGTCACCGTATAATCGACGGTCAGCGTCTCACTATTCAGCGGCGTAATGCGCGCCTCGCGCTGGGTAAAGGGATGAAACGCATCCCGGGCCTTGGCCAGCACGTCATCAATGCTTTCATCACCGCCCAGCAGCCCGTCGAGGCTCATGCCTTGCACACGGCTCAGGCTAACCGCCAGCAACGCCTCAGCGGCGGGATTCATCCAGCACACGTTAAGCCGTCCATCCAGCAGTAGCACCGCCGTCGTAAGGTGTTCAAGTAAACGTTGGTGCATGGTGATGTCTTGCAAAGTCGCCTCATCCATTATCTTGGTTCAGCCTTCCGCTGGAAAGATGTAGAGGGAACTGCAAAAAGCGCGCCAAATATGCCTCCGCGCTGATCTGCACGGCACTTGCGCCGCGTAGCGGTGCATGGCGTGCCGTTTTAGCGCAGGTCAGTGCCCTCACCGATTTCTTATGCACCATAATGGCGCATTCGCGCTAATCTGCCACTTCGATTGTCACCGCTGTTGTGCGATGCTGGCGACGCCCTTGGCTATCCAATAGCTCCGCCTGAAGCTGATGCCGACCGGCGGGCAGGTTCGCCAGCCAGAACACATTGCTATGCAGCGCCGACTGGCTAAGCTCGCCATTAACGCGTAGCTGTACCTGATGATCATCGCGAAGCTGAGGCGCAATACTCAACGTCACCGGTGTGTTAGCGTCCACCTCAGCACCCGCGCTAGGCGAGCGAATCTGAAAGCGATCGTAGGGCATAAAGGGCTGACCTGGCGATGTGGCGGCAGGCGGCTTTTCTTGCCTATCCGCGTACTGGCTTGGCAATCCAGGCAGCGGGGCAAGCTCTAGCGCTTCGCCACCGCCACTTGGCGTGTCGGAAAAGGTAACGTTGCCGTTTTCATCCACGGCTCGGTAAACCGTCGACGAGGCTGCCGTGTTCACGGCCACCGCCGCCAACAGCAGAGCAAAGCCAGCTACCCAGTACACCCTAGCCTGCCTCATTAACGCCTTGCGCCACATGCGTCCCCCTAAACAAAAAAACCCCGCCGTGGCGGGGTTTAGGCTTATCAGCACCACATAGGTGAGATTAGCAGCTGTTCTTAGCAGCTATAGTACATATCAAACTCAACCGGGTGCGTGGTCATGCGAATACGCTCCACGTCTTCCATTTTGAGTTCGATGTAGGCATCGATCATTTCGTCGGTGAACACGCCACCTTCGGTCAAGAATGCACGATCGGTGTCCAGCGCTTCCAGCGCCTGATCCAGGCTGCTCGCCACGGTGGGTACCGATTTACCTTCTTCCGGCGGCAGATCGTAGAGATTTTTGTCCATGGCATCGCCAGGGTGGATCTTGTTCTTGATACCGTCGATACCGGCCATCAGCATCGCTGCGAAGGCCAGGTACGGGTTAGCCGTCGGATCAGGGAAGCGCGTTTCAACACGCTTGCCTTTCGGGCTGGCCGTATACGGAATACGAATCGACGCCGAACGGTTACGGGCACTGTAAGCCAACATGACCGGCGCTTCGAAGCCCGGTACCAAACGCTTGTAAGAGTTGGTAGAGGCATTAGTGAAGGCGTTCAGTGCACGGGCGTGCTTGATGATACCGCCAATATAGTACAGCGCCATCTCGGAAAGACCCGCGTACTCATCACCTGCGAACTGGTTGTTACCGTCTTTCCAGAACGACTGGTGAACGTGCATACCAGAGCCGTTATCGCCAACCAGCGGTTTTGGCATGAAGGTAGCGGTTTTGCCGTAGGCGTGCGCCACATTGTGGATCACGTACTTCATTTCCTGCACTTCGTCGGCTTTCTTCACCAGCGTATTAAACTTAACGCCGATTTCGTTCTGACCGGCATTAGATACTTCGTGGTGATGAACTTCTACCGACTGGCCGATGGCCTCCAGGGTATTACACATCGCACCGCGGATATCATGGAAGCTGTCTACCGGCGGAACCGGGAAGTAGCCGCCTTTAACGCGCGGGCGGTGGCCTAAATTGCCGCCTTCTACCTGGCTATCCGTGGCCCATGCACCTTCTTCAGAGGTGATTTTGTACATGGCGCCCTGGATGTCGGATTTCCAGTGAACTTCGTCAAAAATAAAGAACTCAGGCTCCGGACCAAAGAAAGCGGTGTCGCCAAGACCGGTTGACTGTAAGTAAGCCTCAGCACGCTTGGCAATAGAGCGTGGGTCACGATCGTAGCCCTGCATGGTCGCCGGCTCGATGATGTCACAACGTAGCACCAGCGTAGCGTCTTCGGTGAACGGGTCGAGGTAGGCAGTGCCGTCTTCCGGACGCAAAATCATGTCGGATTCGTTAATGCCTTTCCAGCCGTTGATGGAGGAGCCATCAAACATCTGACCGTTCTCGAAAAACTCTTCGTCCACATCGCGGGCAGGCACGGTGACGTGCTGCTCTTTACCGCGGGTGTCGGTGAAACGTAGATCTACCCACTTAACATCATGCTCTTCAATTAGCGCGAGAGTCTTGGCTGACATAGTGTCCTCCGGTATGAGCGTGGCTTAAAGCTAACGACAGTAAGCTACCGATAAATGTTGTTCGACATAACGCGTGCATCATGGCACGCCTGCCTTGCTTGTTCACTCAACGTTTGTTCATTGCATTCAACAGAACGCCTAGCGATAACGAAACCGGCTAATGTTGTAGCACGCCGCAAGGCGCTTTGCCTATGACTTACTTAGCCGCTACAGGTAACAATGCAGATTGCGTGCCACTATTGCACCAATATGGCATAAAAAAACATCAAGTCATTGTTTTAAATGCACTTTAAAAATAAAAACCGTGCCACTTCATGTTGCATCTAGAGCTTGACTACCAATATACGGCTTTATAAGGACAACAAAAGCACCAAGTTTGTGCAAAAACAAGCCCGCTAGCACCAAAAAAGTGCATTGCGTTGTAAGCCCTGAGCACAGCAAACATTATTTGCTTGCGCACCAAACAATAGATACTATATTAAACTTTTAGACACAGTCAGTTACACTAAACAAAAAATAAACACACAAGGCCGGAGGGCACCCCCATGAAGTCGGTATGTTTTATTATCGACACCTGCGTCACCGGTGCCCAATTGCCGCGCCACCTTCATGCCATTTACCATGCAGCCGCCGACCACCCCGCCTATTCGCTGCAGGTAACCAGCCTTAACCATGACAATCGATTATCACTCATCGAGCAACGTTTTGCTGCGCACTGCATCGTCTCGCCGGCCACCACCCTGGGCGCACGGCTTAATCACGCCGCTGCCGCCAGCCAGGCCGAATGGTTGATTTTTGCGCTGCACGCCACCGCACTACCAGCGACCTTATGGCGGGCGCTTTTTCCTATGTTGGATAGCTACGCCGTTGAGGCTGTTGTACTCGGCGCCAGCGAACCCACTTTGCCAGCACGATTACTGCAACGCTTTTTAGCCACCACACTGCAATCGCCCCCTTACATAGCGGTGCGACGTACATGGCTCGAACGTCTGGGAGGTTTCGACCCTGAACTCGACCGTAGCGCCATACACGACTTCTTACAGCGTTTGCATGCCTGCCCGACCCGTATCCATACCTTCACTTCTCAAGCGCCTATCCCCCCAACAGGTCATATTGCCTAGCGCATCGCCACATTCAGCTGTTTGCCGAACATCATCGACCCGATCCTCGACTTGTTGACCACGTTGCTTAATACGATGCACCCCACCATGCTTACCACGGCAAGAATCGCGGCATAGACCACAATTGGCAGCGATAAAGGCGCGATCACTAAATCGGTGACGATGAAAAACATCGGATGCGCCAAGTAAATGCCAAACGAATAAACATTGATTTTGCGCACCCAGTTGGGCGCGGTGTAGCCTTTAAGCCGTCGCGTGGTGCATAGGGTAAACAACACAAAGAACGGAATGATCCACACCTCTTTCGAGGTGAAGTCCGGCAAGTGGGCGAGCGTTGCGATGCAGAGTCCGAGCACAAAAATCCCCAGGCAGGCCGGTAGAGCCAGATATTTCATCCATAACGGTCGCTCGGCTTTAATACCGTTTGGCGCCAATGGGTAATACCGAACCAGCACTAGGGCCAGGAAAAACAGATACAGCCAGCCCAGCGGCGCCACCCACAGCAGGTACCCAGGGGGGTCGACGCCATACCAGTAGGCCGTTCCCCAATAGCCCATGCTGATCAAACAGGAAAGCCAGAACCACGGCACCGGATTGACCCGCCAAAGACGCCAACGGGTAAACAGCCAATAGCCGACGTAAAACTGCATGGCGATAATCAGGAAGTAGCCGTGCCAGCCCGCGTAAACAAAATACTGGACAGCATTGCCCCAGAAGCTGATCGGATCGCCCTCTGCCCATGCCCGCACCCACTCCGCCGTTGAATAAATAAGTCCATAGACAAAATAAGGCAGCATGATGTACTTAACGCGCTGGCGTATGAACCCCTCGGGCACTTCTTTATCGTAACGAATAGCGAACACAAACACCGATATAAACAAGAAAATCGGCGTCCCCAGCACCAGCGGAATACGCATGAAATCGGTAACGAGATTGTCTACGTAGTTATTCACCTGATCCATCAAGTGGAATAAAAAAACGGCGATACAGCCGTAGGCTCTCAGCCAAAAGATCTCTTCAACTTTTTGCACGAGTCCTCCCGCTAGTGTGTTGTTGCGCTACGCTTTACGCATTAGCGACCTGAACATCTCACGCCGTGGGCTGTCCGACCTCATTGATACTCGATAATTCCCAGCAGACGAGGTGCTCATGAGAAAACGCCCCCCTTGGCGGCTCGGGGCCGTCAGCCTGTTTGGTTTATTCGCGGGCTTATTGGCCACCTGTTCGACCACCCTCGCTAGCAGTGTTGAACGGCACCACTTCGATTCGACCACCTTGGGAAACCCTTACCCCTATACGGTATATTTGCCCGATGGTTACGCTGATGACAGCGATACGGTTTACCCAGTGGTTTACCTTCTACATGGCTCGTTCGGTAACGAGCGCGACTGGGTAGCCAAAGGCAATTTAAAGCAGACCGCCGACCGACTGATCCGCGCCGGGCACATCCCCCCCAGCGTATTCATCATGCCCGGTAGCCGTAGCTGGTGGGTTGATGGCTATAACGAAGCGGCCCGCAGCGCCTTTTTCAATGACCTTATGCCTCACGTGGAAGAACGCTACCGCGTAGGCGATGAACGTGCGATGCGCGGCGTAGCCGGGCTTTCCGCTGGTGGCTTTGGTGCGCTTAATTTTGCCCTGGAACGCCCCGACATGTTCGCTGCGGTGGGCGCGCTAAGCCCCGCCAGCTACGCGCCTTTCCCACCGGCCAACTCCTCGGCCAATCGCCACCCTGCGTTTTTAAACGAACAAGGCGAGTTCGACCGCCAACTTTGGGAACAGCTAAACTATACCGCACACCTTGAAGATTACCGCATTCAGGTCACGCCGCGCCCCGCTGCGGAGGAAAGCGATGTGCTTCCCGTGCCGCTGTATATTAGCGCAGGACGTAGTGATGTATTTGACGCTGAGCTCCATGCTCGCCAGCTGCGCCTGGCAATGGAGCAAATTCAGCCCAACGACGTACATCTAGACCTGTACCCCGGCGGACACACCTGGCAAGTATGGCGGGCTAGCCTGCCTGCGGCGCTTAACTTTATGTTCCAGCACATCGGCCAACCCGCCCAGAGCGAAAGCGGCGAATAGGCTACGCTAACGTAAAGACATTTACCTTTGTCCCTTACAACACAACACGAAGAAGGAATTTGTTATGCATCGACACATCGAATGGGATGAGCCAGGAAGCGCCAGCGTAACTCAGCTCTACGCCAAAGACGCCAATTTCGACCCCACGCCCCATACCGGCGACATTCTCACGGCGCGGTATCAGGGTTGCTCAGTGCGCATCGACGTACGCAGCTACCGCGAGGACGATGCCGTCAGCATTGGTGATGTGGTCGCCATCATCGACGCCCAAGGCCAACGCCTGGACAGCCGAGGCAAGCTCCAAAAAGGCGACACCGTCCGCCTGCCCGACGACAAACGGGCCATGGAGCCTGCACCGGAGGAATAGGGCTAGGCATCATAAACGTCTACTTGCTGCCTGGGCGGCAGCCAACCAAACCTGGCCATCTTCACAGCGTGGGCCGTTTTTCTGAGCTGCCTGGGCGGCAGCTAACGCTCGTCGCTTTTGTGGCCAGCATCGGGGAGTTTTCTGAGCTGCCTGGGCGGCAGCTAACACATTGCCTTGGGTCTGGGCTTGCTGGTCGCTTTTCTGAGCTGCCTGGGCGGCAGCTAACCCGTTCACGCCCGGCGGCGTAGCTCTGGCGCATTTCTGAGCTGCCTGGGCGGCAGCTAACTGGCTTTGAGATAAGGCTCCGGGTTGCCTGCATTTCTGAGCTGCCTGGGCGGCAGCTAACGGCCATGCGCGCCCAGGCCCGCTATAACCGCTTTTCTGAGCTGCCTGGGCGGCAGCTAACATGATTGCCCGGGGTTTCATCCTCGGCGTGCTTTTCTGAGCTGCCTGGGCGGCAGCTAACCGCTTCCTCCAGCTCTTCAGCGACTTTCAGGCTTTCTGAGCTGCCTGGGCGGCAGCTAACCCAACGAATTCAAAGACGAAGAGCGCGTCACCTTTCTGAGCTGCCTGGGCGGCAGCTAACCGTAAGGAAGAAAAGAGGCTGCCGGTATTCCTTTTCTGAGCTGCCTGGGCGGCAGCTAACCCTATGCACGTGCGACGGCATTCGGTGACCTATTTCTGAGCTGCCTGGGCGGCAGCTAACTCACCCATAGCAAAAGCAATTCAGCGCGGCGGTTTCTGAGCTGCCTGGGCGGCAGCTAACCTGAATAGACGCCATCGGGTTAACTTCCAACATTTCTGAGCTGCCTGGGCGGCAGCTAACTGCGCGACTACATTATAGCGGGTCGTACATTTTTTCTGAGCTGCCTGGGCGGCAGCTAACTGTGCAATTATTTCAATCACTTTACGCTCAATTTTCTGAGCTGCCTGGGCGGCAGCTAACTCAGTTTTATGGCCTGCCGTCCGTCACTGTATTTTCTGAGCTGCCTGGGCGGCAGCTAACAAGTCTTCCAGGAAGGCGCGGCCGGTCGTCTTTTTCTGAGCTGCCTGGGCGGCAGCTAACTTCTCGCGCAGCCACTTGATATAGGCCTTCTTTTTCTGAGCTGCCTGGGCGGCAGCTAACGCCATGGTTAAAGATTATGCCCACCTGCTCCATTTCTGAGCTGCCTGGGCGGCAGCTAACAACGCCCTTGGCGGCGCTGGGTCGCTCTGGCTTTTCTGAGCTGCCTGGGCGGCAGCTAACTTGTACAAGACGAAGCGCACCACCTAGTGCATTTTCTGAGCTGCCTGGGCGGCAGCTAACCCAGACAAAGCGCCGGGGCGCGCATCTCTATTTTTCTGAGCTGCCTGGGCGGCAGCTAACAATGGCGTGACGGGCGCGGCCATGGCCCGGGTTTTCTGAGCTGCCTGGGCGGCAGCTAACTTGTCCCTACGCCTGCCTAGCGCCCCCTGGGATTTCTGAGCTGCCTGGGCGGCAGCTAACAAGGGTGTAATCGCCGCGCTCGATGTCGAGCATTTCTGAGCTGCCTGGGCGGCAGCTAACATTGGAAAAGTCGGTGCGTATTCCGAGCAGACTTTCTGAGCTGCCTGGGCGGCAGCTAACGGGGTGCTAAACAGCAGCCGACGACTGCGGGCTTTCTGAGCTGCCTGGGCGGCAGCTAACCCCGCGTTCGATCAAGGCCCCGAGCTTACCCATTTCTGAGCTGCCTGGGCGGCAGCTAACTCACCTCTGCCAACACCAGGTGACCCATTTCATTTCTGAGCTGCCTGGGCGGCAGCTAACGTGTATCGCAATTACCTGGGTGCTGGGACGGTTTTCTGAGCTGCCTGGGCGGCAGCTAACAAGTCGCAGCGGGCCAGGGCTCTCGACTGATATTTCTGAGCTGCCTGGGCGGCAGCTAACTTAGACATGATTGGTTTCCTCATTTACGTGGTTTTCTGAGCTGCCTGGGCGGCAGCTAACAGCCGATTTACTGGGCGCTTCCAGCGGTGCCGTTTCTGAGCTGCCTGGGCGGCAGCTAACGGTGTGTTACGGCTCGCCGTCTCGGTCACGTTTTTCTGAGCTGCCTGGGCGGCAGCTAACGGCCACCACCCTGCGAACGGTTTACTCTTGGATTTCTGAGCTGCCTGGGCGGCAGCTAACGTCGCCGCCGTGAGCAGCGGCAGCGCGTGCTATTTCTGAGCTGCCTGGGCGGCAGCTAACCTACCCACAGGATCTATTCGCGAGTGCAGCCATTTCTGAGCTGCCTGGGCGGCAGCTAACCAAGATATGGCCGCAGTGCTGGGCGTGCTGCGTTTCTGAGCTGCCTGGGCGGCAGCTAACGAAGTCGCCCTTTATGACGACCTTGGACACAATTTCTGAGCTGCCTGGGCGGCAGCTAACTGGGAGCTGCGGGGCGTCGACTGCATCCCGCTTTTCTGAGCTGCCTGGGCGGCAGCTAACCTTACCGGCCGCCGCCAGCGCTACGCCAAGCTTTTCTGAGCTGCCTGGGCGGCAGCTAACGAAAAGCGACACCGAATCCGCCGCCCAGTCAGTTTCTGAGCTGCCTGGGCGGCAGCTAACTGACGGCGGCACGCAGGCCTGAGCGTTCGTCTTTTCTGAGCTGCCTGGGCGGCAGCTAACAAGGCGGGGGTTAGTGATCTACCCGTCAGGCATTTCTGAGCTGCCTGGGCGGCAGCTAACCGAGTGGAGGAGGGGTTAATGACTCAGGCTAATTTCTGAGCTGCCTGGGCGGCAGCTAACGGGTGCTCGGGCTTTCGATGCTGCGCTGTGACTTTCTGAGCTGCCTGGGCGGCAGCTAACTCATGATTCACCTCAGTTCTGAACAAGCGATTTTTCTGAGCTGCCTGGGCGGCAGCTAACGCATCGTCTGGCAGTCGCACTCCATCGGCAGATTTCTGAGCTGCCTGGGCGGCAGCTAACCACATGTTGGGCTCGTCATGCAGCAGCCAGTATTTCTGAGCTGCCTGGGCGGCAGCTAACCTGCGCAACGTGCTTTGGGGCGCGCACGTCGATTTCTGAGCTGCCTGGGCGGCAGCTAACTCGAGCACGTCCTCCGCTCGCGCCCGGCTGCTTTTCTGAGCTGCCTGGGCGGCAGCTAACAACCTGCAAAAGGTCCGCTTCCAGGGCGTCCCTTTCTGAGCTGCCTGGGCGGCAGCTAACGTGAGCAGCAGGGCAAGAGCTTTGAACAGGAATTTCTGAGCTGCCTGGGCGGCAGCTAACATGTCGCAGAGCTTCATCCCTGGTTTGATCGTTTTCTGAGCTGCCTGGGCGGCAGCTAACCAATCGCCTTCAACCGCACCTTTGTCGATCTTTTTCTGAGCTGCCTGGGCGGCAGCTAACTCGGCCAATCTCGGCGAACGGGTAGGCGTTGATTTCTGAGCTGCCTGGGCGGCAGCTAACGCATTGTCTGGCAGCGTTCGTTCAGGGTCTCATTTCTGAGCTGCCTGGGCGGCAGCTAACTGTGTTGCTTTAGTCATTCGAGATTCCTTTACTTTCTGAGCTGCCTGGGCGGCAGCTAACACCGTCGGGCCAATCAGGCCGATGCCGTCACCTTTCTGAGCTGCCTGGGCGGCAGCTAACGGCAGTATCGATCAGGATGCCCGCACTGTAGATTTCTGAGCTGCCTGGGCGGCAGCTAACGCCTTGCACCTTTACCAGGCCACCTGCCAGCATTTCTGAGCTGCCTGGGCGGCAGCTAACGGTTCTCCTATCACTTTTGCGAGATAAGGATTTTTCTGAGCTGCCTGGGCGGCAGCTAACGTATCGCCACGGAAGAACGGGATGGCGCTTCCTTTCTGAGCTGCCTGGGCGGCAGCTAACCTGAGTGATTTCCCAGGCAATGGTGTTTTCCATTTCTGAGCTGCCTGGGCGGCAGCTAACATGAGAGCGGAGTCAGAGGTGTTGCAATAGTCTTTCTGAGCTGCCTGGGCGGCAGCTAACGAGCGCTGCACCGCGTTTTCTTGCGCTGATTGTTTCTGAGCTGCCTGGGCGGCAGCTAACGATGACAAGCTGCCGCACCGTGAAATGGTCGATTTCTGAGCTGCCTGGGCGGCAGCTAACAAACCGAGATTCTGAATAAGGCTTGGCTATGATTTCTGAGCTGCCTGGGCGGCAGCTAACGAATCCAGCATCCTGAAGGGCATGATGGGAAATTTCTGAGCTGCCTGGGCGGCAGCTAACGAATCATCTTCGGCCAACTTCAGAATGTCCTTTTTCTGAGCTGCCTGGGCGGCAGCTAACCGCTGCTCGCCGTATTCGTTTTCGCTTTCCGCTTTCTGAGCTGCCTGGGCGGCAGCTAACTGGCGCGCTTGGCTTGAACGCCGTGCGTGTTGTTTCTGAGCTGCCTGGGCGGCAGCTAACATCGAAACCCCGCTGGACGAGGATTATGAGTTCTTTCTGAGCTGCCTGGGCGGCAGCTAACTAGAGCTTATCAAAATTAATATGCTGATTGTTAAAGAGCTTTAGCCGAAAAAAGCGGTATCACTCTTTTTTGAGCGATACCGCTAAGTGATTGATTATTGGTTACCAATTTTCATGTTGAAAAAAAGGGTCAAAACCACGGTACGGTCGCGTTACTGCTTAAACCGTAGTGGTTAAACGCTCCCGCCACCGAGCTTTCCTGGGGCTTGCTGTGTTCAATAAACAGGCTGAAACGCTGCTGGGTAGAACGACTATTGATCTGCACAAAGGGTAGCTCAATACGCCGTTCCGCCAGCTTGGCATAAATCTTCCGCGCTTCGTCTTCCGAGATATCATGCCGTTTGGCGTAACGTTTGGCCCGGCTTTCACTCCCCGTATTAAACTGCTTACGCGCCACGTTGATATGCTGAGCACTAGCAGGCACCGTAAGCACTTCGCTAACCTGGGTGTGATCGCGCATGCCGGTTAGCCAATCTGCACTCATTAGCTGCTGCAAACGCGCTTGCGTGCCATGCAAGCGAAGGTGATCACCCAGTGTGCGAGCGCGTACACCGTGCTTATGGCTAGGGAAACTGACACCTAAATCTTCGGCCTGTAAATCAAACAGCGCCCGGTGCAGCTTGTTATAAAGCGCGCCCATTAACATTGCCGGGGCAAAGTCAGGGTCGGGCCTTAAACGAATGTCGATATAGTGATCCATGGTTTACCCCGCTTCGCCGAATACACCGCCGCGAATCAGGGTCGCCATAACAAAGTGCTGGTCTTCCTTCGTAGGCACTTGATCCTTGATCATCCAGTTATCTAGCAGAGAGTAGAAATCAGCCTTCTGCTTGGGCTGGCGGTTCGCTTTGCCCTGCGTGGTCACTGAGCCATACGGCTCAACAGCAATAGGGCCTAGGTCTTCATCGTTTTCATTGGGGTACCAAGTGTCGATGGTACGAATGGCGTTACCCAATTTCTGCGAGTGAATACCGGCAATCTTGCTAACGTGATAAAGCGTTTTGCTCTTATCACCCCGGCCCCGATCAAGAATCAGCTCTTGTGAAGGGAACACTTCTTGGCCACTGCCCACACGCACATAAGCCACTACCTCTAGCAGTAAGTGCTGCTCACCGGCCAGTGCGGAGGCAATAAGTCCGGCGAGCTCTTTAAGCTCGGTGGTGTCCTCGAAAGCCCGTAAAGAGAGCGACAGCGCATCAAACGTCCACTCTTTGGTGGCTTTGCCCTTTTCCAGTTGGCGAACACTGACCTCTACCTGTTCTGCCCCCATGCGATTGCGCCACAGGAAGCGGCCATTAGCGAGGTTATTGGCATAGCGATGTGCCAGCTCGCCAAATCCTTCCGCTTGTTTATACTCGGCAACTGCCTGCTCAAGCTTGGCTTGGTACTCAGCGTTATTGCAGGCAGAGGGCGTTCCGGCACCAGCCAAAACGCGCAGCGTAAAACGAGCGACTAAGGTGTCTGCATCGTGGGGCAGCGTGGCTACATCCACTGTTTGCAGATTGGGATTTTCAATTGCAGCGTCTAGCTTGGCGGGGTCTTGGTCTTTGCCTTTCAACCGGTTTGAGATAGTGCCGCGCACTGATTTTTCACGCACTGCGACCGGCTGCCACTGCTGTTCATCTTCCCGCTTCTCCCAACTGCTGGCGTAAAGCAGTGCGTCAGAAGGATCAAGCTTGCGCTCAAAAGCGAGGACGGAAGCGGTTTTAACGGTATCGTTTTTAGCCATGATAAAGCTCCTTGTTTACTGTGCTGAGGCGCGAAGGTGGTAATCGTTGTTGAGTCGGTAAAGTCCCGCTTCTTCGTCGTTATCAACGTACCAAAGCAGGTCTTCAGGTTGCTTCATGCGGTGGGGGCTTACCCATTCGCCAATGGAGTAGAGGCTTTCGACAAAGCGGAAATGGGTTTGGGTATCGCGGGCATTGGCCACTTCTCCGGGTGGGAAAAGATCAGAAATTTTGCCGTAACCTACGGGGATTGGCACCAGCCAGCCGCGATAGGGGCGCTGTGCCTGCCAAACGGGCTTCTCGTTGGGTTCGCCCTCATTTTCTAACGTGCAGTAATGGTTAAGACGAGAAAGGTCTAACCACGCATCAAGCAAGCTGGCATCGGGATTTTGCTGTTGCAGCGTTTGCCAGTGCTCGGTGAGGTAGTCGTCACGCAGGGTTAGCGCAAAGCCCGGCAACCAGCGGCGCTTTAGGCGGGCGAACTGCTTTTGCCGTTCTTCTTCATCGTCATCAAGCGTGACCCATTGCGGGCGTTGCTTGTGGCTTGGCACGGCGCGGTTAGGGATAACGCTGCCACCGGCAATACGCATGCCCGCGACAATCTCGCCGATTTGTTTGGCAATATCGTCATGCTCACTTTCCGCCTCGGCGGTATCAATGGTGAAGATCAGCGTGATATCAAGATGAACGCGCCCTTCCTCCACAATCGCTGCTGTGCCGCCGGTTTTATCCACTGGGTTACGGGTGAGATGAAAACCACGGATATAGCCGCCTTCGGTGGCTTGGGCTTCAAAGTCGTGGCAAATAATCCCAACACGGCCTAATGAAACGGGAAGACTCGCATCTGCTAACTTCCGCTCTAGCGCATGCATCAAGCCCACAAAAGCACTCATGGCAGGAAAGCCCCAGGTCATTGGGCTGGAAATCGCGTTGGCGTTTTGCACCCGCAGGCGCGGCAGGACTAGGAGGTTTTTCACTTTACTCATCGTCATCACCTCCTGGCAGGTTGTGTAAATCTTCCATTAGGCTTTCCATCCATCGACGGTCACGATCCTGCAGGCGTTGATGGGTAGCATCTTTCGCCAGTGTTTTCTTCCAGTGACGAAATTCCACATCGCCTAATGGGAGCTTTTCACCCAGCACGGTATTAAGCCAGCTAGCAAAGCGGTGGCGAATCTCGTCTGCCCATTCCACGCTGTTCCGCGCTTCACGAAAAGCAGCATCTTCCTCGGCACGGCCAGGATCTAGCCAAAAGGCTTCTTCGGCGACCAGTTCACATTTTTCATCGTCGCTCCATCCTGCGGGCAGGCTATGCATTTGCATGGCAAACAGCGCCAGCTCGTCCATCAACATGGCGGTGTAGTCGTCACGCAGGTCACGGGTGTGAATATCAGTGGAGGGGTTGGTTTCCAGAAAGCGCTTGAGGTCTTTAACAAGGGAGCGCACTTCTGACCGGCTGCCAAATACACCAGGGTGAGAAAACACAGAGGCTACTTTTAGCGGCGGGCGAATATCACGCACATTCCAACTGGGCGGAAGCGATGCCAATAAATAGTTGTTACCGCCCCGCTCGCTATTCAGTTGCGAGATATTCTGCGGCTTGGTGCCGCCCATTTTTTGTACGGCCAGGTTGGGGTAGCTGTGAACAGGTTGCTCAGCGTATTTACCTTCCCGCTTGGCCTTCCGTGCCTCTTTAGCCTCTTCGCTAAAGCGGTCATGGTTAATGGTTTGAAAGACACGATGGGCCAACGAGGTGGCATAGAGCGGGGCTAGCAAACGGAAGTTATCGGCGTCATTTTCTAGGTCTGCGGCATCATCACCCACCAGCCAGTAGAGCTGTTTGCCTCGAGTATGTGAGGCGTGCTCACCCCGCGGTTCGGTAATTGCCGCAAAGGCACTGATCCACGCCTGGGCTTGTTCGGGATTATCACTTAACGCTTTGGCAAACTCGCTATCGTTTTCTAGAGCACGCTCAAGCAGCGATTTTCCTTCGAACTGCAGCTTCAAGAACTTATACACATCCAAGGCTGCGGCGTTCCCCACCACATCGCCCGCAAAATCAGCGGTTAGCACATGACTACCCACTAGGTTGTGAGCATGTAGCGATTCGGGTGGGGCGTAAAGATTGGAGCCTTTGGCATCGGGGTGGATAGGCTTGAGGGAGTGGGTTACGACTTGTAGTTGACCAACGCGCCTTGCCGCATCGTTGATCCAGGTATCGAATTGGAACTGCTCAACCAGTGCCTGGTATTTCGGGTCATCGGGAGCTAGCTTTTCCGCCTTGGTATCGAAGCGCTCTTTTAGGAAGGCTTCGATCCCAGAGCGAATTTCTGCTGCTCTGCTATTATTTGCCATACGTTTTCCTTTTGGTTATTTCACCCTGCTGGCATAGCAATGATGATAAATCACAGCGATCACACCTTCAGTATTCTTTGGTCTGAAGAAGACCAACAATTTGTAGGCTTATGCTCACGATTTCCAAGTCTCTCTTGGCTTGCTAATGACAGCGCTGAAGCCCTTGCTGGCATACAAACCCTGGCTTGCGAAACGCTCGCAGATATTAACGAGCAGGTTTAACGTCATTTGCTACGCCAAAACCCCAACACCGGGTGATACCCCCAGCGCTGGTTTCTAGCCGAGGCCGTTACCGTCCCAAAGGTACGGGCGGCGCGATCCAGTGACATATCCAGGTCTTCCGCTAAGTCAGCCAGGGCCGTTAAGTAGTCGCTGGCCCCCCAGGGTTGAATCCGCTCGCCCTGCTCTTTTGCCAGGTCTACCCGCACCAGCAGGCTCTCCTCCACCGGCACATAGAGCTTTTCGCCCCGCCTTGCGCCATCGTCTACGCGGTGTAGCGTCCAGGTTTCGCCGCCTTCATCGGGCAGCAGCGCTAGGGTTATTTCAGGTTCGAGCTGCTGGCGAAAGGGGTCTCGCTGAATCAATACCCCGGTTAAATGAAGCTGCGGCATTACATGCCAGCTATAAGCACCCAGCGGCGGCGGCTTGGGGGCTTTCCCTATTCTTAGCTCTTTTTTGGTTAACGGCTCGGCGGGCTGCTCGATCATTAACTGGTGCAGCCGCTCGTGCTCCAGATCGACGAGACTTTCTTTAGCGTGCAGCACTTCACGCGCCAGCACGCGGGGGCGGGCATCGATCACCTGGTACTCATCAGGCGTTAACAAGGTGTTAAGTGAGTGGTTTTTGAGACGCCAGGTGGCGTTTGTTTCGAAGCCTGGCTTATAAAAAGCAGGTTCACCCGGCCGCTCAAGGTCTTTTAGATTGGTCTCTAAGAGCAAAATATTGGCCACTTCGCAAGGTCGTTCGCGGTGGCGGCGCACCCGGCCCGCTAGCTGGATAATCGAGCGCATGGAGGAAGGCTCTACTATCGCCCAGTCGTAATCGTGGTCGCGGCCGACTTCGGTGACCGGCGAGCCCAGCACAATAAACAGGTGGTCGTTTTCTTCACCGCCATCCAGTAAGCGGCGGATATCCGGCTGCTGGAAAACGCGTTCAGGCTCGGCTCGTTGCAGCGCTTTATCTAACCGGCGCTCAATTTCTGAGCGCATCACCAACGGGTGGCGGGAGTGGTAGACGCAGAGGTGAATGCGCACACCTTCAGGAGCGCCCTGCTGAAACAGCGCCCTGGCCACATCCACCAAGGGGTCAATATTGGCCATACGTATAAGGCCAAAGCTGACGCGTTTGCTGGTGTGGGGATCAACGGAATGGTGCTGCTGGTGAAGCGCCAGTGAATGCTCGCGTAGCAGCGCTGCAACCGCGGGCCTGATCTCTGCTGGGCGTTTGCCCAGCGCTGGCAATGCTAGAATTTCGCCACGGCGGCGTACCGGGCTTTTGGCTAGGCGCTCCAACCGCCGCTTGGCAAAGGCATGATGCGCGGCCTTGAAGGTCTCGCTGCTGGCGCAGTTTTCATGCTGGCGGTCGTGCTCGTCGAACCAAGCGCAGCAGATATCCACCGCCAAACCCGGCTCGCCGCGGTGACGCTGAAAGGCCTCACGACCGCTGCGATAGGCTTCATACAAACCTTCGACCAATGCGGGCGGCAAGGTGGCCGATGACAGTAGCACCCGCGATCCCAAAAGCCCTGCCCAATTCACTAATCGAGTAAGCGCGGGAAGGTCGTTGATATCGAAATCGTCGATTTCGTCGAGCACTAGATCACTGCTCATTAGCCGCAGCATAGGCACGATCTGTCGCCCGCCGCGCGTGCTTTCCGTGGCGGGCACCAGGTGGTCAACGGTACATACCAAAATGGGCGAGGCAATCAAAGCACGGGTGCCCGGTTCATTATTAAGGCGGCGCAGCACCGGGTGGCTATCAAAGTTGCCGTCAAACACCACATGGGCGTCTTCTTCGATCAGCGCCTGTTGGGACGCCGAGCCGCTGGCTTCGGCTTCTTGTTCGTAGTGTTCAAACAGGGTTTTATTGGCGCTTCCCCCCACGCGCACGGCGAGTTCATCTTCACCCAAATGCAGACGTTCACGCAGGGCCTGACCGGTTTGCAGCGTTAGCGTGCGTAACCCCAGCGCTATGCTAAAACGCGCGCCCTGTTGAGGGTCAGCCAGCGCATACATAATGCGTCCATTGGCCAGGGTTTTACCGCAGCCGGTGGAGGCCATATTGATGCCAAAAAAGCCCTGGCGCTGGCTACGCTCCCTCAACGACTGGGCCAGATCAAAGGCTTTATCCTGCCAGCGAAAACGCGGGTGACTGCTGCGTTTACGAAAGCCCTTGTGGCGCGCTAAACGGGGCAGGTGGCTGTCGACACTGGGCAGCGCACGGGCGACCGCAGCGGCGTGTTTTTCAACGCCCAGAATATGCTCATCCAACGGCTGGTTGGGCTTGCCGGTTTTACGCACAGTATTAGCGGTCAACGGATAATTTGGCTCGCCCCGCACGCGATGTTGAAGGTCTTCCAGGCTTGAGTAGTGGTGATCGGCCAGCATTAGGCTAAGCCGAGCTAAATGCATAACGTAGCGGCTTTCCAGCCAGTGACCACCATTATTCTGCAGCCGCGCCTGCAGCCGAGAGGCAAGTTTGTTGGCACGTTCGCGCCAGCGCGGTGTACTAACCGGTAAGCCCTTACTGAACTGCCAGTACGGTGCTATCCGTTTAGGGTCTTGGGTCTCAGGAATCTCGTTCCACTCGGCATGAATAGAAGCAAACAGCCCGCCTAGCTGCTCGGCCTGAAGTGGCGCCTTTCCTCTGCCCCAGCGCCGTTCATTCTCGCCATCGCTTTCCGGTGGCTTTAAGGGTAGCCGGTGATGGCTAAGCACCAGCCAACCCAGCGCGGCAGCTAGCGGTGGCAATTGGCTAAACACCGCAGAAATAGGAGCATCTATTCCGTCACGCTCCAAACCCTCCAGCCAGTCCTGCTCTTGATAGTCGCCTTCGGCCAGGCGCGCCAGCCAGGTAGCGTCGTCGTCACTTCCTATAAAAGCTTGGAACAGGCGTAGCGATATCCACTCATGGCGGTATAAGTTGCGCCCTTCCAGTTTGCCTTTAAGTCGCTGCTGGAAGGCGTCGCAGGCTTTTCCCAGGTCATGCAGTAACGCGGCCATAGCGGTGAGCAAGAGAATATCTTCACCGTTGTGCCAGTCATTTTCATCGCGGCGGCGCAGAATATCCCGGGCGGTGGTATTGGTCGGTACTGCGCCATTGAGATTGAACTGAGCAGCATCCCCCACCACCCACATCAGCTCACTATGGTCGTGTCCACGAATCCAGTGGCAAGCAACGGCAGTATTCTTGCGGGCGGTTTTGCGTAGCAGCTTACGCAGCGTCTCCAGCCCTGCCTGGGTGATCGGCGTTTGCCAAGTGCGGTCGCCCCGGCGCTCGGCAAACTGATCAAGCACACGCCGGGTTTGCTTGAGAGCATTTTTATTGCACTGGGAAATCAGCAGCACATTCATGCGTCGCCACTCCCCAGCTCCTGGGCGACTTCCTTGAGCGTATCGATCATAAAGTCGAGGGATTCGGTGCGAGTTAGGCGCTCAATGCAGGCTTGGCGAAACTCTTGCTCTTCATCGCCGCGCATGGCGGAAATAAACGCCTGGGGCAAAATCACCGCGTCTTTCACCAGATCCGCCACATCAAAGACTAAACCACCCCGGCGGGTTTTACCGTGGAGTACCGCCAGCCCATGGGGAATGCCCAGCACCCAGGTGGCGGTGGCTGCCAAGCCGTAGGCTAAATAGTTGCCGTGATCGAGAAAACGGTTGGCAGGGTCGGTGCCCGTACCACGCTTGGCGCGGGTGAAGTCACCGTAATCAACGGCATTCACCGCCAGCTTGAACAGAGTTTTGGTTAAACGCGCTTCCAAAGTCAGTAGATCGACGGTGCTGGGGGCTTGCTTGATCGCTTCGCGGTGGTGGGTCAGCGCGCTATGCAGATGGTCGGTAGAAGTACTGAAGCCTGCGTCTTTCATCACGCGGCTTGTCCAAAGCGCTTCGATACGGGCAAGCCGAGCTTGCTGAAACGCGCGGGCGGCATCCAGGCGTTTGGCATCGTCAAACCAGAAGCGTACCCAGTATTGCAAGTACTCCGTTGGCCGGTACTCGCTTTGCGGGGTCAGCCAAGCGACATCCACGTCAACTTCATTGGCAGCAAATAGTGGCGTACCGCCGCCGCCACAAAACCCGACGAGTACACCTGCTTTGGCTAGCTCGCGCATGGCCGCCTGGGTTATTGAAGTGCCGGTGCCCAACAGTATCGAGGTAGTGTTGGCGATGGGGATATTCCAGTAGCGGGATTTACTGCCCTCGTCGGTGACGTACTCCACCCGGCCACCATTCACCAACACCCGGCAGTGCTGCAGGTAATAGAGGTTGGCGCGCTTGGAGTGAAGAATGGTTTTTAGGTCGGACGGCGATAAATCATCCATATGGCGTCCCTGCCTTAGGCTATGTCATGTTTTTTTATTAACCATATGACTTCCATCAAAGCATTCTTGAGACGTCGTTTCCACCCTCGTGACAGCATTGGCCGGGGCGGTTGCGGCCGATTCCAATCCAGTTCAGCAGCATCTTGACGATCTGCAGTCGTTCCAGGTCATCGCCCACTGACCGGCCGAACGATGGCGCCATTAGCTTCGCCACCGACATGCTGGTCAGCGAGCTACCGTTGTGGAGCTAGCCCGGCTACAGGCGATTGGCAGGTCCGGATCCTGAAAATAGATCGAGGATTGCCTGGGCGGTAACGGCACCCACAGCCTCGAAGGTTTCCCAGGTCTCGGCTGCGGTATGGGGCGTGGTGATGATGCGCTCGGTCGAGAATAAGGGATTATCGGCCGAAGCGGGTTCAACCTCGTAGACGTCGATCGCAGCGCCACCGAGGTGGCCATTGTCCAGTACCTGCTTGAGCGCCGCCTCCTGAACCAGAGCCCCGCGAGCAGTATTCACGAAAATGGCCCCCTCTTTCATCTGCGCGAAACGGTAGGCATCCATGATCCCTTTTGTCTCAGGCAGGCTCGGTAGCAGCATGCAGAGCACATCAGCACTTGAGATCACTTCATCCATATCCTTCAGCATCACATCAAGTGCACGAGCAGCATCTTCATCGGGGAACTTGTCGTAGGCCATGAGCGAAACGTCCAGACCCGATAGCTTGCGCGCCACCTTCTGGGCAATGTTGCCAAAACCCAGCAGGCCGACCGTTCGGCCGATCAGTTCATTGCCCACGGTCCGGTCCCATTCGCCGCGCCGGACGGCATTGTGGAGCTTAGGTATCGAACGCATTGAAGAGAGGATTAGTCCCAGAGTGAGCTCCGCTACGGCATTGGCATTGGCACCGGGGGCGTTGGTGACAGTCACACCATGGCGCTTCGCCGCATCGATATCGATATTATCCACGCCGACGCCGAAACGGGCGATGATTCTGAGCCGCGGGGCAATGGAAAATACCGCCTCGTCCCAGGTATCCACACCTGCAATAACGGCATCGACCTCGCCCACCCGTTGAGCCAGCTCCTCGAAGGTCATCGGCCGCCCGAAAGAATTCTCGACTACCTCGAAGCCTTCGGCCTCAAGCTGCATCCTGGCATCGGGGCAGTTGCGGGAATAGTCTGTTGCGGTGACGAGCACACGCTTTGTCATAGGGTCTCTCCCTGATTTTTGGTACACGAGCAGGCCATAGTCTAAATCCTGAGGACACGCTGTCTGGCGCTATCGATATGCATATCGAGGGCCTGTACCGCCGCCTGCGAATCGCGATTCGCCAAGGCGTCGATAATGGCTAGATGCTCGTCCATGACCGCGACAAGCAGCTCAGGTAGCATTCGAGTATCCTCGCTGCGGATCAGCCGTATCTTGATGAGATTCGTCCTGTAGATCCCCGAGACCAACTCGTTGCCCAACGCATCGATCATCCGCTGATGCATCCGCCAGTCCATATCCTGGGCATGAGCAAGCAGCTCAGGGGTGACACCTTCTACCCCCTGGGCACGCACCTCTTCATGCGCTTTCCTCAGGTTCTCGATCTCCTCGGCAGGCGCATTGACCGCAAATTCAGCCACCGCTTCACGCTCGAGCATGTGCCGTAGTTGAAAAGCATTGCGAATGAAGCCCATATCCACCGGAGCAACCTGCAGGCCTCGATGCGGCATGGTGCGGATCAACCCGTCGGCTTCAAGCCGGGGAATCATCTCGCGTACGGCACCCAGCGGGACGTCAAGAATCTGTGTCAGTTCTCGCTGAGAAATGAACTGTCCCGACTGAATCCTGCGGGATAACAGATGGGTCGTGAAACTATCGTAAGCCTGTTCGCGCAGTGACATCTCGTGTCGCTCCTCATGAAAACTGGGCTTACCCTACGAAAGAACGAACATAGGCAGCAAGCCGTTTAACCCGTTGCGGATCGGCCGGATCCAGTGGTGGCCGAGTTCGCTCCCAGCCTGGTTCATCGAAGAGTTCGCCGACCAGAGCCTTCACTAGCGGCGTGACTGGCGACTGAACGATCTCATCGACGAGCGTATCGAGCTGGCTATCCGATTCGCCCTCATAGACCAGGCGGGAAACCCGCTCCGGTAAGATATTGGCAATGCCGCTGATTGCACCGGCACCGCCCAGAGGAGCGGCACGCGCCAGCAGACGCTCATCACCGACAAGAATCGCCATATCGTCCATTTTCAATAACTGTTCGGTATGTTCCCACACCCCAGCGCTATCCTTGACGCCGAAGACAAGATCACCATGCGCCTGCTTCAAGCGACGAATGAGTGCATGAGAAAACGCTACTTGGGTCACCTGCGGTATGTGATAGAGGATCACTTGCGGATTCGCATGCTGGATTCGTTCAAAAAGCGCTTCGCACCAAGAGAACAAGGCCTCATCGCTAATGCTTTTGAAATAGAAGGGAGGCGTCAGCAACAGCTTGCGGATACCACGATCGAGCGCAAGACTTGCCTGGTGCGCCGCTCCATCGACCGATGTCGCACACACGCAGAAGGTCACCGAGTCGGGGCTTACCCCCTCAGCCAAGACACCGTCGAGTAACCGGCTACGTTCTTCGATACCGATGGAGACCCCTTCTCCGGTGGTGCCACACAGCGTCACACCGTCAGCCCCCCTGGCGATCAAGCGCGACGCATGCGCCGCGGCCCGCTCTATATCAATACTGCCATCGTCACGGAACGGGGTCACCATCGCCGGAAAAACGCCAAACATATATCCCTTTTCCCCTCGCATCCGTGCATTTTCCGACATCTCCCCAGAGTGACCCGGCCGAATACAATTATTCATGAAGCAATCCCTCAATGGCATGCAATTAGCAAAATGTTGCATTGATATCGGTTATTTTTCAACTAACATGTTAGTCGTAACACAGCATGAGTACAATTTCTTCGATTGCTCGCCGATGCCATGACCGAAAGGAGGGACGACCTATGCGACTACTGCGTGGCCTTGAGCGCAATTTTGAAAAATATCTGGTAGCCGCCATTCTGCTTGTCTTGGTTGTTACTCTCATCGCGCAGGTGTTCTGCCGCTATTTCATCGGCGCACCGCTGGTCTGGTCGGAAGAGCTGGCACGCTACCTACTGATCTGGTGCACCTTCCTCGGTGTCAGTCTTGCGGTAAGAGAAGGGCGCAATATATCCGTCGACCTCGCCCCTGCGATGCTTGGCCCACGAACTGCGAAGTTCTTCGTCCTGGTCGCACTGATGGGTTCCGCTATGTTCTTCACTCTCATGGTCTGGTACGGCATTCCGCTGACCCAGCGCATCGCCATGATCGGTCAGAGCTCCCCAGGTTTAGGGTTGCCAATGTGGATGGTCTATGCGGCTGTGCCCGTTGGCTTAGGGCTGGCTCTACTGCGCTCGCTGCAGGCCGCTTGGCTGTTGCTGCGCAACTGGAACGATAAAGACACGGTCGGCCACATCGACCCAGTGGACACCCGTCAGATATAGGGAGATCAGCCCATGCTCGCCGTTTATACGCTTCTTTTCTTCCTCGCCATCCTGGCCCTGACAGTGCCGGTGGCCTTTGCTCTCGGTTATGCTGCGTTGCTGCCGGGGTGGCTCGGTGCTGCTACCAATCCAGGGCAAGTGGTACGCTCCATCGTCACCGCGCTAGACAGTTTTCCTCTGCTGGCAGTACCACTATTCATTCTTGCCGGCGAGATCATGACGCAAGGTGGGCTGGCGCGGCGCCTGTTCTCCTTCGCAGACGCCGTGTTCGGACGATTCCGAGGCGGGCTCGCCATGTCATCGGTGGCGGCATGCATGCTGTTCGGCGCCATCTCGGGCAGTTCTCCAGCCACTGTAGCAGCGATCGGCTCCATGGCGATTCCTCTGCTCAAAGATCGCGGCTACGATCTCCGTTTCGCGACCGCGCTAGTCACCGCAGCAGGGACTCTGGGCGTAATCGTTCCGCCCTCGATACCGATGATCATCTACGGCATGGCGGCGAACGTATCGGTATCCGACTTGTTCATCGGCGGCATCCTGCCGGCCATACTGATTGGCGGTCTTCTGATGGTACATGCCCACCTATATGGACGACGTCACGCCGACACGATCACCTCGACCGCAGGCACCATCAGCTTTTTCACAGCGCTGAAAGATAGTTTCTGGGCACTGCTTGCTCCGGTCTTCGTTCTCGGGGGGATCTACACCGGTGCATTCACACCCACTGAAGCTGCAGCCATTGCCTGTCTCTACGGGACCGTGATCTCGATGTTCGTATTCCGCGAATTAAACGTCAGCGGCTTAGGGAGGGTGCTGGTAAGAAGCGCGCTGACCATTGCGCCGATTCTGATTATAGCCGGCACCGGCGCAGCACTAGGACGAGTGCTGACCCTACTGCAGGTACCGGCAGCGATCGGCGATTTCATTGGTGGCGCCATCGACGAAAAGATCATGCTGCTTTTGCTGATCAACGTCATTCTGCTCGGCGTAGGCATGGTCATGGAAACATTGTCGGCAATCATCGTCCTAACCCCTATCCTGCTGCCGGTGCTTGCCCCCTATGGAATCGATCCCACCCACTTCGGCCTGATCATGGTCACGAACCTGGCGATCGGTTTCGCTACACCGCCGGTCGGCGTGAACATTTATGTGGCCAGCGGTATTACACGGCTTTCGGTCATGCAGATCTGCCGTGGTCTCGTTATCCCTGTCGCACTACTGATCGTGGGATTACTGATCATTACCTACTGGCCCGGGCTTACGCTCTGGCTACCGAGTCTCGGCGGATAGTCAACCCGCCGAACAACAACAAAAGGAAAGGGAGTAATGCAAATGCGCTTCAAGACATTGGCAACCGGGTCACTTATGACGCTTTTGACGGCAACGCCAGCAATGGCTCAAGAGCACACGATGATACTGGCCCATGGACTTTCGGATAAATCACACCCTCTGTATCAAACCTTTGAGAAAATCGCCGACGACATCGAATCCAATTCCGATGGTCGCATCGATGTACAGCATCAATCAGGTGGTGCACTTGGTGGGGACCGGGAACTCATGGAATCGCTGCTGCTGGGTGATATCCAATTCGTCCCGGTATCGACCTCCGGCGCGGTACAGTTCATTCCCGAATTCGCCGTCTTCGAAATTCCCTATATATTTCCCACCCAAAGCGAGCCGCTTC
This sequence comes from Halomonas sp. HL-93, assembly GCF_900086985.1. Taxonomy (NCBI): domain Bacteria; kingdom Pseudomonadati; phylum Pseudomonadota; class Gammaproteobacteria; order Oceanospirillales; family Halomonadaceae; genus Halomonas; species Halomonas sp. HL-93. The sequence goes on from NZ_LT593974.1 coordinate 3,766,730, forward strand.
AGACAATTCTCAACGATAGCGAGTTCACCGACCGGATGAAGACCATCCTCACTGACCAGGGTCTAAAGTTAGGTGGCTTTTATAATGGTGGGTTCCGACAATTAACGACTTCAAATACGCCGGTACGCACGCTTGAAGATATTCGTGACAATGATCTCAGAATCCGTGTGCCGGAAAACCCTTATTCCGTTGCAATCTGGGAGGCTCTCGGCGCGGCTCCGACGCCAATCTCTTTCCCTGAGCTGTATGGGGCTCTACAACAAGGCGTCGTCGATGGACAGGAAAACCCGTACGGCCATATTCTTTCCCAGCGGTTCTATGAGGTACAGAACTACTTGACGACGACGAACCATATCTTCCTGGCCAATGTGAACCTCCTCAACAAACAATGGTTCGATTCATTGCCCGACGATCTCCAGCAAGTCGTCGACGATGCCCTTGCAGAGGCCGAAACCTTCCAGTGGGACCTTCAGAATAAGATGCTGTCCCAGCAGCGTACCAAGCTGGAGGAATCCATGGAGTTCATTGATCTGGATACCGATGAGCTGGAAGCCTTTCGCGAAGCCACGGCACCAATTGAAGATCAAGTGCGCGAAGACATCGGCGACGACATCGTCGATAGTCTCATGACATCCATCGAGAACACGACAAACTAAACGACGACCTTTCCCTATCTATACAAGATGCATAACTGCTGCAAGGTAGCAGCGGTTATGCATTCCGCAGATGACAGATCGGTTTCCCTTTTCCATGGCCGCTACACGAGCGGCCTTTTCATGCCATGTAAACAACGACTCGCATGTAATCAGCTCGCCCAACGATAGGTGTTCAACTGACACTATTACCTGAAACCACTCTCGCCTGATTTGCAGGGATCGCAGCATGATTAGCGTTGCCCTGTGCCGCTGAGCGAGTAAAATACAGGGCAAATTTATTGGCGTCGCCAATTGTTATGTTATAACCTATTTGATTATTCGCGAGGGCGGCTTAATGAGTGAGCATTCACATCGCCATAACAAGGAAGGGCCTTGTCATTTTTCGCTGATGTCGCTGTCGGCGTTGCGGCGGCTGCTGTCGGTCTCGGTGCCGTTACTGGTGCTTTGGTTGATGGTGCTATGGGCTAACGGGTGGGCGTTATGAGTGAGCGTTCACTGTCACGCCTGCAGCTGCACGACCTGCATTTGGCCCAAGGACACCGCACGGTGCTTGAGCATGTGGAAGGCGACTTTCAGCCTGGGGCGATCACCGCGCTGATAGGCGCGAACGGCGCGGGTAAAAGCACGCTTATTCAGGCCATCATGGGCGAGTTACGCCCGATCAGCGGCAAGGTGGTGTGCACGGTGCCCAAAGAGCGCCGCGCCTGGCTGCCCCAGCAGTTGGCGTTGGATTTGACCTTCCCAATGAGCGTGGAAGAACTGGTGATGACCGGCAGTTGGCCTAGCCATGGGGCGATGAAGGGTTACTGTGCCGCGCACTACCGTAAGGGCCGCGAGATCATGGCGCGGCTGGGTATTTCACACCTGGCACACCGTCCGCTGGGCGAGCTTTCCGGCGGCCAGCGCCAGCGCGCCCTGATCGGCCGCACGCTGATGCAGGAAGCCGAGCTGCTACTGCTCGACGAGCCGTTTGCCAACGTGGATAGCGAGACGGTGGATATTTTGATCCGCATTTTGCGCCAGATGGCCGACGACGGGGCAACGCTTATTTTGGTGCTCCACGACATGGACCATCTGCGCCGACTGGCCGATGAAGTACTGATGCTTAACGGCGGGCATGGCCGCTGGGTCTCGCCTAGCGCGCTTAGCCACCAACACGCGCCGGCGGAAGTGGTGCCGTTTACGCTAGGAGGCCGTCATGCTGGCACTGCTTGATGCCTGGTTTATCGCGCCTTTCGATTACGGCTTTATGCGTCGCGCGGTGGTCGGCGGCCTGGCGCTTTCGCTGGCGGCGCCCACGCTTGGGGTGTTTCTGGTGCTGCGCGGCATGAGCCTGATTGGCGACGCCATGGCCCATGCGATTCTGCCCGGGGTGGCGCTTGGCTTCCTGCTGGCCGGGTTTTCACTGCCGATTATGAGTATCGGCGGGGTGCTGTTCGGGGTGATGGTGGCATTGCTTGCCGGGGCGGTGTCCAAAATGGGCGGCCAACGCGAAGATGCCGCCATGGCCAGCTTTTTTATTATTTCGTTGGCCGCAGGCGTGATGCTGATTTCGCTTGGCGGCAGCAGCGTGGATCTTACCCACGTGCTGTTTGGCTCCATTTTGGCGATCAACTCCACCGCGCTGCTGCTTATCGCCGGGATCAGCACGCTGATCGTGCTAACCCTGGCGGTGATTTTCCGTGCAATGGTAGTGGAATGCCTGGACCCGTTGTTTTTGCGCGGCCAGAGCCGCCGCAGCGGCTGGGTACACAGCGTGTTTTTGGGCCTGCTGGTGCTCAATCTCACCGCTGGGTTTCAAACCCTGGGCACGTTGATGGCGGTGGGTTTGATGATGCTGCCCGCTACATCGGCGCGCTTCTGGAGTAAGCGGCTGGAAGGCCTGATCGGTATTGCCGTGGCGTTTGCGATGATTGCCAGCACCGGGGGATTACTGCTGTCGTTCCACCTCGATATTCCGTCAGGCCCCAGCATTATTCTATTGGCCGGTAGTGGCTATCTGCTCTCTGCCTTATTCGGCCGTTATCACAGTTTGGCAGCCAGATGGCGGCGCAAAACCGCACCGCTGTCTGCAGAGCCGAGCCATTAATCCTCGGGCATGGCCCGATTGACCCTTTTAGGAGCGCTTAAATGAGATTGCACCCCTCTCGCTGGCTGGTTGGCGTATCAGCCCTGCTGGCGTTACCCGCCGCCATGGCATCCGAACGCGTACAGGTAGTCACCAGTTTTTCGATTCTGGCCGATATGGTCGAACAGGTGGGCGGTGAGCACGTCGAAGTGAGCTCGCTGGTCGGCCCTGACGGCGATGCCCACGTCTATACCCCAAGCCCTGGCGACGCGCGGGCGCTAGCCGATGCGGACCTGGTGGTGTTCAACGGGCTGCTGTTTGAGGGCTGGATGGAGCGCCTGATCGACTCCAGCGATTACACCGGGGCATTAGTGACGGCGACTGAGGGCATTGAGCCACTGGCTCGCTCCAGCCAAGATGAGCATAGCGATCACGACCACGGTGATGACGATCACGCTCACGACGACCATGATCACGATCATGGGCATGACGATCACAGCCACGAGGACGAACACGTTCACGGCGATGACGATCCACATGCGTGGCAGGACTTGGCCCGCGCCGAAACCTACGTCGAGAACATCCGCGATGGATTGATTGAAGCCGATGGCGACAACCGCGAGACCTATGAGGAAAACGCCGAGCGCTATCTGGCCGAGATAGAGAAAGCCGACGACGAGATCCGTGCGCTGATTGAAGAGATTCCGGCGTCTACCAGTGTGATCACCGGCCACGACTCGTTTGGTTATTTTGCCGATGCCTACGGCGTGCGTTTTCTCTCTCCGGTAGGGCTCTCGACCGAAGCCGATCCAAGCGGTGCCAGCATGGCTGAGTTGATCGACGTCATTGAAGAAGAAAACGTCGAAGCCCTGTTCCATGAAAACATGACCAATCAGTCGGTGCTGGATCAACTGGCGGAAGAAACCGGACTTAGCGTAGCAGGCACGCTGTATGCGGATGCACTAAGCAGCGAAGGCGAAGCAAGTACTTACTTAGGCATGATGCGCCACAATGCCGAAACGCTTCACGATGCGCTGGCTGAACCGGGTCATGACGATCACGAGCATGACGACCACGACCACGACCACGACCACGACCACGACCACGACCACGACCACGACCACGACCACGACCACAGCGAGCATAGCCACTAGCCGGGCCGGGGCAATCAACGCGGCTCAGGCATTGCTCGCCTTTAGCAGCCACGCTCGGAAAGACGCCATTGCGCGGGTTTCCGGGCGTGTTTGCAACCGCGTCAGCCAATAGCCTCCCAGGCGGACAGTGGCGTCGAAAGGCTGTACCAGGGCGCCACTGCTTAGTTGACGGGTAAACATCGATGTTGGCGCCAGCGCCACTCCTGCCCCTTGTAATGCCGCTTCTACCATGGCGATGGAAGAGTCAAACACAATACTCTTGGTCATTGGATAGCTGTTTGGCAGCCCTGCGGCCGCTAACCACTCTGCCCACTCGTCGGCGCGATAGGAACGCAACCACGTCTCGCCCAATAGATCGACAGGCGTTTCGAGGCGGGCAGCAATAGTAGGGATACACATGACCGATAGCGATACCGGCATCAGGGGCTGCGCTGCAATGCCGTGCCAGGCACCTGTCCCATAACGGATTGCGAAGTCGAGCCCTTCGGCTGCAATATCTGCCCGGTTATTGTGGGTAGAAAGGCGCAAGTCGACAAACGGATACTGTTGCTGAAAATCATCCAGCCTGGGTAGCAGCCAGCCAACCGCAAAGGTTCCCACCACGCCAACGTTTAATACGTCCCGATAACTGCTCTCCCCCACCCGGTCTAGCGTGTGGGTAATCTGGTCGAACGAACTCTTGAGCACCGGCAAAAGTCGCTCGCCCTCTTGGGTGAGCATTAAGCCTCGGGGCAACCGTTTGAACAGTGGCACCTTCAGTTGGGCTTCGAGGAGCTTAACCTGATGGCTAACCGCGGCCTGGGTCACGCACAGCTCGTCTGCTGCGCGCGTAAAACTCAGATGCCTCGCCGACGCCTCAAAGGCGCGTAAAGCCTTCAGCGGCAAGTAAGAACGCGCCACGCAGCCCCCAATTTTTCTAATGGCTCGTACAAAATATAACTGTTTGTTAGCTCACCCCGCAGGTCGTAAATTAACGCTTTGCCACGCCTTCGCGGGGCGAGCGACAGCGCATTCTTTACTTCACTCACGGAACAAGGTTTCAGTATGGGTAAGATATTAGCAGCAAAAACGCGGGTTATCATGACAGGATCGCTCCTTTTAAGCTGCCCAGGGTGGGCGTTAGCCGCGCCCCATAGTGAAGACGTGGAGGCGCTAGTCAACAGCACTATCGAATCCCTGATGGCTGAACATGATATCCCAGGGATGACCGTTGCGCTTAGCATTGATGGCCAACAGCATTATTTTAATTATGGTGTCGCCGACCTGGAAGCACAGACACCGGTGACCGAAGAGACGCTGTTCGAGCTTGGCTCCGTCAGCAAGATATTCACCGCGACGCTGGCGGCCCACGCGCAGTCCAGTGACGCCCTTTCGCTTTCTGACCCGGCCAGCCGCCACCTGCCCACCCTTGAAGGCAGCGCCTTTGATGATATTACGCTGCTGGAACTGGGTACTTACACGGCGGGCGAACTCCCCCTGCAATTTCCGGAAGAGGTACAAAGTGAAGAGTCGATGGTCGACTACTATCGCCAATGGCAGCCGAAATCCGCACCTGGCAGCCACCGGCTCTATTCCAACCCGAGCATAGGGCTTTTCGGTTATCTCGCCGCGCAAAGCCTGGGCAAGCCATTTAATACGCTGATGGAAGAGCGGATATTGACTCCGCTGGGCCTTGATCATAGCTATTACCAGGTTCCTGACGATCAGATGGCGAGCTATGCCTACGGTTATTCGAAAGAGGATGAACCGATCAGGGTGAATCCAGGCGTGTTGGATGCCCAAGCCTACGGGTTGAAATCAACAGCGGCAGACGTGCTGACGTTTGTGGAAGCCAATATGGACAGCGCAGAGCTTGATGAATCACTGAGCCAAGCCATGGAAACCACGCGGACCGGTTACCTTGAGGTCGGTGATATGACCCAAGGGTTGGGCTGGGAAAGCTACGCCTATCCGGTCGCACTTGATGCGCTTGAACAAGGCAATTCGCTTGAGATGATACTCGAAGCCAACCCAGTCAACCGCCTAAGCCCACCGCTGCCCCCCAGGCAAGAGGCACTCTACAACAAGACCGGATCGACCAATGGCTTTGGCGGCTACGTGGCCTTTGTGCCCAGCGAGCAGATCGGTATTGTGATGCTGGCAAACCGCAACTACCCCAATCAGGCGCGCATCGAGGCAGCGCACCATATCTTTACCGCGCTAACCGACGAGCCCTGAGCAATGGCGCTGAGCAATGGCGCTGAGCAAAGGGGCGGAATATGCGAAAGTTGCATTTTTGCGCAGCGATAAGGAGACTAGCACCACTTCCATTGCCTGCAAGAGTCAGCCCCATGCGTTTAAACGCCGACTTTACCCGCTTTGCCTGTGTGACACCGGAAGATTACCGCTGGGTGGCCTCGCCCAGCGCTGGCGTCGAACGGATGATGCTTGACCGTATTGGCGATGAAGTGGCGCGCGCCACGAGCCTTGTTCGCTACGCCCCCAACAGCCAGTTTGACCGCCATATCCACGGTGGCGGTGAAGAGATTTTAGTGCTGGAGGGCGTCTTTGCCGACGAGCATGGCCGCTACGCCGCCGGTAGCTATCTGCGCAACCCTATCGGTACGGGCCATACGCCGCAGATTGGCGATGAAGGCGCGCTGATTCTGGTCAAGCTCCATCAGTTTGACCCTAACGATGAGTTACAACTGGCGGTGCCCGCCCATCGCTTGCCCTGGCAGCCCGACCGCCGACCGGGCATCGCCTATAAAATGTTGCACACGTTTAAACAAGAACGCGTCAGCCTGGAGCACTGGGAGGCAGAGCAAGCCATCAGCTATCCGGTGCTAACCGGTGGGTTGGAGTTTTTCGTTCTGGAAGGTACGTTGAGCGACGGCGACGGTGAATACACAGCGGGTAGCTGGTGCCGTTATCCCAGCGGCATGGCACTGACACTCACTGCCGGAACCGACGGGGTGCAGCTATATCTCAAACGCGGTCACTTGCCGCCCGCTCAGGCCGAATCAGCCTAAAGCGAGAAAGGGCAGCAGCGTTAGCGCAATCAGTATAACGATGGCCACGCCCACCAGCGTGACTTGCACGGGGTGGGCAGTGAAGCGCTGCCATAGAGTTGGCGCATCGCCGCGCGCTAGCGCGTCATGATGTTCCTGCCTGGCGCGCGTCTGGCGCTCGGTTTGGTACTCGGCCAGCAGCGCCTGGGCATCCTCAAGCTGGCGTTTATCACGCAGCCAAATCGCATCGACACCCAGCCGAAAGAAGCCCGCCTGCGTCTCGTAGATGTCCATGCCGTGGGCATCGAGTAACTGACGCACTTCCATTGCCTCTTCGTCGGTTACGTGGCGCAGGCGGAAAAGCAGATGTGCCATACTATTCGCCCTTACCGGCCATCAGGTCCGCTTGGATCACTTCGATCCAGTAGCCATCCGGGTCTTTGACGAAAATCACATCCTTCATTTTGCCCTGATCGGCCCGTTTGACAAACGTCACGTCGTGCTCGTCGAACCATGCCTGTGCGGCGACTAAATCGGGTACGCTAAAGCAAATATGACCAAAGCCTTGCGGTTCGGCGTTGCCATCGTGGTAGGCAAAGTCGTCCTGGTTTTCTGTTCCCCAGTTGTGGGTCAGCTCTAGAAGACCCTTCTGGCTAAACGTCCAGGCGGTGCGCGCCTCGGTCTCTTCTGGTACGTCTTCGCCGCCTTCGAGGTTCGCAAGGAAGTAAAGCGAGAACTGCATTTCCTCGAAATCGAGCCGACGCATCACCTGCATGCCAAACACCCGGGAATAAAACGACAGCGCCTGCTCGGGGTCCTTGACCCGCAACATGGTGTGGTTCAGGCGGAAGCCTTGGGTCTGCCTAGGGGCAGGTATCACTCCTGGATGCTGTTCACCTTGAAACGGCATGCGCTATCTCCTTTGACGTATCGGTTACTTTGTATAAGCCTGCAGAGACTCTGCACAATGTCTCTATTTACCCTTATGACTGCCCAATTTCAGTATCTATCGCTTCATCATGAGGGCAATCTGACAAATTACCAACCCTGGACAAGAGGCCTTATGCCCCGTGAGCTCAATGTACTGAGTGCACCGCCCACCCCGTGCTACCACGCCCCCAAAACCGGCTTCCAACGCGTCTTGTTGTGGAAATCCTATGCAAACGTCCTACGCTTTAATTATGTCGTTATACAAGACGCTAGGTAATGTCTAACTGAGCGCGTCCATCAGGAGCCGGTAATGACCTCGATTGATATGACCCTTGGCGATCACATCACGTTGAAGCAGCTTTCCCAAGCGCTCCGCAACGGTTTTTCGCCAATTGTGGAAGTGGAATCCATGGACGGTATCTATAAAGTCCGTTTTCACCATGCCAACGGTGTCTCCGATTTATCCAATGCCGAAGGACACGTCAGCACTTTCCTGGGCACTGGTGAAATCCGCGATACACTGGGTGAATTAGGCTTAACCCACGGCATCCTGACGTTTGCTGATCAATGCGGCGACGAAATGATTGGCGTTGAGGGAAAAGCCATGACACCTGATGAAATGCTCACCTACGGAACACGCATCTCGTTTCGCTAGATGTCGCTGCCAGGGCTTTACAGACCGGCTCAACCCGAAGATAGTATCAACACGACAGGGGCGCTCGTGACACAACGGGCTGAGACGCACCCTCATAACCTGAACCGGCTAATACCGGCGTAGGGAGTCGTGGCGCGCTTGCCACCTCCCCCGTCGGGAGGATGCTATGACGCTACCCCCACTTGGTGACTCCCTCGCAAAACTTCATGCTAGCACTCCGCTAGTCCATTGCATTACCAACTATGTGGCGATGAACAGCAGCGCCAATGTGTTGCTTGCCGCTGGCGCCTCCCCCGCCATGCTACATGCCCAAGAAGAGGTGGCAGAGTTTACCCAGCTAGCTGGTGCGCTCTCGATTAATATCGGAACCCTTTCAGCTCCTTGGGCCGATGCCATGCTTATCGCCGCAAAGACCGCGAATGCCTGTAGCATCCCTTGGATTCTGGACCCAGTGGCCGTTGGTGCCACCGGCTATCGCCAGACCGTCTGCACAGCACTATTGAACCACCAACCCAGCGTTATTCGCGCCAATGCCTCCGAAATACTTGCGCTCAATGGATTAAACCACCAGGGCCGCGGCGTCGATGCGACCGCCGCTACCGAGGATGCCCTGGCAGCCGCCATGGCTCTAGCCGAGCAGTATCGCTGTGTGGTCGCCATGACCGGGGAGCGGGACGTGATTACCGATGGCGACAAGTGCTACATCATCAACGGCGGCCACCCAATGATGCCCCGAGTTACAACGCTAGGCTGTGGGCTTAGCGCCTTGGTGGCGGCGTTTGTCGCAGCAACCCCCAACGCGCCGCTGGACGCCAGCAGTGCAGCAATGGCGTGCTTTGCCCTGGCCGGTCAACGCGCAGGGGCTATAACTAAGGGGCCGGGAAGTTTTTACGTTGCCTTCTTGGATGCACTGTACCAACTCACCCCGGACGAACTCAGCCAGTTCGCCCAGCGGGAGGTGTCGCATGCCGCTTGATCTGTCGCTCTATTTGGTCACCGATGCAACGCTGTGTCAGCGCCATGGGCTTGAGAACACCGTCCGCGAAGCCGTCAGCGGCGGCGTTAGCATTGTACAACTACGCGATAAGCATGCCAGTGACGCCGACATGATCGACCAGGCACGGCGCTTGAAAGCCGTGCTGGCGGGCAGCGGGGTGCCACTGATTATTAATGACCGCCTCAAGGTGGCGCTGGCAAGCCAGGCGGATGGGCTGCACGTCGGGCAAAGCGATACGGCCGTGCACCAGGCACGCCTGGCAATGGGGCCGGATGCCATACTGGGACTTTCGATCAATACCGTGGAGCAGCTTCAGGCAGTACCCACCGACCTGCTTGATTACGTGGGCATCGGGCCGGTGTTTGCCACGCCTAGCAAACAGGACCACGCCCAGCCCATCGGCTTTGGCGGCCTTGCCTCCCTGGTCAATGCCTGCCCGCTACCCAGCGTGGCCATCGGCGGGCTCAATGCCAGCCACTCAAGCGCCGTGCGGCGCGCCGGTGCCCATGGGCTGGCGGTCATCTCGGCGATCTGCGGTCAGCCTGATCCGCGCCAGGCGGCGCTGGCGTTTAGCGAACAATGAACCATCTAGATGACATCAAGGCTTTCGTCAAAGTCGCTGAGCTGGGTAGCTACACCCGCGCCGCTGAAGCGCTTGATCTCTCACGAACGCGGGTATCTCGACAGGTCATGGCACTGGAAGAAGCGCTGGGCGCCCGATTGATTCAGCGCACCACGCGGCGGCTGCACCTTACCGAGGCCGGCGAGCGTTACCTGGCCCGGGCGCAGGGTATCCTGCTTGCTCTGGAAGAAGCCGCCGCTGAAGTGAGCAGCGGCACCTGTACCGTCAGCGGGTGGCTGCGCATCAACGGCCCCATGAGCTTCGGCACCCGCTACCTCGCGCCACAGGTCGCCCGGTTCATGCAGGCGCACCCCGGCCTCGACGTCCGCCTGGATCTGAACGATCGCCGGGTAGACCTGCTGGAGGAAGGCTACGATCTGGCCATCCGGATTGGCAGCCTGCCCGACTCCAGCCTGATTGCAAAGCGCCTTACCCGCTGTCAGCTGGTGTTTTGCGCCTCACCTGAGTATCTGGCGCAGCACGGCACGCCTACGCGCATTGAAGATCTCTCGCAACATCGCTGCCTGCGTTATCGCAGCGGCCAGAACAGCGGCCACTGGTACGTCGGCAAACAAACGCTGGCCGTCTCGGGGCCGCTCGAGAGCAACAACGGCGATATGCTGACCCAGGCCGCCGAGGCAGGCCTGGGCATTGCCCAGCAGCCCAGCTTTCTGCTGCCCGAGAGCATCGCCAACGGGCGGTTGGTGCCGATTTTCCTGGAGGCGCCACCGACGCTGCTGGAGATTCACGCCCTGTATCCCGCCAGGCGCCACCTACCCGCCAAGGTGGCGCATTTCATCGAGGTACTGGCGGACGCCTGGGGCGACCCACCGTCGTGGGAAACGGAAATGGGATTGTCGCCTGTTGCGCAACAGTGAAGTGCCTGGCCAAGGGATTATCAACCCCTCGCGCGGTCGTATAGTGGTGCCATCGCATCCCGCGTGATGCCTACTACCACGAGAGAGACCGCCATGACCCCTTCGTCTACCCTACCCCTTCACACCACTGCCCTGCTGCGCATCAGCCTGGGCGTGATGGCCCTGGCCCACGGCCTGATGAAAGTCTTTGTATTCACCCTACCCGGCACCGTTGCCTACTTCGAGTCGCTGGGTTTACCCGGTTTCATGGCCTATTTGACCATCGCTGCGGAAGTGGGCGGCGGCATCGCCCTGGTGCTCGGCGTGTATACCCGCTGGGTGAGCCTGGCCCTGGTGCCGGTACTGCTCGGCGCTGTTTGGGCACACCTTGGCAATGGCTGGGTGTTCTCCAACCCCGGCGGTGGCTGGGAGTTTCCGGTATTCTGGGCGATTGCGCTGCTCGTTCAGGCAGGCCTGGGCAGTGGCAGCTGGGTGTTGAACCGCCGATTGGCATAAGCTTGACGCTGGCACTGGCCTGGTTGCTGGTGTCGGCCCACGATGGAGTTTCCCCATGTTACCTAGCCTGTTTATTTCCCATGGTTCGCCCATGCTGGCCCTGAATAAGACGCCAGCCCACGCGTTTCTGCGCGGGCTGGGCAAGCGGCTTTCCCCCAAGGCAGTGATCGTGGTGTCGGCCCATTGGGAGAGCACCGCGCTCAAAGTCAGCGTCAGCGCCAAGCCGGAGACGATTCATGATTTTGGCGGCTTCCCTCAGGCGCTTTTCGACTGTCGGTATCCGGCTCCCGGCGACCCTGAGCTGGCAGAGCGACTGGCCAGGCTGCTCGACGCCGAGCGGGTCGAACGCGGCCTGGATCACGGCGCCTGGGTGCCCCTTTCGTTGATGTTTCCTGACGCCAATGTGCCGGTTGTGTCGCTGTCGCTTCCCGTACGCTGGAGCAATGCAGCGCTCGTGACGCTGGGTGAACGGCTGTCGGCGCTGCGCGATGAGGGCATCCTGGTAATCGGCTCGGGCAGCCTGACCCACAACCTGTATGAAATCATGCCGCCGGACAGCCCCATGCCGCTCTGGGTGGATAGCTTTGCCCAGTGGGTGAAGGCGCGCCTCAGCAACGGCGACCGGGAAGCCCTGCTCGACTGGGAAAGCGCACCCCATGCCCGGCAAAATCACCCGACGCCTGAGCACTTCCAGCCGCTGCTGGTGGCCATGGGCGCCGGTGGCGAAGCCACACAGCTGCACCATAGCGTAGAGCATGGCGTTCTCGCCATGGATGTCTACCAGTTCGCTTAGGCCCAGGCTAGGCGGTTGGACGACGTTTCAGGGTCGTGCGTCGGTCGTGGTAGGCAATCGCCAGGCCGCTGGCCATAATCAACGCACTGCCGACCCATACCCACAGGTCGGGTAGCTCCCCCCAGAACCACCAGCCGAGCAGCACAGCCCACAGCATGGCGGTGTAATCGAACGGGGCGGCTATCGCCGCTGGCGTAAAGCGAAACGCCAAGGTGATAAAGGCGGTGGCCGCCACGCCCAACACGCCTGAAGCCAAAAAACCGACCCAGTGCCATGGCTGCGGCGTCTGCCACACCCACGGCAATGTCAGCCCGGTCACCACCAAGGGCACACAGGTCATGTAAAACAACATTGCCCAAAGGTGCTCGCGCCCCCCATAGCGGCGCGCGGTAATCATCATCAAGGCATAGAATAGTGCCGCTCCGACCAAAGCTAAGGCACCCAGTTGAAACGCATCGCCACTGGGGCGCACGACAATCAGCACCCCAACAAACCCCACAAGCGACGCAATCAGCACCGGGGGATCAATACGCTCACCCAGCAACGGTACCGACAGCAGGGTGACAAACAGCGGTGCCACAAAGGCAATCGCGGTCGCCTCAGCCAGCGGTAATAGCGTTAACCCCAGTACAAAACAGACCATCGTAGCGGTATATATCAACCCGCGCAGCAGGTGTACGCGTGGTCGTTTGGTGCGCAGCTTGCGCAGGCCACCGGCAAAGTGGGCGAGCAACGCAATCAGCGGCAGTGAGACTAGCGTCCGAAAAAAGATAATCTGCAGTGGCGAGTGCACCTCACCTAGCCATTTGGAAACGGCGTCCCCTAGCGCCAGGAACAAAACGCCCATACACATGCAGAGTATGCCTTTCAGGGACGTAGTCACCGCGATCTCCTTTGTTCTTCCTCACCTAAAAGCAAAAAACCCCGCCAAAAGCCTTTGGCGGGGTGATCGCACCATACCGCGCTAGAGACTGGCGTTAACGACTAAGCAATCCATTCCTCGCGAACGCAATTGCTCGCAGGCTTGACGCGCTTGCTGCTCTTCGAGCGCCATGAGCCGAGCACGAAATACCGGCGTTTGGCCTACCGATGCATCGACTGCCACTTGCCCTTCTACATCACGGGGCAAATACCCGGCCGCTTCACGCGCATAGCGCTGAGCTTGATCTTCTTGACTGAAAGCGCCCACCTGGATACCCCAGCCACTTGCTGAGGCACGCGATGCCATAACACGCTCGCGATCAATAAAAGCTTGCAGTGGGTCCTCTTGCGGCTCGCGATCCTGCGCTTCGGTAGGCGCCTCTGGGGTTGGCTCAGACGGCTCCGCTTCCGGCGTATAAGTCGCTACCACGGGTGACGTTTCTGACGGCTGTGGGGGTGCTGGCATGTCTTTTGGTGCCGATGAAAAGGCCATATACTCGTCGGAAAAGCTCAAATCGGCCACCCAATTACGCTGGTCCCGTAGCGTTGCCCGGGCAAAGCCTCGATCCAGCAGACTGGCCATGTGCTTGTCTCGCGACTGCGCAGTAAAGCCGCCCATCACAATGCCCATCAGCCGACGATCACCGCGCATCGCGGTCGTCACCACATTGAAGCCTGAGGCGCGGATAAAGCCGGTTTTCAAGCCATCCGCACCGGGGTAATCACGTACCAGGCGATTGTGACTGGTGTGCTTGGTGCCCCGATAGGTGAACTCTTGCAGGCCGAAGTAATGATAATAATCGGGGAAATCCTGCATTACGCGAACCGCTAGCGTCACCATATCCCGAGCCGTGGTTATCTGCTGATCATCGGGAAGCCCTGAGGCATTGCGAAAGGTGGTGTTGGGCATCCCCAGTTCGCGGGCTTTTTCGGTCATCAATTGGGCAAAGCGACGCTCACTTCCTCCGATTGCCTCCGCCATAACGACCGCCACGTCATTGGCCGAGCGTACGGCTAAGGCTCGAATGGCCTCATCTACTAAAATTGAACTGCCAGACGATAGCCATAATTTTGACGCGGGCATGGACGCTGCCTGGGAAGATACCGGTAACGCCTGATCCAAACGCAAACGCCCCTCGTCAAGCGCTTCAAAGGCTAGGTAGAGCGTCATGATTTTGGTTAGCGAAGCGGGGTAGCGCCGAGCATCGGCATTTTCCGAGTAGAGAACTTCACCTTGGTCCAGGTCAACGACCATCCCAGCATAGCGAGGGTTAGCCGCCTGAAGGGGCAATGCGGTGACGATTAACAGTAGTCCTATAAACAGCGCGCCGCCCTGAATAGGCGCGCAGAGCCGCCATCGCCTCGCGATCATACATCCCCCTAAAATTTTACTTTTAACCACCGCGATCTTGTTTGATCTTTGTATCAGGCTAACGTCCTGAGTATATACGCTGAACTGGCTAAACGGCGATATAAAAAAACCGACCCGTAAGGGGTCGGTTTTAGCGTTGACGGGGCATCAGCAGCGAATTACTCCTCTGCCACGGCCTCTTCAACGACGGGACGATCGACAAGCTCAACGAACGCCATGGGCGCATTGTCGCCGGTGCGGTAACCGCACTTGAGAATACGGACGTAACCACCCGGACGCTCGGCGTAACGCGGACCCAACTCGTTGAACAATTTGCCGACGGCTTCTTTAGAGCGCGTACGGGCAAACGCCAAACGACGATTGGCAACGCTGTCCTGCTTAGACAAGGTGATTAGCGGCTCGATAACGCGACGCAATTCCTTGGCCTTAGGCAGGGTTGTCTTAATGACTTCATGTTCGACCAGCGAGACAGACATGTTCTTGAACATGGCCTGCCGATGCGAGCTGGTACGATTCAGATGACGACCACTCTTACGATGACGCATGGTTGTAATTCCTTACCAAACTGGGACTCGAGTCGACACTCACGCGGAGGCCTTGTCGTCCTTCAGGCTAGCCGGCGGCCAATTTTCCAACCGCATGCCGAGGGACAAGCCACGCGCTGCCAAAACATCCTTGATTTCATTCAGGGATTTCTTGCCGAGGTTAGGTGTCTTCAACAGCTCAACTTCAGTGCGCTGGATAAGATCACCAATATAGTAAATATTCTCGGCTTTTAGGCAGTTCGCGCTGCGAACGGTCAACTCAAGATCGTCTACGGGGCGCAATAGGATAGGATCAACATGATCCTCTTCCTCTTCGACTACCTGCTCTTTATCTGCTTCCAGGTCGACGAAGGCGGCCAGCTGCTCTTGCAGGATGGTCGCACTGCGGCGGATAGCCTCTTCCGGATCCAGGGTACCGTCGGTTTCCAAGTCGATAATCAGCTTATCGAGGTCGGTGCGCTGCTCAACACGAGCAGCCTCAACCGCATAGGAAACACGGCGGACAGGGCTGAAGGTGGCATCCAGCTGCAAGCGACCAATAGCACGGGTCTCTTCATCAGAGCCACGGGCATCAGCCGGTTCGTAACCACGACCCAGCGCTACCTTAAGCTGAATCTTCAGCTCGGCACCTTCATTGACGTGTGCAATGACGTGATCCGGGTTGACGATTTCGACGCTATGATCAAGCGCAATGTCGCCAGCGGTGACGACGGCTGGGCCCTGCTTGTTCAGCGAGAGCACCGCCTCATCGCGGCTGTGCATCTTGATCGCAACATCTTTCAAGTTCAGGAGGATTTCAATGACATCTTCCTGCACCCCTTCGAGGGCACTATATTCGTGCTCGACACCCGCAATTTCGGCCTCTACCACGGCACAGCCGGGCATTGACGAAAGCAGAATGCGGCGCAGTGCATTCCCCAGGGTGTGACCAAAACCACGCTCGAACGGTTCGAGGACGATTTTGGCGTGATGTGCGCTGATTTCTTCGACCTTGATGTCACGAGGACGGAGAAACTCTGTCACTGAACGCTGCATATGAACACCTTTCAGGCTGCCAAACGGATACTTGGTACTCGGGATAACCTGGTGCTGGCAGTAGACCTGCACCAGATCAACAAGAAGCAGACTTTGCTTACTTGGAGTACAGCTCGACGATCAGGTTTTCGTTGATGTCGGCAGTCAGGTCACCGCGTTCAGGCAGAGCCTTGAAAGTGCCTTCCATCTTCTTGGCGTCGGTTTCGATCCACGCCACATCACCACGGTTGGCCGCAATGGACAACGCGTTTTGGATGCGAGCCTGGTTCTTCGCCTTTTCGCGAATGGAAACAACGTCACCCGGCTTCACTTGGTAGGAAGCCACGTTAACGGTGCGACCGTTCACGGCAATCGCCTTGTGGCTGACCAGCTGACGCGCTTCAGAGCGAGTCGAGCCGAAGCCGATGCGGTAGACGACATTATCCAGTCGGGATTCGAGCAACTGCAACAATACTTCACCGGTCGCGCCTTTCAGGCGAGCGGCTTCTTTGTAGTAGTTGCGGAACTGCTTTTCGAGTACGCCATACATACGACGTACTTTTTGCTTCTCGCGAAGCTGCAAGCCGTAGTCTGAAAGACGCTGACGGCGCTGGCCGTGTACACCCGGGATTTGCTCGGATTTACACTTTTTCTCGAAGGGAGTCACGCCACTCTTCAAAAAGAGATCGGTGCCTTCACGACGAGACAATTTGCACTTCGGTCCAATATAACGGGCCATGAATCTGTCTCCTTAAACGCGGCGTTTCTTCGGCGGACGGCAGCCATTATGGGGGATGGGCGTCGCGTCGATAATGCTTTGCACGCGGAAGCCGGCGGCATTCAGTGCGCGCACGGCGGATTCACGACCGGGACCGGGGCCTTTGACCAGCACGTCGACGTTTTTCACACCATACTCGGCTGCAGCAGTTGCTGCACGTTCGCTTGCCACTTGAGCAGCGAACGGGGTGCTCTTGCGAGAACCACGAAAACCCGAACCACCGGCAGTCGCCCATGACAGAGCGTTGCCCTGGCGGTCTGTGATCGTCACGATCGTGTTGTTAAAAGAGGCATGGATATGCGCAACCGCATCCACTACCTGCTTTTTAACCTTTTTACGGTTACTACGCGGGTTAGCCATGTTGATGTCTATTCCTGTCTTTACGCCAGAACGTGCGTGTTATTTGCGGATCGGCTTACGCGGGCCCTTACGGGTACGCGCGTTAGTCTTAGTCCGCTGACCACGCAGCGGAAGACTACGACGATGACGCAGACCACGGTAGCAGCCTAAGTCCATGAGACGCTTAATGTTCAGCGTAACATCACGACGAAGGTCGCCTTCTACGGTGTACTTACCAACTTCAGAACGCAGGGTGTCTACTTCTTCAGAAGACAGGTCCTGGATCTTGGCAGTCAGCGCAATACCGGCAGCAGCACAGATGTGCTCTGCACGAGTACGGCCAATCCCGAAGATATAGGTCAGCGAGATCGCCGCATGCTTGTTGTCCGGGATATTGACGCCTGCAATACGGGCCATCAGCTTACTCCGAAATTTGAGCGGCTTGCTCGTTAATCATCTTTAAAAGGCGCAACAGCATACCCCTTTAGCTGCCAAAAGGCAAGGGGTATGCCGGCACCCGCTTAATACAGTCCAGGAAATTAACCCTGACGCTGCTTATGCCGTGGTTCGCTGCAAATGACGCGAACTGCGCCATTGCGACGAATGATCTTACAGTTACGGCACATTTTCTTTACGGAAGCTCGAACTTTCATCGTTCTCTCCAATACGGACGGCACGCGCCTTAGCGCATAATGCCGCCACTACCGTAGCCTTTCAGGTTGGACTTCTTCATCACTGAGTCATATTGATGCGACATGAGGTGCGACTGCACCTGGGCCATGAAGTCCATGATGACCACAACCACAATCAGTAACGAGGTACCGCCAAAGAAGAACGGCACGTTCCACGCTACGATCAAAAACTGGGGCATCAGGGAAACCGCAGTGATGTACAAGGCACCAAACAACGTTAAACGCGTCATGACCTTGTCAATGTAGCGAGCGGTCTGCTCACCAGGACGAATACCCGGTAGAAACGCACCTGACTTTTTCAGATTGTCAGCTACATCCTTGGGGTTAAAGACCAGCGCTGTGTAAAAGAAGCAGAAGAATACCACTGCCGCCCCAAAAAGCAAGATGTAAAGCGGCTGGCCGGGGCCTAATGCTTGCGAGGCACGCTGCAACCACTCCATACCATCGCCTGCACCTACCCACTGGCCGATCGAGGCCGGGAAGAGCAGGATACTGGAAGCGAAGATGGCGGGAATAACGCCCGCCATATTCACTTTCAGCGGCAGGTAGCTGCTTTGCCCTGCATACATCTTGTTGCCGACTTGGCGTCGCGGATAATTCACTTTCAGGCGGCGTTGACCGCGCTCGATGAACACCACAAACGCTACAGTGGCAATACCCAGTGCCGCTAACGCTAACAGAGGCAGTACGTTCCAGGCCCCTTCGTTGCGGGCCAATTCAAACGCCTGGCCCACGGCACTGGGAAGCCCAGCCACAATACCGGCAAAGATCAGCAACGAAATACCGTTGCCGATGCCTTTCTCGGTAATCTGCTCACCCAGCCACATCATGAATACCGCGCCTGATACGAACGTAATCACGGCGGTAAAATAGAAGCTGAAGTCAGCCGTGTACGCGATACCTTGGCTAGCCAAACCGACGGACATACCGACAGCCTGAACAAAGGCCAGTATCACCGTGCCGTAGCGGGTGTACTGACTAATCTTGCGGCGGCCGGCCTCACCCTCTTTCTTGAGCTGTTCAAGATGAGGAGAGACCGCAGTCATCAGCTGCATGATAATCGACGCCGAAATATAGGGCATAATACCCAGGGCGAGGACACTCATGCGCTCCAGGGCGCCACCCGAGAACATGTTAAACATGCCCAGGATGGTGCCCTGTTGCTCCCTAAACAAGGCAGCAAGCTGGTCAGGATTGATACCGGGAACGGGAATATGGGCACCGATACGGTACACCACGATGGCGAGGAGCACGAAGCGCAAACGCGCCCACAGTTCACTCAGACCGCTGCCCATCGCCGGCATGTTTCCTGACTTGGCCATTTAGTCCTCTACCTTGCCGCCAGCGGCTTCGATCGCTTCACGGGCACCTTTGGTGACCTTGATTCCGCGAACGGTAACCGCTTTTTTCAGTTCGCCAGAAAGGATGATTTTCGCGTGTAGCGTCGCATCCTTCAGCACGTTAGCTTGCTTCAGCGTGTCGAGGGTTACCTCGTCACCAGCTACTTGAGCCAGCTCAGCTAAGCGCACTTCTTCTGACACCAGCGACTTGGCCGAGGTAAAACCAAATTTCGGCAGACGGCGCTGCAATGGCATCTGACCGCCTTCGAAACCTGGCTTAACGCTACCGCCGCTACGTGCTTTCTGGCCTTTGTGGCCACGGCCAGCGGTCTTACCCAGACCGGAACCGATACCACGACCAACGCGCTTTGCAGCGTGTTTAGAGCCCGGCGCCGGGCTCAAGGTATTGAGTTTCATGGATTACTCTCCCTCAACGCGCACAAGGTAGTTCACCTTGTGGATCATGCCGCGTACGGCAGGGGTGTCTTCCAGCTCAACCGAATGACCGATGCGACGCAGGCCCAAACCACTGATAGTAGCCTTGTGCTTGGGCAGAACGCCGATGGTGCTGCGGATCTGGGTAACCTTGATCGTTGCTGCCATGGTGTCTTACCCCGTGATCGCTTCGACAGACAGACCGCGCTTGGCGGCCACGTCTTCCGGTGCCTGCATGGAAGAGAGACCTTTAACAGTCGCCCGAACCACGTTAACCGGGTTGGTGGAACCGTAACACTTGGCCAGTACGTCGTGGACGCCAGCGAGCTCTAGTACAGAGCGCATAGCACCACCGGCGATAATGCCGGTACCTTCAGACGCCGGCTGCATGTATACCTTGGAAGCACCGTGACGGGCTTTAACCGGGTATTGCAGCGTGTGGCCTGAAAGGTTGACCTTGACCATGTTGCGACGAGCTTGATCCATCGCTTTCTGAATCGCGATCGGCACTTCACGCGCCTTACCACGACCGAAACCGACACGACCTTTACCATCACCAACGACGGTCAACGCGGTGAAGCCGAAAATACGACCACCTTTGACCACCTTGGCGACGCGATTGACCTGCACAAGCTTTTCCTGCAGATCACCGCTTTGCTGTTCGTTCTTCGCCATCGTAAAAACCCTTTAGAATTCCAGGCCGCCTTCACGTGCGGCGTCGGCTAAAGCCTTGACGCGACCGTGATACTTAAAGCCAGCACGGTCGAAGGCCACCTGGGTGATGCCTGCTTCTTTAGCGCGTTTGGCAATCAGCTCGCCGACTTTCGTGGCGGCTTCTGAGTTACCAGTCGCACCCTCGCGCAGTGCTTTGTCCAGCGTAGAAGCACTGGCTAACACTTTGCCACCATCCGGCGAGATAATCTGCGCATAGATGTGACGCGGGGTACGGTTGACGCACAGGCGATACACGCCCAGCTCGCGGATCTTGGCGCGAGCGCGGCGGGCACGACGGAGACGAGATTCTTTCTTCGCGTTCATAACCCTGCCTTACTTCTTCTTGGCTTCTTTGCGACGCACCTGCTCGTCGGCGTACCGGACACCCTTGCCTTTATACGGCTCGGGAGGACGGAAGGCGCGGATTTCCGCGGCGCACTGGCCGAGCTGCTGTTTGTCCGCGCTTTTCAGCACGATCACGGTGTTTTTCGGCGTTTCCGCTGAGACACCTTTCGGCAGTTCGTAGTCGACCGGGTGCGAGAAGCCCAGTGAAAGATTGAGCGTCTGGCCCTTTGCTTGGGCACGATAACCGACGCCAACAATTTCGAGAGTCTTTGTGAAACCCTCGGATACGCCCGTCACCAGGTTCTGAACCAAGGCGCGGGTTGTACCGGCCATTGCCCAGCTCTTGGCAGATTCACTCGGGGCGAAGGTCAGCTGGCCATCTTCTTGAGCCACTACCACATCGTGGTGAATGGTCATTGATAGCGTGCCCTGGCCGCCTTTGGCGGTCAGCTGGTCAGCGTCAATTTTGATCTCAACGCCGGCAGGCACTTTAACCGGATATTTCGCTATGCGGGACATTCCAGCCTCCTAGAATACGGTGCAGATGACTTCGCCACCAACACCCGCCTGGCGAGCGGCACGATCGGTCATCACCCCATTAGAGGTGGTAACGATCGCGATACCCATGCCATCGGCGACCTTAGGCAGGTTGTCCTTGCCCATGTAACGGCGCAGAGACGGCTTGGAAACCCGCTGGATATGGTCGATAACCGGCTTACCCTCAAAGTACTTGAGCGTTACGGTTAGTTCGGGCTTGGTGCTTTCAGCCACCGCGAAATCGGTGATGTAGCCCTCTTCTTTCAGCACGCGGGCCACTTCCACTTTCAACTTGGAAGACGGCATGGTAACCGTCTCCTTGGTGGCCATCTGCGCATTGCGGATACGGGTAAACATATCCGCCAGAGTGTCTTGCATGCTCATTTAATGTGCGCTCCTGATGATTCTACGTGGCGTTACCAGCTGGACTTTTTGAGACCAGGAACGTCGCCACGCATGGCGGCTTCACGCAGCTTGTTACGGCCGAGGCCGAACTTGTTGTAAAAACCGTGCGGACGTCCGGTAATGCGGCAGCGGTTACGCTGACGTACCGGGCTTGAGTCACGCGGCAGTTGCTGCAGCTTCAGCGTCGCCTCGAAGCGATCTTCCTCAGAAGCGTTCACATCGATGATAATTGCCTTGAGTTCAGCGCGCTTGGCCGCGTATTTCTCGACCAGCTTGGTACGCTTAAGCTCACGCTCTACCATGCTCTTCTTTGCCATGATCCAACCCTTATTTCTTAAACGGGAAGTTCAGCGCGGTTAGAAGCGCGCGACCTTCCTCGTCGGTGTTGGCGGTAGTAGTGATGGTGACATCCAACCCCCGGATACGATCGATTTTATCATACTCGATCTCCGGGAAGATGATTTGCTCACGCACACCCATGGAGTAGTTGCCACGACCGTCGAAGGACTTCGGGTTAAGACCACGGAAGTCACGCACGCGAGGAATCGCGATGTAAACCAAACGGTCCAAGAAGTCCCACATACGCTCAGCGCGCAGGGTCACCTTGATACCAATTGGCCAACCTTCACGTACCTTAAAGCCCGCGATGGACTTACGTGCCTTGGTCACCAACGGCTTTTGTCCGGACAACATCTCCAGATCACCGATGGCATTATCGATCAGCTTTTTATCGCTGACCGCGTCGCCGATGCCCATATTAAGCGTCACTTTCGTGATGCGCGGCACCTGCATTACGTTGGCATAGCTAAACTGCTCTTTGAGCTGAGCTACTACCTCGTTTTGATAACGTTCTTTCAAGTTCGCCATTTTGCTACCCGACTCGCGTTAGGCGTCGATCTGCGTCTGCGTCGACTTGTAGATACGTACCTTGGTACCGTCTTCCTTCACTTGGAAGCCGACGCGATCCGCCTTACCGGTCTCCGAATTGAAGATGGCTACGTTGGACGCGTGAATCGGAGCCTCACGCTCGACGATACCGCCCTGATTTCCCGCCATGGGATTCGGCTTGGTGTGACGTTTAATCATGTTCACACCGGACACCAAGAAACGGTTTTCAAGTACCCGCTTAACAGTGCCACGCTTGCCTTTATCCTTTCCGGCGATGACGATGACTTCATCGTCACGTTTGATTTTTTGCATATCCGCCTCGCTCCTTACAGCACTTCAGGCGCTAAGGAAATGATCTTCATGAACTTTTCGTTACGAAGCTCACGAGTAACCGGCCCGAAAATACGCGTACCGATTGGCTGTTCGTTGGTGTTGTTCAACAAAACCGCCGCATTTCCATCGAAACGGATCAGCGAACCGTCGCTACGACGGACGCCACTACGGGTGCGAACCACCACCGCTTTTAGTACCTGGCCTTTTTTGACCTTGCCACGCGGAATGGCTTCTTTCACCGTAACCTTGATGACGTCACCAACGCGAGCGTAGCGACGGTGTGAACCGCCTAACACCTTGATGCATTGCACCCGGCGCGCTCCGCTGTTGTCGGCGACATCCAGCATTGTCTGAGTCTGAATCATCGGTTTTCTCCAAACCTAATCTGACTGCACTGGTTAAACAGGCACATGGATTAACCCTTGGCCTGCTCGACCACCTCGACCAGCGTCCAGGCTTTCTTTTTGGAAAGCGGACGGCACTCCTGAATGGAAACCGTATCGCCTGCCTTAGCCTGGTTCGCCTCATCATGGGCGTGCAGCTTGGTGGAGCGCTTAACGTATTTTCCGTAGATCGGGTGACGCTCACGACGCTCGATCATTACGACGATGGATTTTTCCATCTTGTCGCTCACCACCTTGCCGGTGAGCGTACGTGCTTTTTTCTCTTCGGCCATCTCAATCACCTGCCTTCTCGTTGAGCACAGTCTTCACACGGGCAATATCCCGACGGACCTGCTTGAGCAGATGAGTCTGGCTCAGTTGGCCAGTGGCCTTCTGCATGCGCAGGTTGAACTGCTCTCGGAGTAGCTCGAGGAGCTGCTCATGGAGCTCTCCTGCGGACTTTTCACGAATTTCCTGGGCTTTCATCACATCACCGTCCGTTTCGCAAAGGTGGTGGATATGGGCATTTTCTGTGCCGCGAGCTCAAACGCTTCACGTGCAAGCTCTTCAGGCACACCCTCGATCTCGTACAGGACCCGACCCGGCTGGATCTGGGCTACCCAGTATTCGACGGAGCCTTTACCTTTACCCATACGAACTTCGAGCGGCTTCTTGGAGATCGGCTTGTCAGGGAAGACGCGGATCCAAATCTTACCGCCACGTTTAACGTGACGTGTGATCGCACGACGGCCGGCTTCGATCTGGCGCGCAGTAATGCGGCCGCGACCGGTAGCTTTCAGACCGTATTCCCCGAAGCTGATCTTGCTTCCGCGATGCGCCAAGCCACGGTTGCGGCCTTTCTGCATCTTGCGGAATTTCATACGCTTGGGCTGTAACATCGACTCGCTCTCCCCTTACCTGGAACCTTTTTTCTTGGGCGCGTTGCCGGCAGGCTGCTGTTGCTTAGCCTTGGCACGTACTTCCTCGATACCGCCGAGGATTTCACCCTTGAAGATCCACACTTTGACGCCGATAACGCCGTAGGTGGTGTGAGCTTCGTAAGTGGCGTAGTCGATGTCCGCACGCAACGTGTGCAGCGGAACGCGACCTTCGCGGTACCATTCGGTACGTGCGATTTCAGCACCACCCAGACGACCTGACAGCTGAATCTTGATGCCGCCAGCGCCAAGACGCATTGCGTTTTGTACCGCACGCTTCATGGCGCGACGGAACATCACGCGACGCTCAAGTTGGCCCGCTACGTTAGCAGCGACGAGCTTGGCGTCTAGTTCCGGCTTGCGAACTTCTTCAATGTTCACGTGAACAGGAACACCCATCATTTCAGTGAGATCACGACGCAGACGGTCGACATCTTCACCTTTTTTGCCAATCACGATACCCGGACGGGCAGTGTGAATGGTGATGCGGGCGTTGTTCGCCGGACGCTC
Organism: Halomonas sp. HL-93; assembly: GCF_900086985.1. Classification (NCBI taxonomy): domain Bacteria; kingdom Pseudomonadati; phylum Pseudomonadota; class Gammaproteobacteria; order Oceanospirillales; family Halomonadaceae; genus Halomonas; species Halomonas sp. HL-93. Next base: position 3,791,457 of record NZ_LT593974.1, read on the forward strand.
GATGTGAATACGGCTAACGGAGGCGTTTTTAAGACGCTGTTCCAGGAAGCTACGCACTTCGAGATCGTTATTGAGCTTATCGGCATAGGCGCCGCGCTCGGCATACCAGACAGAAGCATGGTCTTTGACGATGCCCAGTCGAATGCCTGTTGGATTGACTTTCTGACCCATCGGTCGACTCCTACTTCTCGGCTACCTTGACGGTGATGTGGCAGGTGCGCTTCAAGATACGATCCGCCCGCCCCTTGGCGCGCGGCTTGATACGCTTGAGCGTCATGCCCTCATCGACGCAGATGGTCGAGACACGCAGCTCGTCAATATCCATGCCGTTATTTTCTTCCGCGTTTGCAATAGCGGACTGAAGCACTTTTTTGACCAATTGGGCAGCCTTCTTCGGTGAGAAGGTCAGCAGGTCGAGTGCTTCGGCGACAGGTTTACCGCGCACCTGGTCAGCCACCAAACGGGCCTTCTGGGCGGATAAACGAGCGCCACGCAGCTTAGCTGTGACTTCCATCTCTCAATCCTCTTTGGCTTACCGTTTGGCTTTCTTGTCCGCTACGTGCCCGCGATAAGTGCGAGTGGCAGCGAATTCGCCTAGCTTGTGACCAACCATTTCCTCGGAGACGTGCACCGGGACGTGTTGGCGACCGTTGTGGACTGCGATGGTCAAACCCACCATGTTTGGCAGGATCATTGAACGACGCGACCAAGTCTTGATCGGTTTGCGATCGTTCTTTTCCACTGCAGCCTCTACCTTCTTCAAAAGATGAAGGTCAATAAACGGACCTTTCTTTAGTGAACGTGGCACAGCCGTTACCCCTTAATGTCTTGGCAATTTCAATCAGTTACGAGCCTTACGGCGACGTACGATCAGCTTGTCGGTGCGCTTGTTCTTACGCGTCTTGTAACCCTTGGTCGGCACACCCCATGGGGTAACCGGGTTACGACCACCACTAGTACGGCCTTCACCGCCACCGTGCGGGTGATCGACAGGGTTCATCGCGACACCGCGAACCGTCGGACGCACACCTCTCCAGCGCTTCGCACCGGCCTTGCCAAGTTGACGTAGGCTGTGCTCGGAGTTGCTCACTTCACCCAAGGTCGCACGGCACTCGGCCAATACCTTACGCATTTCGCCAGAGCGAAGACGCAGGGTGGCATAGTTACCTTCACGAGCGACCAACTGAGCGCTAGTACCGGCACTGCGAGCAATCTGCGCGCCTTTACCCGGCTTCAGTTCAATACCGTGAACGGTAGAACCGAGCGGGATGTTACGCAGCGGCAAGGCATTGCCTTTCTTGATGGGCGCGTTAACACCAGATTCCAGCACGTCACCCGCGCTGACACCTTTCGGCGCAATGATGTAACGACGCTCGCCATCGGCGTATTTCAGCAGTGCAATGTGCGCACTGCGGTTCGGGTCGTGCTCCAGACGCTCAACGGTGGCAGGAACGCCATCCTTGGTGCGTTTGAAGTCGATCAACCGATAGTGGTGACGGTGACCACCGCCCACGTGGCGGGTGGTGATGCGACCGTAGTTATTACGGCCACCGGACTTGGACTGTTTTTCCAAAAGCGGTGCATAAGCACGGCCTTTGTACAGTTCCTCGCCAACGATCTTGACGACGTGGCGACGACCGGCGGATGTGGGTTTGGTCTTGACGATTGCCATTATCCGTACTCCTGCCCTTATTCGGCGCCAGAGAAGTCTTCGAGCGTTTCACCCGCGGCGAGGGTCACATACGCTTTACGGTAACCCTTACGCAAGCCAACGCCGTTTGCAGTACGCTTGGTTTTACCCTTGACGTTCAGTACCTGAACGCTGCCGACCTTCTTGCCGAACAGTACTTCAACGGCCTTCTTGATCTCGGGTTTGGTAGCATCGGTTGCCACCTTGAAAACGTACTGGTTGCGCTCGGCAGCCATCGCGGCCTTCTCGGTCACGTGCGGTCCAAGCAGAACCTTGAATACGCGTTCCTGGTTCATGCCAGCTTCTCCTCGAATTTACGCAGGGCGGAGACGGTGACCAGGACCTTATCAAAGGCAACCAGGCTCACCGGGTCAGCAGCCGCAACGTCCACCACATCAACATGGGGAAGGTTGCGCGCGGCTAAATAGAGCTTTTCATCAACTTCTTCAGTGACGATCAACACTTTTTCAAGGTTGAGCTCTTTCAGCTTGGCAGCGACCTGCTTGGTTTTCGGCGCTTCGACGTTGAACTCTTCAACCGCGACCAGGCGCTCTTGACGTACCAGCTCTGACAAGATGGAACGCATGGCAGCGCGATACATCTTGCGGTTCACCTTCTGGGTGTAGTCTTGCGGACGCGCCGCGAAGGTGACGCCGCCGCTACGCCATAGCGGAGAGCGGATAGTACCAGCACGAGCACGGCCAGTACCTTTCTGACGCCATGGCTTTTTACCACCACCACGAACGTCGGAACGGTTCTTTTGAGCGCGGGTGCCCTGACGACCACCAGCCAAATAGGCAGTGACGACCTGGTGAACCAGCGCTTCGTTGAATTCTTTGCCAAAGGTGGCGTCGGCTACTTCAACGGTACCCGCGCCTGCAGCAAGATTCAGATTCATTGGTAATTATCCCCTTCAGCCAGCTTTCACGGCGCTGCGAACGATAACGTCACTACCGGTTGCACCCGGTACGGCGCCTTTAATCAGCAGCAGGTTACGCTCGGCGTCGACACGGACGATCTCTAGGCTCTGCACGGTGCAACGGGCGTTACCCATTTGACCGGCCATCTTTTTGCCTTTGAAAACGCGACCCGGGGTCTGACACATACCGATAGAACCCGGCGCACGATGCGACAGAGAGTTACCGTGAGTCATGTCTTGGGTACGGAAATTCCAGCGCTTAACAGCACCCTGGAAGCCTTTACCCTTAGAGGTACCGGTCACGTCGATCATCTGACCAGCTTCGAAGAGGGATACGGTGAGTTCGCCGCCAACTTCAGGAGCCTCCTCGCCATCTTCAAGGCGAAACTCCATCAGTGAACGACCAGCCTCAACACCTGCTTTAGCAAATTGACCCGCCTGGGCTTTGCTGAGGTGCTTGGCCTTACGAGAGCCAGTTGTTACCTGAACCGCTGCGTAGCCGTCAGACTCGACAGACTTAACGCGTGTAACACGGTTAGGATCAACTTCAATAACGGTTACGGGCACGGATGCGCCGTCTTCGGTAAAGACACGAGTCATCCCGGCCTTTTTACCGACTAAACCGATAGTCATTCTCAGTTCTCCTATAGTGTACGGGGCTATCACCCGCTATGGCTGCCCTTTCCAGAGCATTCCACTAGCACGTTGTGTAGCGCCTCACGGCGCGGCGGCTGCTGCTCAATGATTTTCGTAATGAGCGCTGGGCCGCAAGTGTCTAGTGTAATTAGTCGAGCTTGATTTGCACGTCTACGCCAGCGGCGAGGTCGAGCTTCATCAGCGCATCAACGGTTTTCTCGGTCGGCTCAACGATGTCGAGCACACGCTTGTGCGTACGAATCTCATACTGGTCACGCGCATCTTTGTTGACGTGCGGCGAGATCAGAATGGTGTAGCGCTCGCGGTTGGTCGGCAGCGGAATCGGTCCACGAACCTGAGCACCAGTACGCTTAGCGGTTTCAACGATCTCCGCTGTGGACTGATCGATCAGGCGATGGTCGAACGCTTTCAACCGAATGCGAATCTTTTGGTTCTGCATTTGCCCTAAACTCCAATGGATGTCGACGGCGCGAGCCGTCTACCCACGCATTCAAAGGATGCGCATTATAGGCACGCCAAAAGCCCATGTCAAACATTTGCTAAGGGTGCGCAGAAAAGGGGGCTCTAACGAGCCCCCTTTCACATTCAGACAGACAACTTACTGAATGATTTTGGCCACAACACCAGCGCCGACGGTACGACCGCCTTCACGAATCGCGAAGCGCAGGCCGTCGTCCATGGCGATCGGAGCGATCAGGGTAACAACCATTTTCACGTTGTCGCCCGGCATGACCATCTCAACGCCTTCCGGCAGTTCACAGGTACCGGTGACGTCTGTGGTACGGAAGTAGAACTGCGGACGGTAGCCCTTGAAGAAAGGCGTGTGACGACCACCTTCTTCTTTGGACAGTACGTAAACTTCTGCTTCGAAGGTAGTGTGCGGGTTGATGGTGCCGGTCTTCGCCAGAACCTGTCCACGCTCTACGTCATCACGCTTGGTACCACGCAGCAGCGCACCCACGTTCTCACCTGCACGACCTTCGTCGAGCAGCTTACGGAACATTTCAACGCCGGTAACGGTGGTTTTAGTGGTGTCGCGGATACCTACGATTTCCACTTCTTCGCCCGCTTTGACGATACCGCGCTCTACACGACCGGTCACAACCGTACCACGACCAGAGATAGAGAATACGTCTTCGATCGGCATCAGGAACGGCTGATCGATGGCACGCTCAGGCTCAGGGATGTACTCATCCAGCGCCTTGATCAGATTAGCGACGGCCGTTGTACCCATGCCGTTCTCATCTTCACCATTCAACGCCATCAGCGCAGAACCAGTAATGATCGGCGTGTCGTCACCCGGGAAGTCGTACTCGTCGAGAAGTTCGCGAACTTCCATTTCGACCAGCTCGAGCAGCTCTTCGTCATCGACCATGTCCGCTTTGTTCAGGAACACAACGATGAACGGAACGCCAACCTGGCGCGACAGCAGGATGTGCTCGCGGGTTTGCGGCATCGGACCGTCAGCGGCCGAACATACCAGGATCGCGCCGTCCATCTGCGCAGCACCGGTGATCATGTTCTTGACGTAGTCAGCGTGTCCTGGGCAGTCAACGTGCGCGTAGTGGCGCTGTTCTGACTGATATTCCACGTGTGACGTAGCGATGGTGATACCGCGCTCGCGCTCTTCAGGAGCGTTATCGATGGTATCAAACTCACGCCAGTCGCCGCCGAAAACCTCAGCAGACACGCGGGTCAGGGCCGCAGTCAGAGTCGTTTTACCGTGGTCGACGTGACCGATGGTGCCGACGTTGATATGCGGTTTGGAACGTTCAAATTTTTCCTTAGCCACTGCTATAACCTCTTTACGTTAGCTAACGGTTAACCGTTTTGGTTGATGACGGCTTCAACGACGCTGGAGGGCGCCTCCTCGTACTTCGCGAACTCCATAGAGTAGCTCGCACGGCCCTGGGTTTGTGAGCGCAGATCGGTTGCGTAACCGAACATCTCACCCAGTGGCACCGTTGCACGGATGACTTTACCAGAAGAGGAATCATCCATGCCCTGCACCAAGCCGCGACGACGGTTCAGGTCGCCCATGACGTCACCCATAAACTCTTCGGGGGTCACGACTTCGACCTTCATCACCGGCTCCAGCAGCACGGCCTTGGCCTTCCTGGCACCTTCTTTCACTGCCATAGAAGAAGCAATCTTGAACGCAGTCTCATTGGAGTCCACGTCATGGTAGGAACCATCAAACAGCGTCACTTTAACGTCAATCATCGGGTAACCCGCAATGACGCCGTTTTTCAGCTGCTCATAAGCCCCTTTCTCTACCGCCGGAATGTATTCCTTAGGAACCACACCACCGACAATTTCGGAGACAAACTTGAAGAAGATTTCATCATCTCCCTCGCCTTTCTCTTCATACGTCAGCGGCTCGATGCGCATTACAACGTGACCGTACTGACCACGACCACCGGACTGACGTACAAATTTGCCTTCCTGCTCGACGCTGCCACGAATGGTTTCGCGATAGGCCACCTGCGGCTTACCGATGTTAGCCTCAACCTTAAATTCGCGACGCATACGGTCGACAAGAATGTCGAGGTGAAGCTCACCCATACCCGAGATGATCGTCTGACCGGTCTCTTCGTCGGTCTTCACCTGGAAGGAAGGATCTTCCTGGGCCAACTTGCCCAGTGCGACACCCATCTTCTCTTGATCGGCTTTGGACTTCGGCTCAACAGCCACCGAGATCACCGGATCCGGGAATTCCATACGCTCGAGTACGATCTTGTGATTGATATCACACAGGGTATCGCCCGTGGTGACGTCTTTTAGACCGATACACGCAGCGATATCGCCGGCGCGCACTTCTTTGATTTCTTCACGCGAGTTGGAGTGCATCTGAACGATACGACCCACGCGCTCTTTCTTACTTTTGACCGAGTTATATACCCCGTCGCCCGAGTTCAACACGCCCGAATAGACACGGATGAACGTCAGGGTACCGACGAACGGGTCGGTAGCAATCTTGAACGCCAAGGCGGCAAACGGCTGATCATCGTCCGCTTCACGGGTATCGACGGTGCCGTCCTTGTCGTCAAGCTCACCTTCAATCGCCTTAACTTCGGTGGGTGACGGCATGTATTCGATAACGCAATCAAGTACCGCCTGAACACCTTTGTTCTTAAAGGCAGACCCGCAGGTGATGAGAACGATTTCATTAGCCAGGGTACGCGCACGCAGACCGGCTTTGATCTCTTCGATGGTCAGTTCCTCACCTTCGAGGTACTTCTCCATCAAGTCATCAGAACCTTCCGCTGCCGCTTCGATCATCTGCTCGCGGTAGGTTTCTGCGGTTTCTTGAAGCTCTGCAGGAATATCAACCAATTCATAATTCATACCCAGGCTGGCTTCATCCCACAGGATGGCCTTCATCTGGATAAGGTCGATAACGCCCTTGAAGTCTTCTTCCGTACCCCAGTTAATCTGGATCGGTACTGCATTAGCACCCAGACGCTCTTTCAACTGGTCAACGACCATGAAGAAATCAGCGCCGGTACGGTCCATCTTGTTGACGAAGACCATACGCGGGACTTCGTACTTGTTGGCCTGGCGCCATACGGTTTCGGTCTGCGGCTGAACGCCGGAAGAGCCGCACAGCACAACCACCGCGGCATCGAGTACGCGCAGAGAACGCTCAACTTCGATAGTGAAGTCAACGTGCCCAGGTGTGTCGATGATATTAATGCGGTGCTCAGGAAACTGCTTACTCATGCCCTGCCAGAAACAGGTCGTTGCAGCCGAGGTGATAGTGATACCACGCTCCTGCTCCTGCTCCATCCAGTCCATAGTCGCTGCACCGTCATGCACTTCACCCACTTTATGGGAAAGGCCGGTGTAGAACAGTACCCGCTCGGTTGTCGTGGTTTTACCCGCGTCAACGTGAGCAACGATACCGATATTGCGATAGCGATTAAGTGGTGTCTTGCGAGCCACGGTGAAACTCCCGTTTGTTGGCGATGCTCGTGATTCTAGCGATGCGTTTTCTGCTTATGCCGCCGCCGTCACCATGCATGGTAACGGCGGTGCGTTGCGATCAAGCGACGTATGACGTTGACAAAGCGCAACCCAGCAAAACGCAAACCCAGAAACGCCGAATTTAAAAACGCTGATCTTAAAAACGGTAGTGCGAGAAGGCCTTGTTAGCTTCTGCCATACGATGCACGTCTTCGCGCTTCTTAACGGCAGAGCCTTTGCCTTCAGCGGCATCCAGCATTTCGCCTGCAAGACGCAGAACCATCGTTTTTTCACCGCGACGACGCGCCGCGTCAACCAACCAGCGCATGGCAAGCGCCTGGCGGCGTGACGGACGAACTTCAACCGGCACCTGATAGGTCGCACCACCCACGCGGCGCGACTTCACTTCGACCATCGGCTGGATGGTTTCCAGCGCTTTGTCGAAGATTTCCAGCGGCTCTTCTTTACTACGCTCGGCAACCTTGTCCAACGCACCATACACGATGCGCTCAGCTACGGACTTTTTACCGCTGAACATCAGGTGATTCATAAACTTGGCTAGGCGCTCACTTCCGAACTTGGGATCCGGCAGGATTTCGCGCTTAGCTACAACTCTTCTTCTAGGCATGATAAGCCCTCAATTTAAGGATCCTTCAGGTAAACTCGGAACTCACGCTTGGCGTTGGCGCTCAGCGCCGCCCGACCTTACTCTTATCAGACCATCATATACATGATAAACATCTCGTACGGCGGCTGCTTACGCAGCACCGCATAGCGTCGAATTAAGACTTCGGACGCTTGGTACCGTACTTAGAACGGCCCTGCTTACGATTCTGTACGCCAGAGGTGTCAAGGGCGCCACGCACGGTGTGATAACGCACACCGGGCAAATCCTTTACACGACCGCCGCGAATCAGCACTACAGAGTGCTCTTGGAGGTTGTGACCTTCACCACCGATATAAGAAGACACCTCAAAACCGTTGGTCAGGCGCACACGGCATACCTTACGCAACGCCGAGTTAGGCTTCTTAGGGGTGGTAGTGTAAACGCGCGTACATACGCCGCGCTTTTGCGGACAAGCCTGAAGCGCGGGCACGTCACTTTTAGTGACGGGGCGCTTGCGCGGCTTGCGCACTAGCTGATTAATCGTTGCCATGGTGTTTAGCTGACTCCAATGGTTGCCTGGCCTTTCAGCGGCTGCGGGCGCACCCACCCCACTGTTAAAGGCTGCGCATTCTAAAGGCTGACCCTAGCCGCCGTCAAGTCTTGCCGGTCGTTTAACCAGCAAGACGAAGGCGGCATAAGGTCAGATAGTAATGTTAGAGCTCGTCGTCGGAATCCAATGCGGTCAACTGAGCTCCCAGCTCCTGCTCTACCTCGGTCGCCGAGGGGGTGAGCAGGCGCTCTACGTCTTCGCGCTTGCGACGACGCTCCGCGTGGTGAGTCAAACCGGTACCTGCAGGAATCAGGCGACCCACTACCACGTTTTCTTTCAGGCCGCGCAGGTAATCGCGCTTGCCGGTCACCGCTGCCTCGGTCAGAACGCGGGTCGTTTCTTGGAACGACGCTGCCGAAATGAACGACTCGGTGGCCAGGCTGGCCTTGGTGATACCCAGCAGCAAGCGCTGATACTTGGCCGGGAATTTATCTTCCTTCTCAAGCCGCACGTTCTGCTCTAGTACGCGCACCAGTTCTGCCTGATCACCAGTGATAAAGTCAGAGTCACCCGAGTCGGTAATTTCTACCTTGCGCAGCATCTGACGCACGATAACTTCGATGTGCTTATCGTTAATGCCGACACCCTGCAAACGGTACACATCCTGAACTTCAGCAGTAATGTACTTGGCGAGCTCCGCCACTCCCAGTAGCCGCAGAATATCGTGCGGATTACTTGGGCCATCGGAAATCACCTCACCCTTTTCGACGGTTTCACCCTCGAAGACGGCAATTTGACGCCATTTAGGGATCAGCGTTTCAAATGGATCACCAGATTCAGGCGTAATCGTCAGACGACGCTTACCTTTGGTTTCTTTACCGAAGCTGATAACGCCGCTGATCTCCGCCAGTATCGCCGACTCTTTCGGCTTACGTGCTTCGAACAAGTCAGCAACACGTGGCAGACCACCGGTGATATCTTTGTTGCCCGACGCTTCAACCGGAATACGGGCCACTACTTCACCCACGCCGATCGTCGCACCGTCATCAACGGAGATGATCGACTTACCCGGCAGCAGATACTGTACCGGCGTGTTCGAGCCGGAGACCGACACGTACTCACCCGAAGCATCTTTCAGCATGACCATAGGACGCTTGTCGCGACCCGCCATCGGGCGTGCTGCCGACTCGATAACCTCAATAGACGACAGGCCAGTCATCTCATCGACAGTGCGGTGCATGGTGACACCCTCGTCGAGATCGATGAACTGGGCCTTACCTTCGACTTCGGCAACGATTGGGTGGGTGTGCGGGTCCCACTTAGCCACAATCGTGCCAGCATCGACGACATCGCCATCGCGCACGGAAAGCTCAGCGCCGTAAGGCAGCTTGTAGTACTCACGCTCACGGCCATGGTCGTCGGCAACGGCAAGCGCACTCGAACGAGATACGACCACCAATTTGCCGTCGGCGCGCTCAACATTCTTGATGTTGTGCAACCGCACTTTGCCGCCATGCTTCACTTGGACGCTATCAACCGCAGAGGAGCGCGATGCCGCACCACCGATGTGGAACGTGCGCATGGTCAGCTGGGTACCCGGCTCACCGATTGACTGTGCGGCAATAACGCCAACGGATTCACCGATATTAACCTGATGACCACGCGCCAGATCACGACCGTAACAAGCAGAGCACACGCCGTGCGGTGTGTCACAGGTAATGGTGGAGCGCACGATGATCTCATCGACCCCCATGGTATCAAGCTCGGCACACCATTTTTCGTCAAGCAAAGTGCCCTTGGCGATAAGCACTTCATCAGTGCTGGGGTCGACCACATCGATAGCTACCACACGGCCCAGCACGCGCTGGGACAGCGGTACGATAATATCGCCGCCTTCGATGATCGGGTGCAGCGTGAGGCCGTTTTCGGTGCCACAGTCGGTCTCGGTAATCACCAAGTCCTGGGCAACATCGACCAAACGGCGGGTCAAGTAACCGGAGTTAGCCGTTTTCAGTGCCGTATCCGCCAGACCTTTACGTGCACCGTGAGTCGAGATGAAGTACTGCAGTACGTTCAAGCCTTCACGGAAGTTGGCGACGATCGGCGTTTCGATGATTGAGCCGTCCGGCTTGGCCATCAGGCCACGCATACCCGCCAGCTGGCGAATCTGAGCGGCAGAACCACGCGCACCGGAGTCGGCCATAATGAAGACGCTGTTGAACGAGTCTTGCTCGACTTCATTGCCTTCGCGGTCGATTACCGTTTCTTTCGAGATACCCGCCATCATCGCCTTGGCCACTTTATCGTTGGCCTTGGACCAGATGTCGATCACCTTGTTGTACTTCTCGCCCGCCGTGACAAGGCCGGAGGAGAACTGGTCTTCAATCTCTTTGACTTCGGCTTCGGCTGCATCGACGATTTCGGTTTTCGCATCGGGAATAACGAAGTCGTTAACGCCGATGGAAGCGCCGGACCAGGTAGCCAGACGGAAGCCGGTGTACATTAGTTGGTCAGCGAAGATAACGGTCGGCTTCAAACCAGCACGACGGTAAACCTCGTTGATCAAGCTAGAGATGGCTTTCTTTTTCATCGGCTGATCGATCAGATCGAACGGCACGCCTTCCGGCAGGATACGGAACAGCAATGCACGACCTACCGTGGTGTCGTAAATACGGCGGTGTGCGGAACGTTCGCCGGTTTCTTCGTCAACATCCACTTCGTCCAGGCGAACCTTGACGCGAGCGTGCAACGATACCGATTGGGTACCAAAGGCGCGCTCTACTTCATTGAGACCAGAAAACACCATGCCTTCGCCTTTGGCGTTGATCTTCTCACGGGTCATGTAGTACAGACCCAGAACAACGTCTTGCGAGGGTACGATGATCGGCTCGCCGTTAGCCGGCGACAGCACATTGTTAGTGGCCATCATCAGCGCACGGGCTTCAAGCTGGGCTTCTAGGGTCAGCGGTACGTGTACCGCCATCTGGTCACCATCGAAGTCGGCGTTGTAGGCAGCACATACCAGCGGGTGCAGCTGGATCGCTTTACCTTCAATCAGCAGCGGCTCAAACGCCTGGATGCCCAAACGGTGCAGCGTCGGTGCACGGTTAAGCAGTACCGGGTGCTCGCGGATAACATCAGCAAGGATGTCCCACACTTCCGGCAGCTCGCGCTCGACCATCTTCTTGGCAGCTTTAATCGTTGAAGCGTAGCCCAGCGACTGAAGCTTGGAGTAGATAAACGGCTTGAACAGCTCAAGCGCCATTTTCTTCGGCAGACCACACTGGTGCAGGCGCAGCGTCGGACCCACGGTAATCACCGAACGGCCAGAGTAATCGACGCGCTTACCCAACAGGTTCTGACGGAAACGACCCTGCTTACCTTTGATCATGTCGGCAAGCGATTTCAGCGGGCGCTTGTTAGAGCCCGTGATCGCACGACCACGACGGCCGTTGTCGAGCAGTGCATCGACGGCTTCCTGAAGCATGCGCTTCTCGTTGCGCACGATAATATCCGGCGCATTGAGGTCAAGCAGACGCTTCAGACGGTTGTTACGGTTGATCACACGACGGTAAAGGTCGTTCAAATCAGAGGTCGCAAAGCGGCCACCGTCAAGCGGTACCAGCGGACGCAGGTCCGGCGGCAGCACGGGTAGCACTTCCATGACCATCCACGCCGGCGCATTGCCGGAATGGTAGAACGCTTCAAGCAGTTTCAGGCGCTTGGAAAGCTTCTTAATCTTGGTTTCAGAGTTGGTCTGCGGAATTTCTTCGCGCAGGTGGTTAATCTCTTCTTCCAGATCGATGTCTTTGAGCAGTTCCTGAACGGCTTCGGCACCCATACGGGCGTCGAAGTCGTCGCCGAACTCTTCCAGCGCTTCGAAGTACTGCTCGTCGTTCAACAGCTGACCACGCTCAAGGGTGGTCATGCCTGGGTCGATCACCACAAAGCTTTCAAAGTACAGCACGCGCTCGATATCACGCAGGGTCATATCGAGGAACATGCCGATACGCGACGGCAGTGACTTCAGGAACCAAATATGGGCTACCGGAGAGGCTAGCTCAATATGCCCCATGCGCTCACGGCGCACGGCGGCTTTGGTTACTTCCACACCACACTTCTCGCAGATGATGCCACGGTGCTTCATGCGCTTGTACTTGCCGCACAGGCACTCGTAGTCCTTCACCGGGCCAAAAATCTTGGCGCAGAACAGACCGTCGCGTTCCGGCTTAAAGGTACGGTAGTTGATGGTCTCGGGCTTCTTCACCTCGCCAAACGACCAGGAGCGAATCATGTCCGGCGACGCCAGGGTAATCTTGATCGCGTCAAACTCTTCGGACTGAGATTGCGATTTGAGTACTTTCACCAAATCTTTCATGGGACGGCTCCTAGCTCTCTAACTCGATATCGATGCCCAGCGAGCGGATTTCCTTCACGAGTACGTTAAAGGATTCCGGCATGCCTGCCTGCATGGTGTGGTCGCCATCCACGATGTTTTTGTACATCTTGGTGCGGCCTTCGACGTCGTCCGATTTGACGGTGAGCATCTCTTGCAGCGTGTAGGCCGCGCCATAAGCTTCCAGCGCCCACACTTCCATCTCACCAAAGCGCTGACCACCGAACTGCGCCTTACCGCCCAGCGGCTGCTGGGTGACGAGCGAGTAAGAGCCGGTAGAGCGCGCGTGCATCTTGTCGTCGACCAAGTGGTTAAGCTTCAGCATGTACATGTAGCCAACGGTGACCGGACGGTCAAAAGCATCGCCGGTACGGCCGTCGTACAATGTCATCTGACCTGACTCGGGAATACCCGCGAGCTTCAGCAGGTGTTTGATTTCGTGCTCTTTGGCACCGTCAAACACCGGCGTCGCCATGGGCACACCCGCTTTAAGGTTTTTCGCCAGTGCAATGACTTCTTCATCGCTTAGCGAATCAATGTCTTCCACGCGAGTGCCAGGCGTATTATACACCTGACCCAGGAAGTCACGGATTTCAGCCACTTGCTGTTCGCGGGCGTCGCGTAGCATGGCGTCGATCTTGACCCCTAAACCACGTGCGGCCATACCCAAGTGGGTTTCGAGGATTTGGCCTACGTTCATCCGCGATGGTACGCCCAGCGGGTTTAGCACCACGTCAACCGGCTCGCCCTTCTCGTCAAACGGCATGTCTTCGATCGGCATGATCGCTGAGATAACACCTTTGTTACCGTGACGACCGGCCATCTTATCGCCCGGCTGAATGCGACGCTTAACGGCCATATAGACTTTGACGATTTTCAGCACGCCGGGGGCAAGGTCATCGCCCTGGGTCAGCTTGCGCTTCTTGTCTTCAAAGCGCTCGTCCATTTCTTTACGACGGTTTTCCAGCTGCTCGTCGGCCTGGGCCAGCAACTCGTTATACGACTCATCCTGCATGCGCAGCTTGAACCACTGCTGGCGAGGCAGCTCATCGAGGTAGGCCTCGTCAAGGGTATCGCCTTTCTTGAGGTTCGGGCCGCCGTTAACCACCTGACCATCAAGGGTACGCTTGAGGCGTTCGAACGTGGCGTCCTCGGCGATACGATAGGTTTCCTGCAGATCCTTACGTACTTCATCCAGCTGCATTTGCTCGATGGCCAGGGCGCGCGAGTCTTTCTCAACGCCGTCGCGAGTAAACACCTGTACGTCAATCACCGTGCCTTTCATACCCGTTGGGGCACGCAGCGAGGTATCTTTAACGTCCGACGCTTTCTCGCCGAAGATGGCACGTAGCAGCTTTTCTTCCGGCGTCAGCTGGGTTTCACCTTTCGGCGTGACCTTACCCACCAGAATATCGCCCGGCCCTACCTCGGCACCGATGTAGACAACGCCTGCTTCATCCAGCTTGCCTAGCGCCGATTCGCCGACATTGGGAATATCAGAGGTAATTTCTTCAGGCCCCAGCTTGGTGTCACGGGACACACTGGTCAGTTCCTGAATATGGATCGTGGTAAAACGGTCTTCTTGTACCGCCCGCTCGGAGAGCAGGATGGAATCCTCGAAGTTGTAGCCGTTCCAGGGCATGAACGCGATGCGCATGTTCTGGCCAAGTGCCAGATCACCCATATCGACGGACGGGCCGTCGGCGAGGATATCACCACGGGCGACATTATCGCCTGGGCGTACGATCGGGCGCTGGTTCATGCAGGTGTTTTGGTTCGAGCGGGTGTACTTGGTCAGGTTGTAGATATCAACCCCGGCTTCACCGCCGATAATCTCATCTTCATTAACCCGGACCACTACCCGACGCGCATCCACGGAGTCGATGACCCCGCCGCGACGCGCCACGGCACAAACGCCGGAGTCGCGTGCAACGAAACGCTCCATCCCGGTGCCCACTAGCGGCTTCTCGGCGCGCAGCGTGGGGACCGCCTGACGCTGCATGTTGGAACCCATCAAGGCCCGGTTGGCGTCATCGTGCTCAAGGAACGGAATCAGGGCCGCGGCCACTGACACGACCTGGCGCGGTGACACGTCCATCAGCGTGACTTGCTCAGGGCGCATAAAGGTGGTTTCACCCCGATGGCGGGCCTGAACCAGGTCATCGCTCAGCTTACCGGATTCGTCCACTGCGGCTGACGCCTGGGCGATAACGAAGTCGCCTTCTTCAATCGCCGACAGGTGAACGATGTCATCGGTCAACTGACGATCTACCACCTTACGATACGGCGTCTCAAGGAAGCCGTAGCTGTTAGTGTGGCTGTAGGTTGCCAGCGAGTTGATCAGGCCGATGTTCGGGCCTTCTGGCGTTTCGATCGGGCATAGACGCCCGTAGTGCGTGGCGTGTACGTCACGTACTTCGAAGCCAGCGCGCTCGCGGGTAAGACCACCTGGGCCGAGTGCTGAAACACGGCGCTTGTGGGTTACCTCGGAAAGCGGGTTGTTCTGGTCCATAAACTGCGAGAGCTGGCTGGAGCCAAAGAACTCTTTCACCGCCGCCGCGACCGGCTTGGCGTTGATCAGATCCTGGGGCATCAAGCCTTCGCTTTCGGCCATGGAAAGACGTTCTTTCACGGCACGCTCAACGCGCACCAGGCCAACGCGGAACTGGTTTTCGGCCATTTCGCCAACGCAGCGAATCCGGCGGTTACCCAAGTGATCGATATCATCAACGTCACCAAAGCCGTTGCGGATGTTGATCAGCTCGCGCAGCACGTCGAGGATGTCTTTGCGATCCAGTACACCAGAGCCAGTATCGCCCTCGCGACGTAAACGACGGTTGAACTTCATGCGGCCCACGCCCGACAGGTCGTAGCGGTCCTCAGTGAAGAACAGGTTGTGGAATAACGTCTCGGCCGCTTCTTTAGTGGGCGGCTCACCGGGGCGCATCATACGGTAAATTTCCACCAGCGCTTCCAGCTGCGACCCGGTTGTGTCGAGCTTCAGCGTGTCGGAAATAAACGAACCGCAATCCAGGTCGTTGGTATACAGCGTCTCAATACGTGTAATACCGCCATTCGCCATGGCCTCTAGAACGTCCGGGGTAATTTCGGTGTTGCACGGACAGATCAGCTCGCCGGTTTTAGTGTCGATCTGGTCTTTGGCCAAGGTTTTTCCGAATAGATACTCCATTGGCACGTCCAGGCGCTCAAGGCCCGCTTTTTCAAGCTGACGGATGTGCTTCTGGGTAATCCGACGTCCTTCTTCAACAATCGTCTCGCCTTTGCCATCCTTGATATTGAAGGTGGCGGTTTCGCCACGCAGCCGTGACGGCACAAGCTCCACGGAAAAGCCTGACTTTTCAACATGGAAAACGCTGGTTTCGAAGAACTCGTCGAGAATCTCTTCCGCGCTCATTCCCAGCGCACGCATGAGCACCGAGGCCGGCAGCTTACGCCGACGGTCGATACGCACGAAGACATTGTCTTTAGGATCGAATTCGAAGTCTAACCAAGAACCACGGTAAGGGATAACCCGCGCTGAATAGAGCAGCTTACCGGATGAGTGGCTTTTGCCTTTATCGTGATCGAAGAAAACACCGGGTGAACGGTGGAGCTGGGAAACAATAACCCGCTCGGTACCGTTGATCACAAAGGTACCGTTCTCCGTCATCAGGGGGATTTCCCCCATGTAGACTTCTTGCTCTTTAATATCTTTGATTGCTTTGTTCGAGGAATCGCGATCATAAATGATCAAGCGAACCTTGACGCGCAGCGGGGCGGAATAGGTTACTCCGCGCAGCTGGCACTCCTTAACATCGAACGCCGGCGTGCCGAACCGGTAGCTGACATACTCAAGCGCCGCATTACCGGAGAAGCTCTCAATCGGGAACACGGACTTAAATGCCGCGTGCAAGCCGACCTCGTGCCGCTCGTCGGGCGAACGATCTTGCTGGAGAAAGTCGTAATAGGAATCAAGCTGGATGGCCAACAAATAAGGCACATCCATCACTTGTGGCAGTTTGCCGAAATCCTTGCGGATGCGTTTTTTCTCAGTATATGAGTAAGCCATCTGTATTCCCCAGCTTGTTCACCATGGGTGACCGATGCGTGGTCATCTGCCCTGCGGGCGTGTCAGACGCGAACAGCAAGCTCCAGGTCCGGTAGCTCGCCGTCGAAAATCTTGATCGATAACAGTCTTGCGATAACCGTACTACAACGATTCTGCTTCACCGTTCAGTTACAACAGAAAAAGGCCGGCAGCGGGATCTCCCGCCGCCAGCCGTGGAAGCTTACGCAACGCGTAAAGCCGCCAGCACAAGAATTACTTGAGCTCGACGCTTGCGCCCGCTTCTTCCAGCTTCGTCTTAGCTGTTTCAGCGTCTTCCTTGGACATGCCTTCCTTGATGGTCGCCGGTGCGCCGTCAACGGCACCCTTAGCTTCCTTAAGGCCAAGACCGGTGATTTCACGTACTGCTTTGATGACGTTAACTTTCTTGTCACCAGCAGCCGTCAACACCAGGTCAAATTCGGTCTGTTCTTCTTCAGCAGCGGCTTCGCCACCACCTGGGCCAGCCACTACGGCCGCCGCAGCAGAAACGCCGAATTTCTCTTCCATTGCTTCGATCAGCTCGACAACTTCCATGACGGACATGTCGGCTACAGCATTGATGATATCGTCTTTGGTCAGTGCCATTGTTTCATTCCTAACTTTGCGGGAGTCTCGGTTTACCGACGACTCGGGATTCATTGCTCGGTTCAAGCAGCGTCAGGCTGTACAAGAGAAGCAGTTAAGCCGCTTCTTTTTGGTCGCGCAGGGCGGCCAGGGTACGAACCAGCTTGCCAGCGGAAGCTTCTTTCATTACCGACATCAACTTGGCAATTGCCTCGTCGTGAGTCGGCAGGGTTGCCAGACGATCGATGTCAGCAGCCGGAATCAGCTCACCTTCGTAGGCCAGCGCTTTGACTTCGAAGTCTTTATCATCTTTGGCAAACTCTTTGAACAAACGAGCGGCAGCGCCCGGATGATCCGTGGAGAAGGCCAACAGAGTCGGACCAACGAAGCTCTCGGTTAGGCATTCCCATTGGGTGCCTTCGAGGGCGCGACGTGCCAGCGTGTTGCGAACAACACGTACCTGGACGCCATTCTCACGTGCCTGCTTACGCAGATCGGTCATTTTGCTGACCGCTACACCGCGAGAATCGGCAACTACGACGGAGAGTGCGCTCTTGGCCGCTTCACTGACCTCGGCAACAATCGCTTTCTTGCCTTCAAGTGCTAGTGGCACAGTGATCACTCCTTCGTTCCGGAACCCATTAAAGGTTCCGGTGGTTACCATCTCTTCCTGCCCATACGACTAGCAGAAAGCCTTAGAGGATGGTGCTCACCAGAAAAGAAAGCGTTGCTAACCAACTGGCGGCCACACCATCTGCGCAGGCGCTTTTGAGGGCAATTAAGCCGCACTTTCAAAAAAGCGCGGCACCTGCGGTCTTTGACGGCGCCTCGGCATGACCGAGGGACCGCAAAGTTATTGCTCGGTTGTTGCTAAAACCTGACGATCACCCGCTTAAGCAAACGCGGAGTGGTCGATAGTCAAACCCGGGCCCATAGTAGTAGACAGGGTGACTTTCTTAAAGTAGATGCCTTTTGAAGTGCTCGGCTTGAGCCGCTTCAGGTCGGCGACCAGGGCTTCCAGGTTGCCGTTGATCGCTGCCGCGTCAAAATCCGCCTTACCCAATGTAGTATGGATGATGCCGTTCTTGTCGGTACGGAAGCGCACCTGGCCGGCTTTGGCGTTTTTCACAGCGGTCGCAACGTCAGGCGTCACGGTGCCCACTTTCGGGTTCGGCATCAGGCCGCGGGGACCCAGAATCTGACCCAGCTGACCAACGACACGCATGGCGTCCGGCGAGGCAATAACGACGTCAAAATCCATGACGCCTTTTTTGACCTGCTCGGCCAGATCGTCCATACCGACGATGTCGGCGCCAGCTTCTTTAGCGGCGTCGGCATTGGCACCCTGAGTAAAGACCGCAACGCGCACGTCTTTACCGGTACCGTTAGGCATAACGGTTGCGCCACGCACCACTTGGTCAGATTTACGCGGGTCAACGCCTAGGTTAATCGCGACATCCACCGACTCTTTGAATTTAACAGTCGACAGCTCAGCGAGCAGAGCAACCGCTTCTTCAATTGAGTAGGCCTTATTGGTGTCGACTTTTTCGCGAATCAGCTTCGCACGCTTCGTCAGTTTCGCCATGATTAAAGACCCTCCACGTTGAGGCCCATACTACGGGCGCTGCCCGCGATGGTGCGAACCGCTGCGTCAATATCAGCCGCCGTCAGGTCAGGCTCTTTGGTCTTGGCGATTTCTTCGAGCTGTTCGCGCGTTACCGTGCCGACCTTCTTCTTGTTCGGCTCGCCTGAACCCGACTTGATGCCGGCTGCTTTCTTGAGCAGCACCGCCGCGGGTGGCGTCTTGGTAACGAACGTGAAGCTACGGTCAGAGTAGACCGTAATCACAACAGGCGTCGGCAGGCCGGGCTCAATGTCTTGAGTCTCAGCGTTGAACGCCTTACAGAATTCCATGATGTTTACGCCGTGCTGACCCAGCGCAGGGCCGACGGGCGGACTTGGATTGGCTTTACCTGCAGCAACCTGCAGCTTGATGTAAGCCTGTACTTTCTTGGCCATCGTTTTTACTCCAGTTGGGTGATAACGCCTTACGGCTCCCCGGTCACCGCCAGATGACAATACCGCCACCTGGCACGAATCAACTCACAACGCTACATACTTAGGCGATGTAAGCCTGACTATTCCTTCTCAACCTGCGCGAATTCAAGCTCGACAGGTGTTGCACGCCCGAAGATCAACACACTGACCTGCAGACGGCTTTTCTCGTAACTCACTTCTTCCACGACGCCGTTAAAATCAGCAAAGGGGCCATCTACAACGCGAACCGACTGTCCCGGCTCAAACATGGTTTTAGGCCGCGGCTTATCGGTACCGTCTTTAACGCGCATCAAGATGGCATCAGCTTCGCGCGATGTAATGGGTGCGGGCTTTTCTTTAGTTCCGCCAATGAACCCCATCACGCGGGGGGTCTCATTTACCAAATGCCACGTATCGTCGGCCATCTCCATCTCGACCAATACATAGCCGGGATAGAACTTGCGCTCGCTCTTGCGGCGCTTGCCGTCACGCATTTCAACGACTTCTTCGGTCGGCACAAGAATCTCGCCAAAGCGATCTTCTACGCCATACATTTTGACGCGCTCGATCAAGGAACGCATCACATGCTTTTCGAAGCCGGAATAGGCGTGAACGACGTACCAACGTTTGGACATGAAAACTCCTAACCAATAACGCCGGACATCGCCCAGCCAAGAAGAGTGTCAATCAACCATAGCATCAACCCAACCACCAGCACGGCGACGAGGACAATGGCCGTGGTCTGAATGGTTTCGGGCCGAGTTGGCCATACAACGCGCTGAATCTCTTTCTTAGCGCTTCTTGCCAGCTCTACTAGATCGCGCCCCTTGGTGGTCATCAGCGCTAGCAAGGCAGCCGCCACGCATAGCACCACGACACCCAACACGCGGTAGATCAGGCCAATATCAGCAAAATAGGTATTACCTACAACGGCAACCACAAGCAACGCAACGACCGCTGCCCACTTGAGCCCGTCATGGCGCGTCTGTTGCTCCTCAGCGCCATGTTTTACAGAACTCGGCTTCATAAAAACGAGACTCCTCAGGGTGCAGCGAGCGACAAAGGAATTCTTTAAAGACATACCAGCCTGGGGAAGACTGGCAGGCCAGGAGGGAATCGAACCCCCAACCTGCGGTTTTGGAGACCGCTGCTCTGCCAATTGAGCTACTGGCCTGTATCAACATCTGCACAGACAAATCCATTAGCCTACGCAACAGCGGGCGTCATGGTAGCTGACAAACAACCACCTGACAACCCCTTTCCTCACTAACCAACAACCCACTACTGCGGCCGGCGGTAGCGACAAAAAAAGCGAGCATCGCTCGCTTTTTATAATATGGAGCTCATGGACGGATTTGAACCGTCGACCTCACCCTTACCAAGGGTGTGCTCTACCCCTGAGCTACATGAGCCAAACGCCTAACTGGAGCGGGCGGCGGGAATCGAACCCGCACCATCAGCTTGGAAGGCTGAGGTTCTACCATTGAACTACGCCCGCCTAACTTGCTTCAGAATGATCATCCGCTGCGTGCTCATTCATTGTTACGCCCGCTTCCGGCTTTTCATTCTACGACACCGACATACGTCGCTGACGCTTGAAACTGGTGGAGAGGGAAGGATTCGAACCTTCGAAGCTTTCGCGGCAGATTTACAGTCTGCTCCCTTTGGCCACTCGGGAACCTCTCCAACTGTGGCGGCACATTATGCCAAGCTCCAAAGCAGTGTCAAGCTCGTTTATAGCGCTTTGGCCTAACAATGTATTAGCTTCAACAACATAAACTGCTTAGTGCCTAATACGTGTTAACCACCTGCCCTGGAACGCGCTGAATTCTGTCAAAGCAGCATGGAAAATGCAAGGCCTGCGCGGATTTTTTCCAATGACACCGGCTCAGGAACGCGAGGCGCCCCAGCCATTTTGCCAGCACGTTCAGCAAAGGTCAGCGGGAAGCGCGCTTCCAGCCCGCCGTAGACCATGTCTGGCCACACGGCATGGGGCACCTGAACGCCGCGCGAAATGACCCGCGCATCCCCCCCGGTCAGCAGCATCGGTAGCGCCACGCCCTCCTGGTCGCATACTTCGCTGTAGATACGGTTGATAGCACTCACGGCCGCCATGTAGATACCATGGTTGACGGCATCCACCGTGCGACGCCCCGGTTCGAGCAGTTCTTCCGCCTCGCTTTCGGGGTCGATAGCGACGTTGCGCGTACCCAGCTTCAGGCTTTCTTTCATCAGCCTCAACCCCGGCACGATAAAGCCCCCCAGATGCTGCCCGCCGGGCAATACGAAGTCGATGGTGATCGCACTGCCGCAGTCGACCGTACAGCAGCCGCCTGCCAACTGATACCCCGCCAGCGCCCCCAGCCAACGGTCAACGCCCAGGCGCCCCGGCTCTTCATAGCCGTTGACCACGCCAAGCGCCTCAGCGGTCGAGCGGGCCACATGCACGTGGCGGACGCGACGACGCAGCAGCCCCACGGTCTCATCGAGTACTGCCGCACGGGCCACGCTTGAGATGCGCACGGCCTCGACAACGTCAAGATCCGGAATATCAGCACCTGGACGCCACTCTTCGCGGGTCCACACAGCCCCCCGCGAGCGTATTTCGCTACTATCAGCGTCTTTTAGGCGCCACTTGGACAAGGTATTACCAATGTCTAAATCAAGAATCATAAGCGCCTACGTACGCTGATTTCACCGCCAGACAAGCGCTTTGAGTGCCCCGCTTCCGTTACCCACAAACTGCCGCTATCGTCGACCTCGCCAGCGACTGCTTCATGAACCTGGTTACCCTGAATCACCTGAATCGGCTGGTCAGTGTAGGCGTGTCGCTGGTTCCAGGCAGCACGCCAGGGTGCAAAACCTTGCTCCTCAAAGCCCGCCAGCATGGCAAGCAGCCCAGCCACCACGTCCGCCGCCAGTTGGTTACGCGAAAGTGACGGCAAGTCATCAAACAACGCCGCTACCGGCTGTTCAATAGCCTGGCGCATCGACTCGGGCAACTGAAGATTCATGCCCATGCCGATAACCACTTCGCAAGGGCCTGCCGCATCGCCAGTCACTTCTACTAATATGCCGGCCAGCTTACCCAACTCAGCGCTGTCACCCTGCGCCAACAAAATAT
Source organism: Halomonas sp. HL-93 (assembly GCF_900086985.1). NCBI lineage: Bacteria > Pseudomonadati > Pseudomonadota > Gammaproteobacteria > Oceanospirillales > Halomonadaceae > Halomonas > Halomonas sp. HL-93. Next base: position 3,814,075 of record NZ_LT593974.1, read on the forward strand.
CGTTGGGCCATTTAAGCCGGGGCGCCACACCGTGCTGCTCCAGCACCTGGGCAACCACGACGCCGACGGCCAGACTCAAGCCCTCAAGAGCGGCGACCCCCGCCTCAAAACGCCAGCCAACTGACAGCATCAGGCTTTGCCCCCAGGGGGTGGTCCATACTCGCCCACGCCGCCCGCGTCCCGCCGTTTGCAACTCAACCAGGCACACCTCTGCGTGGCCCGCCCCTTGTTCAAACCGGTCACGCAGGTAGGCATTGCTCGATGGCAGTTGGTCCTCGACAAATAGGCGGGCCAGGTGATGACGCGCTGAGGCGGGCAGGCGCTCGACTACCTTTGCGCCGACAAGAGGCTCCAGTGGCTGGGCAAGCCGATAGCCCCGCCCTTTCACCGCCACCAGTTCTACACCCAGTGCGTCTAATTTTTTTAGCTGTTTCCACACCGCAGCGCGTGAAACGCCCAAGGCATCACCCAGTTGTTCACCAGAATGAACCTCGCCGTCGCTTAGTAACCGCATCAGGTGGCCGATGCTCATGTCCTTGCCCCATCTGGGAAAACGCCTATCTTAACGGATGCGCCATCAGCACGAAAACTACTGCCAAAGGTTAATGCCTTGACGCTTTGCACAATACAATGCTGGTAGTCGACCGCACCCAGACCCTATAATGCCGCCCTATTTTTCTAGCAGGATCGCGTCGTGATCGAGAATCTTCGCAACATTGCCATTATCGCCCACGTTGACCACGGTAAAACTACCTTGGTCGACAAATTGCTAAGCCAGTCCGGAACGCTCGACCGTAAAGCCGAAGGTCAAGAGCGGATTATGGACTCTAATGACCAGGAGAAGGAACGTGGCATTACTATCCTGGCCAAAAATACGGCAATTAAATGGCAAGATGGCAACGGCACTGACTACCACATCAATATCGTGGACACGCCTGGGCACGCCGACTTCGGTGGTGAAGTTGAGCGCGTGATGTCGATGGTGGATTCAGTGTTGCTTCTCGTTGACGCCGTTGACGGCCCGATGCCGCAAACCCGCTTTGTTACTCAAAAAGCCTTTGACCGCGGCCTGAAGCCTATTGTGGTGGTTAACAAAATTGACCGCCCGGGCGCACGGCCCGACTGGGTGATCGACCAGATTTTCGACCTGTTCGATAACCTGGGCGCTTCCGACGAGCAGCTCGACTTCCCGATTATCTACTGTTCGGCGCTCAACGGTATTGCAGGCCCCGACCCTGAAGAGCTGGCTGACGACATGACCCCCATGTTCCAGTCCATCGTCGATATCGTCGATGCGCCCAAGGTCGAGATCGACGGCACATTCCAGATGCAAATTTCAGCGCTGGATTACAATAGCTATGTAGGCGTTATCGGGCTAGGCCGTATTTCCCGCGGCAGCGTCAAGCCCAACCAGCAAATTACCGTCGTGACCAAAGAAGGTCAGTCACGCAAAGGCAAGATTGGCCAGGTCATGACCCACATGGGCCTTGAGCGGGTACAAACCGACGAAGCCACCGCTGGCGATATCATCTGCATCACTGGCATCGAAAACCTGGCGATCTCCGATACCCTGTGCGACGTCAACAACGTCGAAGCGCTGCCGCCACTGACCGTTGACGAACCCACCGTGTCCATGACCTTCCAGGTCAACGATTCGCCATTCGCCGGTAGAGACGGCAAGTTCGTCACCAGCCGTAATATCAAAGATCGCCTGGAACAAGAGCTGATTCACAACGTCGCGCTGCGGGTTGAACAGGGCGAAACGCCGGAAAAATTCAAAGTCTCCGGGCGTGGCGAGCTACACCTTTCGGTACTCATCGAGACCATGCGCCGCGAAGGTTTCGAGCTGGCCGTTGGTCGTCCTGAAGTGATCATCAAGGAAATCGACGGTGAGAAGCAGGAACCCTACGAAGAGGTCATCATCGATTGTGAAGAGCAGCACCAGGGCGCCATCATGGAAGAGCTCGGCTATCGCAAGGGCGAATTGACCAACATGAACCCGGATGGCAAAGGCCGCGTTCGCTTGGATTTCATTATTCCTGCCCGCGGGCTGATCGGCTTCCGTGGTCAGTTCCTAACCCTGACTTCCGGTACCGGCATTCTGACCAGTCGCTTTGACCACTACGGCCCGCTGAAGCCCGATGCCTCCATCGAGCGGCGTAACGGCGTCATGGTGTCAATGGTTGATGGCAAGGCACTCGCCTACGCGCTTTACACTCTTCAGGAGCGCGGCAAGTTGATCATCGATCACGCCACTGAAGTCTACGAGGGCATGCTGATCGGCATTAACAACCGTGCCAACGACATGGTGGTTAACCCGACCAAGGGCAAAAAGCTGGATAACATGCGCTCAACGGGTAACGATGAAAACATCGTGCTGACGCCGCCGATCAACTTCACCCTGGAGCAGGCTATCGAGTTCCTGGACTCTGATGAGCTGGTGGAAGTGACGCCAAGCCATATTCGTCTACGCAAGAAGCTGCTCAAGGAAAACGAGCGCAAACGCTCCAACAAGAATTAAGCATCCGACGCCCGCTGAAATGCGGGCTTTTTTATGGCTAGGCGCCAGCCCGCCACGTGATCCCCGTACGTTTGCCAAGCATCTCCCCCCAACGCAACCTTAACGGTCTCTCTCTGGAAAGCAGGCTAGGGGTAGCGCAAAGTAGCGCTATCCCTAGCACAGGGGGTTATTCTATTATCGGATTCACACAAGCGTTTGGATCGTGATCGACTCTTCACGCCTGCCCGACGGAAGCGCTTTACCCATAGCGTCTCCGCGACTGACAACTAGGCGGTTACCGCCTTGCCTAGCAGATGAGGAAGCCCATGACCCCGCTTATTGAGGTTCAGCAGGTCAACAAAGCCTTTGGTGGCCTAAAAGTTATTGATAACTGCTCTATCCGCGTTGAGAAAGGCTCGATTACCGGTATGATCGGCCCTAACGGCGCGGGCAAGTCGACGCTATTCAACTTAATGGCGGGCGCATTACAGCCCGATAGCGGACGTATCTTACTAGAAGGCGAAGACATTACCGCCCTCAGCGCCGACCAGCGTTTTCACAAAGGGCTGTTGCGGACTTTTCAGATAGCTCATGAATTCAGCCAAATGAGTGCTCTGGAAAATTTGATGATGGTGCCGCCAAACCAAGCGGGTGAAAACCTGTTCACCACCTGGTTCAAACCAGGCTTGGTGCGACGCGAAGAAGCCGAGGTCCGCCGCCGGGCGCTGGAGGTGATCGACTTTGTAGGCCTCCACCACGTGCGCAACGAGCTAGCGGGCAATCTATCCGGTGGGCAGAAGAAACTGCTGGAACTGGGCCGCACGATGATGACCAACGCCAAGGTCGTGCTGCTCGATGAAATTGCCGCCGGGGTCAACCGCACCTTGCTCGGCGACCTAATCGGTAACATTGAGCGCCTCAATCGCGAAATGGGCTACACCTTCCTGGTCATTGAGCATGACATGGACATGATCGCCCGCCTCTGCGACCCGGTCATCGTGCTTGCCCAGGGTCAGGTCATGGTAGAAGGCCATATCCAGGATATCCAAAACAACCCCGAGGTTATTGAAGCCTATTTCGGCGCCGGGGCAGCGTGACGGATGACGTTAGCATGCTTATATAAACGCCACGACCACCCAGGTGGCAACACAATAGAGATTTTTTCACCATGCCTTTAATCGAAGCACGCGACGTCTATGGCGGCTATGGCAGCATGAACATCCTCAACGGCGTAAACATGTCGCTGGAGGCCAACGAAGTCGGGGTGATTGTAGGTCCGAACGGGGCGGGCAAATCCACTCTGCTGAAAGCCATCTTCGGGCTCCTGCACGTTAATCAGGGCGACATTTTGCTCCACGGGGCTCCCATTCAAAACCTGGCGCCCAACCAGTTGGTCGAACGCGGCATGGGTTTTGTGCCCCAGGAAAAAAATGTTTTCCCCAGCCTCACCGTGCAGGAAAATCTGGAGATGGGAGCCTTTCTCAAGCCGCAGAATGTTAAGCGCATGCTGGGCCAAGTCTACGAGTTCTTTCCGCCCCTGCAGGAAAAGCGTCGGCAGCCGGCAGGCGAACTGTCCGGCGGCCAGCGGCAAATGGTCGCCATGGGCCGGGCACTTATGGCCGAGCCCAGCATACTACTGCTGGACGAACCCACCGCCGGACTTTCACCGCTCTACATGAATGAGATTTTTGACCGCGTTAAGCACATCAACGCGGCCGGGGTCGGCATCCTGATGGTCGAACAAAACGCCAAGCAAGCACTTGCCATTGCCGATAAAGGTTTTGTATTGGCAGCGGGCCAGAACCGCTTTACCGACACCGGCGCGGCGCTACTTGCCGATCCAGACGTGGCTAAAAGCTTTTTGGGCGGCTAGCCCAGGGGACAATAACGTGAATGAACTGGTTTTCTTTATTAACAATGTGGTGATTGCCGGCAGTGTGACCGGTGCCATCTATGCCATCGGGGCGATCGGCGTCACGCTGGTTTTCAGCATCATGCGCTTTGCCCACTTTGCCCACGCCGACATGATGACCTTCGGTGCGTTTATGGTACTGATACTCACCACGGCCTTTCCAGGTGTCGGCATGAGCCTCGGCGTACCCACGGCGATACTCATGTTACCTATTGCCATGCTGCTGACTGCCTGCCTTGCGGTGGGTATTGATAAAGCGTTCTACAAGCCGTTGCGCGCCCATGGCGTTAAGCCCATCGTCATGGTCATCGCTTCGCTTGGGGTCACGCTGATACTCCAGGGGCTGATTCGCCTGTTTGCCGGCACGAGCGGTCAAGGCTTGTACGTTGACGATCGCAAGTCGATCTTTCGGCTGCTGCCGTTTGAAGAGGTAAGTGTGCCGATTGTGATTACCGAACCGCAGATTTACCTGTTCGTAATCACTCTGGTCGCCGTCATCGCCTTGCATCTATTTTTAAGCCGTTCGCGGCTTGGCAAAGCCATGCGGGCAATGTCAGATAACCCAGAGTTGGCCCAGGCCTCGGGCATCAACACCAATACGATTGTCGCTGTAACCTGGGTGATTGCCGGCGGGCTTGCCGCCATTGCGGGCACTCTGCTGTCGCTGGATGTAACGTTCAAACCCGACCTCAGCTTCTTCCTGCTGCTGCCGATTTTCGCGGCCGCCATTGTCGGGGGTGTAGGCCATCCATACGGTGCCGTTGCGGGCGGCTTCGTAGTGGGCTTTGCCGAAACGCTGGCAATCTTTAACTGGGCCGTCTTGCTGCGCCCCTTCCGCGACAGCTTGCCCACCTGGCTCAACTTACCGTCCAATTTAGCCTTCGTGGGGAGCGAATATAAAATCGTGGTGCCGTTCTTCATACTGGTCGCCATTCTAGTTTGGCGTCCTACCGGCATCTTCAAAGGCAAGGTGATCTGATGGCTGATAACAACTACACCCCGCAGGATGCGACGCCCAAGACATCGCGCCTGCCGCTGCGCGAGCTTTGTCTGTTTGGCGTTCTACTGATCACTATTGTCGGCGTTTATGCCGTCATGGGCCCCGCCTATAGCACGCGCATGCTGGTGGAGGCCGCATGTTACGCCGTCCTGGCGTTGGGGCTGACGATTCAGTGGGGATATGCGGGGCAGTTCAATGCCGGCGTGATGGGGTTTGTTGCCCTGGGCGGCGTCAGCGCCATGCTGTTTAGCGTTCCGGTCAATGACGCGTTTTGGGATAGCGAACTACCCGCTGAGCTAGGCAAAGTACTGCTCTATGCGTTAGGTGCGACCCTGCTGGTAGTGGCGGCGACCAAGTTAACTCGGCTAGGCGTTCCCAAGCGGGTTCGCACGGTATTCGTGGTGCTGCTCGCGGTTGTACTGTACTTGGTCGTCATCAGTCTGTTGCGCGACGTTACCGCCGATATTGAATCCCAGGCAGGCTTCATCGGCGGGCTGGGCTTACCGGCCTGGTCAGGCTGGATCATGGGCGGCGCGTTAGCCGGTGGCGTTGGCTACTTTATCGGTCATGTTTGCCTGGGCTTGCGCAGCGACTATCTCGCCATTGCTACGCTTGGCATCGCCGAGATCATTAAGGCGTTTCTGAAAAATTCAGACTGGCTAACCCGCGGGACCGCTACCGTCTCGCCACTCCCCTGGCCAACGCCGGGACCGGCGGATTTAGGCTTCACCCTGTCACGAGCGGTATACCTTTCGCTAACAGCGGTGATTATTGCCGCCATCTTCTTTCTGCTTCACCGCGCTTACCATGCCCCCTGGGGGCGTATGATCCGGGCCATCCGCGACAATGAAATATCATCGGCCGCCATGGGCAAAAGTATCAATAAGCGGCGTTTGGAGATTTTTGTCCTGGGCTGCATCTTGATGGGTGTCGGCGGCGGGATGATGGCCAGCTTCAACAGCCTGTTCGACCCTAACGGTTACCTACCACTCAACCATACGTTCCTGGTTTTGGTCATGGTGATTTTGGGGGGGCCGGGCAACAACCTTGGCACCATCTTCGGCGCCATCGCGGTGTATATTATCTGGATCATGTCGGAACCACTGGCGCTGTATTTGATGGATCTGGCCGTGGCCTTCGGTGAGTTTGCCTTCGATTGGCAAGCCCCCGGCAATATCGACAGCCGCGCCCTTCAGGCACGGGTCCTGGTGATTGGTTTGCTGATCACGCTGGTATTACGTTTCGCTCCCAAAGGCTTACTGCCGGAACGTATTAAGCACCACGATTAAGCAAAAAAAACCGCCCCTGCACATGGCAGGGGCGGTCTAGGCGTCAAAGCAAGGCGTTACAACTCGTCTTCTTCCAGCTCACCTACCCGTTTAAACTCGCCATCCTCAACGGTCATTTCCACTACGATGCCAGGCACGTCGCCGTTGTCGTCAAACTCGTGGCTACCTGACGCGCCTTCGTAGTTAATCTCTTCACCCTCTGCAATTAACTCAAGGGCCTTTTCCCACTCGCCGGGCAGAATAGTTTCGCCCGGCGCCATGGCGACGTCGCGTAAAGCCTCGGATAATCCTTCACGCTCGGCGCTACCATTTTGCTCAATAGCCAGCGCCAGCAGGAAAGCCGCGTCGTAGGCCTGAGCGGCAAATACCGCTTCGGGGTCAATGTCTTCGGCTTCGGCCGCTTCAATGAAAATATCTGTACCGGGTAAGTCCGGGCTGCCAGGGCGAGTGGCAATCATACCGTCCAGCACATCAGCACCCACGGCTTCGACAAGGCTGTTACCCACCATGCCGTCGGCCCCGACGTACTGGGTGAAGACACCGCTTTCCGCGGCTTGACGTAGCACGGTTTGACCGGAAGTATCGGCATACGCCAACACCACCAGGGTTTCTACCCCTGCCGAAGAGAGTGTACCCAGTTCAGAACGGTAGTCGGAACGGTTATCTTCGTGGGCAAGACTTTCCACCACGCTACCACCTTCTGATTCGAAGGTAGTGGCGAACGCCTCGGATAACCCTTGACCGTAATCGTTATTAACAAAGGTCACGGCGACTTCGTTAATGCCTTTCTCAATTAATAGCTTGGCCAGCATTTCACCCTGGAAGGCGTCGGAAGGCACGGTACGGAAAACCAGGTCGTCGTCATCAAGCTCGGTGACCGCAGGCGCGGTGGAGGCTGGCGATACCATGACGACATCGCCGGGGATCGCCGCGTTGTTGGCCGCTGAAATGGTGGCACCGGTACATAGCGCGCCGACAATGGCGGTGACATCCTCAGAATTCACCATGCGGTCCGCCGCATTCGAAGCCGCTGATGCGTCAGAGCAAGTGGTGTCACCCGACGGCATTTCCAGCGTCTGGCCATCAAGAATGCCGCCCTGCTCATTAATCTGTTTTACCGCTAGCTGAGCGCCATCAAAAATGGGCGGTGTTAAGCTTTCGATTCCCCCCGTAAAGCCCCCTAAAAAGCCCACTTTGACCTCAGCCTGAGCCGCACCGGCCAATGCCAATGAAGAGACGGCCACTGCCGTGGCTATTATGCGCTTATTCATCATGTTATTGATCGCTCCCTGTAGGATTTAGCGCCCCATCGATACACGCTGGGGTCTGCTCTTAATCTGGAACTGGAACGCTAAAAATACAAGCAACGTTTTCCAACGCTAGGCATCGCGGTCGTCCTCAACGCGCTCCGCCCAGCGCTTGCGAGCTAAGTTACGCCGATAAAGCCGCACCAATGCAATGCTCAGAGCCGTTACCAACATGGCCGCCAGCACGCCCCCCTGCCAGGGACGTGCTGCATCATTCAGCCATGTTTCCAAGGTGATGATGGCCACTAAACCCACCGCCTGCGAACCAATGGCGAGGGCGCGAAGTTTATCAAACGTCGTTTGAGGCATAGATGTCTCCGTTATAACCGGCTCCATGGTATGGTGCGCCAGTGTACCTGCTCAACGGGAAAACCATGAACGCCATTACCCTTGGTCCGCTGTTGATTTCACTGCCTCGTCTTTACGCGATTGCCTGCGCGCTGGCACTACTGGTCAGCACGCGCTATTTACTGGGCCTACCCAAACGGCGCCACCAGCGCTGGTTTTTGGGCCTGGTGGTGGTCTGGCTGATCGCCGCCCGCTTTGGCCACGTTGCGCTACATATCGAAAGCTTCAGCGTCGCGCCCCTGACGGCACTAAAACTCTGGCAGCCGGGCTATCAAGGGCTTTGGGGCCTGGCCGCAGGCCTGGTATGGACGGCCTGGACGCTGCGCTCACGGCTTATTGCCATGGGCGGTGCGATGGCCCTGCTGGTCGGGGCCTCAAGTCTATGGCTGGTACTGGTAACGCTCTCCCCGCTGGGTAGCGACCTGAGCGTGCAAACCCTGCCCGACATTACCCTTGAAGATATCGACGGTAATTCGGTGCATATGCCATCACTGGCGGATGACCATGACCGCATTATCGTCAATCTGTGGGCGACTTGGTGCCCGCCTTGCCTGCGCGAAATGCCGCTGCTTGCCAACGCTGACCAACGCGAAGGTGTCGGCGTCGTGGTCGCCAACCAGGGCGAAGACCTGCTGCCCATTGTGCGCTATCTGGACGAACAAGAGCTGAGCTTTCGCTACGCGCTGCGCGACCCCAGCCAAATGCTGATGTCGATCGTCGAGGCCCCCGGTCTTCCCACTACCGTGCTGTTCGACGGCGACGGCAACGCCCTTGACGTCCACGTCGGCGAGCTCACCCAGGCGCAACTGGACCGCTGGTTGGAAGATTGACGACGATACACCTTAATCCGCCAGCGCCTTTGCGTTAGAATCGCCCGCCCTGTTGCTGCCGGTCGCCACGACCGGCAGCGTACGTCCTGTTTTGCAGACTTCCTTGAGGCATCATGAGCGATTTTTCCCCCGGCCAACGCTGGATTAGCGACGGCGAAGCCGAGCTTGGGCTCGGTACCGTGCTTAACTGCGACGCCCGTAGCGTTACCATTTTGTTCAGTGCCAGCCAGGAAACCCGCACCTATAACACTCGCCAAGCCCCGTTGACCCGCGTCATGTTCGGCTCTGGCGACCGCGTTGTGTCGGCCGACGGCTGGCAATTAATCGTCGATGACAGTCACACATCCAACGGCCTGATTACTTACATTGGCAATGATAGCCAAGGCCTGCGGCGTGAACTACCGGAAGCTAAACTCGCCGACACCATGCAGTTCGATCAGGCACGCGACCGATTGCTCACCGGTCAAGTCGATCGCAATGACTGGTTCGACCTACGCTTTCGCACCCTGCATCATCACCAGCGTATTGAACAGCACAGTGCGCTGGGCTTTGCCGGGCCACGCATTGATCTCGTTCCTCACCAGTTGTATATCGCCGATGAAGTCGCCCGTCGCCATGCACCACGCGTGCTGCTTGCCGACGAAGTAGGGCTAGGCAAAACCATCGAAGCCGGGCTGATACTGCACCGTCTGCTGCTGACGGGACGCGCAGAGCGGGCACTGATTCTGGTACCCGATAGCCTGACCCACCAGTGGCTGGTCGAACTACTGCGCCGCTTTTCGCTCAACGTAAGCTTGCTCGATGAGCAACAAAGCCAAGCCTATGGCAGCGAAAACCCATTTGAAAATGCCCAGTTGGTGCTCGCCAGCCAAGGCTGGCTGTTTGCCAATAACCACCGCCAGGAACAGGCGCTTGCCAGCCACTTCGACCTTCTGATCGTCGATGAAGCCCACCATCTCGACTGGCACCGAGAAGGCAGCGGGCCAGGCTATCAGTGCGTTGAACAGTTGGCGGCCGATATTCCCGGCCTGCTGCTACTGACGGCTACCCCCGAACAGATGGGTATCGAAAGCCACTTTGCCCGCCTGCGCCTGCTCGACCCAGAGCGCTACCACGACCTGGCGCGTTTCAAGGATGAAGAGCGCCACTACGGCGCGGTGGCCAGTGCCATTGAGGCGCTTGAAGAACTTCCCAAAGCGCCTGAAGCCCGTGTCCACGTTGAAGCCGTTGCCGATGACCGCGACAGCCAAGCGCTACTGGCCACGCTGTGTAACCTTGAGGCCAGCGCCGATCAGCAAGACGCCGCCCGCGCCCAGCTACGCGAGGCACTGCTCGACCGCCACGGTACCGGGCGGGTGATGTTCCGCAACAGCCGACGCCACGTAGGCGGCTTCCCCCAGCGCCGCCTGCACCTCACTTCACTCGATCTGCCGTCGGCCTATCGCCGTGTGCTACGCCGCCTGGAGCGCGACGACGACTACCTTGACGAGCTGTTGATCGAAACCGGCATGGATCATCCAGACGTGCTGATTTACCCGGACGCCGCGTACCGGGCACTCAGCGACGACCCGCTTAACAGTGAGCCCTGGTGGCATATCGACCCGCGGGTTAACTGGCTGCTCGAAAAGCTTAGCGACGACAGCGACGCGGGCTTCGCCAACGACAAGGTGTTGGTGATTGCCCACCATCGCGACACCGCCGAAGGCTTGGCCGAGGGGCTACGCGAACTGGGCGGCTACCATGCCCCGGTATTCCACGAGGGCTTATCGCTCATCGAACGTGATCGCGCAGCGGCCGCCTTCGCTGACGAAGAAGACGGCTGCCAGGTGCTGGTGTGCTCAGAAATTGGCTCCGAAGGGCGCAATTTTCAGTTCTGCCGCCACCTCGTCATGTTGGATATGCCCCAGCATCCCGACCAACTGGAACAGCGCATTGGCCGTCTTGACCGGATCGGCCAGCGCCACGCCATTGAAATGCACGTCCCGACGTTCGCTGGTAGCCCCGGCGAACGCCTTCTTCGCTGGTATCACGAAGGCATGGATGCCTTCAGCGCGCCCCACGGTATTGGTAGCGACCTATTCGACGCCTTTGGCGATGCGCTGGCCGAGGCGCTGCTCGACGAAGACATGCTCGCTGAAATCATCACCGAGACCCGCGAGCTGTTCATCGCCAAGCTTGCCGAGCGCGACGCGGGCCGTAATCGTCTTCTCGAGCTTAATGCCTGCCGCCCTGAGCGTGCCCAGCAGGTGATTGACGCGGTGCGCGAGCTGGACGACGACGCCGCGCTACCGCGCTACGTGGAGCGCGCGCTGGATGTTTTTGGTGTGGATAGTCAAGAGATTGGCAATGGACTGCTTTACCTACAGCCCGGTCAGCATATGCTGGATGGCCTGCCGGGGCTGGTGAAAGGCGAGGAAGGGTTTTCGGCAACGTTCGACCGCCATCAGGCACTCGCCCGGGATGACGTTCAACGGCTTTCCTGGGAGCACCCGCTGCTGCGCGAAATGATGGGCCGCATTCTGGACGGCACCATGGGCAACACCGCGCTTGCGTTACTCGGCCACCCGGCAATATCCAGCGGGCGACTACTGACCGAGCTGATATTCCGCACCCATTGTCCAGCACCCAAATCGCTACACCTTAATCGCTTTTTGCCGCCAACGGCGGTGCGCGTCCTGCTGGATGAGTCAGGCGCCAACCTGACCGACAAAATTTCCTTCACGGGGCTGGGTAAAAACCTGCAAAAGGTCAATAAATCCCTGGCGCGGGATTTGATCAAGAGTCGCCACGACGCGCTTCGCGGGCTACTCACTCAAGGCGAAGGCGAAGCCGAACGCGAGCTACCGAGTATTATTGAAACCGCTGAGGCGCGAATGCGCGCGCAGCTTGACGCCGAACTTGCCCGCTTAGCCGCCCTGGCAGAACACAACCCATCGGTGCGCAACGAAGAGCTCGACGCCCTGAAAAAGGAACGCCAGGCACTCAGCGATGCGATTGAAAACACCCGATTGCGGCTTGATGCCGTCCGGGTGATTATCACCGTTGACCCAAACGCTTAAGCGCTTCGCTTAGCTGCAAGGATCGCGGCGAGCGCCTTATCGAGCGTCGGGTACTGAAAAGTAAACCCGGCCTCCATAAGGCGTTCAGGGCGCATATCCGCACCCGTCAGCAGCAGTTGAGACATCTCGCCCAAACCCGCTTTCAATACACAGGCAGGCACAGGCAATACCGCCGGGCGGTGCAGCTGCTTGGCCAGCGTTTGGGTGAACTCAGCATTCGTAACGGGATGCGGCGCACTGCCGTTAAAGGCTCCTGACAAAGGTGAGTCATTGAGCAAGAAGATAATCGCCGCCACCAAGTCGTCGCGATGGATCCAGGGCATAAACTGTTTGCCATCGCCAAAACGCCCACCCAAACCCAGTTTGAACGGTGGCAGCATCTTTTGCAGCGTGCCACCATCCGCCCCGAGCACCAGACCAGTGCGGATAATTGCCAGGCGCACGCCCAACGCCTCTATGGGCTTGGCCACCGCTTCCCACTGGGCACACAGTCGGTGAGCAAATTCGTCATGGGGCGGGGTGTCTTCATTCACCCGCTTGTCGCCTTGATCACCGTAGTAGCCCATCGCGGAACCACTAACGAGGACCTTGGGCAGCGGCTGGCCGTTCTCACCTAGCTGCTCGCACAGCGACACCAATTGCTCGGTTATCTCGACCCGCGAGCGAATGAGCGCTGTTTTCTGATGCTCACTCCAGCGCTTGGCGGCAATGGACTCACCCGCTAAGTTAATCAATGCGCCGGGCGGAGAGTCGATAAACGCCTGAACACTATCACGAATATCGCATTTGCCAGGTAGGCGATCACGCACTTTATGGGGAGTACGGGAAACCACCTGCACCTCATGCCCCTGCGCGATCAAGGCCGGGCAGAGTCGCTGGCCGACAAAACCGCTACCGCCGGTCACTAGTACACGCATGGTGTTCCTCCCTCTGGTATCGGCGGGCTAGATACGCCCGAATAAGGTTTACAAATCTGATTATTTATACAAAACTATTACAAAACGAGCTTCTTGTACATCAATATACGTCAGTCCTGTACGCCACATTGGGAAAACAGCCTTGAGACGCGATCATGACAGCAGCACCGTTGCCACGCCTTTTAACGTCGCTATTGTAGGCGCCGGCATCGCAGGGCTGGCCTGTGCCAATGCGCTGGCAGAGCAGGGCGTGGCGGTGACGCTGTTTGATAAAGCACGAGGCCCCGGCGGGCGGATGTCCACCAAGCGTCTTGAACAGGCCGATATAGATTTAGGCGCCCAGGCGTTCACCGCACGCGACCCGGCCTTCCAAAAAGCGCTGGCCTCCTGGATCGCTTTGGGACACGCCTCCCGCTGGCCGAACGTCAGCTATCAGGCTAGTCCAAACGGCTGGCAGCTGCATCATGATTCCCAGCCTCGTTATACCGGTGCGCCCAAGATGAGCGCCCTTACTCGCCACCTAGCGAATACTTTTCAGACGCATCCTCGCAGCACGTTGCACTTTGCGATCCGCATTGAGCAGTTAAAACGTTTGCGCAACGGCTGGCAGCTCGTCGATACGCAGCGACGTTGGTCTGGGCCATATCAGCATGTTGTATTGACCACCCCACCGCCGCAGACATTGCCGCTGGTGACCCCCTGGGATGGCGCGCTAACCGAAGCCTGCCACGCGCGTCCGCAACGCAGCTGCTGGGCAGCCTGGGCGATACTGGACGGGCCACTGCCGTTGCCGCCCGGTGGTGAGCACGGCTGGCAAATGGCCCACGTCGATCATCCTGCGCTGCGCCTGGTCTCACGCAACCAGACAAAACCGGGGCGCGAACATCAGCCCGAAAGTCTCAGTTTGATGGCGCATCTAGACTGGAGCGACAGCCACCTGGAAGATGACCCACAATCAATTGCCGACGCATTGTGGGCCGCCTTTAGATCACTTTTTCCTGCCGACACCACACTCCCCAAACGCATTGCCAGTGGTGCTCATCGTTGGCGATATGCCCAGCCAAGCACTGCCGATGACCAGCTATACCTATACAGCAACAGTGGCTTGGCGCTGTGCGGCGATAGCTTTACCCACAGCCGCGTGGAGTCGGCGTGGCGCTCAGGAACGTATCTAGCTCAAGCGCTAGTAGATCGGTCGGTCTGAGCGGGTCGCACATCAGCATGACGAATGCGCTGGATGCAAAGGTTGTACCTTTGGGCAACAAGTTGTACAAAGGAACGTTAGTTATTCAAGATTGTTGATCAGTTAATTAGATATTAGGAAATTGCTATGGATAGCAAACCATATCGCCCGCCGCAGCAACCCACGATAGGCCCATGCGGCTTGGCTCCGCATACAACTAAGAGGCACTGGCGCCCATGAGCAATAAGGCGACCCACCCACCCGATACGCCCCTTTATCCGATTCGGGAAGTTTCCCGCCTGACGGGTGTCAACTCAGTTACCTTGCGCGCTTGGGAGCGACGTTACGGGTTAATTCGCCCCCAACGCACGCCTAAAGGGCACCGGCTATACGCACAGGATGACATCACACGCATTGAGCGTATTTTGCAGTGGCTCAACCGCGGCGTGCCGGTTAGCCAAGTGGCCGACCTGCTTGATCAGCCCGACACCGTGGATACCCCCGTTCCGGATGCCGGCGATTGGGTCAGCCAGCGCCAACAATTACAGGCGATAATCGAAGCGCTCGACTTGCCCAAGCTTGAAGCGTTCTATCACCAAAGCCTGGCGCTTTACCCATTGAGCACGGCCATTAACGAACTTTGGCAGCCGGTCGTGCTAACGCTGGAAGCTAAATGGGCGGCAGAGCCCGATGCCCTGGTCCGCCGTACCTTTGAAGCGTTTCTGCGCAGCCAAGTCGGCATCCGCCTGCATTATGCTAACCAAGCCACCCGCGGCCCGTTAATTCTGCTCAATGTCATGCCAGACGACCCAGGGCCGCTTTGGGTGTTGATGGCGGCGCTCATGGCCAGCGAGCAAGGCTACCGTGTGCAGCTTCTGGATCATTCACTACCGCTTGAAGATCTTCCCCAGGCCGTTGCGCGGCTACACTCGTCAATGGTTTTACTATCCAGCGGCCAGCGGGAAGACGATCACTATATCCGCCAGGCACTGCCCGATGCCGCAGCAGCGCTGAACGTGCCCATTGGGGTGTGCGGCGAGGTCGCAAGGCTACGCGACGCCGACCTGCGCGGCACCCCGGTCCACATGCTGGGCGATGATTTGCCCCAAGCGATCGCCCGCTTGCGGCCGTTATTACGCGAATCAGGCGTGCTTTGATAAAACCACCCTGACACCACCGCTGCGGCGGTGGCCATCCGCTTGTTAATCGCCCCGCAGGAGTGCCCATGTCACGACAGTTGGTTTGGCTGCGCAGCGACCTGCGTATCTACGATAACACCGCGCTGGCTGCCGCCGCGGCGAAAGGGCCGGTAGTCGCCGTATTTCTTCGCTCGGTTGCCCAATGGCAGGCACATGGCCACGGCATCAATAAGATCGACTTTTGGATGCGTAGCGTCACTGCCCTGAAAGAGGCGCTAGATGGCCTCAATATTCCGCTACTGCACCGCGATATCGATTCTTTTGACGACGCCCCCGCCGCCTTGCTGGACGTTGCCCGCGAGCATCAAATTGAGCAGTTGCACTTCAATCATGAGTATCCGCTTAATGAACAGCGGCGCGACGCAGCGGTACTTGACGCATGTAAGCAAGCAGGGATGGCCGCACACGGCTACCATGATGCAGTCGCCTTTGCGCCGGGAACGCTACTGACCGGCAAGGGCGATTATTACGGCGTGTTCACACCGTTTGCCAAGGCTTGGCACAAGCAGATCACCCAAGAGCAATTGGCGATACGCGACACACCAGAGGCCCAATCGCCACTGGATATACTAAGCGACCCGCTGCCCGCACTGCCTGAGTTCGGCGAATCTGCCATTGACGGTCATCAATGGCCCGCGGGCGAGCAGGCTGCCAGTGACCGTCTGGAACGGTTTTTACGCTTCCGCGGACGCCACTACAACGATCAGCGGGATGTCCCCAAGGTGCGTGGCACCAGCGAGCTTTCACCCTACTTGGCGCTGGGGGTGATGTCCTACCGCCAATGTATGCAAGCCGTTATGAGTGAGAATGGCGGGCACTTAGCCGATGGCGATAAGGGGTTAACTACCTGGGTGAGTGAACTTATCTGGCGGGAGTTTTATCAGCACGTTGCGGTAGGCTTTCCACAGGTTTGCCGCTACCAGCCGTTTCAATCATATACACAACAGCTCGTCTGGCGCGATGACGAAGAAGGCTTTCAAGCCTGGTGCGAAGGGCGCACCGGCTATCCACTGGTCGACGCTGCCATGCGCCAGTTGGTCACTACCGGCTGGATGCACAATCGCCTGCGTATGGTGACAGCGATGTTTTTAAGCAAGCACTTGCTGATCGACTGGCGCCGCGGTGAAGCGTTTTTCCTGCGCCACCTGGTAGACGGCGAGTTTTGCGCCAACAACGGCGGCTGGCAATGGGCCGCCTCCACTGGCACCGACGCGGCGCCGTATTTTCGCATTTTCAACCCCACCACCCAATCCTCGCGTTTCGACCCGGACGGCGAGTTTATTGCTCACTGGTTACCCGAACTTGCCATCTTGCCAGCCAAGGCTCGCCATGCACCCCCTCGCGATTTACTTACCCAACTGGACTATCCTGCCCCGATAGTTGATCACAAAGCGGCGCGTCAGCGGGCGCTGGATGCTTTTAAGGCGCTGTCGAACTGACGCAGCGTTAACCACTTACCTGCCTAATCGTTCTCGGGAGTCGTCATGTCACAGGACAAGGCACTAGAAAATTTTTGCGCCTTTTTTAATAAACTAGACAATACCTGTACAGAAAAGCTATACGAGGTATATACTGAGGACATTGTTTTCAGTGACCCGCTGCATCGCATTGAGGGACAGCGTGCGCTTCAGCGCTATTTTGCGGCGATGTACGAAAACGTCGAGCACTGCCAATTTGTTTATCACACGCGCCAGCGCCAAGGCAGCCAAGCGTTTGTTACCTGGACAATGACCTTTGCACATTCACGCTTGGCAGGCGGGCGTCCTATCGAGGTTGATGGCTGCAGTGCTTTAACGTTTGCCGACGATGGCCGTGTTTCACTGCATCGCGACTACTTCGATGCCGGCGCCATGCTGTATGAGCACCTGCCGCTGATGGGCCGCGTCATTCGTTGGTTAAAGCAGCGCCTAGATTAACGATCCCCTTGCTTCGCACGCCTGATGTCGTGCCTGCAGGGCGCCACAGGAGAAGCACGATGAGCACATGGACGACGCCCCAGCGCATCTGGCTGACAGGGGCGACCTCTGGCATCGGAGAAGCACTGGCCAAAAAACTCATTGCCCAGGGCCACCAGGTGGTGCTTAGTGCTCGCAACCAGCAGGCACTGGACACCCTTTGCAACGGCCACCCTAATGCCTATCCACTGCCGCTTGATGTGAGCGACCGCCAGGCCGTACTGGCTGCGGGGGAGCAGATTGGTGAGCAGTTGGGCGCGCTTGACCTTGCCCTGTTTAACGCTGGCACTTGCGAATACCTGAATGCACAACAGTTTGATATGGACCTGATCGAGCGGGTGTTGACGCCCAACCTGTTCGGCACCCTGTATGGGGTGGAAGCCGCGCTACCTTTACTGCGATCGGCGCGCCGGGAAGGCAAACCCGCCCGGCTTGCCGCCACCTCAAGCGCTTCGGCCTACCTGCCACTGCCACGCGCCGAAGCCTATGGAGCCTCTAAAGCCGCCGTCAGCTACTTCCTGGAATCGCTGCGCCTTGACCTCGACCAGGAGGGCATTGATGTCAGCCTAATCCACCCTGGGTTCGTCAAAACCCCCTTAACTGAACGCAACGACTTTCCCATGCCCATGCAGGTCAGCGCTGACGCCGCCGCCGACGCTATTATCGAAGGTTTGGTAAAGGGCCGGTTAGATATTCACTTTCCGCGACGATTTACCTACATCGTCAAGTTTTTGGGCATTTTACCGCCCGCCCTGCGCCGCCGAATTGGTCTGCGCATGACACGCAAGCAAGAGGCTTCTTGATGAGTAACGCGGCGTCTCAGCGCATCGCCATTATCGGCAGCGGCATCAGCGGCATGGCGGCCGGGTGGTATCTCTCTGCCCAGCACGAGGTCACGCTGTTCGAAGCCAACGCACGGCTGGGCGGACACACCGCGACCATGGATATCGAGGTTGCCGGTAACGCTTACGCCATCGACACCGGCTTTATCGTTTTCAACGATTGGACCTATCCACACTTTCAGAGCCTGCTGGAGTCGCTCGGCGTGCCCAGTCAAGCCACCGAAATGAGCTTTTCGGTGCATGAAACCAGCGTGGATTTCGAATACAACGGGCATACCTTGACCTCGCTGTTCGCCCAGCGGCGCAACGTGCTCAACCCTGCCTTTTACCGCCTGCTTGCCGATATCATGCGCTTCAACAAGCAAGCGACGCGTGACTTGGAGAACGAGCGTCTGCCCAAGGACATGACCCTTGGAGACTACCTGGACCGTCACGGTTATGGTCAGACCTTCCAGCGACGCTACCTGCTGCCCATGGGAGCCGCCATCTGGTCGGCAAGCATAGGTGACTTGCGCGCCTTTCCGCTGACCTTTTTTGTACGCTTTTTCCGCAATCATGGCCTGCTATCGGTTAACCATCGGCCGCAGTGGTACACCCTGGTGGGTGGCTCGCGCCGCTATATCCCAGCACTCACCGCGCCTTATGCCGATCGCATTCATCTCAATACGCCGGTTACCCGGATAGAGCGCCACGCCACAGGGGTTATGCTCACGACGCCTGAAGGCACCCAGCGTTTTGATCACGTAGTACTGGCCTGCCATGCCGACCAGGCGCTAGCTATGCTCGGCGACGCCACGCCGATGGAAACCGAGATCCTAGGCGCGATGCCTTATCAGGATAACGAGGTGGTATTACACACTGACACCTCGTTGCTGCCGCGTCGCCGACGCGCCTGGGCCAGTTGGAACTACCGCCTTGATGGCCGCGGTGCCAATGAGCGGGTGTCGGTGACCTACAACATGAATATTCTCCAGCGGCTGGAAAGCGACACCACGTTCTGTGTCACGCTAAACGACTCACAGAACATCGACCCGGCCAAGATCCTGGGTCGCTACACCTACGCCCACCCGCAGTTCACCCTGGCCGGGCAGGCCGCACAACAGCGCCACGCCGAGATTTCATCACCCACCCGACGCACGCACTTTTGCGGGGCTTACTGGCGCAACGGTTTTCATGAAGACGGGGTGTGGAGCGCGCTGCGCGTTGCCCGTTCACTGGGTTGCGATGAAGCACAAAGCCCCCCCAGCGCGCCCACGGCCCTTCCCACCACGGAACTGTTTGATGCCTATCAAGGGAGTGACGCGGGATGAACACAAGGCCCCATTCGCGTATCTATCGCGGCACGCTGCGCCACCGTCGTTTCACACCGCGCGCGCATGCGTTTAATTACCAGTTGTGGATGGCCTGGTTGGATCTGGACGAACTGCCGGGGCTATTTGACCGTGTGCCAGGGTTTAGCGCGCGCGGCCCGGCCCTGGCTCGCTTTCGCCGCGAAGACTACCTCGGCCCCACTGATCGCCCGCTGGCCACCGCCGTACGCGAGGAGCTGACACGCCAATTGGGCAGCGCCCCCGAGGGTCGCATCTGCGTACTCACACAGTTGCGTACGCTGGGCGCCATGTTCAACCCACTGTCGATGTACTACGCCTACGACCGCGAAGGCCAGCTAGCGGCGGTACTCGGCGAAGTCACCAACATGCCCTGGCGAGAGCGCACCTGTTACGCCTGCCGTGTCGATGCGAAGCGCCATAGCCACCACGCAACTTTCGACAAAGCCATGCACGTCTCGCCGTTCAACCCCATGGACATGACCTATCGCTGGCGATTTAACACGCCGAGCGACCAGCTGTTACTGCACATGGAAAACTGGCAACACGGCCAACGCCATTTCGACGCCACTTTAACTCTGGAAGCAGCTCCCGCCACCCCCAAGGTGCTGTTAACGACGCTCATGCGCCAGCCATGGATAAGCCTGAAAACGGTTGCCGGCATTCATTTTGAGGCATTGCGGCTATGGCTGAAGCGCGTGCCCGTTTATAACCACCCCAAGCGCAAGGAGACCTCGAAATGACGACCCTGCGTTCCACGCCGCCTAATATTCAACCCGCACCCCAGGGCCGTCTTACTCGTTGGCTGAAAAAGCGCTTGATTGCTCAACTGGATGCATTTACCGGCGGCAACATCACCTTGATCGAAGGCAACCAGTGCCATCACCTGGGTCAAGGCGGTGATCTGCATGTGACGGTGGTCATCCGCCATGCGCGGGCCTGGAAGCGACTGGCCTTTGGCGGCACCGTTGGCGCCGCCGAGTCGTACATGGACAACGACTGGGATGCCGATGATCTCGTCGCCCTGGTACGGCTATTTGCGGTTAATTTAGACCAGGTCAATGGCAATCTGGAGAATGGCAGTGCGCGCGCGACGCGCTGGTTGATGGGCTGGGCCTACCGCTTTCAGCGCAACAGCCTGACCGGCTCCAAACGCAATATCGCCGCTCACTACGATATTGGCAACGACCTGTTTGCCACCTTTCTCGACCAGCACCACTGGATGTACTCCAGCGCCGTTTTCCCCTATCCGGACGCCAGCCTGGAAGAGGCCTCAACGTATAAACTCGACATCATGCTCGATAAACTCGACGTGCAATCCGAGCATCATTTGCTCGAAATTGGCACAGGCTGGGGCGGGCTTGCCATCCATGCGGCCAAAACCCGAGGCTGTCGGGTGACGACTACCACGATTTCCGAAGAACAATATGCCTACACCGCTAATCGTATTCAGGAAGAAGGACTGGAAGCGCAAATTACGCTGCTGAAGCAAGACTACCGCGAGCTAACCGGCCGTTTTGACCGGTTAATCTCCATTGAAATGATTGAAGCCGTTGGCCATCAATACCTCGATACCTACCTGCACAAAGTTGACAGCCTGCTGACCCATGACGGCCAGGCCATGCTCCAGGCAATCACCATTCGCGACCAGCGCTTTGAAGAAGCCAAACGCGATATGGATTTCATCAAACGCTATATTTTCCCTGGTGGTTTTTTACCTTCCCACCACGCCATTGCCAGCAGCTTGATGCGCAAGACCTCGCTAAATATGGTGTCGCTGGATGAAATAGGCCAGCATTACGCCCGCACTCTGCGCGAATGGCGACACCGCTTCGAGGCCCACTTAGAGCATATTCACACGCTGGGCTATGACGAGCGCTTTATTCGCATGTGGCGCTACTACCTCTGCTATTGCGAGGGTGGCTTCCTTGAGCGCTCAATCGGCACCTGCCACTTGCTGTTGGCCAAGCCAGCAGCCAAGCTGGTGCCCCTGACCGGAGCGCTGTAATGCTCGCACGGCGGCGGGTAATAGCGGTGCTCGTCAATGCTTTGGGCTTTGAGGTGATCTGGACGCTGTGCGTACTAGGCGGTTCCTGGGTGGCGGCTATTGCCGGCAGCGCCTGGATCGCGTTGCATTTGAAGTACTTGGGTAAACCCGGAGAATGGCGTTTGGTAGCGGCCTTTGCCCTACTGGGACTGATAATCGACGGCGGCCTGAAACTGACGGGCGGACTGATGTTTGGTGATCGAACGCTGATCGCCGGTCTGTTGCCGCTATGGCTGTGGATGCTGTGGCCGCTATTCGCCACTCTGGTGCATCATTCACTTGCGTGGCTATGGCGATGGCCCTGGCTGGCGGCGGCACTTGGTGCGCTGGGCGGGCCGCTTTCGTATTTTGCCGGTGCTGCTCTCACCGATGTCTCTTTAGCGCCTTGGCTGCTACCCGCTCAGGCGCTGATATGGGCAACCCTTTGCCTCGCTGTGTGCCCCTATTATCGTCGCTGGCAACAACGCTATGCTGACGCCAGCGCGCCTAGGGCCCAGCTTTAGCCATGGCAGGCGCCTTTGACTGGGCCTTAGGCAGCAGACGCTGCTCGAGTTCGTGGGCGGGCACCGGGCGGGCAAAATAGAAGCCCTGTACCATATTGCAGCCGGCATTGACCAAGAACTCGCACTGCTCCTTGGTTTCGACGCCCTCTGCCACAACCCCAAGTGACAGTCCTTTGGCCATTGATAGCACCGCCCTCACAATGGCGGCATCGGCTTGGTCGCCCGGCAGTTCACGAATGAAAGCACGATCAAGCTTTATCTTGTCCACCGGCAAGCGCTTTAAGTAGCCAAGCGACGAGTAACCTGTGCCAAAATCATCAATTGCGATAGCGTAACCTTGGGCGCGCAACGCTTTTAAGCGTGGCCCCATATCCCCTGCACGCTCATCTAATAAGACCGATTCGGTCAGTTCCAAGCCGATGTGCGCAGGCGTCAAGCGGTAGCGTTTCAGGCAGGTAGCCAGCAAGGTTTCAAGATCGCCCTGAAACAGCTGAAGCGCCGAGATATTCACCCACATCGTTAACGTTGGCATTTCGCTATTGGCCCAATGCGCCTGCTGCGCACAGGCTTTTTCAATCACCCAACTGCCCAGCTCCGCCATCAAGCCATGGCGCTCCGCCAGAGGAATGAACTCACCGGGGGATATCATGCCATCACGAGGATGCTGCCAGCGCAGCAAGGCTTCCATACCCAAGAGTTCACCGGTGCCGGGATGATGCTGGGTCTGGAAATACAGCTCAAGCTGGTCGCCCGAGACCAGTGCGGCGCGTAAATCGCTGACCAACGCCAGTTGGGGATTATCCTGTTTATCCAACGCGGGCCGAAAGCGCAGGCTGTGATTTCGCCCTAATCGTTTGGCGTTATACAGCGCCGACTCCAGGCGCTGAAACAGCACGCCCGAGTCGCGGCCATCCTCTGGTGCCCGGCAACTGCCGATCGTCAAGCCCAACCGCAGCGACTGCTCGTTTATCTCAAACGGGCTGCTCATGTGATCGCGCAGATTGACGATCCATTTGTCGTGATCATCATAGGTGGTGGTGCGAATGACCATGAATTCATCGCCGCCCAAGCGGCCCACAACGCTGCCCGCCATGTGGCTGGTCAGCCGTTGAGCAAAGCGCGCCAGCAGGCGATCGCCCTGCTCAACGCCCATGCTGTCATTCACCGACTTAAGCCCGTCGATATCCACCAAGGCGATATCCAGGCTTTCCCCTGCGCGCAGTTGACGCAGGCGCGACTCCATCAGGTCGTGCAACCGGCGCCGGTTCGGCAAGCCGGTCAGCGGGTCTTCATAACCAATACGCCGCAGGTCACGTTCACGGGCTTTCTGTGCCGATATATCGGTAAATAAACTAATAAAGTGGGTTATTTTGCCACGCTTGTCGGTGACGGCGCGGACCTTAAGCCATTCAGGATACTCATCGCCGTGCTTTCGCCGGTTCCACATCTCGCCTTCCCAGCGCCCGGTGCTTTTCAGGGTGCTCCAGTAGTGCTGGTAAAACGTTTTGTCGTGTCTCGGCGCGGCAAGCGTTTCGAGCTTACGTCCAACCATTTCATGACTTTCATAGCCGGTAATTTCGGTGAACGCAGGGTTCACAGCAATGACACGGTTCTCCACGTCGCTGATGACTATTGCATCATTGGCGAGACCCATCGCATCCTGTGACAACCGAAGCCGGAGGCGTTGCTGACGAACCTGACGCCACGTATCCCACAGCCCGAACGTCACCATTGACGCCGCGACCATGCGCAAGGCGGCATCAGGAATCCAGATGCAAGCGGGCAGTGCGATCAACGCCGCCCAAATCAATGGGCGATTAAGCGAAACGGATAGCCACATGCGAGTTCACGATATCCTATAAAAACGAGCTAAAAGCTGCTCCCAACAAATTAGTAGATCCATCTCATTATGCCGCTAGTACACAGTCTGATTAGACAATCTTACGCCAATACGCCGTTTAGTGTGCAAAACCAATCATTCGACCCTACACTATTCGCCTCATTATACTGTCGGCTGCTAATAAAAAATCTGTAACGACAACCGATAATAGCGCGTTACGTGCATTCAGCGGTTTCGGGAAGTAGACTAGGCAAGGCTTTGCGGGCCGTGCCTCAGTGCTTCACTTCAGTACGGCGCGATGCCTCGGCTTTAGGTGCCGCACGCGGCCAACAACCATCTTGATAATCGGAACGACTCAGTGACCAAGCAACATTCCTTTGATCGCGAAGAACTGCTGGCCTGCTCGCGCGGCGAACTTTTTGGCCCGGGCAATGCCCAACTGCCAGCTCCCAACATGCTGATGCTTGACCGCATCACACACATTCATGAAGCAGGCGGCGAGCACAACAAAGGCGAGTTGATTGCCGAACTGGATATCACGCCCGATCTGTGGTTTTTTGATTGCCACTTTCCCGGCGACCCGGTAATGCCAGGCTGCCTGGGCCTTGATGCTATGTGGCAACTGGTCGGCTTCTACCTGGGTTGGCTGGGTCACCCTGGCCGAGGACGAGCGCTTGGCTGTGGCGAAGTGAAATTCAGCGGTCAGATACTTCCAGACGCGCAAAAAGTAACTTATCGTATTAACATGAAACGTATTATTACTCGTCGGCTGATTCTGGGCATGGCCGACGGCACCGTCTCAGTAGACGGACGCGATATCTATCAGGCTAATGATTTGCGCGTTGGCCTATTTACCTCCACTGCGAATTTTTAACAGGAGGCTCCCATGCGTCGAGTGGTAGTCACCGGCCTTGGCATTGTGTCTTGCTTGGGCAACGACCAACGACAGGTCTTGGAAGCACTTAAAAGTGGCCGCAGCGGCATTCGCTTCAAAGAGGAATACGCTGAACGCGGCTTTCGCAGCCAAGTAGCAGGCAGCGTCAATATTGATCTTGAATCGCTCATCGACCGCAAGTTATTGCGCTTCATGGGTGACGCGGCTGCCTATGCTTATATTTCCATGGCCCAGGCCATTGAAGATGCAGGTCTGTCCGCGGACCAGGTATCCAACGAGCGAACCGGTCTGATCGCGGGCTCCGGCGGCGCGTCCAGTGCCAACCAGGTAGAAGCGGCCGATGTCATGCGCGAAAAAGGCTTGCGCCGGGTCGGCCCTTACCGCGTTACCCGCACCATGGGCAGCACCGTGTCGGCTTGCTTGGCGACGCCATTTAAAATCAAAGGCGTGAACTACTCCATTTCGTCAGCCTGCGCCACATCAGCTCACTGCATTGGCAGTGCGATGGAGCAGATTCAGCTTGGCAAACAAGACGTGGTGTTTGCCGGCGGCGGCGAAGAAGAACACTGGACGCTTTCTTGCCTGTTTGACGCCATGGGTGCCTTATCAACTCACTACAACGATGCGCCTGACAAAGCGTCACGCCCCTATGACCAAGCCCGCGATGGCTTTGTCATCGCAGGTGGCGGCGGCATGTTGGTGATGGAAGAGCTTGAGCATGCCAAGGCACGCGGTGCCAAGATTTACGGCGAGCTGGTGGGCTACGGCGCCACCTCCGACGGCCACGACATGGTCGCGCCTTCTGGCGAGGGGGCAACACGCTGTATGCGTCAAGCCATGGCCACCGTAGAGGGCGATATTGACTACATTAATACCCATGGCACCTCGACACCGGTAGGCGACGTCGCCGAGCTCAAAGCAGTTCGCGAGGTATTCGGCAACTCAACACCGGCCATGAGTTCGACCAAATCACTCACCGGCCACTCGCTGGGCGCCACGGGCGTGCAGGAGGCTGTTTACTCGCTACTCATGATGCAACACGGCTTTGTGGCTGCTTCAGCCAACGTAGAGCAACTTGATGAGCAGGCTGACGGCTTCGATATCGTCACCGAGCGCCGCGACGGCGTGACGATTGACCGCGTACTATCCAATAGCTTTGGCTTTGGTGGTACCAATGCCTGCTTGGTGTTCCAGCGCTATGCCGAGTAATAGATCGATCGAGTAACCACTCGATAGGCCCAAAAAAAACGCCGCCCTACTCATTCATAGGGTGGCGTTTTTTATTGTGTTAACAACCCCGTAAGCCGTTACTATGGCCTGGGCACATCCGAAATATCTACCAATTGAGCTTCTATCCAGGCCTCCACATCGGCCAGCACTTCGTCTGAGGTTCGTCCAGCGGTTTCGATCGGCTCGCCAATGCGTACACGCAACACCCCGGGGCGCTTGACCCAGTGGCGACCCGGCCAACGCTCTCCTGCATTATGGGCCACGGGCAATACCGGCACACCCGCCCGGCAGGCGACAACGCTACCGCTTTTGTTGTAGCGCTTGCGCTCGCCAGGCTCGACTCGGGTACCTTCAGGGAAAATCAGTACCGAAAGGCCTGTGTTCAGCCGCGCGACGCCCTGACTCAGCACTTGCTTAATGGCTCGCGCTGGCTTGGAGCGGTCCAGGCTGATCGGATGTAGTAAACGTAACCCCCAGCCAAAGATGGGTAGACGCAGTAATTCACGTTTCAACACGGTACATACCGGTGGCTTCATCACCTGCAAAAAAACCGTTTCCCATTCACTCTGGTGGTTCGCCTGAATCACACAGGGCCCAGCAGGCAAGTGGTGCTTTCCTTGGATGTCATAACGCACACCGCAGGCGACGCGGAACCAAAACATCAGAAAATAATTATATAAATTCAGCAGGCGATAGCGCCCTGCCAGGGGCAAAAAGGGCGCAATCGGCAAGAACAGCGCGCCAATCACTAATAAGGCGGCAAAATAACCTACGTAAAAAATCACACTACGAACCACTTGCATCAAGACGACGCTCCTGTGTCGTCGACACCCTGATGGTCCCGGGTTAAACACCATGCATCGAGCATCCGCCCAACTTCCAAACGCCACGGCTTTTGATGCACACCAAAGACATCCAGTACCCGGCGGCAATTTAGCACCCGCCGTAGTTTGGCATCGTGGTGATGCTTTAGCGCTTGGACGTCGCCTAGCGTCACTTGCTCGCCACGCCCTTCCAGGTGGGTCGACAGCTGGGTTCTCACCATGGAGGTAAACGTAAAGGCGCTGACAGGCTCGGTGCCGGCTAGGTGATAGGCGCCCCACGCGTCCGCACCGCAGGACTGCTGCTGCAGCATGCCGATCAGGGCAAGCGCTACGGCATCCGCCGAGGTGGGGCAAAAAATAACGTCTTCTGCCGCCCGCACGCTGTCGCCCATTACCAGGCTGTCCAGCAACTCATTTAGCCACGCATGACTGCCCTCAAGCGCAAACAACGGCCCCAGGCGAACAATTAAATGACGGTCGTAATCTGCTCGAATGCGATTGCCGGTTTGCACCAAACGACGCAGACACTCATCCCTGGGTGCCGGCACGACATGCTCGTCAATGGGCACGTCGAAACCGTCTTCATACAGCTGATCAGATACGCACCAGACGAGCGCAACGCCTTCTGCCAGGCAGGCTTCCAGGCACACCTCCACGGCATCGGCATGCGCTTTAACGTCGGCCGGAGCCATGTTTAAAGGATGGGCCAAGGGCGGAACGATCACCGCATCCGGCGACACCGACCGCAGGCGCTCCGCGCTCACCTGCGTCGCTTGTTCAATTACCAGCTCAGTATCAGAGCGACGGCTTGCTTCACGCGCCAGCGCTAAACTTAAGCAGTGCCCCGCATCGAGTATCAAAAGCTTCAAGACGGCCGGTCTCCCTTACCTTCACTCGCGTCATTGACCGTCACTTAAAACGGAATCTCATCGTCGAAATCATCAAAATTACCAGGATCAGGCGCGCCATATTGATTGTTTTGTTGGCCTTGCGGCGGTGTTGGCTGGCTTTGCTGTGGCGCTCGCTGTGGCTGAGGCGCCCCCTGCCCGGCGTATTGATCTCCCTGGGGCGGTTGAGGTTGGCCACCCTGCTGAGGGGCACCTTGACTACCTTGCGCATAATTATTTTGCGCCGCGCCGCCGCCTTGGAAATCACCGCCACGGGAATCCAGCATTTGCATGTCGTTAGCGACGATTTCCGTGCTATAGCGGTCCTGGCCGTTTTGGTCTTGCCATTTGCGCGTTTGCAGGCGGCCCTCAATGTAAACCTTGGAGCCTTTTTTCAGATATTGCTGGGCAATCTCGGCAGTTTTATTAAACATCACCACCCGGTGCCACTCGGTACGCTCCTGGCGCTGACCGCTTTGACGGTCCGTCCAGGTATCGCTGGTTGCTAGGTTGAGATTAGCGACCGCAGTGCCGGAGGGGGTAAACCGTACCTCAGGATCCTGCCCGAGGTTGCCGATTAAAATGACCTTGTTAATGCCACGAGCCATAAGGCGCTCCTTTCAATTGATATCGATAAACGTCGACAGCGTCCCAGCGACGCGCCACTATCTCACCCCGTTTACGATTTGGGGGGCGTTACCAGCTTAGCAAGCGCCGCTTGATCAAGCTGCTGTCGATTGACCTTCAAATACGCTAGACGCTCTTCGGGCACGACCATGACATCTTCAACGCCTGCCACATCCGCCAAGTGCTCAAGCAACACATGCATAGTATCGGCCTCAGTGTCGTGCAATGCCACCACTTCACTGGTGAGCGGCGGCGGAGAGGGCATATTCAACATCGCGCCCCACCATAATAGTGCCAGCAGTGCACAGCCGAGAAATACCGCGTCCAGACCTCCGTAGTTGGCCAGCACACCGCCCAGGGTACCGCCTAAAAACGCCCCCAAGAATTGGCTGGTAGAGTAGACGCCCATGGCCGTGCCTTTTGCCCCGGCCGGTGCCAACTTGCTGAGCATCGACGGCAACGTTGCTTCTAACAGATTAAAGCCGGTAAAGAAAACAAACAGCCAGGGAAACAGCCAATAGCCTTGCGATACCGGCAGCCCCAAACCCGCCAGACTAACCGCAATCGCGCCAATCGCCAGCACACAAATACGCGTCATGCGCTGACGCTTCTCGGCCACGATCATCAACGGCAGCATGGCCACAAATGAAAGCGCCATGATGACCAAGTAGGCTAAGCCATGATGCGCGGCGCTGATGCCCGTCTCAAGCAAGCGAAAAGGCACGGCCACAAAAATGGCCATCAGCACAAAGTGCAGGGCAAAAATCGATACATCGAGACGCCATAGATCCGGGCGCCCCAGAACGCTTCTCAGCTGCTGGCGGTCCATGCCCACATCGCGGTGACGCACACGGCGCGGCGCGGGTGGCACCCAGCGCCACAGCACGACCAAACCCAGCAGCGTCAGCAACACCGTCAGCCAGAACACACCGGCTAGCCCAGCCCACGCCGCCAACCAAGGCCCGATCACCATGGCCAGGGCGAACGCCACGCCAATCGACAACCCGATGGTGGCCATCGCCGCTGTACGCACCTGCTCGCGGGTCTGATCCGCCAGCAGCGCCATAATTGCGGCGGCCACCGCGCCACTACCCTGCAAGGCCCGGCCTGCAATCATTGCGCCGATGGAATCGGCGAGCGCCGCCACCACGCTGCCCAACGCAAACAACACCAGGCCGAAGGCGATGACACGCTTGCGACCAATCCGGTCGGACCATAACCCAAAAGGAATTTGCAGGATCGCTTGGGTCAACCCGTAAACCCCGAGGGCCACGCCAATCAGCAGCGGCGTCGAGCCTGCCAGCGTGTCGGCATACAGCGCCAACACCGGCAGCACCATGAAAAGGCCGAGCATACGGGACGCATAGAGCCCCGCCAGGCCGCTGATGGCACGGCGCTCAGAGGCCAACAACAGTGCGGAAACCTTGCGCATAAAGCCCTTGGGGTAGTCCTTAGGATAATCACCGTCGGTGGTAAATGCCCGCAGGGGGCTAAGATAGCCGTTCATTCTAGCGTGTTGGGAGATCAGGCGAAACGTCCACACACCCTAGACTCGCGAAACCGCTTTGCCGGGAGGGGGCCGAGAAACGTATAATCACGCTTTTGCCGCGCGATTCGAGGTGTTGATGGACAGCATTCTGGTCAGGGGTGCACGCACCCACAACCTCAAGCAGATCGATGTGGAACTGCCCCGCGATAAGCTGATTGTGATTACCGGGCTTTCGGGGTCAGGTAAATCATCGTTGGCGTTTGACACCCTGTATGCCGAAGGACAGCGCCGCTATGTGGAGTCGCTCTCTACCTATGCACGCCAGTTCCTGTCAATGATGGAGAAGCCCGATGTGGATCACATTGAGGGGCTGTCACCGGCGATTTCCATTGAGCAAAAATCCACCTCGCATAACCCGCGCTCGACGGTCGGCACGATTACCGAAATTTACGATTACCTACGCCTGCTGTTTGCCCGTGCGGGCACGCCGCGCTGCCCCGAACACGGCGAAGACCTCGAAGCCCAAACCATCTCGCAGATGGTTGATCAGGTGATGAACCTGACCGAAGGCACCAAACTGATGCTGTTGGCCCCGGTGGTCAAAGGCCGCAAAGGCGAGCACCTACAGTTATTGGCGGAACTGCGTTCTCAAGGGTTCGTGCGCGCTTTGATCGACGGTCAGGTGCTTGAGCTGGACGATATCGCCCCGCTGGACAAGCGCAAAAAGCACGACATTAGCGTGGTAGTTGACCGTTTCAAGGTCCGCGACGACCTCGCCCAGCGGCTGGCCGAGTCATTCGAAACGGCGCTCAACCTAACTGACGGCACCGCCATGATCCACTTCATGGACGGCGAACAGGAGGACTTGGCTTTTTCGTCACGCTTTGCCTGTCCGGTGTGCGGTTACTCGCTGGCTGAGCTTGAGCCTCGTATGTTCTCGTTCAATAACCCGGCGGGTGCCTGTCCCACCTGCGATGGTCTGGGCGTACAGCAGTACTTCGACCCTGCCAAGCTGATCAGCCATCCGGAGCTATCGCTTGCCGAAGGCGTTATTAAAGGCTGGGACCGGCGCAATATTTACTATTTCACCCAGCTTCAGGCGCTTGCCAAACACTATCGTTTTGAGCTGGAAACGCCCTGGAATGAGCTTGCCCGTCACGAGCAGGAGATTATTCTCAACGGCAGCGGCGACGAGACCATCCCATTTGTCTACGTCGGTGACCGCGGTCGTAAGGTGACCCGTGAGCATGCCTTTGAAGGCGTGCTGCCCAATATGCAACGCCGCTATCGGGAAACCGAATCCAACATGGTCCGCGACGACCTGGCCAAATACATTGCCGTGCAGTCCTGCGCCACCTGCAGTGGCTCGCGGTTGCGCAAAGAATCGCGCCACGTTTACGTCGACGACCGTAACATTGCCGATATGGTGCAGTTGCCGATTGGCGACGCATGGCACTACTTTGCCGACCTTAGCCTACCAGGCCGCAAAGGCGAGATTGCCGATAAGATCGTCAATGAAATCCACGCTCGCCTGGAGTTTCTGGTCAACGTCGGGCTGGACTACCTCAACCTGGAGCGCAGCGCCGACACCCTATCGGGCGGCGAGGCCCAGCGTATCCGCCTGGCCAGCCAGATCGGCGCGGGTTTGGTCGGCGTGATGTACATCCTCGACGAACCGTCAATTGGCCTGCACCAGCGCGACAACGACCGCTTGCTGAAAACCCTTGAGCGGCTGCGCGACCTGGGCAATACCGTGATTGTGGTTGAACACGACGAAGAAGCCATCCGCGCGGCCGACCACGTGCTGGATATCGGCCCTGGTGCAGGCGTTCATGGCGGCGAGATTGTCGCCCAGGGCACGCCCCAGGACGTCATGGATAATCCCAACTC
This sequence comes from Halomonas sp. HL-93, assembly GCF_900086985.1. Lineage (NCBI taxonomy): Bacteria > Pseudomonadati > Pseudomonadota > Gammaproteobacteria > Oceanospirillales > Halomonadaceae > Halomonas > Halomonas sp. HL-93. The sequence continues at coordinate 3,845,976 of NZ_LT593974.1, forward strand.
ACTGACCGGCCAATACCTTTCCGGCACCCGGGAAATTGCCGTGCCGCCCTACCGCATTCCCGGCAACCCGGAAAAACAGTTGGTGGTGCGCGGCGCGACTGGCAATAACCTGCAGGATGTGACGCTTTCTCTTCCGCTGGGGCTGTTTATCGCTATTACCGGCGTCTCCGGGTCGGGTAAATCGACATTGATCAACGGCACTTTGATGCCCATCGCCGCGCGTGAACTGAACCGCGCCACCACACTCACCCCCGCGCCCTACCAAACCATCGAAGGGCTCGATCAGTTGGATAAAGTGATCGATATCGACCAAAGCCCGATTGGCCGTACGCCGCGCTCCAACCCGGCGACCTACACGGGTATTTTCACGCCCATCCGCGAGCTATTTGCCGGCACCCAGGAAGCCCGCTCACGGGGCTACAAGCCTGGCCGCTTCAGCTTTAACGTCAAGGGCGGGCGCTGCGAAGCCTGCCAGGGCGAGGGCATGATCAAGGTCGAGATGCACTTCCTGCCGGATATCTATGTGCCCTGCGATGTGTGTAAGGGTAAGCGCTACAACCGCGAAACCTTGGATATCCATTACAAGGGCAAAACCATCGACGAAGTGTTGGCCATGACGGTGGAAGACGCGCTGGAATTCTTCAGTCCGGTACCCGCTATTGCCCGCCGCCTGCAGACGCTGCTCGATGTGGGGCTGTCCTACATTCGCCTTGGGCAAAGTGCCACCACACTATCCGGTGGCGAAGCCCAGCGGGTCAAGCTGGCCCGCGAACTGGCCAAGCGCGATACCGGTAAAACACTGTATATCCTGGATGAACCAACCACCGGCCTGCACTTTGAGGACATCCGCCAGTTGCTGACGGTGCTGCACCGTCTGCGCGATCACGGCAACACTATCGTTGTGATTGAGCACAACCTGGATGTGATCAAAACCGCCGATTGGATTGTCGATCTCGGCCCAGAAGGTGGTTCCGGGGGCGGTCGAATCATCGCCGAAGGCACACCCGAGCAGATTGCCAAGCAGAAAGTCTCGCATACCGGGCGCTTTTTGGCCCCGCTGCTGGCGCGACACCAGCGCGCGTCCGCTTAACGCTGCTATCGCCGCAGACAGGCGTTTGTTGGCAATAACATGAGCGCTGATGTACTCCCCTGTGGCGAGGCTAAGACCACATACGCGACGCATTCTTCATCTGCTTCGTTTATAGTAGTGGTCGACTGAATAATCGATTTTAAGCGCCAATAATTTTTAGAGGTCATCAGCCGTGGGCCAAGAAAAAAGCTGCATTATTAAGCATTTCAGCCACTACTGCTCGCTTACTGAAGAAGAAAAACAGCTCCTTACTTCACTGGAGGAGAGCCCCACTGATATTAAAGCAGGCACACTACTCTGGGAGATGGGCGACGCGGCAAATGAGTTCTGCACGCTGAAAAGCGGCTGGGCCTATTCGTATCGTCACCTGGAAAATGGTGATCGACAGATTTTGGAAGTGTTTTTGCCGGGGGACATCATTGGCCTACGCGAGTTTGCCTTTGCCCAGCGCCTTGAGAACGTGCGCATGATCAACGATGGGGTTATCTGCCACTTTCCCCACCGCCGCATGCTGGAGCTATTCCGCCAGTCGCTACCACTCACCTCGGTGATGTTCGCCATTGGCAGCCGTCAACAAGCCCTATTGACCGAACGACTAGTCAACATTGCCCGGCGCAGCGCACGCCAAAAAATGGCTCACTTCCTTCATGAAATGTATTTACGGTTGCGCCAAACCAACGACGATATCAGCGGCCACTTTCGTTTACCGCTTTCCCAGGAGCAACTGGCTGATATTTTGGGCTTAAGCCCGGTGCATGTCAGTCGGACATTCAGCGCTCTCAGCGAGGACGGCTTGGTGTTCCGTGACCGCCACAACGTCACCATCCCCGACCTGGATGCACTCTCAGTAGAAGGCGAGTTTGACGATGCCTACCTGACCGATAACGTCCGCCCTCTGTTTGACGCTACGGCGTAGTCGCCACGCATAACAACGCCGCGAGCTTATTTAACTCGCGGCGTTTTAGTTGTCACTTGGCGATCATCTCAGCGGCTCAGCCGCACTTCGACCAGCCACACCCGGCGTAGCAGGTGGGGCAGCCATCCATCATGATCAACTCGCCACGGCACTCCGGGCAGTGGCCCACGGTGGCCGGTCCGCTGCCTTTGGTGTTGGTCGAAGCGTTACCTTTGCCGATAGGTTCTACGGCGCTGCTTGCGGCCTCTTCAGGGGCCTCATCGACAGGCGGCTGCCAAGCGTGCCCGTGCTGCATGCGGTGGGCGTAACGTTCCACTAAATTTTCCACCGGCACCTGGTTGCCGTCCTGGTCCAAAAAGCCACGGCGATACAGAATTTGCTGAATCGACCAGGCAATCGCGGCCACTTCAGAATCATGGAACATGGGTTTGTTCCAGCGGTTCATGCCGCAACGCACCAAGCCCTTATCCCAGGCCACCTTGCGCAAGTCCGCCACTGCCTGGGTGACATAGCCACCGCGCGCCGCCAGCGACAGGCTTCGCATGGTGGCCGTGATCCACTGGTGCTCGCTTGAGAGCTGGCCGGAAGGGAAGAAAAACTCTACCGGGCGCTCAATGACCACGCGTTTGCCGCCGACCACGCCTTCCACCGGCATGAAAGACACCAGCAAATAGACTTTTTTGCGGCCTTCCGCGCCCACGTAGGAAATCTTTTCTGAGACGGCTTCCAGCGTGCCTTCCGGACGCGATGGAATACGCACCGTCAGCGGGTCTTCTTCAGGCAGTTCGCGGACAGGCACCGCCTGCTCTTGCTGTTTGATGCGGTACCCGACGATTTTTGAGGTAATTTCAACAGTCATAACGGTCTCCAATTAGCAAAGGTGTGCGGGCGTTGTGCGTGATGAGGCTTGGTCCTGCATCACCATTTGCCGTAGGTGCCTTCTTTTAAGCCATCAAACAGGTTGGCGGCGTTATGCTCCTCGCCGTCGTATACCACTTTCTCATCGCCGGTCAACTCGAGGGTTTCGCCGTTCTCAAGCTCAAACACATAGGTGGTATTTTTCAGGTCATCCTCGCGCACCAGTACGCCCTGGAAGGCTTCTGGATTAAAGCGGAAGGTGGTGCAGCCTTTCAGACGGCTTTCATAAGCTTGCAGATACAAGTCCTGGAAGTTTTCAAACGGAAATTCGGTGGGCACATTGACCGTTTTGGAGATCGCCGAATCAATCCATTGCTGTGCCGCCGCCTGTACCGCGACGTGCTGTTCAGGGCTCACCGCGTCGGCGGTGATGAAGTAATCGGGCAGGTCACTGTCAACTGCATCGGCGGCAATAAAGTGACGATAAGCCGCTAACTCGAAAGAAACTACCTCGACCTGCTCTTTGGTTTTCTTGCCCGACTGGATAATATTGCGGAAATAGCGGTGCGAGAACGACGGCTCGATGCCGTTAGATGCGTTATTGCCCATCGACAGCGAAATCGTACCGGTCGGCGCGATCGAGCTATGGTGGGTAAAGCGTGCGCCGTGCTCGGCAAGCTGGGCTACCAGTTCGGGCTCCAGCTCGGCCACTTTGGCCATGTACTGGCTATAGCGGGCGTGGAGAATACGCCCCGGCACCTTGTCGCCCACTTCGTAGCCGTCTTTGGCAAGCTGCGGCCGCTCGCGCATCATCTTCGGCGTGATAACGTGCTCTTCAGCAAGCACCGGGGCCATACCTTTCTCTTGGGAAAGTTCCAGCGCTTGCTTCCAGCCCTCAAGCGCCAAATGGCGGCTGACTTCTTCGGTAAACGCCAGCGATGCTTGCGAACCGTAGGGGATCTTGAGCATGGTTAGCGTCGAGCCCAGGCCCAAAAATCCCATGCCATGGCGGCGTTTGGCCTCAATTTCACGCTGCTGCTGGGGCAGCGGCAAACCAGCAATTTCGACCACGTTGTCGAGCATGCGGGTGAAAATGGCCACCACCTGGCGGTAGCGGTCCCAGTCAAACCGGGGCTTGTCACTGAACGGCTCAATGACGAACTTGGTCAGATTGACCGAGCCCAGCAAACACGCGCCTTCCGGCGGCAGCGGCTGCTCCCCGCAAGGGTTGGTGGCACGGATATCTTCGCAGAACCAGTTGTTGTTCATGCGGTTTACTTGGTCGATCAGGATGAACCCTGGCTCGGCGTAGTCGTAGGTCGAGGACATGATGGTGTCCCACAGCTCCCGCGCCTTGATCACTTCGACAATTCGGCAGGCCACGCGGCCTTCATCGTCAACCGTGTAGCCTTCCTCGACCACTGGCCAGTCACGGTAGATGATGTCCTCGGCGCTGACGTCGTCTTTTTCACCGGGGTGCAGCGGGAAGGCGAGCGGCCAGTCGGCGTTGCGCTTCACGGCCTCCATGAACTCATCGGTGATCAACAGACTGAGGTTGAACTGACGCAGGCGCCCGGCTTCGCGCTTGGCCTGGATAAATTCACGCACGTCGGGGTGGCCGACATCGAAGGTGCCCATCTGCGCACCGCGACGGCCGCCGGCGGAGGCCACGGTGAAACACATCTTGTCGTAGATATCCATAAACGCCAGCGGGCCGTTGGTGCCCGCGCCAGCGCCAAACACAAACGCCCCTTTGTGCCGCAGCGTCGAGAAGTCGTAGCCGATGCCCGCGCCAGACTTGAGCGTCATGCCCGCGTCCACTACGGAATCCAGAATATCGCGCATTGAATCGCGAATGGTGCGCGACACCGTGCAGTTAATCAGGCTCACCGCTGGCTTATAGGCTTCAGCGCCGGCATTTGAGAGGATTCGCCCGGCGGGAATCGCGCCGTGTTCCAACGCCCAGCGAAATTTGGGCAGCCACTCATCGGCTTTATCGCCTTCCACCTCCGCCAGGGCTTTCGCCACCCGCTCGAAGGTTGCGCCCAGGTCCTGATCCACCGGCTGACTATGACGATCTTTGAGACGATATTTAGCGTCCCAAATTTCTCGCGACGGCTCCTGCAGTGGGACATCGTTCGAAGTGTTCATAGCCTGGGTAGCAGTACTCATGTCGCAAAACTCCTTCACGGCGGTGGAAATGGCGCGTTAATCAGCACGATTATACGGGGCAATCAAATGAAGTATAGCCTTGACTTTGCACTACATCGGCCGTTTTTTCACACTTTTTCTACCATATATAGAAAAATCAGCGCGTTAGTCTTTTGCCCTTGGCCATCAGACGATAGGCTAAGGGTTTTCCAGATGATGGGCCTGTTCATGCCGTTAATGTCCCGCTTTTATTCAGCACTTGCTTACCCCGCGCTTGGCGCGGCGTTGGTCTTATCGCTGCCATCGGCTTATGCCGTATCGTTTAACGTCGAAGACGATCAAGCCCACGGTCACTGGCAGTCAATGTCATTGACCCTCGGTGAAGAGCGGCATTTTCGTGCGGTGGAGACCCATAGCTACTCGGATGCCACCTTGAGCGTCAACGCCACCCAAGGCGTATGCGATTTGCCGTGGCTGGAAATGCGCGTTGAGCTGGACGCCGCCCAAGGAGAAAGCCGGGCGGACGATCTGGTACCCGCGCGATTACGCGTCGATGAGCGCGAACGACTCAACAGCGTTGCCGAATTTATTACCGAGCGCGCCGATAACGGCTTTTATGCCCACTTTTATTTAAACGATATCGACGCTTTAATCGCCGACATGAGCGACGGTGAGCGGATATTCCTGGGCTTTGATCAAGGCGATGAAGAGCCTTGGTATATGACGTTTAGCCTGGAGGGCGCAGGGGAAGCGCTGGCGCGCATGCAGGCCCTGTGTCAGCAGGCTTCGTAAGGGTTGTAAGAGGTTATTTACTCGCGCGCTGACGGTTGCCTAAGCACAAGTTCAACCCGTCGATTAGCGGCTCGTCCCTGCGACGTGGCGTTGTTTTCTATCGGCTGGGTATCGGCATAGCCAACGGCGCGCATGCGATCAACATTGAGCCCTTGGCTTTCTAAATGGCGAACCACCGCGATGGAACGAGCTGATGAGAGCTCCCAATTGGATGGGAAGCGCGAGGTCGCAATGGGCACATTGTCGGTATGTCCTTCGACGGATACCTGCCCTTCAAAGGCATTCAATACATCCACTAGGCTGGCAATGAGATCGCGGCCCTGACCGGTAAGCTGTGCCCGCCCGCTATCGAATAACAGCCTATCGTTGATGCGCAGCGTCACGCCTTCCTGGCCTTGGGATACGTCCACCCCGGGGATACGAATGCCGTCGAAGCGAGGTTGCACGCCACTATGCCGCGGCTGGATACCGGCTGCCAAGGTGGCCAGGGGCAGGTCTTCGATAGCGCCGGGAGACACCTCGGCGACACTGCCGGCGGCACCCTCATCGTTACCGCCCGGCGGGGCCAAAGACAGCAGCAATACGAACAGGGTAAGCAATAACGTCAGCACGTCCAGGTAGCTGGTTAGCCAACCATCATCCTCTCCACCCGTTAGCAGCGGCGCCTCTAAGGTCTGTCGCGTATCCCTGTCTAACATGGCCGCTACCCTTTGGCAGCAGCACTTGTGCGGGTGCGCGGCTTCTTAACGTCAGGTTCACGGATTTCGTCATGGTAATTAGCGATGAACGAATTGAGCGTTTCTTCGATAAAGGAAGGCAACCGGCGCTTGGTAATCAGTGAAATCCCTTCCAATACCATATTCATGGTAATCAGCCGTTCTTCGGTGCGCCGCTCCAACTTTACCGCGACAGGCTTGAACACCAGATTGGCCAGCAAAATACCATAGAAGGTCGTCAGCAAGGCCACCGCCATACGCGGGCCAATGACGTCAAGATTGCCGGAATCCATGACTTCCAGCATATTGACCAGGCCTACTAGCGTGCCAATCATGCCAAACGCCGGTGCATAAGTGGCCATGGTTCGGAAAATTTGCGCTTCCGCATGCTCGCGCGCTTTTAGCCGCGCTATACGCCAGCGCAACATATCGAAGATTTCGTCTTCTTTGGTGTTGGCGATAACCAGTTGGATACCGGTACGTAAAAACGGGTTGCGGGTATGTTCAAGCTCTCTCTCAACGGCGCGAACATCGCCCTTAAACCATAGCCGCGACATGGAAACCAGTTCGTTGATATCGTCACGCACATAGGTATTTTCGCGGCGAAAGACAAGCCCGACCAAACGCACCACACGGAGCACTTCTTTAAGTGGATAGCTGATAAAGGTGGCGGCAAGCGTACCGGTGACCACAATAGCGAGCCCCGGTAAATTGAAGAAGCTTTCCGGCGATTCAGCAGTAAAAAACAAGACGCTTACCAACAGCAGGATGCTGGCACATATACCTATCAGCGTCGATGGATTCATGTCGTGCTCCTTAAAGCATTAAATACGGGACGCGTTAGCGCGGGGTGTTGAAACAGCAGCGCGTTCCCCGCCGTTTTTGCCGTCACGACTACGCCGAATCGTTTAACTTTGCGCGCAGGCGACTCACCGCTTGGCTATGCAGTTGGGAAACGCGTGATTCAGTAACGCCCAACACAGCACCTACTTCTTTTAAATTCAATTCTTCTTGGTAATACAGCGCCATAAGCAGCTTTTCACGCTCGGGCAATGCCTCAATGGCGGCCACTAGCGTTTCCCGCTGTTGGCCATCTAGCAAATGATCGAACGGCGAACTACTCGCCTCACGACTATACGGCTCACTGCCATCGGCCACCAACTCTTCGAAGGGCAGCAACTGCCCACTATTAGTGTCATGCAGCAGTTGCTGATAATCGCCAAGCGGCATATCCAACGAGGCCGCAATTTCTGCTTCTTCAGGGGCGCGCCCCAGCGATTGCTCCAATCGCCTGACAGCCTCATCCACGGCCCGGGCAGAGCGCCGGACGCTGCGGGGCAGCCAATCGCGGGTGCGCAACTCATCCACCATGGCGCCGCGAATGCGCTGACTAGCAAACGTCGCAAAGGTAGCGCCCTGAGTGGCATCGAAGCGTCCTAGGGCCTCTAATAGACCCATCATGCCCGCCTGGATTAAGTCGTCCAGCTCAATGCTGGCTGGCAACCTGACTTGAAGCGTCAAGGCCTGACGTCTTACCAGTGGCATGTACTCCGTCATCAGCTCACTTTGTTCGATCCTGCCTTGTGCTGTATACATCCTCTTGCCTCGCGGCTAAACCACCTTGACTCACTGATAATTTATAATCATCTGCAACCCTTTAATGCTGACGGGCCGCTGCCCTGGCCGTAGCGCAAACTGAAAATGCAGCGGCGTTGTCGCACCTAGCCCTGATAAAGCACGGGTCTCCCCACGCATCCCTGATAAAGGAACACAACGCTCAGGATGACATAGCCAGGACTGAAGCGCTGCCCCGGGGGGATGCTGGTATTGCCATTGGACGCGCTCAATGACCGCCGTCGGTGCGGCGACACCCGCTGGGGGACGCGCCGTATCACTGCGGCTGGCGCGGTCGCTCATGGCCACCGTAAGCCCCGGCACTTGCGTGACCCAACTGCTGGACGCCGCCTGAGCTAACGAGCCAGTCCCCACTGCTAGTACCAAAATGCTAATTACATAACGCCAATAGCCTAGCATGCTTGGTTCCTTTTCATGAGCGAATTAGCCCCGTTTATTAGGCGCTTTACAGGCGTTCGCCGCGCTCAGCGGGCCAACAATAGCAGCTCGATGCCTAAATAGTTCTTGGCCGCCTGCTGTAGGTTTTCCAACAGACCTTGCCTGGGCAAATTAGGCTCGTGCAACGCCAGTAGACGCTGCGGGCCGTTATGCTGGCTTAGCTGTTTCAATACATGGTACATGCGCCCAAACGCATCGGCATCGCTGTGTATCCATAGTGCCCAGCGACGATGATCCTGGCTAAGTCGTGCCAGTTCGGGCGCATCCGGCATCACAATACGAATATCCCAGTCGGCTGGGTCCTTGGCCCAGGCGCGTCCCAATGCAGCCCACTGGCCTAGCCGCGCGCTAACCTTACGTACTTGAACCGGCCCAGCGTTGGGCAACCCAATCACCATTAACGGCGTTTTCGGTACAGGTGGCCCGACGGGCGGCATCATGGCCGCTGCGCTGGGTACAACAGGCGACCGGTAGGCCATCGGCCGGGGCGATTCCGTTGCCTCAGGGGGCGCTTCATCGCCCCGCTGCTGACGCTGCAGGTCGGCCCACTTGCGTAGCCCGGCGGCTTGGTCATGAGCGCTCATACCAAGCCCTCACGGTGAACGCCACCCAGCTGGCGGATCGCATCACGGGCCATAAAGGCATACACCAGAGCATCGAGCAGCGCTGTATCGCGCCGCCGCCGACGGCTGCCCAACAAGTTCAACACGTCACTATGCAATGCACTGGCGGCCTCATCGTCAGCGCAGTCGAGATGCCCCGCCACGGCGGCGATACCACTGGCCATCAGCAATCGCACCTCTGGGCTTACCTCACCACTGTCGGCATCTTTTAACTGTTGCCAGGCACGACGGGTCATTGCTGAAAGCCCTTCGCTTTGCAGTTGGGTCACCAACAGGCTCAGCACCTCATTGCCCAACCGCGCAGGTGTAAGCCAATAACGCCGCGTGACTACCTTAGCACTTTCCGGATCGCGCACTTCGCCGTACCACGCCAGCAACTCCCGTCCGTCTTGATCGCTGACTTCGGCATAGGCCGTCCACAGGGCCATCGGCTGGCCACGGAAACGCACGTTAACGCGGTGGTTGAGCGTGCTTTCCACAAACAATTGGCGTAGCGCATAGCGTTCGCCGTGCAAGTGTACCCTGAGGGCTGGCGGGGCCAAGCTGACCCAGGTCAAGTATTGGCGCTCCAGCCAGGACAATGCCTCGCTGTCGGGTAAGGCAGGTAATAAATGGACCGCGACACCATCGCGCTCACTAAAGTTTGCCATGCGCGGCTGCCAACCGGCTGGCTGACGGTGCTGTAGCCAGGGCAGCGCCATCCAGGCGCCATCTGCATCGAGCCCTATATCGGGCATTGCCCAATCACAGCCACGTTCATTGCGGCGTGGCGACCACGTCATGCCCAGCATGCGCTGGGGCGGCGGGTACCCCTCCAGAAGCTCGTCCAGTCGCTGATCCTGCAACACGCTGGGCAAGTTGGCGATGTCCCAGACGCCTTCCAGCCGGTCAAAGCCCGCCAGCCGCTCGCGCAACTGGGCAAACAGTGACGACAGACGGCGGCCCTGGCCCAGCACATCCCGCGACCAGCGCGGCATGCTAATCGGCGAGGTAGTCATGGGAGCGCTGCCTACCTGCGCGGCGGCTGTGTTCAACGCCTGGTCGACTAGTGCAGCAGGATCAGCCACCGCCATATCTTCGGGTACCTGCTGGCCATAGGAGCCAAACAGCACACGCATGCCATGGCGCATGACAATATCCAGGATGGGCGCCAACCGCCCCGCTTCATCCTGCTTGGTGATGATGCAATCATCCAGCTCAGCACCCGCCGCTCGGGCGGCTTGACGATAGCGCAGCACCACCTCTTCGAGGGTTTCCGGCTGACTGGCGGCATTAAGCAGTAGCACCAACCTGACGTTGGAACGACCGCCCTGCAGGTGGGCGATCTGTTCGATCACCCGCTGGTCGCGCTGGCTCATTCCCACGGTATCGATAATCACCCACTGCTTTCCCTGCAGGCGACCCAACAGGTCGTCGATGGGTTGTTCCGCATCCAGCGCGTACATGGGGATATCAAGCAAGCGCGCGTAGATGCGCAGTTGCTCATGGGCGCCGATACGGAAGCTGTCGGTGGTTACCAAGGCGACCGGGCGAGTACCGTGGCGCATCACAAATCGGGCCGCCAGCTTGGCGGTGGTGGTCGTCTTACCCACCCCGGTGGGACCCACCAGCGCCACAATGCCTGTTTGATCAAAGAATTCAGGCTCATCCTGGAGAACGGTTAGGCGCGCCATGAGTCGCTCGCGAAGCCATGCCAACCCCTGCTCGCTATCGGCGGTTGGCGTCGCCAAGCTGGTAGGCAAATCTACCAAAAGGTCGTCAGCTAACTCGGTACTAAATCCTACGCCACAAAGTAGCTGGCGCCAGCGCTCGGCCCCGCTGGCGGTTGAGGCGGGCGACGCGCGGTGGTCGGTTTGCTGGGAGGCGAGCAGCGAGCGCATATCCTGCATCTCGCGTAGTAAGCGCTCGCTCATCGCTTCGAGCGGGTCCTTGGGCGTGGCTGTCGGCTCGCTAGGCGGTGGCGGTGAGGGTTCGAAATGATCAACGGCTTCATCCGCCATGGCGAGAATTTCGACGCCGCCTTCAGTGCGGCGGTTAGCGACAATCAGCGCGTCGTCACCCAGTGCTTCTCGCACTTGGCGCATTACATCGCGACTATTAGCGCCCACGAAACGTCTAACACTCATGTATTACCCCTGAGCCGTGAGGAAAAATAGCAGCGCGGGCATTAGCGCCCCCCTACCACAGTGGTCACCCGCAGGGTGCGATCGTCAGGTATTTCAGCTTGTGATAGGACCGCCATATGGCGCAAGCGACGGCGCAAAAACCGCGATAGCACCGCGCGCAGGGAATGCTGAACCACCAGTACCGGCGGCTCGCCGCTGCTTTCGTGGCGCTCCAACGCCTGCTGGGCCTGGGTCATCAACGTTTCGGCAAGCCCTGGCTCCATGGCCCCGTTGCCGTTCATGGCCTGCACCAGCACTTGCTCTAGCTGTGCATCCAAGCCCATCACGTTCAAGGTATCCTGACCGGCAAACCATTGCTGGGTGATCGAGCGGCCCAGGGCCACCCGGACCAGCGCCGTTAGTTCATTAGCATCCTGCTGCTGGCCTGCGAACTCCGCCAGCGTATCGAGGATGGTCCGCATATCGCGAATTGAGACGTCTTCGTCCAACAGGTTCTGCAGGATACGCTGCAGCACGGTCAGCGAAATCGCTTTGGGCACTACTTCTTCGACCAGCGCTTTCTGTTCACCGCCCAGCTTATCCAGCAGTTTTTGTACTTCCTGACGCCCCAACATCTCTGGCGAATGACGGTGCAATAAGTGGTTAAGATGCGTAGCAATCACCGTGCTGGCGTCGACAACCGTATAGCCGTACACCTGAGCATGCTCCCGCTGGCCGGTATCAATCCATACCGCAGGCAAACCAAAGGCCGGGTCGTGAGTCGGCGTACCTTGCAACTCGCCTGATACTTGGCCTGGGTTAATGGCCAGCCACTTGCCTGGATAGGCATCGGCACGACCAATTTCGGCGCCTTTCATCGATAGCACGTAAGCGTTAGGTGACAGCTCGAGGTTATCGCGAATATGTACAACCGGCGGCAAAAAGCCGACTTCCTGAGCAAATTTCTTACGTACGCTTTTAATCCGAGCCAACAGCTCGCCTTTCTGGCGTGAATCGACCAGCGGAATCAGGCGATGCCCCACTTCCAGCCCAAGCGTATCGACCAGTTGAACATCTTCCCAACTGGCCTCTGGCGATTCCTGAGTAGGTGGCGGCGCGGCGGAAATTTCCTCCTTCACCAGTGCCTGCTCTTGTCGACGCATGATGAACCAAGCCAGCCCAGCAAGCATCAGGGTAAACAGCAAGAAGACCATATTGGGCATGCCCGGCACGATACCTAACAGGCCCATGACCAGCGCCGCCAGGATCATTACCTGGGGGTTGACGAACAGCTGACTGATCATCTGCTGGCCGACATCCTGGTCAGTATTTACCCGTGATACCGTCACACCGGCGGCAGTAGAAATCACCAACGCCGGTATTTGCGCGACCAAGCCATCGCCAATCGCCAGCAGCATATAGGTGCGGCCAGCGTCGGCGAAGCTCATATCGTGTTGCAGCATGCCAATCATCAGGCCGCCAATGATGTTGACCACCATGATCACCAGACCCGCCACGGCGTCGCCGCGCACGAACTTGCTGGCGCCATCCATTGACCCGTAAAAATCGGCTTCCTGGGCGATTTCAGCACGCCGCTTTTTGGCGTCTTCCTCGCCGATCAGCCCAGCATTTAAGTCGGCATCAATCGCCATCTGCTTGCCGGGCATGGCATCCAGTGTGAAGCGCGCGCCGACCTCAGCAATCCGGCCGGCACCTTTGGTGATGACCATAAAGTTGATGATCACCAGAATCAAAAAGACCACCAGGCCCACCGCAAAATTACCGCCTACCAGAAACGCCCCGAACGCCTCGATGACTTTACCTGCGGATGCACCGCCTTGGTGCCCTTCCATCAACACCACGCGGGTGGACGCTACGTTCAGCGAGAGCCGTAACAGCGTGGTAAACAGCAGCACGGCGGGAAAGGCAGCAAAGTCGAGGGGCTTTTGCGCAAACATGCTGACCATCAGCACCATAATGGCCAGGGCAATATTGAAGGTAAACAGCAAATCCAGCGCAAACGGTGGCAGGGGCACGATCATCATGCCCAAAATCATTAAGATCAGCAGCGGTCCCGCGAGCAACTGTACCTTCATGTCGCTCATCCAGTTTCGCTGGCTGATCAGTTGGCTAAAGCCTTTCATGTTTGTGCCTCATTGCCACCGGTACCACGCCCGGGGGTTTCCATTTCCGGGGGCACCGGCAGGTTATCGGGGGTAGGGGGCACCTCGCCTCCTTGTTGCGCTATAGTTTTCAAACGATATGCCCAGGCCATGACCTCAGCCACGGCGGTGTATAGATTCGCCGGAATTTCGGCGTCAAGGTCGACGTGATGATACAGCGCCCGTGCCAATGGTGCTGCTTCTAATCGTGGCACTCCGGCCTCATTGGCAATTTCACGGATGCGCGCAGCCACCGCATCGGTACCTTTGGCCACTAACCTTGGCGCGCCCATCTGACCCTCTTGATACGACAGCGCAACAGCATAGTGGGTCGGGTTGGTGATGATAACATCGGCTTCGGGCACTTTACTCATCATCCGACCCCGCGCCATCGCCTGCTGCTGCTGACGAATACGTCCCTTAACCTGCGGGTCGCCTTCTGAGTCCTTGTGCTCGCGCTTAACCTCTTCCTGGCTCATACGCAGCTTTTTGGCATTGCTCCAAAGCTGGAAAGGCACGTCGATTAAAATCACCACAATCAGGGCCAAGACCATTAACCCCGCTGCTTGGGCCGACATGGTCAACGCGCTGGCCAACGCCTGCTGAATAGGCTGGTCCATGAGCGACATGAACTTGCCCATATTCAGATATAAAAACGCTGCCCCAACCCCGCCGACGAGAAGTGATTTGGCAATCGCTTTGGACAGTTCAATAAGTGCCTGCATGGCAAACATACGCTTCAGCCCAGCGATCGGATTTAACTTTGAAAATTTGGGCTGCAGCGATTTTCCTGAAATCAGAAAACCGCCTAGCAACGTCGGCGACACCAAAGCAATTATCGTCAGCAGTAAAAACAACGGCATCATTGCAAACAGCGTACGTTGACCAAGGTCTAGCGCATTAGTCAGCATTGGCATACTTTCCATGGCTTGACGACGCTCAAACAAAAACGCCTGCTCCATCACCATGCCAAGCTGGTTGTAAAGCATCCGCCCCATAGTCCATAGACCGATCACCCCGCCCAGTAGTACGAGAAAAGTAGTCAACTCCCGCGACCGGGCCACCTGACCTTCTTCGCGCGCCTTTTCCTTTCGTCTGGGCGTGGCCTCTTCGGTCTTTTCCTGGTCGCTGTCGTTTTCTGCCATAAGGTCATCCGGCCAGGTAATTTATCGCGGCTAAACACGAAAAGCCGCCCCTAAGGACGGCTGAGCGAAACTTCGTATAGCCCGAGCAAACGTTCACACAGTGCGTTAGAAGCCCAATTCGTCCAAGAGATCGTCGACCTGATCTTGCCCGGTCACGATATCAGGTGCATTGTCCTTCACTTGAGGCCCATTCAAAAGGTCTTCGTTACGCCGTGCATTCTCGTTTTTCCACTGATCTTCGGCCTTGCGTTGCATCGTTTCTCGTGCCTGGGCACCCGGAACGTTGTCAATTAGCACCTGAACCAGCTGATGTTCGATCTCGCGGATGACGTCCATCATCTTTTTGATGACCTGGCCGGTTAGGTCTTGGAAATCTTGTGCCATCATGATTTCCATCAACTCTTTGTTGGTCGCTGCCGTTATACCCGGCACGCTCCCCAAGTAGCCACGGGTCTCTTTGACGAGTGCCTTGGCATCATCCAATTCTTGGGGCGCTTCGAACCACTCTGCCCAGCGCTTATCCAGCGATTCTGCTTGATCACTGAGTTGGTCTTGCAGCGGTTGCGCACGATCAATCGCATTCAGCGAGCGGTCAGCCGCTTGCTCGGTCATGGTAGCCACATAGTGCAGACGGTCTCGCGCGTCTGGAATGGCTTCTGCTGCTTTCTCGATTTCCTTATCCAGCCCCAGCTCGCGCATATTTTCCCTCAACATGCGGGTCAGCTTGCCGACGCGATGAATAAGGTCTTCGGCGGCCTCATCGGACAGCTGGGTCGAACTGGACGGCTCATTCTGGCTCATGGTGTTCTCTCCTCGTAATCCCGGCCCGCAGGCCTTGCCGCGTTACTTACCCATTTTCTCAAAAATTTTATTGAGTTTTTCTTCCAGGGTAGCGGCGGTAAACGGCTTCACAACGTACCCGTTAGCCCCCGCCTGGGCCGCCGCGATGATGTTTTCTTTCTTGGCTTCCGCCGTCACCATTAGTACCGGTAACTCTTTGAGAGCGTCATCTTGACGGATTTCCTTGAGCATCTCCAGGCCGTCCAGGTTGGGCATGTTCCAATCGGAGACCACAAACTCGAAGTTGCCAGCGCGTAGCTTATTGAGCGCGTCTTGCCCGTCTTCTGCTTCGTCAACATTGGTAAAACCAAGTTCTTTCAACAAGCTGCGCACAATCCGGCGCATCGTGGGGAAGTCATCCACCACCAAAAAGCTCATGTTCTTATCTGCCATGGGTCATCCTCTCATCAGTCGGGGCTGGTTAAAACTCTTCCCAATCGTCGTGTTCGCTAGGCGAAGACACCGTACGAGTGGGCGTAGTAGATGATGTTTTTGTGGCCGTTGCGGCCACTGCTTTAGGGGCTGAGTTAGGCGCACTGGTCTGCTGATGGGCCACTTGCAACCCTACCAGCTTAAATACTGCAACCGCTTCTTCAAGCCGGTTGGCCTGCTCTTCCAACGAAGACGCCGCGGCAGTGGCCTGCTGCACCAACGAGGCATTCTGCTGGGTAACCTGATCCATCTGGCCGACCGCTTGGCTGACTTGCTCAATGCCGTCGCTCTGTTCCTGAGAGGCCGCAGAAATTTCATCCATAATATCGGTGACACGGCGCACAGCGGTGACAACGTCCGACATCGTTGTCCCGGCCTGCTCGACCAGTGAAGAGCCTTGTTGAATCTGGGTGACCGAGTCATCAATCAAGCTTTTAATTTCTTTGGCAGCATCGGCACTGCGGCTCGCCAAGTTGCGTACTTCCCCGGCCACAACCGCAAAACCACGGCCTTGCTCACCCGCACGAGCCGCTTCAACAGACGCATTAAGTGCCAAGATATTGGTTTGGAAAGCGATCGAGTCGATCACGGTAGTAATATCCGACACTTTTTGCGAACTGCTGGAAATGCCGTGCATCGTTTCCACTACCTGCTGCACCACGTCTCCGCCGCGCTCTGCCGTGGATGACGCATCCACGGCGAGCGTGCTGGCTTGGCGCGCGTTATCGGCATTTTGTTTCACCGTCGCGGTCATTTCCTCCATGCTTGAGGCAGTCTCTTCAATTGAGGCGGCCTGCTGCTCGGTGCGCGATGACAGGTCGGCGTTACCGCTAGCGATTTCCCGCGTGCCGTGGTGAATCTCACGGCTGCCTTCGCGTACTCGCGTCACGATATCATTGAGGCTGTTCTGCATGCGCTTCATGGCGGTGTACAGCTGACCCACTTCGTTTTTACCGCCGGTCGGAATCGGCGTGGTGAGATCCGCGTCGGCAATGGTGTTGAGCTGAATGACCGCTTGGTTAAGTGGCCTAATGACGATTTTGCGCAGGCCTAAATAAATCAATACCGCTAAAAATAGAATGACCGCGAGCACTACCCATTCGAGCATAGTGTAAAAATTATTAGTGTCATCAAGCTCTTGCTGCGCTTGGACGCCACGCTGACCAGCGTACTGAACGAACTCCGTGAGGGCGGCATCTTGCTCTTTACCAGGGGCGAACATTTCCTCGCGAATTCTGTTGAATCCCGTGGTATCCATTTGGTCAAGCGCTTCTACCTGCTGATGGGTTAGCGCAAAAACAGCTTCAAAGGATGCTTCAACCTCTTGCCCTAACGCTTCACCACCGTCGCTACGCGGTACCGACGCAAAGCGATTAAAGCGGTCTTCTGCACGACCTAGCTGGTCTTGGGCAGATTCAAGACGCGCCGTCGCTTGACGGCTACGCCCCAGCATAAATTCATTGGAGGCGATTTCCAGGTCGACCAGCGCGCCACTCCAAAGCGCATCGGCACGGTTAATTTCGTTAAGCTGCTGCACATTAATCTGGTCAATCGTCTCTACCATGCGCTGAGTCGCCTTGTCGGAAAGCGCGAAGATCAGCATGTTGGCCCCAACGGCCAGTAGAAACACAATTAACACTGCAATCACGGCAACATTAATACTCAGGTTGCGAAACATTCGATTCATACCATTCCCTTACAGCCCAAAGCTGACACGTTGTTGTCGTTATACGCGCTGTGCTCGTCCCGACGAGTCAATCAGCGACATTAACCGCGCAGGGATTTCGCCCAACGCAGTGACATCGGCGGCTCCCCCCATAGCAATCGCCTCGCGTGGCATACCAAAGACCACGCAACTTTCTTCATTTTGGGCGATGGTTGCGGCCCCAGCCTGACGCATCTCAAGCAGCCCGGCTGCACCGTCTTTACCCATCCCGGTGAGAATCACGCCAATGGCGTTTTTACCGGCTTGTTCGGCGGCGGAGTGAAATAGCACGTCCACCGAGGGGCGATGGCGATTGACCGGAGGCCCATCGTCTAACCGGGCGACATAGTTGGCCCCACTACGCGCCAGTTTAAGGTGCTGATCTCCCGGCGCAATGTAGGCATGGCCAGGCAGCACCCGTTCGCCATCGGCAGCTTCTTTGACGGTGATGCGGCACAGCCGGTCAAGCCGCTCGGCAAACGAACGGGTGAAACCTCCTGGCATATGCTGAGTAATCAAAATGGCCGGTGCATTAGCCGGCAGCGGCTCAAGCACGGCACGGATCGCCTCGGTGCCACCGGTCGAGGCGCCAATAATAATCAGCTTTTCACTCGAGACCATGGGGGCTTTTAGCTGGACGGGGGGCGGCGTATTTTTATGCCGCGCCTGGCGTGGCCGCGAACGCGCAGCAGCCCGAAGCTTTTCAGCAATCTCATTGGCGTAGTCCATCATCCCGCTGCGGATGCCCAGGCTGGGCTTGGCGACAAAATCCAACGCCCCAAGCTCCAGGGCCCGCAGGGTAATTTCTGAGCCACTTTGGGTCAGCGAGGAGACCATCAGTACCGGCATTGGGCGCAGGCGCATTAAACGCTCGAGGAAATCCAGCCCGTCCATGCGCGGCATTTCCACATCAAGCGTCAGTACATCCGGGTTATGCTGTTTTATCAGGTCACGTGCGGCGATTGGATCGGGCGCTACCGCGACCACTTCCATATCGGGCTGAGAGTTAATAATTTCCGTCAATAAATCGCGGATTAGCGCTGAATCGTCTACACATAACACTTTTATTTTGGCTGCACTCAAAGCACGCCTCCTTATCCGTCAAGCCGTCTGCCGCGCCAAGGCACGTTGATGATTTATCTGTTTGCCAGGGTATAAACCGTTTGCCCACGCAGCTTGAATGCATCGCTGATGTAGGAAAAATTCTCCGAATGACCGGCAAACAGCAGTCCGTCGGGCTTGAGCAGGGGAGCGAAGCGTTTGAGGATTTTCGCCTGAGTCTCTTTATCAAAATAAATCATGATATTTCGGCAAAAAATCACGTCAAAGGGGCCTTTAACCGGCCACTGGGGAGCTAGCAGGTTCATGGGCATAAACTCGACCAGCGACGTCACTTCGGGCCTTACACGGGCTAAGCCAGTGTGATTACCAGCGCCTTTCTGAAAAAAACGCTTCACACGTACTTCGTCTAGCTTGCGCACCTGCTCCTGGGGGTAGATCCCTTTGCGCGCTTTATCCAACGCATCGGTGTCAATATCCGTCGCTATAACGCTGGACTGAGATGCACGCCCGCCGAGCGTTTCGAGCAGCGTCATCGCAATCGAGTAAGGTTCTTCACCGGTCGACGCGGCGGAGCACCACACCGAGACAGGTTCTTGCTTATGCTTTATATGCTCAGCTAATAACGGAAAGTGGTGGGACTCACGAAAAAACGCCGTAAGGTTCGTCGTTAGCGCATTAGTAAACGCCTCCCACTCTTTAGCATCAGGCTGACGATCAAGGCGGGCGAGGTAGTCGCTAAACCGAGTCATGCCGTGATGGCGTAGCCGCTTCGCCAAACGGCTGTAGACCATTTCGCGCTTGTGTTCGGCCAGCACAATGCCGGCACGCTGATAAATCAGCTCGCGGACACGGGTAAAGTCAGCATCCGTCAGCTCCAGGTCGCGCTCAATTTGGCTGCCTGACGCCCACTGGCCGATGTCGACTCTTTCACGTTGCTCGGTCAAAATATTTCCCACTCCTCTACAAAGCCTAACCCGCTTGCTGCTTAGCCACGGGGGTGGTTGCACGACACGGTGAGTCTGAGAAACAACCGATTGCTGGCACGAAAGGCACGCCGCCTTGATTTAACGACGCGCTTTTTTGCGGAGATGTTCTCTACCCCAGCTATTAACTTATCGGCCTGAAACCCGCTTACTTGAGCACTTTTGCATCACAGCGTTAACGTTTAAAACGCTTCCCATTCAGTTGCTGTTTCGGCGGTAGCTGGCACAGCAGAACGGGATGGCGGAGTGGCTAACGGGGTGGCCTGGCGGGGGGTGGTGGTTGGCGCCGTTAGCGAGTCAGCGACGCGAAAGCGCTCCACGGCTTCACGCAGTCGCCCGGCTTCACTTTCTAGCTCATTTGCACTGCTCGCCGCTTGTTGAACTAACTCAGCGTTTTGCTGAACCACTTGATCCATTTGCGCCACGGCTTGGTTAACCTGCCCAATGCCGTTACTTTGCTCTTCGGAGGCTGCGGCGATTTCATCCATGATGTCACTGACCCGCTGCACGGCGGCAACCAGGTCTTGCATCGTCTGACCGGCCTGGTTGACGCGCTCGGTACCGACATCGACCTTGTTCAGCGAGGTGTCGATCAGGGTCCGAATATCCTTTGCCGCACTGGCACTTCGACTGGCAAGACTACGCACTTCTTGGGCGACCACAGCGAAGCCTTTGCCATGCTCACCAGCGCGTGCTGCTTCCACCGACGCGTTGAGCGCCAGAATATTGGTCTGGAAGGCGATATTGTCGATCAGGGTAATGATATCGGCGACCTGATGCGAACTGGCGCTGATCTCACGCATGGTATCAACGATCTCGCCTACCTCATCGCCGGAGCGCCGCGCGGTATGGGTAGCATCTCCCGCCAGTTGGCTGGCTTGTCGAGCGTTATCGGCATTGTGGCCTACCGTTGAGGCGAGCTGCTCCATGCTTGAAGCGGTTTCCTCTAATGAGGACGCCTGTTGCTCGGTACGCGATGACAGATCATTGTTGCCACTGGCAATCTGCTGCGAGCGCTCAAAGATTGAGGTACCGCTAGTGCGCACCACGCCCACCGTGTGCGATAGCGACGACTGCATGTGCGCCATGGCAACGTAAAGGCGGCCAATTTCGTTATTACCCGGCGCGGTAATTTGCTGGCTGAGGTCTCCCTTGGCCATACGCTCGAAATAACCCACTAAGTTATCTAATGGGCGCAGCACATTGGTCGCCACCCCCCATACCACGATGATCACCGTTGCGATGGTCACCATCACAACACCCAATAAGACCCAGCGGATCTGTGCGGCAAATGCATTAAATGCCTGCTGCTGCGAGGCTGCATCGTTGCTTTGGACGATGTCGGCACCATGGTGCAGGGCGTAGAGGCCAATCCCGCAGGCCAACAACACCATCGCTGTCAATGTTACCAGTACCAGCCCCCAACTCAGCCGGACAGTCATGTTATTCATTACTTGACGTATTACCTGAGCCACTCACCGATCTCCTCGCTATCAGCTACTCACCTGTTTCCTTTACGGCTGAGTGGCCGACCGAATAATCAAGCACGTCTCCCTGTGCCGCCAACCGTTAGTCTTACTGGTGGCTCGCGCCGTCTACCAGAGCCATCTCTTCGCTCGTCAGCAGCTTGTCGATATCGACGATCACCAACATGCGATCTTCCAGGCTGCCGAGTCCGCTCAGGAAGTCAGAAGATAGCGTGACACCAAATTCAGGCGCAGGTTTGATTTGATCGGGCGTTAGCGTCATCACGTCAGACACGCCGTCCACCACGATACCCACGACGCGATCCGCGACATTGACAACGATCACCACGGTTTGACCACCGTACTCAACATTATCGAGGTGGAATTTGATGCGCAGATCGACGATCGGCACAATCACGCCACGTAAGTTGGTGACCCCTTTGATAAAGTCCGGCGCGTTGGCGATGCGTGTTACGTTTTCGTAGCCGCGAATTTCCTGAACTTTCAAGATATCGATGGCGTACTCTTCGTCGCCTAACGAGAACACCAAAAATTCACGATTATCTGCTTCAGTCGCGTGGACTGCCCCGTTGTTTGCTTGGCTCATGACGGTTCAGACTCCTTGTAAAAAGACATTGTTTGAGTATTGGCTGGTTTGCCAGCCTCTTTTTTTGCCCGACTTAGCCGATGCAGGCCGGAAATATCCAAAATAAGTGCCACGCTGCCGTCGCCGAGAATTGTCGCCGCCGAGATACCGGGCACCTTGCGGTAGTTGTCTTCAAGATTTTTGACCACTACCTGCTGCTGGCCAATCAGTTCGTCCACCAACATGGCGTAGCGGCGACCTTCGCCCTGCACAATCACCGCAATACTTTTGGTTGGATCGGTAATGGCGTTTTCAACGTCCAGCACTTCGTGAATCGCGATCACCGGCAGGTACTCGTCGCGCACCTTGAGGACCACATCGTCGCCCGCCATGGCATACATGTCATCCTTGCTGGGCTGCAGCGATTCCAGCACGGTGGAAAGCGGCAGTATGAAGGTTTCGCTGCCCACCTTGATCGACATGCCGTCCAGAATCGCCAGTGTCAGCGGCAGCACGATGCTGGTAATGGTGCCTTCACCTTTTTTGGACTGGATCTCAACGCGCCCGCCCATACCCTGGATGTTACGCTTGACCACGTCCATGCCCACGCCGCGTCCCGACACGTCGGTGACTTCTTTGGCGGTGGAGAAACCTGGCGCGAAGATTAGCTGAAAGACCTCTTCGTCCGACATCGTATCGGAGACGTTCAGACCATTTTCTTTAGCCTTGGCGAGCAAGCGATCACGGTCTAACCCTGCTCCGTCATCACGCACTTCAATCAGGATATTGCCGCCCTGATGGCGGGCGGACAGGGTCAATTTGCCGGTGCGCGGCTTGCCGATCGACTCACGCACATCAGGCATTTCAATGCCGTGGTCGAGGCTGTTGCGCACTAAGTGTGTTAGCGGGTCGGTAATCCGCTCTACCAAGCTTTTATCCAGCTCAGTGGATTTGCCTTCAGTGATAAGCTCAATTTCTTTGCCCAGCTTGCCAGCAGTATCCCGCACGACGCGGGGGAAACGGCTAAATACAAATTCCATGGGGATCATGCGGATCGACATGACCGATTCCTGCAGGTCACGGGCATTGCGCTGTAGCAGGCTCATGCCGTTTTGCAGCGAGCTATTGCCGACCGACTGGTCATCCAAATCGCTCACCGTTTGGTCAAGCATCGACTGGGTAATGATCAACTCGCCGACTAAGTTGATAATCTGGTCGACCTTATCCACCGATACACGAATGGACGACGTCTCTGCAGCGGCTTTCTTGGCTTTGCCCTTAGCCGGTTCATCGCCCCCAGCCGCTTTGGCAGGCGCCGGTGTCTTGGTTTCTGCGGGTGCAGCTGGGGTTTTCTGTTCAGCCAGCGGGGTTGCTGACGCTGCGGGCGCTTGTGGGCTTGCCGCGCTGGCGGTAATCGGCTGAATGTCGATCTGGTTGGGCTCGATAATAAAGCACATCACCGCTTCAATATCGTCAGCGCTCACGCTCCCGTTGAGAATGACCTCGTAGCGTTTGTCGTCTCCCGACTGGGATTGGATATCGCCCAGCTGCTCAAGCTCTTCGACGAGCAGAACCCGGTCTTTTTCGTCGACGTTAATCAGCGCAACCTTCAGTTGGCCTTCGGCGGCATGGTCCGCCGCTTCTTCCTCGACGGAGGCGGCCTCAGCAGGCGCGGGCGTGCTCGTCAGCGGCGTTGTTTCGGCAGGCGCATCCAACTGCTGGCCAATTTCTTCCAGGGCGATTTGCTGAAGCGTCTGACAAATCCGCTCGTACGTCTCTTGATCAGGCTCTTCCTCGTTGCGGTAGGCATTGAGTTGCTCGTGCATGATATCTTTGGCCTCTAAAAATGTATCAACGAGGTCAGCCCGCAGCGCCAGCTCCCCTTTACGCGCGTAATCCAACAGGTTTTCGAGGATATGCGTTGTCTTCTGAAGCACGCTGAACCCGAAGGTGCCTGCGCCCCCTTTGATCGAATGTGCGGCACGGAAAATGGCGTTGAGCTGCTCGCTATCCGGATTATCAACATCCAGCTCCAGCAGATGCTGCTCCATGTCCGCCAGCAGCTCTTCAGCTTCTTCAAAAAAGGTGTCAAAAAAATCAGCTATATCCATGCACCATCCCCTACCTTCACGTCAAAGTATTAGCACGAGCGCAGCGTCATTCGGCACTCGTTGCCTCTTGTTCTAAGTCTGGTTGTTCTATGTCTAGCGCTTGTTCCGGGTCTATCACTTGTTCCGGATTTTCTGCGGGTGGAGCATCATCGGGTATGCCGCCGCCGTCTTCCGCAGTTTCTGATAGCACCGTGGAAACATCGGTCTCCATTACCACCGGATTACGGATGGCCTCGGCAATTTCGGGTAATAACACGATCAGCTCAATGCGACGGTTAATCGGATCGTCGGGCTCAGTGTCGGGCAGCAGTACCCGATCGGCATAGCCGGAAACGCGCAACAGTTGATCTGGATCAAGCCCTCCCGCGACCAACTCGCGGCGGGAGGCGTTGGCTCGGTCGTTCGACAGCTCCCAGTTGCTATACCCACGATAGCCCCCGGCATAAGGCACGTTATCCGTGTGACCACCGATACTCAGGTCGTTGGGCAACTCATTGAGCAGCGGCGCAATGGTCCGTAAAAGGTTGCGCATGTAGGGGGCCACTTGGTCACTGCCCAACTCGAACATTGGACGCTGTTCGGTATCCAGAACCTGGATACGCAGACCCTCGCGCGTCAGGTCGAAACGCAGCTGTGAACGCAACTGACGTAGCTCAGGGTCGAGTTCAATGGCGCGCTCAATGCGTTCCTGTACCTCCATGAAAAAACGCCGCTCTTGCTGACTCGGGCGCGTCGCCTGCATTAAATCAATACGTGCGCGCTCACCATCGCTATGCGTCGGGTCAGGCCCGCCACCAGGAATAGCACTCGTGCTGCCCGAGCGATCCCCGCCGGTAATCGCGGTCGTCAGCGGCGTACTGAAGTATTCAGCGACACCCTGGCGCTCTTCGTCGCTGGAAACACTGAGTATCCACAGCACCAGAAACAACGCCATGAGCGCGGTCATAAAGTCGGCAAGGGCAATTTTCCATGCGCCACCGTGATGCACATGCACGACTTTTTTGCGCCGAATAATTATCGGGCGCTTATCTCCCGCCGCACTCATGCACTACCAGCCTTTTTTGCGTCGCGTACGTAATCTTCTAGCTCGTTAAAGGTGGGCCGCTCCGTGCTATGCAGCGCCTTACGACCAAACTCCACGGCCAACTGGGGTGCATAGCCGTGGAGGCTCGCCAAGAGCGTGACACGAATACACTGGAGCATTTTTTCAGCTTCTTTCGCCTGCCGATCAATAGTGCTGGCTACGGGGTTGATAAAGCCGTAACCCAATAAAATGCCTAAAAATGTCCCCACCAGCGCGTGGGCAATCATTTCCCCCATTTGCTCTGGGCCAGCATCAGCGTAGGTCAATGCTTTCACCACTCCCATCACCGCCGCCACGATACCAAAGGCGGGCATCGCATCGCCGACTTTGGCGATGGCATCAATAGGGATATGGGCTTCCTGCTCAAACGCCTCAATTTCGTGGAGCATCAACTCGTCAATTTCCATGGGCTCCATGCCACCGCTGACCATTAGGCGCAGGTAGTCGGTTAAAAAGTCCATGATATGTGGGTCAGCCAACACCGTGGGGTGCTCTTGAAATAGCGGGCTTTCCTGCGGGTTATCGATATCCCGTTCGATCCCCAGCATGCCCTCACGACGAATTTTGGAAAGTAGCTTGTACTGCAGCGCCATCAACTCCATATACATGTTTTTGTTGTACTTTTTGGTGCGCTTCAGCTTCGGCATGATTTTGAAGGTGGCCTTGATCGCTTTACCGTTGTTAGCGGCAAGAAATGCCCCTATGCCGGCACCACCAATCATCAACAGCTCCAGCGGCTGAAACAGCGGCCCCATACTGCCGCCCGCCAGCACATAGCCACCGAATACCGAAAGCAATACAACGATGTAACCTAAGAGGATCAGCACAAGCAGTGTCCTTCACTATTTCAATGGTCTGTAACGGAACCAACCACGCACCGTTGCGTCAAAAAATCACGTCGCTTTCGACGCTGGCTTACACATTTGCCGCGTTTTGCCTGCCCGGGAAGGTGGCTGGCAAATACCGCACACATAATCGTGTAACGGGCTGTGGGCGTGGGCGACAAAATGCCCGCCGCAGCGGGTACAGGGCGTCAGTTGAAGCAGGTCGCTCTCAAAAAACCGCACCAGTGTCCACGCGCGGGTCAAACCTAAAACCGGCTCGACGCCATCAACATCAATCTGCTCGCCGTACAATCTATAGGCCTTCACAAAGGCGTCAATTCGCTCGCAGCCAGCCACTTTCACAAGGCTTAAGTACATGTTGTAAAACAACGAAGAGTGAATGTTAGGCAGCCACGTGATAAACCAATCGGTCGAAAACGGCAGCATGCCTTTCGGTGGCGACATCCCTCTTACTTCTTTGTACAGTTTGATCAGGCGAGTTCGACTGAGCTCCGTTTCAGTCTCCAGCACCTGCAGCCTTGCACCCAGTTCAATCAGCTCAATAGCGAGCTGCACCTGGTGCATTTCGTCTACTAAGCTTTTTTGACTCACGTGCTGTCCTCCGGCGGCATCGACTCATACCCCTCTCCAGCCAGTAGCAGCGATGTGTGCAGACTTGCGAGACCTTGATCACGCGGGTTGTCTGTCACCTGTTGCAGTCGCTCGACGCTGGCCTGACCGAACCGGCAGATCAACTGGTTGGTCCGCGCCAGCTTCGTCAGCTGCCGTGCATTGAGCGATACGATCAGGTCCGCCACTTCGCCGTCGACTTTGAGGCGGAACATAGCGGCTTCACGGTCTTCAGTTAACAAGCGTTGTGCAAGCAGCAAATACGCTAAATTTATTTCCTGTATTTCATCGAGAAAGCTGGTTTGACTCATAGTGGCCTATCGAACGACACAGGCGCTTTCATTACTGTTGTACGAGCGCCCTGGATGACTTTGTACTACCCCAAAGTCATGGTTGCATACAACGTTTGTATTGGCTACTCAGCGCTTTCACGCTTAGTAAGCCCAGCCTCCGATAACTCAAATACCCATACCAATAGTTCGGCAATAACTTGATAAAGATTAGCGGGAATTTCCGCATCTAAATCCAACTGCATCAACAGCCCCACAAGTTCAGGCGCATCATGCACATAAATACCCTGCCGCTGCGCCTCAGCCATAATCCGTTCGGCCAACTCACCATAGCCTTTGGCAACTACCCGGGGCGCACGATCATGGTCTTGATAGGCCAAGGCCACCGCCTGGCGTCGAGATTCATCCGATGACATCCGACACCTCCTCGACGTAACGCGCACGCACCTGCACCTTACGGAGATCTAACGCCTCCAAGCGCGCTTCCAGTGAGGGCAAACCCGCCTCCAAACGCTGATGCACCTGCGCTTCAGTGGCGGTTAGGTCAATGCTCAATGCGCCCCGATAAAGCCGTAGCGATACGCTGAAGGCGCCGAAACCGGGCACATCAAGCTGCATATCGGACTGCCAGCTATCTTCAGCGGCCTCCTGCTCTTCCTCGCCTTCCTGGGATTGCCCGCGGGCTGGCAGATTAATCACCAGCGCCATAAAAATGCCCGTCCATACGTCGCCTTCCCAACGAATCGTCGGCGTTACCAGCATTTCCAGCTGCTGACGCACCAGGCTTTGTAAGCTTTCATGGACCACCTCGCGAGGCTGCCGGTTGGGCATGATATCAAGCGTGTCGCGAGCTAGACGCGCATCAATGCTCGCTTGCTGTGCTTCTTTGGCATTCGTTGCGACCTCGGCGGCGTTAAGTAACGCGGGTCCTGCTGAGGGTGGCGGGGTCGCAGGTTGCGCATTGGCCGCTGGCACTCGCGCCGCCGCAGACTCACTTGCGGCGGGTATTAAAGGGGTATTAGGTAAAATGGTCGCACTGCTCGGCGATGCCACCAGCAGTGGCGCGGTACCGCTGGGCACTACGCCTTGCCCTCCCAGCCCGCTGCCCGGCCCTTGAGGCGTAACGCCCATGCCCAACGCTGTGGAGACCAAAGGCGTGGGAACCGAGGCCCGCGGACCAGATTGCATCTGCGGCTCTCTAAGCAGTTGCTGACGACTGGTATCCCCTTGAAACCAACGTTTGAGGTGCGCCTCATAAAATAGTCCGCTGTCGCGCACGCTGGCCTCAAGCCGACTCGCCAACTGTGCTGACGACGCCGGCTCGGCGGTATTCATCAGCGGCGCCTCTGCGCGCATGACGGTGGGGGGAGCAGGAAAGCGCAGCAATACATCGGCAATACTGCGTGCCGCTGGGCTAAAATGCGTCTGGGTCGAGCCGGGAGGCAATGCTTGGGCGTCGCCTCGCTGGGGTAATCGTCCACCGTCTAGCTGGAGTGGCAGGCCCCTCAGATCACGCAGCGCCGTATCACGTAGCGCCGCAGAGGCAGGGTCTCGACCGTCTAGCCGTGCATCCCCCATCAAGGCACGAGGGCCTTCTCCTGGCGCAATGGGCTTTATCGGCTGATCCATTAACCGTTGATTCGACACATCGCCCCGCCGCCCCAACACTTGATGGAGCAGGGTATCGATCAACGGATTAATGGTGCTCACGACGACCTCGACATCTGGTCATCATCGCCAGGCACACTGCCCCTGCCCTGCTGAGGGGCGTAGGCGCGGTGTAAGCTACGCTGCCGTTGAGACACATTGATTAGTCGCCCTAATTCGTCACGGCGCGCAATCAACTGTCGGCGGATTTCAACGTCCTGCTCCAGAATCGCTTCCAGAAGCTCCGCTTTGTGTTGTTGCGCGGTAGCGTCGAGCGTCACCGCTGCGTCCAGCTCACGCAGCTTTTCGACCAGAAGGACGTAGTGGGTGCGCTGATCAATCAGCTCTGCCCACTGGTCTTTATCGGCCAGCTGATGCATATGCATGACGCTATCAAGCAGCGCCGCATAGGTATCAAGGAGCGTCTGTTGAGCGTTATCTTGCGCCGTGGTTGAAGCCGCCATTAGTGCCTCATGCAGATTGCCGTTGGCCAATTTCGCGCCACGCTGAGGCAATATCCTCAAGCAGACGCTCGGCTTCATCCAAACTCGCCTCGTCATTGCGCAAATTCGCTTTCAATAACAGGCGTGCGATGTAGTTGTATAAAGAGGACAGCTGTTCAGCAATATCACCGCCTTGCTCTCTATCAAGAGCAGCGGCCAAACCGTTATTAACAATATCGAGCGCTTTTGAAATAGAGCGCCCTTTTTCAGCTGTATTAGCCGATTGCATATGGATACGTGCCGCTCGAATAGCCGCTTGCGCCCCATCAAATAGCATAACGATGAGCTGATGCGGATCAGCTGACATCACGCCGCTTTCAACGCCAACCCTTGCGTAAGCGTTGGCTCCCCGGCCATAGGCGGCAGCACCGCGCGAGTACGTCATACGTGATACTCCTAATCGCGTGGCTAGCCAATGCGGTCAGCCACAAAGCAAGTTACCAGCAGACAAATCACTGCGATTGCCTGCCTGTAATAGTTATCGGCGAGCGCCTTAACGACTTTAATGCTTTAGCGCGTTTTCTTCGCCAAGTGCGCGTTATGTGAGCCTTTCAGCCGAGATGACAACTAGGTCGAGACCGCAACTTCACTCACCGGCCGACCCAGCTTCTCAACGACATTGCCGCGTATTGTCCTGCCTAAATTATCCCGCATTGGCGCACTCGCTGACATCGCCATACAAACCTCAGTTGGGCTGCCCCGCTCATCAACGCGCAACACCCACGCCAACTGCTCATTGGAGAAGCGCACCAAGGCGCCCACCGGCAAGGCTTTAAAGTGCTCGATATAGCGTTTGATCCAGCGCGGATCGAACTGATGGGGATGGCTTAACAAGTGGCGATAAATTTGCTGTGCGGTTTTAGCGGGGCGGTCGCTGCGGTCACGCCGCAAGGCTTCCACGACATCTACAATCGCGCTGGCTTTGGCCAGCTCGTTTAACGATTCACCAGTAACACCATTTGGATAGCCGCTGCCGTCCATGCGCTCATTGATGCCCCCCACTACGGCAGATGCGATGCTGGAAGATAGCCATTGACAGCTCTCCAGTCGCTCCAATAAAAGCGGAACGTGCTCGCTTAACGCTTGCCGGTGCGTTGCCTCGAAATTCGCGGCTTTAAATAACACCTGCGGCACCAACGCTTTGCCTAAATCGTGTACTAAGCCACTGGCAACCACCGCCTTACGAAGATCACGCGGCATACTGGCGCCCACTAAATCCAGCAGATGGGCCGCCACTGATATGCCGTGACGAACCAGTAACGGCTCAGGCGACAAGCATCGACAAGCAAAAAGCAGCGCTTCACGGTCCTCCTCATGCAGATCCATCAACCGGTCGGCGTAAAGGGAGAGTTGGCGCGAATCGATATCGCTGCCTTGTTGCAGCGCCAGCATCTGTCCATCCAAAAACGCAGCAATTTTAACCAGTCGCCGCGCCGTTGGAGTGGCGTAGCGCTTCAGGTCGCGTCGCCCGATATGCTCACTGGCATTCGCTCGACCCGCGGGGGAAGTAAACAGCGGTGAGGGCTGGCGCTCATCCTGATGCTCTTTTGCATAGCGCGACGACTCACGCTCGATTTCACACACGAAGTACCAGATCTGACGCTCCTGCTCGGGGCTACACGCACCAAAATGAAAGCCCACCCGCAGCAGGTTGCGCTCAGGGTCGGGACGCCGGTGGCGTGCAGAGGCTTGGATTTCAAAGTGTGTGCCATCGGGAAACTCAAAGGAGAGCGTCAAAGGCACTTCCGTTGTGGCCAAAACCCCGCTGGCAGTCATCGGCAACTCAAGCTGGCAGCCACGCTGAGACAAGTCTCGCAGCTCACCTTGGATAGCGTCTTGGCCAGGCACACTGACCATAGCGACCACCGGCATGCCTATGCGCAACTCGGCACGAAAGACCTCACGTCGCTGGAGCACATCCAGATACGCCGGGTAGCCACTGCAGCATAAAAAACGCCCGCCAGAGCGGCGGGTTTCGGTTAGCGAGAGCATCGGCGTGCGCAACATTTTACCCTGCGCCTCGCCAGTCAGGTAAAAAGACGCGCCGCCCTGAAGCTGACCAAGCAGATAGTCCACCGAGGAAAGATCCAGCACTAGCGCCTGGTCAGGGTGCTGCTCCATCAGCACAATGGGCTCTGGTCGCCCTTCACCGCCCTCCAAGCATAGCGACGTACCGCCGCCTTCCACCAACGTATCCAGCAACGATGCTACCGCGACAGGGTTCGCGACTCGTTCGTATTCTTCTTCGTGGGCCACCATGCTCTCCTCACCTTCCCCATTGCATCAGCGTGTTATGCGCAAAGCGATGCAGAATACCAGAAGCCGAGAGCAACTAGGATGCTTCACCACGCTTTCGTGCGACGTTGCGTATATCGTCTATGCTAAGCAGGGCGGCAAAGTTAACTTACCCAACAGCATAACGATCAATATCCTAAAGTTATCGATCTCTGCGCCGATATCTTTAGTGTAGATATCTGTAAATCGCACTAAAAAACGTAGTTCCAAAAAAGCCAACTGCCAGCGGCACTCACTTGCGGGGGCGCTAGCAGTCAAAGGCAAACATTAAAAATAGGGGAATACGCACGATGAACTCATCTAACATTGATGCCATTAACCGCGTCCAAACAGCTCAGCTAAACACGCTGTCGCCGCGCCAGCGTCTTGACGAAGTGCTAGAGAATCTGCCCGCGCCCGGAAGCCAACTCAGCGAGGCTCAACAGAGTACACCCACCGCGGGGGAGCTCGTAGAACCGGTCCAACGCATCAACGAGGTTATGCGAGAGCGTGGGATAGAGTTTGAAATCAGCGAGAACTCATCAAGGGTCATTACTCGTGTCGTTGACCGCAATTCAGGTGATGTTATTCGCCAGATTCCCGCAGAGGAAGTCATCCGCATTGCCGAACAGCTACAGGATATGCGCGGCAAGTTTGTCTCTCTAGAGGTTTGAACCACTGACACAGAATCCAGGAAACAAAGGGCGTTGCGCAAAGATTGCGTTATAGGGTTACACCTGCATATTCATAACATCACGGTAAGCGGACACTAGCCGATTGCGCACCTGCAACCCCATTTGAGAAGCAACGCTCGCCTTCTGCATATCGACCATGACGTCGCCTAATTCGACATCAGGATCTCCCGCCTGAAAGGCCATCGCTTTGTTATTTGCATCCAGCTTTAGCTGATTGATTCGCTGAATGGACGCCTGCAACTCACCGCCAAAACTGCCATGCCCTGCCGACTGAGTAAGTGCGCCACTTTGCATTGGCTGGTTTGCCGCTTGGCTGGCTAACCCCTGCATTTGCTGCAGCGTTGCCTGTATTGCAGGAGTGCTCATGTGTACGCCTCAATCAGTAAAATGGCTGAATGGGTGAAGCCTAGCACTAGTATGACAAAGCTCATACGGACAATTACGCACAAAAAGCCAAGCTTTTCGTTCCTTTAGGCTTGCCCAGCCACCGGATAATAGCGTTCATCATAATTTCGCCTCATCTTTTCGGCGGATAACCGCGATCGACGGATATAGCCTATGCCTTCTTTGGTGATGCGCCTGGGCCGGAACTTGTTTTGCTTGTCCCAATGGAGGGATTCATGAGCGAAGCGGGTGCAACGGCAGGCCGTCAGACGAACACCTCCACGCGTGGCAGCGCAGGCGGTGATAATACGAAAACTCCATTTGCTGAACGCGTGCTTTCGCAGTTGCGCGGCAACCCTATTGTCGCGTTATTGATTGCCGGGGCTGCATCGATTGCGGTGGTGGCTGCCCTGATGATGTGGGCCAGCAGCCCTGATTATCGCGTCCTGTATAACAACCTTGATGAGGCCGATGGCGGCCGTATCATCACGGAACTCGACGGCCGAGGCGTGCCCTACCGTTTCAGTGAAAACGGCCAAGCCTTAATGGTGCCGAGCGACCAAGTGCATCCCCTGCGCCTCTATCTTGCCGAACAAGGGCTACCGCAAGGCGGCAACGTGGGCCTTGAGCTCATGGACAACCAAGCCTTCGGGGTTAGCCAATTTGCCGAACAAGTCAATTATCAACGCGGCTTAGAGGGTGAGCTTAGCCGCTCGATTGAATCATTGGGACCTGTCGAGGGCGTGCGCGTTCACTTATCGATGGCCAAACCATCGGTTTTTATCCGTGACCGGGAGCCCGCTAAAGCCTCGGTGGTGCTGACATTGCTACCGGGCCGCGTACTTGGCGATGGCCAGGTTAGTGCCATTGTTCACATGGTATCGAGCAGTGTTCCTGAACTGTCTCCCGAAGACGTGTCGGTGGTCGACCAGAATGGCCGCTTACTGTCGGCAGACAGCGGAGGCAATAACGATCTTGACGGTAGCCAACTGGAATACTTGGCCGAAGTTGAAAGTTCTTATCAACGGCGCATTGAGCATATCCTGGCGCCGATCCTGGGCGAGGAAAACGTGCGTGCCCAGGTAGCCGCGCAGGTGGACTTCTCCCAGCGGGAAGAAACCTCAGAACGCTATGGGCCTAATCAACCGCCCAACGAAGCGGCCGTGCGCAGCCGTCAATTAAGCCTTTCTCTTGATGGGGAGGATCCGCTAGGCACCGGCATCCCCGGCGCACTTAGTAACACTCCCCCGGGGGTCGCGCCGTCGCCCATCAATCAGCCCGACGAAGAGGGCGAGGATGCAGACGGCGAAGAGACTCCTGACGAGGCACTCCGCAATCTTCAGCAAGACGATGTCGTCAACTACGAGGTTGATCGAAGCATTGAACATATCCAGCACCGCCTCGGTCGCGTCGAGCGCCTGACAGCGGCGGTGGTAGTGAACTACCGTGAAACCACAAATGACGAAGGTGAGACAGAACAGGTTCCTCTTTCGAATGAGGAAGTTCAGCAGATTGAGCGTTTGGTGCGCCAGTCGATGGGCTTCTCAGATGGGCGTGGCGATGCAATCGATGTAGTGAATACGCCATTTGCCGATATCGAAGAAGATACGAGCGATGCGCCTGAGTGGTGGCAGCGCCAAGGCACCCTGGAGCTCGCCGGACAGCTCGGCCGCTACCTACTCGTAGCGCTTGCCGCTCTGCTGCTTTACCTGCTGATTCTACGGCCGCTCATCAAGCGCTACACCGAATCACCTGTCATGGCGACCGCCGCGTCTGGCACAGCGCTTCAGGCACGGGTCGGTGATGATGATGACGACATAGCTGAAGACGACGACAGCACAGCCAATGACGAGACGTATCAAAAGCCAAAACGTCGACGCAAGACATCACTGTACGAGCACAACCTCAACGACCTGCGTGAAATGGCCCAAGAGGACCCCCGCATGGTGGCGATGATTGTGCGCAGCTGGATGAATAACAATGAGTAGTGCAATGGCCAATATGGGAGGGGCTCGCAAGAGCGCCATCCTGTTACTCGCGCTGGACGAAGATAGCGCCGCTGAAGTGTTTAAATACATGAACGCCTCGGAAGTCCAAGCAATCAGCATGGAAATGACACGCCTTCAACAAGTCTCCCATGAAGACATGAAGGCAGTCCTCGAAGCGTTCCATAAAGAAACCGAAGAGTTTGTCGCCCTTAACCTGAACTCAAGCGACCATATTCGCTCGGTGCTCACCAAAGCGTTAGGCAGCGAACGTGCGTCCAGCCTAATTGAAGATATCCTGGAAACCACCGGGGAATCCACGGGTATTGATACGCTGAATCTCATGGAAGCTTCGATGGTGGCCGAACTCATTCGCGATGAGCACCCACAGATCATTGCCACCATTTTGGTCCATTTGGATCGCCATCAAGCGGCCGATGTGCTTGAGCTCTTTGAGGAAAAACAGCGCAACGACGTCGTCTTGCGTATCGCGACCTTCAGCGGCGTTCAACCCGCCGCCCTGCAGGAATTGACCGAGGTGCTATCCAGCATGCTGGATGGGCAAAACCTCAAACGCAGCAAAATGGGTGGTGTAAGAACAGCAGCAGAAATTCTCAACTTGATGAATTCGTCTCAAGAAGAAACCGCCATCGAAACTGTACGTTCGCATAGCGAAGATTTGGCACAAAAAATTATCGACGAAATGTTCTTGTTCGAGAACCTGCTCGACCTGGACAACCGCGCTATTCAGATGGTCCTGCAGGAAGTCGAAACCAACTCGTTGGTGGTGGCCCTCAAAGGTGCACAAGATGCCCTGGTGGACAAGTTCCTGCGCAATATGTCGCAGCGTGCAGCCGACCTGGTCCGCGAAGATATGGAAGCACGAGGGCCGATTCGCGTGTCTCAGGTCGAAACGGAACAAAAGGCGATTCTGCAAGTGGTGCGGCGCTTAGCTGACTCGGGTGAAGTCGTCCTGGCGGGTGGAGATGATGAGTATGTCTGAGTCTCAATCACCGCAATTTGATCGTCACCACCAATGGCGGCGCTGGCAGATGGACGAACTCATTCGCCCGGCCGGCCCCGGCGACAATCAGGCGCCAACTAGTACGTCGACGTACCAGCGCAAAATTGACGCGGCCCAAAAAGCTGCCAAGCAGGCACAACAACGCGAAGCGGAGGCACGTCAAGCCGAGTACGACAAGCTTCGTCAGCAAGCCGAAGAAGAAGGTTATCAGGCGGGTCTTGCCCGTGGCCATGAAGAAGGCTTGGCTAAGGGACTCGAAGAAGGGCGTCAGCAGGCCCAGCAGGAACTGGTCCAGCAAACAAAAGATACCCTGACCCCGCTTGGCATGCTGGCCAAACAGTTTTCCGAAGCGCTCACGCAAATTGACGACACCATCGCCCATGATTTGGTAGAGCTGGCGACGGAGACAGGCAAGCAGCTTGCCGCCGAGGCTTTACACGAAACGCCAGAGCGTATCCTGACCCTGGTACGCGAGCTTCTGCATACCGAACCGCCGCTGGTCGGCCAGCAGCGGCTATGGCTAAACCCCGACGACCATGCGCTTGTCGCAGAGCACCTTGGCGCCGAACTGGAAGCCGCCAACTGGAAGCTGCAACCCGATGACCAGTTGGCCCGCGGTGGATGCCGAGTCACCAGCGCCCAAGGCGAACTAGATGCGACGTTCGAAAGCCGCTGGCAAGCGGTGCAAGCCCAAGCGCGTAAGCGCCAATCCAGCTCATCCAAGCCGTCGGCTTCTTAGGTGCTACGATGACGACCACCTGCCCCCATCAACACCACTGGCAAAAAGCGATCCGCCGCACCACACAGCGGGTCAGCACCCTTTCACGGGTGGGCACCAGTGGCCGCGTTGTGCGCGCGACCGGCATGGTGGTTGAAGTCGTCGGGCTGCGGGTTGCCGTCGGTAGTGCCTGTAAAATCGAGCTGCCTAAAAGTGATGCACAGGTGGCTCAACACGCCCCTTACGCCGAAGCAGAAGTCGTCGGCTTCTCCGGCGACAAGCTATTCCTAATGCCGCTTGAGCAGATCTCAGGGCTGATGCCTGGCGCCCGCGTATCACCACTTAGCGACGGAGGCGGCCACAGCGCTCGCCGCTTCCCCATCGGGGAAGAACTGTTAGGCCGAGTACTCGACGGCAACGGCAACCCGCTTGATGATCGCGAATACCTTGAAGACACCCCGCGCGCCACGCTCACTACACCACCGTTAAACCCGCTGTCCCGCGCACCGATTGACACCCAAATAGATGTAGGGATCCGCTCGATAAACGCGCTACTAAGCGTCGGTCGAGGCCAGCGCATGGGCCTGTTCGCCGGGTCAGGGGTGGGTAAATCGGTGCTCTTGGGCATGATGGCACGTTATACCAAGGCGGACGTCATCGTGGTCGGCCTTATCGGCGAGCGGGGGCGAGAAGTACAGGATTTTATTGACAATATTCTTGGCCCCGAAGGTCAGCGTCGCGCCGTGGTGGTTGCAGCGCCTGCTGACACTTCCCCTCTTCAGCGCCTTCAGGGGGCTGCGTACGCAACGCGCCTGGCCGAGGGGTTTCGCGACGAAGGCCGTAACGTGCTGCTGATCATGGACTCGTTAACCCGCTTTGCCATGGCGCAGCGTGAAATTGCCCTGGCGATCGGCGAGCCCCCTGCCACCAAAGGCTACCCACCGTCAGTGTTTGCCAAACTACCCGGCCTGGTTGAGCGAGCGGGTAACGCAGAGCGCGGTGGCGGTTCAATCACCGCGTTTTATACCGTGTTAACCGAGGGTGACGATCAGCAGGATCCAATTGCGGATTCTGCCCGGGCGATTCTTGATGGCCATATCGTCCTATCAAGGACGCTAGCCGAAGCGGGGCACTACCCGGCTATCGACATCGAAGCGTCGATCAGCCGCGCAATGACGGCTATCACCGACGAGGCTCAGCAGCGCCAGTCACGCGTATTCAAGCAGTATTTCTCTCGCTATCAGCGCAACCGCGACCTGATTAGCGTAGGGGCTTACACACCGGGCCATGACCCACAACTTGATGAAGCCGTGCGAAGGTTTCCAGAGCTTGAGCATTTTTTACAGCAAAACATTAACGAAAGCGCCACCATCGACGCTTCCCGACAAGCCCTTAACGCCTTGGTTGGAGAGTCAGCATGAGCCGGACGCAGTTAGAAATGCTTGCCGATTTAGCCCGTGAAGCCCGGGACCAAGCGGGTATTGCCCTTGCCCAAGAGCGACAAAGCGAGCAACAGACTACCGCGCAATTGCACTCGCTCAATCGCTACCGCGCCGAATACGCCGAGCGTTTACAGCTGGCCATGCGTGACGGCATTGACCCCGCTACGATGTACAACTATCAGCAATTTCTTGCCTCACTGGATGCCGCGCTGGAACGCGCCCGCCATACGCTGGCAGCACAGCAAAAGCGAGTGCAAAAACGTCAACAACATTGGCAACAAGAGCAGCGTAAGCTGTCTTCCTACGATACACTGACCTCAAGACGGTTAGTGGAAGAGCATCGGCGCCTTGAGCGTCATGAACAGAAAACCAACGACGATTTGGTGACTAGCCGTTTGGCTCGCCAACGTAATGAGACGCCGCAGTAGCGGTGCCAGGGAACTGAGTATGAATATTCACCAGTTGCTTTCAACGACGCAAGGTCAAACGACCAGCAGCCAGCCGGGCAATGCCGCAACGGCTGACGGCGCGCGTGGGTTCTTCCAGCAGGCGCTTTCCCAGGCCTCTGCTTCGCCCCATCAGCGCCTTGCCAACGCAGCGGTCACTTCTCCTTCAAACCAGACGGGAAGCAACCAAACGGCGAATAGCCCAACGCCTGAAGCCACATCGCTTTCGGCGTGGCTAGAATCGTTAGGCTTAGATATCAGCCCCGAGGCACTGGAAGCATTGGTGGCGCGTTTTTCATCTGCCGATAGCGGCTCAATGCCCGAAGATATGAGTATTCTTGAGGCCTCTGGCAATCTAAAGAATGCCACACTCGATGAAATCGCCCAGCGTCTGTCGTTGATGGCCAGCTATAGCGACCCCTCAAGCGAGTCAACCGCCCCCCTTACTGGCGATGGTGATGACGCTGCACCAACTGCGGCCGAGCTTGCCGAGCAGCTAGGCATTGAGGAAGGCGAAGCTGAGCAACTGGTAAGCCTACTTAGCGCCTTCGTCGCCACTCAGAACCAGAGTAACGGTGGTGATACCAAGCTTTCTGGATCTTCGCGAACCCTGGGAGATATTGCCCAAGCATTAGGCGCGGCGTCTCAATCTGGCGACACGAGCAAAGCGTCGCGGTCGGAAAGCCTGCTCAGTCAGATCGATGCGCGATCATCCTCTCGCGGTAGCCCGGATACCTGGGTTAATGCCCTCGATATATCAGGGCGAGCAGCAGAAGGATCGGCTAAAGCCAACGTGGTGCTACCCAGCTCCGCCTCGGAAACGCTGCTCAACACGCTGTCTTCGAATAACGCCAGTCAGTCTAATAACCAAGCCCTCGCGTCTGCTAATATTAGTCAGTCAGCACCTACTTCGAGCTTAGGTAGCGCCGCTAACCCCACACCC
The DNA here is from genome assembly GCF_900086985.1 of Halomonas sp. HL-93. Taxonomy (NCBI): domain Bacteria; kingdom Pseudomonadati; phylum Pseudomonadota; class Gammaproteobacteria; order Oceanospirillales; family Halomonadaceae; genus Halomonas; species Halomonas sp. HL-93. The sequence continues at coordinate 3,884,681 of NZ_LT593974.1, forward strand.
GCTGCGGTTAACACGCCGGTGACCAGTCCAGCATGGCCTCAACAATTGGGTCAGCAGCTTGTCCAGTTCGCTCAGCGAGGGGGAGACCAGCTTGTGCAAATGCAATTACATCCCGCCGAGCTTGGCCCGCTATCTATCTCGTTAAAAGTTGGCGAACAGGGTGCTCAAGCGCACTTTTTATCCGGCCACGCCCAGGTTCGCCAAGTGATCGAACAAGCCATTCCGCAGCTGCGTGAAGCGCTGGCAGAGCAAGGTATTTCACTCGGCGAAACATCCGTTGGCGAACAGAACGAATCTAGCGATCAAGGCGTTGCGCAACAGCAGTCGGGGCCAAATGGCCAACCTAATATCGACGCTAGTGAGGAAGGCGGCGACTTAGCCTCCAACGCGCCCAGTAAGCCTATTGCGCTTGATGGCAGGGTTGATCTGTACGCTTAACCGGTAACCCATAAGGGCAATACTTTCTTCCATGACTATGACAAATCGCGTGGCCATTGGAAGCTAAGCCAAAAGATAGGCTCGCCAAGCGAGCCTGTTCATTTCATCACCAGCATGCGCTTTAGGCATAATGCCACGTTAACGCCACGCATGGAGATAACGGGAACGACCAATGGCTGAATCAAGCGGCGGACCAAAAAAACTGCTCTGGATAATGATCATTTTAGTGCTGCTCTCCTCTGCCGGTGCGGCAGCCGCCATTTATATGGTGTTGGATGATCGTGAGGATAATCCGGAAGAAACCACTGAAGAGACCGCTGAGCCACAGCCGCCGGTGTTTCTGACCATCGAGCCCTTCACCGTCAATTTGGCCGATGATCGTCATGGTACCCGCTTGCTATATACCGGCATTACCCTTCGCGTAGAGGATGAAGACACGCGCGAATTATTGGAAGAACACATGCCACAAGTTCGCAGCCGGTTGCTGTCAGTGCTATCAGGTCAGGAAGCGGGCGAGCTAACGTCATCAGAAGGCAAGCAACAACTAGCGACGGCTATCAACGAGAGGCTGAGCGAGCCCTTCGATGAGAACCAACCACCGCTTGAGTTGCGTGAAGTACTGTTTACTGAATTCATTGTGCAATAATCTCGGGAACTGGAGCCGTTCATGTCGCAGGACGATCTACTGTCCCAAGAAGAAATTGATGCCCTACTAAAAGGCGTCAGTGGTGATGATGAGTCGTCGACATCATCGGACCAGTCGCAGGATGAATCCCGGGTAAAGCCCTACGATCCATCTACCCAGCATCGTGTCATTCGCGAGCGGTTGCACGCCTTAGACTTTATTAATGAGCGCTTCGCGCGGTACTTCCGCACGAGCTTGTTTAATTTGATACGACGCAGCGCTGATATCACCGTTGAGTCGGTTCGCTACCAGAGCTTTAGCGATTTTTCACGCAATGTGCCCGTGCCGACCAACCTGAATATTGTTTCAATGCGCCCGTTGCGTGGCTCTAGTTTGATCGTCTTTCCGCCCAACTTGGTGTTCATGGTGGTAGACAACCTGTTTGGTGGCGACGGGCGCTTTGTAACGAAATCGGATGGCCGCGAATTTACCAACACCGAGCAGCGCATCATCCACCGTTTGTTAAGCTTGGCGATTGATGCTTATCAAGAAGCCTGGAAAGTAGTATATCCCCTGGAAGTCAGCTTCTTACGCTCGGAAGTACAGTCCAAGTTCGCCAACATCACCAATTCGCCTAACGAAATCGTGGTGAATACCAAGTTCAATATTGAGGTAGGCAACCTGTCGAGCAACTTCCAGGTCTGCATGCCTTACGCCATGATTGAGCCGCTGCGCGACCTTCTGGCAAACCCGATTAATGACAGTAACCATGACCAAGACGGCACTTGGTCTCGACGCATGGCCAGCGAATTGCGTCAGTCGGAAGTCGAACTGGTAGCCGAATTTGCTCAGATACCTAGCCGTATCGCCCACGTAATGGGGCTTAAAAAAGGCGACGTACTACCGTTGGAAATTCCCTCGACCGTTACCGCCAACGTTGATGGCGTACCGGTTATGGAGTGTGAATACGGTAGCCAACGACAGCAGCGCGCCCTGCGGGTGAAGCGTATGATTGATCACGCCGCGATGAACAATGTACCGTCCAACGACTTCGTTAAAGGGTCTACGCGACAGAAAGCCAAGGAATCTAAAGCATGACGGATCCTAATAAACCCGATCAGAACATCTCTGACGACGACTGGGCGTCTGCCATGTCGGAACAGGAGCAAGAAGAAACAGCCGCCTCATCCGAGGCCGCCGACGGCGAGGATGAAGATCCCTGGGCCGCAGCGATGGCAGAACAGCAATCCGCCGAGGAAGAAGCGCCAGCAGAAGATGCCAGCGAAGCTGAGGAAGCGCCTGCCAGTGAAGCCAAAGCGGCCAGTGACGATGTGTTCCGTCCGCTGACTCAGGAAACAGGCGACACGCAGTCCCGCGACCTAGAAATGATCATGGACATTCCGGTCAAGCTTACCGTTGAGCTAGGCCGCACAAAGCTGACGATCAAACAGCTACTTGAACTGGCCCAAGGCTCGGTGATTGAGCTTGAGGGGCTAGCAGGCGAGCCCATGGATATCTTGATCAATGGCTACTTGATTGCACAAGGTGAAGTCGTGGTCATCGAAGATAAGTATGGTATCCGCATCACCGAAATCATTACGCCTTCTGAGCGCATTCACAAACTGAACCGATGAGCGATTCCGCCTCAACGCAAAGCAGCTCGCTTGACGCGCTAAGCAGCGGCAGCGACTCACTGATCGGCATGGCCGTGCTAGGCAAAACCGCAGCGGCGTTGGCATTAGTCATCGCCATTATTTTGCTGTGCACGGCGCTTCTAAAGCGCCTTGGGCACGCCAAACGTGCTGGCGGGCAGCTTCAGGTGATCAGCAGTACCGCCGTGGGTAACCGTGAGCGCGTTGTGATCGTGCAAGTGGAGGATACCTGGTTGGTATTAGGTGTTGGCAATGGGCGCATTACTAAGCTGCATGAGCGACCGGCACCCGCCACGCCTCCCCCCGATATGACCCAGACCCCATCTGGCTTTGCCAAGCGATTTTCCCAAGCACTGACCAATAATCTGACCAGCAAGAAGCAGCAACGCAGCGGTGCTCCTTCACCTCCTTCTGATATAGACCGTACCCTATGAGGACTTTATCCTTGTATCGGCCGCTTATCTCGCGGTGGCCATGGCTAATTGTTCTAGGCCTATTGTGTCTTTTTCCACTCATAGGCAACGCACAAGAACTCCCTGGGATTACCTCTCAGCCGATGGAAGACGGCGGTCAACAGTGGTCAGTGTCGCTACAGACGCTGTTATTCCTAAGCTCACTGGCGTTTCTACCTTCCATGCTGCTGATGATGACGAGCTTCACGCGCATCATCATTGTGCTGAGCCTATTGCGCACTGCCATGGGTACCCAGGCAACACCACCCAACCAGGTGCTGCTAGGCATCGCATTATTTCTGACGTTTTTTATTATGTCGCCCGTGCTAGCCGAGGTCTATGACACCGCCTGGGTACCGTTGAGCGAAGAAACAATTAATTTCGAAGAATTTTTGCGTTTAGCGCAGGTGCCATTTCGTGAATTTATGCTCGCACAAACGCGAGAGCCCGACTTAGCGCTCTTTGTACGCCTCGCTGATATCGGCCCGATGCAGGGTCCTGACGAACTGCCTATGCGGGTTTTGCTGCCTGCTTACGTCACTAGCGAGCTGAAAACAGCCTTTCAAATTGGCTTTACGATTTTTATTCCTTTTTTGATTATTGACTTGGTTGTAGCCAGTACACTGATGGCTCTGGGTATGATGATGGTACCTCCAATCACTATTTCTTTGCCGTTTAAGCTTATGCTGTTTGTCCTGGTTGACGGGTGGCAGTTGATTGTTGGTTCGTTAGCAGAAAGCTTCTACATGATATAGCCGTCATTACGGCGATGGAGATCTAGAATGACCCCTGAAATGGTCATGACGATTGCATATCAAGGCATGCGAGTAACGCTATTGCTCGCTGGCCCAATGCTGCTCGCCGCTTTGTTTACCGGCTTGATTATCAGCCTGTTTCAAGCAGCCACGCAAATCAACGAAATGACCCTCACCTTTATCCCCAAAATTCTGGCGGTCTTTGCCGTCCTGGTTTTGGCAGGTCCATGGTTGCTTGGCTTGATCACCGATTTTACCCATCGATTATTCACCAATATTCCCAGCATGGTGATGTAAGCCAATGGTTGAAGTCACCTTTGCCCAGCTACACGCATGGCTGGTGGCATTTATTTGGCCGTTTGCCCGCATCACCGCCTTCATGGCGGCATCGCCCATTTGGGGGCACTCGAGCGTTCCTAATCAGGCAAAGATCAGCTTGGCCGCCGTTATTGCCGTGGTGATCGCGCCTATTCTTCCCCCTATGCCCGATGTGCCGCTGATGTCCTGGGCGGGCGCTGGCATCATGGTGGAGCAGGTGTTAATTGGCCTGGCGATTGGCTCGGTCATGCATATTGTCTTTGCCGCCGTGCAGGCAGCCGGGGAATTTATCGGCCTGCAGATGGGCTTGGCGTTTGCTAGTTTTTTCGATATGTCCAGCGGCACCAATATCATGGTCTTGTCGCGGATTTTATATATGATCTCGCTGCTAATGTTTCTCGCCCTGAACGGCCACCTAATGGTGTTAGAAACGCTGGTAATGGGCTTCCAAACCTTACCAGTTGGTGTCGGCACTCTTAATCCGAACGGTTTTGAACTACTAGCTCGCTATGCCGGCACTATATTTTCCTCAGGCATGCTACTTGCCCTACCGCTGGTAGGGTCGCTATTGATCATCAATTTAGCGCTGGGTATTCTGAACCGCTCGGCACCACAATTAACGGTGTTTAACATCGGCTTCCCGACCTCGCTAACGGTGGGACTGTTATTATTGATGGTGCTAATGACCGATATCGAACGGTTTTTACAACGACTGTTCAGCCAAGGGCTTGAGTTTATGCAAAGCCTAATCGAAACCCTGGCCCCGCTATCTTAGTATCAATAATTAAAAAGCCCTTTGCCGATGGCAAAGGGCTTTTTATCGAAGCAGGCTTGTTCAGTTGAGGTTACAGGTAGTCGAACAGCGACATACCCTTCACATCAACAAAGGCTTTTTGTGAGGCCTGTAAGCCGATTTGGCGCAGGCTATATTCGGAAATCGCCTCGTTGTAGTCAAGATCGACCAGGTCAGACAGCGTTTGCTCGTAGTTAAGACTACGGTTATCGCCCACTGCGTCGATGACATCCAGCTCATTGAGACGCGCCCCAGCGGATGCACGTACCGTAAGGACGTTATCCAGGCTATTGTCCAAATCGCGCATGGAGGTCTTGAGCGTATTACTTAAATCCGCTTTGTCTGACTCGGTTTCAGCGGGTTTCTCTAAAACACGAATGGCTTCTTCCATGGTGCGGAATAAATTAGGTTCGCGCTGAGCACTACCTGACTGGGCTACCTGAATCTGATCTCCAACTTCAGGCTCGCCTTTTAAGTCAACATTAATGCCACCAAAGGAAACACTTTCGCCAGAGGTATAGGCTGCATCGGTAAAAGCACCGTCATTATCCGGATCGTAGGCAACCCAGCTATCACTGTCCTCGTCAAAGGTCTCGATGCTGTAGGTGGGATCACCAACACCATCCTCATCAAACTGAATACGATAGCTATCGCCATAGCCGTCATTGTTTACATCTGCAACGTGCGGGCCCCCAAACGTCACGTTGCCAGCATTATCACTATTGGCTTCTGCCACATAGCCCGCACTGTTGGGCACGCTTTGGAAGATTGAAGCGCCATTTTCGGTCACCGGCATTAAGCGTGATGAGTCAACGCGCTGTTCCCGAGTATTTTGGTCGCCCTGATACTCTACCGCATCACCCTGTTTGACGAAGGGCGGATTGCCATCGTTATAACCGCCGAACAAATAACGGCCGTTACCGTCCGTCGCATTCGCCTGGCCTAGCATGGTCTCGTAGACGCCTTTCAGCTCGCTGGCTATCGACTCGCGGTCGACATCGCTAAGCGTATCGCTTGAAGCCTGGACCAACAGCGTTTTGGCGCTGGTGATCGCATCACTCGTACTATTGAGGATACTTTCCGTTTGCGCGAGCGAATTGCGCGCTGAGGTGCGAGCATCACCATATTGCTCGGTGATCGCTTTTGCTTGGTCAACACCCACGGCACGCGAGGCGGCTTGGGGATCATCCGAGGGGTTAACAACGCGGCGACCGCTGGCAATTTGCTGGCTGACTTTTAAAAAGTCGCTCTGCTGACGGTTCATTGACGCCGTGCTTTGGTCAAACATGGTAACGCTGCTAATACGCATGGCTATCTATCCTCGAATTAACCGCGCAAATTCAAAATGGTGTCCATCAGGGTGCCGGCCGTATCAATCACACGGGCGTTGGCCTGGTAAAACTGCTGGTAGCGAATCAGGTTGGCCGCCTCTTCATCAAGATTGACCCCGGATTCGGACTGCTGCACCTCGGTAAGCTGTTCGGTGAGGCCTTGACGCGCCTCCAGATTTACCTGGGTAATGTTGGTCCGGTTACCCACGTCGCTAACCATCGAGCCGTAGGCGCCGCTCACCGTGGCGCTGCCGCCAACAATATCCTCGCTTTGCAGGTCTTGCATAGCCAGCGCATTACTGTTGTCGCCGCTATTGGCATCGCTAAGACTGATAGAAAATGTTGCCCCATCCGCGTCAGGCAACTCGTCAAGCGTAAACTCGACGCCGTCAATAGCGATGCGGTCCCCAGCTTCTAGCGTATCTCCATCGGCTAAGGCTTCACCATTTACGGTCATAGCCCCTTCTAACTCACTGACGGTACCGTCCTCTGCCACGCTCAGCGAATACTCACCATCTGCCGGTAGCGCACTCAAGGCACCCTCGGCCATGCTAACGTCGCCAATAGCCAGATCGCCTTCCATGTCAGCCAAACTACCCGCGGCAATCTTATCCAGGTCGGTAATATTGGTATCCATCCCGGCTCCGGCACGGCGAACGGGTTGGATTTCGTATTCATCACCGGCCACAGGAGGCTGGCTGAACTCAAGCGTAACACCACCGAACTTTAATTGGTCATCTTCAGCCCAGGCATCCTGATCGTATTCCACGACTTGGCCGTTATCTTTCCGAGTGATAACAGGGTCATCATTGTCATCAAAACTTACGCTGTAATCGGTGGCGCGCAGTTCGTCGATCCGGCTGGGGTCGAATTCGGCGCTTTCAATTGTCGCATCGCTATTGTCGTCATGCCCGTAGGTCTGTGGCGCACGAATATTGAACAGGTCTTCGCCTTGATCACCATTTAGATCAACGCCTTGCTTGTGCTGCTCATTCATGGCTGACGAAAGCGACACCGCTAGCTGTCCGATCTGGTTTTGGGTTTTATCAAGCGTCTCTTGGCGGAAGGTCATTAACCCACCAAGCGAGCCGCCCGTCACCACATCTTCTTCTAGCTGGGAAAGGTTACCACCGCCATCGCGATAGCCGATTACCTTGCGCTGCGGGTCGTTCTCCGCCTCCATGGTCTCTAACTCGAACGAGTCTGTACCGGTCACCAGCGGCTGGCCGTTGGGCAGGCTGATGTTATATGTTTTGCCGTCTTGGACATTAAGTCGCAGATCCATGCGCTCGTTTAGGTCAGAGACGAGTTTATCACGCTGGTTGAGCAGGCTATTGGGGGCTTCGCCGTTACGAGCGCGGGCGAGGGCAATCTCTTTATTGAGCCCGGCGACTTGCTCGGTGGTGTTGTTAATCTGGGTAACTTCATCGTCTAGCTGGTTGTTAATATTGCTTTGCATATCCTGCAGGTAGCTGTCGAACGAGCGGAACTGCGCGCTAAGCGTTTCGGCATTACCCAGTACGCCCTGGCGAGCAGCGGGGTCGGATGGCGAACTGGCTAAATCTTCCAGCGAGGAAAAGAAGTTTTGCATCAGCGGTGAAAGACCCGCATCGCGGTCGGCCAGCAAATTATCAATTTGGGTCACTTGCTCGGAATAGGTTTCTAACGCGCTCGACTGCGTTTTAGCGCTATTGAGCTGATCCGCCACGTATTGATTAAACTGGCGTTCAATATCGTTGACCTGAACACCTGACGTTCCTGCGCTGCCCTCACCAAGTTTGGTGATTTCGCGATTGTAGCCGGGTGTGTTCACGTTGCTGATATTGTTGCTAGCCGTATTCAGCGAGTTTTGCGCCGCGTTTAAGCCGCTTAGCCCAATAGAAAACATGCTCATGGTTCAATTCCTTTAGCCGATATTTCTATAATCGGCAGCGCGGTACAAAACTTGAATGACGCCTAACGCGAATCGGCCAAGAAATTACTGGCGTCCGGCATCGGGCCCAAGGTGTCCATCACGCCTACCAGCTTATCGGCATAGCGCGGATCAGTAGCATAGCCACCACGTTGCAGCTCACGTGCCGCCTGCTCCGCTGAAGGTGCCTGCGTCACACCCGCGTAGCGAGGATTGTTACCAATTAGATTGGCATAGTCGGTAAAGGCATGTTCATACGAATCGTAAACACGGAAGCTATCAACCACTTTCTCGCGACGCCCGTCTATGTATTCGTGAGTCACCACCTCAGTACTATCACCCTCCCAATGCTCTCCGGCTTTGATGCCAAACACATTGTGACTGTTCTTACCGTTTTGCGTGGCAATTTCATGTTTCCCCCAGCCCGTTTCTAATGCAGCTTGGGCCAGTATCAATTCAGCGGGCACCCCGGTGGTACGGCTTGCAGCCTGGGCTGAAGGTGCCAGCGTTTCCATAAACTGATCCACATGAGGCAGTTGACCTCCTGCTTGGCGCGGAGCATCAGGCTGAGTAGACTCTGTTTCTGCCGCCTTTCCTTGCCGTACAGCATCTAGTTCCGCCAAGAAACGGCTCTCTGTAGGTGCTTCGGGGACCTGTTCGTCACCAGGATTCAGGGGGCTATCTAATACCCGCGGCGTACCACGCGGAATACCAGCGATTAACTCCTGCATTTGTTGATCAGCGCTGGAAGACTCTTCTTTCCCACCGGAAATCGCGCCTTCCCGCTCAAGCTGTTCAACCAGTGCATCCGCTAACCCCACCCCTTTGGACGCAATCACCTGAGACCACTGCTGGTCCAGCATTTTTTGATAGCTATCCGTAGCACTGCTGTTCATCAAGCCAGACTCAGGAATCGCATCGCGCATGCTTTTCATCATCATTTGCACGAATAGTGCTTCAAACTGTTGAGCCGCCGACTCCGCGCCAGCGTCTGGGTCTGTTTTTGCCGTGTGCTGCATCCTTTGAAAGCCTTGCATATCTAGCGCAAACTGATTGCTCATATCAGTGGCATTCATCAGATAATCTCCAGCTCTGCGCGTAGCGAGCCCGATGCCCTTAACGCTTCAAGAATCGACATCAAATCCTGTGGGGTGGCGCCGAGGGCATTTAGTGCGTTAACAACTTCGTTGAGGTCGGCGCCTTCAACTACCTGTAGATAAGCTTCTTGCTCTTCTATGTCGATATCGCTATCAGGTACCACCGCCGTTTCGCCTTCACCAAAGGGTGATGGCTGGCTAACACCAAATTGGGTATCAATCGTAATCGACAGGTTACCGTGGGCGACTGCCGCTTCACGTAAACTAACCGCACTGTTCATGACCACAGAGCCGGTGCGCGCATTGAGCACTACTCGCGCTGGTGCATCCATCGGCGTAACGTCAACATTCTCAACCCGCGCCATAAAGTTAACGCGCTCATTATCATCGACTGGCCCATCAAGCGCTATCACACGACCATTACGTGCATAAGCGACAGATTGGCCGAATTCATTGTTGATAGCGGTTACCATGCGCTGCACTGTACCGAAGTCCGCGTCATCCAGCTGTAGCTCTAACGTGCCACCTTCGCCCCCTAAGTTAAGCGGCACTTCTTCCTCCACTAAACCACCATTGGGGATTCTGCCCGTGGCCTGCTGGTTGACTTGTACACTGCTACCACCCGCTTCTGCCCCCGCGCCGCCCACCAACATATTGCCTTGGGCAATGGCATAGGTATCGCCATCAGCCCCTTTCATCGGCGTCATTAACAAGGTGCCGCCACGCAGGCTCCGGGCATTGGCAATCGATGAAACGACGACGTCAAGCCGCTGCCCAGGCCGAGAAAACGGCGGCAAGTCGGCGGTTACCATCACCGCCGCGACGTTACGCAGCTGTAAATTTGTTCCGGAGGGTACCGTCACGCCCAATTGCGATAGCATGTTGGTCAAACTTTGACTGGTAAACGGTGCCTGGGTCGTCTGGTCGCCGCTGTTATCCAGCCCGACCACTAGCCCATAACCCACCAGTTGATTGTCCCGCACGCCGGAAAAACTGGCTAACTCGCGTATACGCTCTGCCTGAACAGGCATTGCCAGCAGGCAAGCCAAGCCGATAATACTAAGCTGCCAAAGCCGTTTTGCCATCGCGTGAGTCTTCATACGTTGCATGTCAGTGACCATTGAGTCAGGTGCGACTAGAAAGGCGACACGTTTAGGAAGAAGCGCTGTAGCCAGCCCATATGCTGCGCTTCATTTATATACCCATCCCCTACATATTCAATTCGTGCGTCTGCCACCTGGGTGGAGGGCACGGTATTTTGCGAGGTAATGGCACGCGGATTCACGACGCCTGAAAATCTGATAAATTCTGTACCCTGGTTAATGGCAATTTGTTTTTCACCGCGCACGCGTAGGTTACCGTTATTCGTCACCTCCAAAACCGAAACAGTGATTGTACCGGTAAAGGAGTTATTGGCTTGCGAACCACCGCCGCCAGAAAAGTCACTTTGCCCTTCAACCTCAAAACCATACTCAGCCAGCGTTTCAAGAGCATCCGGCAGTGCGCCAAACTCCAGGCCAGCGCTGCCGTCGCGATCAGCATTGGATTCAGAATTTTTACTGGCACTGACCTCTTCATCCAGCACAATCGTCAATATATCGCCAACTGATCTTGGCCGCCGGTCTTCAAAAAGCGGCTGATAGCCTCGACGCGCCTGATAAATAGACCCATTGGGTTCCGGCGGCGGGCGGTCAACGATATTAATCTGCTCTTGCTCACCGACCACCGAGGCTCTGGGTATTTGGGCACAGCCGGCAACCACCAACAGAAAAAAAACTAGTCCAGCCAGCGCAATACGTCGCGAAATACAATGTCGTTCCAGCATGACCCAACCTGTCAGTAAACGTCGTTACAGCTGACCTAAACGCGCCAACATTTCATCGCTAGTCGAAACGGCCTGACTATTGATTTCGTAAGCCCGTTGGGTCTGAATCATGTTGACCATTTCTTCGACCACATTGACGTTCGACGTCTCTACGTAACCCTGGGAAAGACGCCCAGCACCATTCATACCCGGCATGTTTTGATTAGGCACGCCTGAAGAGCCCGTTTCCTGATAGAGATTGCCGCCCATGCTTTGCAGACCAGCGGGATTGATGAAAGTGGCAACGTTAATCTGGCCAATCTCGTTTTCCTGATTGTCGCCGGGCTCTCGCGCACTCACCGTACCATCTTCCCCGATACTGACAGACACGGCATTTTCGGGAACAAAAATCGCCGGCTCTATCGGGTAGCCATTCGCCGTTACCATCTGGCCATTTTCATTCAGTTGAAAGCTGCCATCCCGTGTATAGGCAGTGTTGCCATCGGGCAGCAGCACTTGAAAGAAGCCCTCGCCATTGATCGCAAGATCTCGTGAGTTTTCTGTCTGCTCGAGCCCCCCCTGGGTGTGCAAGCGCTCTGTGGCGACTGCGCGCACACCGGTACCCACCTGCATACCGGAAGGCAGCCGATCCTGAATATTATTTTGTGCGCCGGGCTGACGCATATTTTGATATAGCAAGTCTTCAAACACCGGGCGTGAGCGTTTAAAGCCATTAGTACTGACGTTAGCCAGGTTATTGGAAATGACGTCCAGCTTGGTTTGCTGGGATTCCAAGCCGGTTTTGGCCGTCCACAATGATGAAATCATAAAAGAGTCCCCTTGGCTGATAAGTGTTTATCAGCCCTGAATCGTTAACATGCTGTTGGCGCGCTGCGCGTTTTCGTCCGCCGAACTCAACATTTTCATTTGCATATCGTAGCGGCGCGCCGCATCAATCATTGTCACCATGGTGTCGACCGCACTGACATTACTGCCTTCCAGCGCACCGCTCACTAGCTTGGCGTCTTCATCTGCCACTAGCGCCCCTGGCTCGCCTTCTTCATTGGGTGGTGCGCGGAAGAGTCCATCTTCACCGCGCGTAAGCTCACCCTCTTCGGGTGTGACCAGCTTAATGCGGCCTACATCTACCAGCGCTTCCGGACCTTCGCCCTGAGGAATCGCGCTGACCGTGCCATCGGCACCAATCGATATCTGGGACCCCTGGGGGACCACAACGGGTCCGCCATCACCCATTACCGGGCGACCTACACTCGTCAATACGCCGTCGCTATCGACCTGTAAATCGCCACGCCGAGAGTAGGTTTCAACGCCCTCTCCATCCTGCACCGCCATCCAGGCATCGTCTTGCATGGCAACATCAAGCGTACGGCCCGTACGTTCTATTGGCCCTTGAGAATAATCGGTGCCCGGCGTGGTCGTAACGGCAGAAGCACGAGTAGGCAGCAAGGCGTCACCTTCCACAGGCACAGAGCGAGCTGCCTGAAGCTGAGCACGAAAACCCGCTGTAGAAACGTTCGCCAGGTTGTTACTTACCACCGACTGTTGATCCATCGTATGCTTGGCGCCGCTCATGGCGGTATACAGCATTCTATCCACGACCTTGCTCCCCTAAGTACCTTCAGCCGTTAGAGATTGATGATGGTCTGCAGCAACTCATCCTGGGTACTGATGGTTTGCGAGTTGGCCTGGTAGGCGCGTTGGGCGACGATCATATCGACCAGTTCACCCGCCATATCCACGTTGGAGGTCTCCACGGCACCTGGCTCAATCAAACCGCGCTGGCCAGTACCAGGCGCCCCTACTAGTTCCTGCCCCGATGAACCAGTGGCGGTCCATAGATTGTCACCGTTCGGGCTTAACCCTTCAGGGTTGCGGAAACTTACCAGGGCAACCTGGCCAGCAGCACGCGATTCTTCATTGGAGTAATTGCGCATCACAGAGCCATCATCTTCGATGGTCACGCCTACCAGTGAGCCAGACGTGTAGCCGTCCTGTTCAAGGTCATTCACCGTTGAGCTATCGGCGAACTGAGTGGAGCCAGAAAAATCGACCTGGATTTGCTGAGAGGTTAAATCAGCACCAAATTCACTATCCGCAATGTCATTACCATCCGCATCACGAATATCATCGGGATTATCTAAATCGAGATCAAAAGCCGTAAAATCATTGCTTAAGCGGCCATCCGACGTGAAGTCAAAGTTTTCATCTTCTGCAATATTAGTGAACCCATAATTAGGCGCGCCTTCTGGGCCTCCCGACATACGCGCATCAACCCGCCATTCATTAGCCGCCGTCTTGGTAAAGTATGTGGTTAGGTTGCGTGCATTACCTTGGGAATCGTAAATAGTACCGTTGGTGGAGTATGAGTACTGACTGGAGTCTAGACCGTTGGCCACTTCTTCAGCTGTGGGGGTGGTGTAGCCGTTCTGCCCATCAACCAGCGCCGCTTCTTCTGAATCCAGATTAAGCGACATATCGAGGTTTTCCGTGGCACTGGCCGCTAGATCTCCTGCATCAACGCTCAAGGCTTCTACGTCACCACCACCCTGGACATTACCTTCTTCATCCGCCGGATAGCCCATAATTTGCGCGCCCTGGGCGTTCACTAGATCGCCGTTCGCGTCCATGGTCAGTTGACCATTACGCGAGTAGCCAATTTCACCATTGGGCTGCTGGAAGCGGAAGAAGCCCTCGCCAGCAATTGCCAGGTCCATATTACGGTTCGATGACTCGATATTCCCCTGGTTGAAGTTCTGTAACGTGGCGGATGTGCGCGTACCTAGCCCGATTCGTGACTCAGCGTACACATCGGCGAACTGTACGTTCGAGCTTTTAAAACCCACGGTTTGCGAGTTTGAAATATTGTTGCCTACGGCTCCTAGCTTGTCTTGCTGGGCATTCAGGCCACTTAACGCTTGTGAAAAACTCATAGTAGTCCCCTGCTAAATCGATTAATTAAGGTTCAGAGTATTTGTTTAATTTGGTCCAAAGAGACCTGACCGTAGATGGCACCCAGGTCAAGACGGACTTCCTCACCCGATTCGGCGGGCGTCACCCCTTGGACCTGGGCATAATTCAACGTTTCTGAATCCAGTTTCTCGCCTTCAGCGTCGGTCGCTTTATAGCTGACGTTGTAAGAACCTTCTGGAACCGCTACTTCGTCATTGTTTAAACCGTTCCAGCTAAACGACTCAACGCCTGCGTCAACTCCCTCAACTTCGTTGCTATAAACGACTTCGCCCGCCTGATTGGTTACGCTGATTTCAAGCTTTTCGGCGGGTTCTTCTAACTCAATACCGAAAGGCGTGGCGTAGCTATTGCCGTCTTCGTCAACGCTTACTTTGACTTGGTCACCCGGCACCAGAACGGAGTTACCAATAAGACCCGACGCTTGCAGCATTTGAGAAGCATCCATCTGCTTCGTAATGCCGCTGATCGTATCATTCAATTCCTCAATACCACTGACCGTATTAATCTGCGCCAGTTGGGAGGTCATCTCCGCATTTTCCATGGGATTCATCGGATCTTGATTTTCCAACTGGGTGATCAGCAAGGTCATAAAACTTTCACGCAGTTCTTCAGACTGACGAGCCGGCATCCCATTCGACCCGCCGCCATTGACATTGCTTAGTACACTTGTGTCGATATTCATAGCTTACCCTTCACCCAGCGAGAGTGTTTGCATCAGCATCTGTTTACTGGTGTTAAAGACCTCAACGTTCGCTTGATAAGAGCGCGACGCTGAAATCATGTTGACCATCTCGTGGACCGGCTCAACGTTAGGCTTTGCCACATAGCCGTCTTCATCCGCTGCGGGGTGATTGGGCATATACTCCAGACGAAGTGGCGAATCATCTTCAACCACTTCATTTACTTGAACCCCACCGACGCCATAGCGTGAATTATTAGCTTGTGATTCAAACATGACCTGCTTTGCACGATACGTTTCGCCGTCAGGACCCGCCACGCTATCGGCATTGGCCATGTTGCTGGCAGTCACATTCATACGCTGCGACTGAGCACTCATGGCGGAACCTGCGATATCAAACGCAGAAAACATTGACATATTGGTGTCTCCTAACCGATATAAGCCAGCTTATTCTGGCTGCATGGCAGTTTTTAGCCCTTGAATCCGGCTATTCATTATCGTAAGACCCGCCTGATATCGAACCGCGTTGTCTGTGAACTGTGACCGCTCACGATCCATTTCGACAGTATTACCATCTAAGCTGGGCTGACTAGGGGTCCGGTAAAGCAGATCAGCGTTATTGCCTACCGCTCGCGCAGGCCCCTCACCTGCCAAGTGGCGCCCAGAGGTACGTGACAACGCCAACCCCCCACCATCGCTTCCCTGTGCACGCTGACCACCGTCAACGGCTTTCTTCAATTCGCTTGCAAAGTCGATGTCCCTGGCTTTGTAATTCGGGGTATCGGCATTAGCAATATTGGCAGAAAGCACTTCGTGCCGCGCCTGACGCAACCCCAGCGCCTGCTGGTGGTAATTCAAAGAAGACTCTAATTGGTCGATCATGCCAACCCTCGCTTACTGAGAGGCAAAAACAGAATTTATTGATGATGAAGAATACGCCGACGCCTGTCAGCCTAAAGCATGGAACAACCCGCGTTTCCCCCAGTATTTCTTGTGATAATACTCAGACATTTTCGTTAAAATAAACGGTGATAAATTCCCGCTTCCATCATTGAGCATCCTCTTCCATGCACCGATCGCCGCTTACGTATAGGTCAGGCATGCTGCTGCGGTGGGTCCGAAACCTATTGCTGACCAGCATAGCAATAGGTGCCGCTGCACCTCTCGCGCACGCGTCAGAAACGAAGCATGACGCCCTCCTGGAGAGCGTGCATCAATTTCTCTATGAAGAGACACAGGCACTCGGCAATGATGTGGTGATTAACTTACGTGCACCCTCCCCTCACCTGCCTGCCTGCGCCGACCCCGAACCATTTTTGACCAACCAAAATGACGCCCCTCTTGGCCGTGTCTCCGTAGGCGTTCGCTGCGGTACTGATAGCCGTCAAGTTCGCTATTTACAGGCAGAAGTAGATGTTATCGGCAGCTACATGGTCGCCGCCGAGGATATCGAGCGCGGCAGTCAAATAACGCCTGACATGCTGCGTGAAGAAGGTGGCAATCTAGGTGATCTTTCCTCGCGAGCCATAACGGAACCCGATGACATTATTGGCAAAATAGCACGCAGACCCATCGCCAGCGGCACGACCATGCAGACTCATTTCATCCAGGCGCCTCACCTAGTTGAACGTGGCCAGCGCGTTAAGGTCATAGCTGAAGGGTCATCTTTTCGCGTATCCCGCGAAGGAGAAGCTCTTGAAAATGGTGCAATGGACGATAAAGTTAGGGTGCGTTTTGATTCTCGCGAAGTGCTATCTGCTCGCGTAGTGGAACGCGGCACCCTCATGGTCGATTTTTAATTGAATGGCTAAAGTTTTACTCAGCGGCGCCGATAATTCACGTAACTCGCGCATCGCGCTCCAAACGTTGACGATGAGGCATACAACGTGAAAATTGATAACGTCAATAATCCGCTGCTTCGCTCCAATCATGCCCAGCAGCGTGATGAAACTCAGAAAGCTGAAAATTCGCCATCTGCTGCGGCAGATGCTGAGGCTAAAGACTCAACTCAACTCAGCACGCTAAGTGCCGATGACACTCATGATATCGACAGCACTAAAGTCGAAGAAATTCGTGACGCCATTCGCGATGGTCGTTTAGAAATTCGAGCTGACCGTATCGCGGATGGCTTAATCGCCAATCTTCGAGAGTCACAGGAGTAACCTATGAGCCTCGCCAGCTTGTTGACTGACCAGCAACAGCGCATTGATGCGTTGATAACCCTGCTAGGCAACGAGCAATCCCTATTGACCCAGGGTAATATCGATGGCGATGCGCTCGCTGACGTGGCAAGCCAAAAGCAGCACTTGCTAACTGAACTTGAACGGATTGAGGTTCTTCGGCGCAATGTGCAAAGGCGTCTTGGATATGAAAGTGGCGCGCTAGGTGCCAAGGCTGCCGCACAAGATGCTGGCTGCACCGATGCTTGGCAGCACTTACTAGAAAAAAGTGAACGCGCCGCCCGAATGAACGCATTAACAGGTGAAATGCTTTCTTTACGCATGCAGCATAATCAGCAAATGCTCGATTACATTCGACAGATAGCTGAAAAGACGCTTTATAACCCTAATGGGCGCAACTCAGCCCAGCCGGGACGTATTAACGCCTCCGCTTGAACAAATCCTATATATAACCACCTAAAAGCTAGACAACTCCTCTGCAAAAAACTTCAATGGGCAACATATCGTTCCCTTATGGAGTAGTTGCATGCTTTCATTCCTGCCCGAAAATTTTACTGCCGTCGTCATCGGCGCCAACGGCGGTATTGGCAATGCTATGGTTGACGCACTCCTCACCAATAGCCAGGTAGGCAGGATCGTAGCAGTTAGCCGCTCTCCTGTCCGGCTAAATCGTCCTAATGTGGAATCCGTGATTGCCGATGTCTCGATATCCCTTGGACGAGAAGTGCTATCTCAACATCTGGATGGCCGCCCCGTTCACCTTCTGTTTAATGCGACCGGGATACTTCACGACAGCGCAAACGGCATTCAGCCTGAAAAAAGGCTTGAGCAGCTCAATGAAACCTCCATAGCACATGTCATGCATATTAACGCGGTAATGCCAGCGCTTTTGCTTTCGTCACTGAAGTCATGTTTACAAGGTAAACATCCAGCGATCATTGCCAGTCTTTCTGCTCGTGTGGGATCAATTGGCGATAACGGTTACGGGGGCTGGTATAGCTATCGAGCCAGTAAAGCGGCGCATAACATGCTGATGAGGACGGCAGCTATTGAGATATCACGCCTCAACAAGCAGTCTATCGTGCTATGTCTTCATCCTGGCACTACTGACACAACACTATCAAAGCCTTTTCAAGCGCGCGTACCAAAAGAAAAGCTGTTTACACCTGCGTTTGTGGCCGAGCACTTGCTTGCCGTCATGGACCAGCGAACGCCTGAGGATAGTGGTAGTTTCTGGGATTGGAACGGTAAATCTATTGAGTGGTGATTATTTTGATAACACCCAACAAAAAGCCCCGAACACACTGTGCTCGGGGCTTTTCTAAATAAGTGCCTGACGATGATCCGGCCGGCGCTCCGGGACTCTCCATGGGGAGACCCCTTGCTTCCTTCCGCCCAACAAAAAGCCCCGACCAACTGGCCGGGGCTTCGCTAAATAAGTGCCTGACGATGACCTACTCTCGCATGGGGAGACCCCACACTACCATCGGCGCGAAGCGGTTTCACTGCTGAGTTCGGCAAGGGATCAGGTGGTTCACGCTTGCTATGGTCGTCAGGCGTAACTGGCTGTATATCATGCTGTGTTTTGTGGCGTCTCTGACTGGCTGATACTCATCAGCGCAGTGCGTATCCGGTTCTTTCGTTATCATCGCGACCAGACCCCTTGGGTGTTATAGGGTCAAGCCTCACGGGCCATTAGTACACGTTAGCTCAACACCTTGCAGCGCTTCCACACCGTGCCTATCAACCAGCTGGTCTCGCTGGGCCCTTCAGGAGGCTCTAGGCCTCAGGGATGTCTCATCTTGAAGGGGGCTTCCCGCTTAGATGCTTTCAGCGGTTATCCCGTCCGCACATAGCTACCCGGCAATGCCACTGGCGTGACAACCGGAACACCAGAGGTGCGTCCACTCCGGTCCTCTCGTACTAGGAGCAGCCCTTCTCAAACATCCAACGCCCACGGCAGATAGGGACCGAACTGTCTCACGACGTTCTAAACCCAGCTCGCGTACCACTTTAAATGGCGAACAGCCATACCCTTGGGACCGACTTCAGCCCCAGGATGTGATGAGCCGACATCGAGGTGCCAAACACCGCCGTCGATGTGAACTCTTGGGCGGTATCAGCCTGTTATCCCCGGAGTACCTTTTATCCGTTGAGCGATGGCCCTTCCATACAGAACCACCGGATCACTAGAACCTGCTTTCGCACCTGCTCGACGTGTCTGTCTCGCAGTCAAGCACCCTTATGCTCTTGCACTCATTGCACGATGTCCGACCGTGCTGAGGGTACCTTCGTGCTCCTCCGTTACGCTTTGGGAGGAGACCGCCCCAGTCAAACTACCCACCACACACTGTCCTCGATCCGGATAACGGACCTGAGTGAGAACGCCAATGATGCCAGGCTGGTATTTCAAGGTTGGCTCCCTTCGAACTGGCGTCCAAAGTTCAAAGCCTCCCAGCTATCCTACACAGGCAACATCAGCGTCCAGTGTGAAGCTATAGTAAAGGTTCACGGGGTCTTTCCGTCTAGCCGCGGGTACACCGCATCTTCACGGCGATTTCAATTTCACTGAGTCTCGGGTGGAGACAGCGTGGCCATCATTACGCCATTCGTGCAGGTCGGAACTTACCCGACAAGGAATTTCGCTACCTTAGGACCGTTATAGTTACGGCCGCCGTTTACCGGGGCTTCAATCAAGAGCTTCGGACGAATCCTAACACCATCATTTAACCTTCCGGCACCGGGCAGGCGTCACACCCTATACGTCCGCTTGCGCGTTAGCAGAGTGCTGTGTTTTTAATAAACAGTTGCAGCCACCTGGTATCTTCGACCGGTTCTCGCTTAAGCCGCAAGGGCTCTCACAATACGCCGGCGTGCCTTCTCCCGAAGTTACGGCACCATTTTGCCTAGTTCCTTCACCCGAGTTCTCTCAAGCGCCTTGGGATTCTCACCCTGACCACCTGTGTCGGTTTGGGGTACGGTCGCACATGATCTGAAGCTTAGAGGCTTTTCCTGGAAGCGTGGCATCGATGACTTCAACACCGTGGTGTCTTCGTCTCGTCTCTCGGCCTTAAGGGTCCGGATTTACCTAAACCCTCAGCCTACGGACTTTCACCAGGACTACCAACGCCTGGCTCATCTAGCCTTCTTCGTCCCCCCATCGCAACCATGTCCGGTACGGGAATATTGACCCGTTTCCCATCGACTACGCCTTTCGGCCTCGCCTTAGGGGCCGACTCACTCTGCTCCGATTAGCGTCGAACAGAAACCCTTGGTCTTCCGGCGAGGGAGTTTTTCACTCCCTTTATCGTTACTCATGTCAGCATTCGCACTCGTGATACCTCCAGCAGACTTCTCAATCCACCTTCATCGGCGTACACGACGCTCCTCTACCGCGCATTCCTAAGAACGCACCCGTAGCTTCGGTACCTGGTTTAGCCCCGTTACATCTTCCGCGCAGGCCGACTCGACTAGTGAGCTATTACGCTTTCTTTAAAGGATGGCTGCTTCTAAGCCAACCTCCTAGCTGTCTGAGCCTTCCCACATCGTTTCCCACTTAACCAGGATTTCGGGACCTTAGCTGACGGTCTGGGTTGTTTCCCTTTTCACAACGGACGTTAGCACCCGCTGTGTGTCTCCCACGCTCGCACTCACCGGTATTCGGAGTTTGCCTCGGGTTGGTAAGTCGGGATGACCCCCTAGCCGAAACAGTGCTCTACCCCCGGCGGTGATACGTGAGGCGCTACCTAAATAGCTTTCGAGGAGAACCAGCTATCTCCGAGCTTGATTAGCCTTTCACTCCGATCCACAAGTCATCCAAATCTTTTTCAACAGATCCTGGTTCGGGCCTCCAATTGATGTTACTCAATCTTCACCCTGCTCATGGATAGATCGCTCGGTTTCGGGTCTATATCCAGCGACTGCGTCGCCCAGTTAAGACTCGGTTTCCCTACGGCTCCCCTATACGGTTAACCTCGCCACTGAATATAAGTCGCTGACCCATTATACAAAAGGTACGCAGTCACCCCATCACTAAGCCACCTCTGCTTGTTTGGGTGGGTTGAACGTTGCAAGCAACGTTAACCGTCAAGCGGGGGCTGATGGTGTTCCACATCACGAAGAAGCTTAGTGATGGGGCTCCTACTGCTTGTACGCACACGGTTTCAGGATCTATTTCACTCCCCTCTCCGGGGTTCTTTTCGCCTTTCCCTCACGGTACTGGTTCACTATCGGTCAGCCAGGAGTATTTAGCCTTGGAGGATGGTCCCCCCGTCTTCAGTCAAGGTTTCTCGTGCCCCGACCTACTCGATTTCACATGATCAGACTTTCGACTACGGGGCTATCACCCGCTACGGCCGCGCTTCCCAACGCATTCGCCTAATCAGTCACATGCTTAAGGGCTGGTCCCCGTTCGCTCGCCGCTACTGGGGGAATCTCGGTTGATTTCTTTTCCTCAGGGTACTTAGATGTTTCAGTTCCCCTGGTTCGCCTCCTGGCCCTATAGATTCAGGACAGGATACCGATCTTGTGATCGGTGGGTTTCCCCATTCAGAAATGCCCGGGTCACAGGTTGTTTGCCACCTCGCCGAGCCTTATCGCAGGCTTCCACGTCTTTCATCGCCTCTGGCTGCCTAGGCATCCACCGTGTGCGCTTCATTGCTTGACCCTATAACCCGAAGGAGTCTGGTATCTCGCAATGATAACGATTGCCGGATACGCTTGAGACGTATCACAAAACAATTACGTAGGAACGTGTTCAAAACACGTTCCTGTCAGCATGATATACATTGTTAAAGAGCGACTGCTATGCGCAGTGATAAGCGGATGCTTTTTTCACTTTAAAAGAAAAAGAAAGGTCTTTAAAAAAAGGTCTTTTTTCTTTTTTCAATGTGAAGACAACGCTTATCACTGCGTATCGGCAGTTTCTTGATCAGGTAATTCATTGTGAGCGCTTACCGCGAGGATAATGCATCGTTTAAGGAGGTGATCCAGCCGCAGGTTCCCCTACGGCTACCTTGTTACGACTTCACCCCAGTCATGAACCACACCGTGGTGATCGCCCTCCAAAGTTAGGCTAACCACTTCTGGTGCAGTCCACTCCCATGGTGTGACGGGCGGTGTGTACAAGGCCCGGGAACGTATTCACCGTGACATTCTGATTCACGATTACTAGCGATTCCGACTTCACGGAGTCGAGTTGCAGACTCCGATCCGGACTGAGACCGGCTTTAAGGGATTCGCTGACTCTCGCGAGCTCGCAGCCCTCTGTACCGGCCATTGTAGCACGTGTGTAGCCCTACCCGTAAGGGCCATGATGACTTGACGTCGTCCCCACCTTCCTCCGGTTTGTCACCGGCAGTCTCCTTAGAGTTCCCGGCATTACCCGCTGGCAAATAAGGACAAGGGTTGCGCTCGTTACGGGACTTAACCCAACATTTCACAACACGAGCTGACGACAGCCATGCAGCACCTGTCTCTGCGCTCCCGAAGGCACCAAGTGATCTCTCACAAGTTCGCAGGATGTCAAGGGTAGGTAAGGTTCTTCGCGTTGCATCGAATTAAACCACATGCTCCACCGCTTGTGCGGGCCCCCGTCAATTCATTTGAGTTTTAACCTTGCGGCCGTACTCCCCAGGCGGTCGACTTATCGCGTTAACTTCGCCACAAAGTGCGCTAGGCACCCAACGGCTGGTCGACATCGTTTACGGCGTGGACTACCAGGGTATCTAATCCTGTTTGCTACCCACGCTTTCGCACCTCAGTGTCAGTGTCAGTCCAGAAGGCCGCCTTCGCCACTGGTATTCCTCCCGATCTCTACGCATTTCACCGCTACACCGGGAATTCTACCTTCCTCTCCTGCACTCTAGCCTGATAGTTCCGGATGCCGTTCCCAGGTTGAGCCCGGGGCTTTCACAACCGGCTTATCAAGCCACCTACGCGCGCTTTACGCCCAGTAATTCCGATTAACGCTTGCACCCTCCGTATTACCGCGGCTGCTGGCACGGAGTTAGCCGGTGCTTCTTCTGCGAGTGATGTCTTTCCTGGCGGGTATTAACCACCAGGCGTTCTTCCTCGCTGAAAGTGCTTTACAACCCGAGGGCCTTCTTCACACACGCGGCATGGCTGGATCAGGGTTGCCCCCATTGTCCAATATTCCCCACTGCTGCCTCCCGTAGGAGTTCGGGCCGTGTCTCAGTCCCGATGTGGCTGATCATCCTCTCAGACCAGCTACGGATCGTCGCCTTGGTGAGCCGTTACCTCACCAACCAGCTAATCCGGCATAGGCTCATCCGATAGCGGGAGCCAAAGCCCCCTTTCTCCCGTAGGACGTATGCGGTATTAGCCTGGGTTTCCCCAGGTTATCCCCCACTACCGGGTAGATTCCTATGCATTACTCACCCGTCCGCCGCTCGTCAGCATCCAGCAAGCTGGACCTGTTACCGCTCGACTTGCATGTGTTAGGCCTGCCGCCAGCGTTCAATCTGAGCCATGATCAAACTCTTCAGTTTAAGATCTATGCGGTTCTTACTCACTACCCCGAAGGGCAGCAAAAGCGAACCAAACTTGGCTCAAGGGTCAAACGAATTCATTCAATATCGGCTTCGAAAAGCCGTAGTGCTTGAGTCGCTTGCCTTGATATTTGGTGATTTATCACCCTCATCGGCAAGCGCCCACATGAATTACCTGATCAAATTATTAAAGAGCGTTTCGCTTTACAAAACCGGCCCACCGGTGAACGGTTTGGCCTCAGCGAGGAAGACGTATTCTACGCACTTCCGACTGGTTGTCAATGACTAATTAGCGCGAGGTGATGCAAACCTACTGTCACTATCAGCACCCTAACTCACTGACAAACCGAGAGTTTTTAACCCCTCCCACCGCTGGTAACGCTTGGCGTCCCCGGCAGCGGATGCGTACTTTACGGCTTCACCGCCGGGTTGGCAAGAGGGTTATGAGAAAAAGTTTTATGATTAGGCGCTATCCACTGTGAAAGCGCTTCGGCGATAGGCTGGTTGGCGGTTACACTAGCGATACTTACTTTCCTGCCGAGGTCCGTGATGAGCCAGAGCCAGCATCTGTTAACCGTCGATTCATTAGATCGCGAAAGCGTTGATCATTTACTGCGTGTTGCTGCACGTATGGAGCCAATTGCTCAGCGGCGTCAAGTGACACGAGTTTTGGAAGGGGCGGTACTCGGCAATCTATTTTTTGAAGCCAGTACGCGCACGCGCGTAAGCTTCAACTCAGCGTTTTGCCGTTTGGGCGGCAGCGTATGTGATACGACAGGCTTTACCTTCTCTTCCATGGCCAAGGGAGAGTCGCTGTATGACACCAGTCGTGTGATGAGCGGCTACTGCGACGCGATTGTGATGCGACACCCCGATCAAGGCTCAGTGGCGGAGTTCGCAGCTGCAACCAATGTGCCGGTGATTAACGGCGGGGACGGGCCAGGCGAGCACCCCAGCCAAGCGCTGCTCGATCTTTATACGATTGATAAAGAGTTCCATCGCCTAGGGAAATCTCTTAGCGGTGCGCATATTCTGCTCACTGGAGATTTAAAATATGGCCGTACCGTCCACTCACTGATTAAGCTACTGTCACTCTATGATCCACTACGCATTACGCTAGTGTCGCCGCCAGGCCTTGAGATGCCTGCAAAGCTAATCGATCTCGTCACCTCGCGCGGCCACCGCATTGAACAACGCAGCTCGCTGGCTAGCAACTTCTCGGATTTGGACGTGGTGTACGCGACCCGGATTCAGAAGGAGCGTTTTACTGACGAGATGAACGAGAGCTTTCAGGGGCTTTCCGACGACTTTATGGTCAACCGAGACTTTCTGGATCGACGCTGCAGCCAAAATACGATTGTGATGCACCCCCTGCCCCGCGATAGCCGCCCTGGCGCGAATGACTTGAATGTGGATCTAAATGGCGACCCTCGGCTGGCCATCTTCCGGCAAACGGATAGTGGCATTCCCATGCGCATGGCGATCTTTGCCACGCTATTAGAAGTCGATGAACTGATTGAAAAAGAGATGCGGCCCGTGCGCTGGTTTGTGCCCGCTCAAACCGGCACCCTCGACCGTTAATGCACTCGCAAGCTGGCTCTTATTGAGATAAACGCCCGCCGGGAAGCCCTTCCTGGTGGGCAAACCAGCCTTCCAAAATAAGTACCGCGGCAATACCATCGACACTGTCTTCGCGGTAGTTACCGCGGTGGCCCGCCGCATGGGCGATTTGTTTGGCTTCCTGGGTAGAGCCGCGCTCATCGACCATTACACAGGGCTTTCCAAAACGCCCGTGGAGCCGGTTGGCAAATTTACGCGCGCGGGTACTCATGGCCGACTCGGTGCCATCCATGTTGAGCGGCAAGCCTACTACGAACATATCAGGCTGCCACTCCTTTACCAGACGCGCTACCAAGTCCCAGTCGGGAATGCCGTCACGGGCGGTGAGCGGGGCAAGCTCACGGGCGCTGTTTAGCAGTTCATTGCCGACGGCTACGCCGATGCGGCGCGTACCAAAATCAAACGCGAGTAACAGACGCTGCCCTATTTCAGCCATTATCCTCAACCATTATGCGTGCCCTGCGTCACGGGTCATCAGGTTAAGGTCAACGCCAAGGATGCCTGCCGCGGCGGCGAGCCGTTCAGCAGGCGGGGTATCGAAAAGCACCGACGCTTGGCCTTCCACGGTCAGCCAAGCATTCTCTTTTAGCTCTTCTTCCAACTGACCTACTTCCCAACCGGCACAACCTAAGCACACCAGAAACTGCTCGGGGCCTTCACCATTTGCCAAGGCCTGCAAAATATCCATCGACGTCGTCAATGCAATGCCGTCCTCCACTTGAAGGCTTGAGTCCCACGCCTGGCTATCGCCGATGTGGAGAATAAAGCCGCGATCTTTATGCATTGGCCCGCCGTAATAAACCGGTGCGTTGCGGCACGGACTCTCGTCTCCCCCTAGTTCCAACTGTTCAAACAACGCGTCTAGGGTGATTTCCAAGGGACGATTGGCGATGACCCCCATACAGCCATTGTGATCATGGTCGCATAGATAGATAAGGCTTCCCGCAAAATTAGGGTCGTCTTGGTGCGGCATGGCCATCAAAAAATGATGCTTTAAACTTTGCATGCGTCTCCTGCGGCCAGCTGACATCAACAGCCGACCTAAAAAATCAATAAATAGTGCGCGCCAGAGCCATAGCAGCCCGCTTTATGCAGCAAGACGACGCTCAATGGCATCCAACAGCAAACCTGCGATATCCGTGCCACGCTGATCGTCAATTTCACGTACGCAAGTTGGGCTTGTGACGTTAATTTCCGTAATGTAATCGCCGATCACATCCAGACCGACAAACATCAGCCCTTTCTCGCGGATCATGGGCTGTACTTGCTGAATGAGCCACTGGTCTCGCTCGGTCAGCTCACGACTCACACCACGACCACCGGCAGCAAGGTTGCCACGCGTTTCACCCGCTGAGGGGATGCGTGCGAGTCCGTAAGGAACAGGCTCGCCATCGACCAGCAAAATCCGCGTGTCGCCTTCTTTAATAGCGGGCAGGTAGCGCTGCGCCATAATCTGGCGTTGGCCGCGTAGAGTAAGCTGCTCAATCACCGCGCCGATGTTGCGCCCTTCAGGGCCAATGTGAAAAATACCGGTGCCGCCCATGCCATCCAGCGGCTTAAAAATGACATCGCCATGCTCGGCATGAAAGGCGCGCAACACATCGGCGCGGCTGGCTACCAACGTCGGTGCGCAGCACTGCGGAAACTGCTGGGCAAACAGCTTTTCATTGCACTGCAATAGAGCGGCGGTTGGATTGACGACCAATACGCCCTCGCGCTCTGCAAAGCCAAGCAAATGAACCGCGTTGGTGAAATCCGCATCCACCGGCGGGTCTTTACGCATCAATACTGCGTCAAGCTCGTCGAGCGGCCGCGCAGAAGGCTCACCGAGTTCATACCAATGCGCGGGATCTCGATAAACCGTCAACGGCCGCATGCGTGCATAAGCTTGCCCTGCATTCAAGAAAAGATCTTCCTGCTCCATGTAATGCAACGTATAGCCGCGATCCTGGGCCGCCCATAGCATCGCCATAGTGGTATCTTTCTTGTAAGCGATATCGCTGATGGGGTCCATCACGACACCAAGGTGCAATGTTGACTGACTCATTGGGGCACAATCCATACATGAACAATAGTTGAGCAGTATGCCGTACTGCTTCTCAGGCTCCAACCGCGAGCCGCCTCAATCGCTGAGCGCACCGGGCACTAGGCGTATGGCACCGGGTTCCAGGGTGACCAACCCTTGCTTGTAAAGTCGCCCAATCGCCTGTTTATAAGCGCTTTTGCTCACGCCTAGGCGCGCCTTGATGGCATGAGCGTCACTTTTATCGCCCAGCGCCAGATAACCGCCGCTTGCACGCAGTGCCTGGAGTACTTTATCGCCCACCACATCCAAGCGAGCAGCACCTGGGGGAAGCAGAGAAATATCCACTCGGCCATCTTCGCGGCGCTGCTTTACAAAGCCTGTTAACGACTGACCTCGCCGTAACGGCTGACTAATATCATCCTGATAAATCAACCCCCAGTAACGGTGATTGACGACGACTTTCATCCCCAGATCGGTGCGGTCGGCAACCACTACCGCCACAGGATCGCCCGTCTCGAGTGCCCAGGCGTCGTCGGTTAAAAAGCGATCAAGTCGCATGGTCGCCACGGGCCGCCCCTGGTCGTCGCTGTACAGCATGACCAGCACGCGTTTGCCAGGGTCGGGGCGAAAGCGCTGCTCGCTGTAGGGCAATAGCACATCTTTAGGCTGGCCCCAGCGTA
The DNA here is from genome assembly GCF_900086985.1 of Halomonas sp. HL-93. Classification (NCBI taxonomy): domain Bacteria; kingdom Pseudomonadati; phylum Pseudomonadota; class Gammaproteobacteria; order Oceanospirillales; family Halomonadaceae; genus Halomonas; species Halomonas sp. HL-93. Next base: position 3,912,543 of record NZ_LT593974.1, read on the forward strand.
AAAAAGCCCCAGTGCTATTCACGGCGGTCACCGTTAAGTAGGCCACTTCACCCAATTGGGCGGAAGCATCGCTAGCAGATCGGGTGGCGGAATGAGGCTCGCGAACCATGGGTGCCGTCCTTACAGTAAGTAGGCCTTCATTATGGGGCCTTGGCAACGCAAGGCAAAGCGTAGCCAGGCTTACAAATCGCCGAAATAGTGCTGCAGAAGCGTTAACGCCACTATCGGCGCCGTCTCAGTACGCAGCACCCGTGGGCCCAGGGTGAGTGGGGTAAAATCGGCGGCTGATGCAGCCGCAATATCCGTGTCACTCAAGCCACCTTCGGGCCCAATCAATAGCGCCACTGCCTCTGGGGACAGCTCGCGATCAAAAGGATGACCGGTCGCTAAATGAAGCATTAAACGCAGTGGTTCCTGGCGCTCGTCAAGCCAAGCTTGGAGGGTTACCGGCGAATTCACAGGCGGCACTACGGCCCGCCCGCTCTGTTCACAGGCACTGGCAGCTACCGCCTGCCAATGGGCAAGCTTTTTCTCCTCCCGGTCGCCTTTAAGGCGTACATCACACCGCTCGGTATAAAGTGGAGTGATGGCCGACACGCCAAGCTCGACGGCCTTCTGAATGGCATAATCCATTCGGTCGCCTTTGGAAATCGCCTGGCCTAAATGCACCGCCAATGGCGATTCATCGCTGCCCGGCCAAACAACGTCTACCCGGGCCACCGTTCGCTTACGGCTTGCCTCAACCAAGCGCACACCTGCTTCATGACCTTGGCCATCAAATAACACCAGCGGTGCGTTTTCTGTAAGCCGAAGCACGCGGGTAACGTGTCGTGCGGGGCCTTCTGGCAGCACCACCTCATCGCCTGTACTAAACGCCAAGGGCACGTAAAGGCGAGGCATTTTGCCGTGCAAGGCGTACCAGTCGGCAGCGCGCATCGCTTAGTGAGTGTTCTCTTCGGTTGGGCTGGCTTGTTGTTTCTCGCGCTGTTTACGCTGCGCGTACATCGCTTCAAAATTCACCGGGGCCAGCATCAACGGCGGGAAGCCACCACGATTGACCAGGTTGTCTACACATTCCCGGGCATACGGAAACAACAAATTAGGGCAGAAAGCGCCCAAGGTTTGATCCAACTGAGCACCTTCGATACCGGCAATGCGGAACAAGCCTGCCTGTTCGACTTCCGCCAAAAAGGATGTCGTGCCGGTTTCGTTATCGTTAACCTGGGCGGTCACTTTGACGACCACTTCGTACTGGTCATCGGCAATTTTGGTGCTGCTGGTGTTAAGATCGAGATTGACCTTGGGCTTAAACGCCTCCTTGAACACCGACGGGGAATTGGGTGCTTCAAACGAAATATCTTTCACATAAATGCGCTGTAGTGAGAACTTGAGCTGGGGCTTTTCGTCGGTTTGCGCGCCAGCCTGCGGGGTGTTGTTATCTTCCGCCATGGGAGAACTCCTCGTTGTTGATGCAATAAAAAGAGAGATACGTTTGTGCTTACTTTTTAACCACTGGCAGGCCGTCTGCCTGCCACTGCGCCATGCCGCCTTTCAATTTAAAAGCCCGTTCAAAGCCTGCTTTAGCGAGCTTGGCCTGGGCAGCGCCCGAACTTTGGCCGTGCTTACACACCACAATGATCGGCTTGTCTTTCACCTTATTCAGCTCATTCATGCGGCTATCAAGGCTGCTCTGGGGAATGTTGCGCGCACCGGCGATATGGCCCGTTTTAAAGTCTTTGCTCTCACGGATATCCAACACGACAGCGTCCTCACGGTTAATAAGCTGCGTAGCTTCGGAGGCCCCCAACGCATGGGTGGAAGCACTGCGTGTTTCATAAATAATCCACGCTATCAGTGCCAGCAAAAACGCCCCCACTAATAGGGGATGATTCATTACGAATTCGAACAGCTGATCGATCATCGCGACACAATCTCTTGGTCAATACGGAAAAAAGCGGCGTTACCACCGTTAAAACGCGACAAGTATACACGTCTGGCGGCGGAGCGCGCAGGCCTGAGCCATGACGCTGTGCCATTGGCTGCGTTATGATGCCCCAAGCATGCGTTGGCCGCGACCCCGATCCACTTTATGTCGTTCGGCTTGCCACTCATCAGGAGGATTTCATGGACACTGTACGCACCCCACGCCCCGTCGCGCTGATTATTTTAGATGGCTATGGGCACAACCCTGATAGCGCGCACAATGCGGTGGCCGCCGCCAAGACCCCGGTAATGGATAAGCTGTGGGCTAGCTACCCCCATGCGTTCGTACATACCGATGGTCACCACGTAGGGCTTCCTGATGGGCAAATGGGCAACTCCGAAGTCGGTCATATGAATCTGGGCGCCGGACGCATCGTCTACCAGGACTTTACCCGCATCACCAAAGCGGTTGAAGACGGCGACCTGGACACCATCGACGTGCTTACCCAGCCCATCGACGAAGCCGTGGCCAACGGACGTCCCGTTCATCTATTGGGTCTACTCTCGCCCGGCGGCGTTCACAGTCACGAGGACCATTTTATCGCCATGGCAGAATTGGCTGCCCGTCGCGGTGCCCAGCATATCTATGTGCACGCCTTCCTGGACGGCCGGGACATGCCGCCACAAAGCGCTCTACGCTCCATAGAACGTGCCAACGCCCGCCTGGCTGAGCTGGTAGGGGCTGACAACGGCTTTGTCGCTTCAATTATCGGTCGCTTTTATGCCATGGATCGCGACAACCGCTGGGAACGCGTGGAGCAAGCCTATCGGCTGCTCACGGAGGGTGACGCTGAGTACTACGCCACCAGCGCCGAAATGGCCCTGCGCGATGCCTACGCGCGGGGAGAAACCGACGAGTTTGTCGCCGCCAGCAGCATACCGCTGGGCGACGGTTCCAAAGACAAGGCCATCACGTTGCAGGATGGCGACGCGGCGATTTTCCTGAACTTCCGCTCAGATCGTGCCCGCGAACTGACTCGCGCCTTCGTCGAGCCTGACTTCAACGGCTTCGAACGGCGCGTATGCCCCAAACTCGCGGGTGACGGGCTGGTTATGATGACCCAGTACGCTGCTGATATTGCTGCACCTGCCGCCTTCCCACCCAGCGACCTTAACGACAGCCTGGGCGAAGTCGTCGCCAAGCGCGGTTTAACCCAACTGCGCATTGCCGAAACCGAAAAATACCCCCACGTAACGTTCTTTTTTTCGGGCGGCAATGAAGCCGAGTATGAGGGCGAAGAGCGCATTCTCATTCCCTCCCCACGCGACGTAAAGACCTACGACGAAAAGCCCGAAATGAGCGCCTTCGAGATCACCGACAAGTTAGTTGAGGCCATCGAGACCGGCCGCTTTGACCTGATGGTGTGTAACTACGCCAATGGCGATATGGTCGGCCACACCGGCGATTTTGACGCAGCGGTAAAAGCCATCGAGACCGTCGATACCTGTGTGGGCCGCGTGGTCGAGGCCATTGAGCGAGCCGGTGGAGCCTGCCTGATCACAGCCGACCACGGCAATGCCGAGCAGATGGTGCACCCCGAAACTGGCGCGCCGCAGACCGCCCACACCACCTTTATGGTGCCGCTGATCTATGTCGGCGAACGCACCGGTGCGCTTGTGGATGGCCGGCTGTGCGATCTCGCACCGACGCTTTTACGCATGATGAATCAAGAGGTTCCTCAAGCGATGACCGGTCACCCATTGATTACCTTCGGTTAATTCTTTCATGCGACGACTTGTCGGGTTGGTAGCTGGGATAGCGCTGATATACACCACGTCCAGCGCTGCCCAGCCCAGCGAAAACCAAGCCCGCCAGCAGCTGGACAATATTGGTCAAGCGATTGAGGCGCTTTCCGAGCGTTTAAACGAAACCGATGATGCCCGCGATGGGGCTAAACGCGAGCTGCGCGAGGTCGAAACCGAGCTCGCCAAGACCCACCAGCGGCTCGACCAACTGCAAGGTGAGCGCCGAAAGCTCAATGAAGAAACCGATCAGCTTCGCAAGCATCGCGATAGCCTTCAGGCAGACCGGGAAGCCCAGTCCGAAGCCCTTGGCCAACAATTAGCGGCGCTCTATCGGCTGGGTCCGACCCCCCAACTCAAGCTGCTGTTAAATCAGGGCGATCCTGCCGAGCTTGACCGTATGCAGGCCTACTTGAACCGGCTAACCGAGGCGCGCCAGCAACGCTTGGACGAGATTGCCCGGCTGGATAGTGCGCTTGCCGACACCCAGCAAGCACTGGCCGAGCGACAAGACCGCCTGGCGTCACTGGCCGATGAGCTGGAGGACGAAAGTGCGCAACTGGCTGAACGGACCCAGGAGCGTCGCGGCGTAGTGGAAAACCTTGATGACCGTTATGGCAGCGAGGCGGCGCGGTTGGCCGACTTAACAAATGACCGCGAGCAGGCCGAACAACGACTACGTGAGATCCAGGCAGAACTAGCCCGCCTTGACGAGCCCACACCGACCACTCATATTGCCCGTACCCAAGGGGACTTACCCTGGCCGGTTCAAGGCGACATTACGGCTGACTTTCAGCGTCGCGACGGTGTCCATTACAACGGTATCGTCATCCAGTCCTCAGCAGGCACATCAGTAAGCGCAGTGCATGAGGGCCGAGTGGTGTTTGCCGACTGGATGCGCGGGTTTGGCAATCTACTCATTATCGACCACGGCGATCAAATCATGACGCTTTACGCCCATCTGCAACAGTTCACCGCACGCCCCGGCCAACAGATCGAGCGCGGCGACGAAATTGGCCGGGTTGGCGATAGCGGGGGCCAGCCACGTAGCGCGCTTTACTTTGAAGTTCGCAAGCGGGGCGAACCAATTAACCCACAACGTTGGATTGCACGCCGCTGACGGGATAAGCTGAGTCATTATTATTGTCACTTCGGGTAGCGACGCACGCTGCCCACCTATCGCTCGCGGAGTCTGCATGACGCTATCTGTTACCGAGGTATCGGCCCCCGCCAAACGCCTCTTGGCAACCCTGCTCTCTATCGCTTTACTATCGGCCCCGTTACCGCTGCTGGCTCAACCCAGTAGTGAAGGCAGTGGTGCTGGCGATAGCGTCAGCGACGACTTGCCGCTTGAAGAGATCCAGACATTTGCCGAAGTGTTTGAACGCATTAAACGCGCTTATGTTGAAGAAGTTGACGACCGCACCCTGCTGCGTAATGCCATGCGTGGCATGCTGAGCGAGCTAGACCCTCACTCCGCTTATCTTGATAAAGAGGAATATCAAAGTCTGCGCGAATCCACCGAGGGTGAATTTGGCGGCATCGGTATCGAAGTCGGCATGGAAAACGGCCAGCTCATGGTCATTACTCCGATCGACGATACGCCTGCCTCTCGGGCGGGGCTGATGTCGCGGGATATCATCATCAGCATCGACGGCACCCCTACCGACAACATGTCCTTGCAGGAAGCGGTTACCCTGATGCGCGGCGACCCCGGCACCAAACTGGAGATTTCCGTGCTACGCGCCGGTGAAGACTCTCCTCGGGCCTTCACCCTGACCCGCGAGGTTATCCGCAGCGAAAGCGTTAAACATGAGCTATTGGAAACCGGCTATGGCTATTTACGCATCAGTCAATTCCAGTCGCGTACGCCAGAGCAGGCCCAAAAAGCGCTTGAGAATATGGCCCGCGAACAACCGCTGGAAGGGCTAGTGCTCGATTTACGTAATAATCCCGGCGGCGTTTTACAGGCTGCTGTTGGTGTAGCTGATTTATTTTTAGACGACGGCCTGATTGTCTATACCGAAGGCCGTATTCCCGACAATGAGCTGTCCTTCTCAGCCTCCGCTGATACACCTGCAGCCGACGTGCCACTAGTGGTACTGATCAACGGCGGCAGCGCTTCAGCCGCCGAAATTGTCGCTGGCGCCCTCCAAGACCAGCGCCGTGGCGTCATTATGGGTACGGATAGCTTCGGTAAGGGGTCTGTTCAGCAGATTATGCCACTGGGCAACGGTGAGGGCCTTAAGCTTACCACCGCGCTTTACTACACCCCGGACGGCCGCTCGATTCAAGCACAAGGCATTGAGCCCGACGTTGATGTGGTGCGTGGACGGCTAGAGGTTGCCGAAGGACGGCGCGAGACCCGCGAAGCCGACTTAGAAGGCCACCTTCGCTCCCAGCAGGCTCCGCGTGACCGCGAGGAAGCCTCGCAGCGCCTGCGCGACGACTACCAACTAGGCGAGGCGCTGAACTTGCTGAAAGCATTGAATGTGGTCGACCGCCGTCGTGATTAACGACACGGGGCCGGCAAGCGACCGCGCTCGCCGGTCGCTTGCCGCATAACAAGGCGCTTGAGTGGGGTCAGCCGATGCATGCCGCTCATACCTAGATTACGCATTAGCGTGAGCGCCGGATCGTGGCTACCAAACAGGGTTTTAAAGCCTTTCATCAAGCCAAGCATCGCGCGATTATCCCCACGCCGTCGGCGGGCATAGCGATTCAGTGTGCTCAGCTCTCCCCAAGGAGCCCCCCGCCGCCAAGCCGCGGTGACCTCGTCAGCCAAAACGGCAGCATCCATCAACCCCAGGTTAACTCCCTGGCCAGCGAGGGGGTGCAGGCTATGGGCCGCATCCCCCACTAGCGCAAAATGCGGTTGCACGTAACACGTCGCATGGCGCTGCACCAACGGAAATCGATACGCTCGATCACAGGCAGTAACCGTCCCCATACGACCTGCCAGGGCGCCACCAAGCGCCTCGCCTAACGCCGCTGGGTAAAGCTTGCACAGTTGTTTAGCGTGAGCAGGCGTGGTCGACCACACAATCGAACAATAGTGGGCATCTCTGTCTACCGTTAGCGGCAAAAAGGCCAGCGGACATCCGTCGACAAATGCTTGCCGCGCGGTGTCGCCATGGGGTTTGTCACAGCGCACCGTGGTGACCACGGCATCCTGGCCCATTGCCTCGCTGATCACGTCGATTCCGGCCATGTCACGCAGCAGCGAGCGCGCCCCATCGGCTGCCACCACCAGCGGCGCGTGCAGTGACTGGCCGCTCGCCAAACCCAGCCGACGCCCCGACGCCGAGCCCCCCAATGTTTCTACCGGCGTACCGAAAAACGCGCTAACCCGGCCCTGACCTTGAAGCGTTGTGTGCAACGCCGACAGGGTTACGTCGTTTTCAACGATATGCCCCAACACGGGAACGCCCGCCTCGTCGGCGGAAAAACCAATCTCGCCGCTGCCTTCGGCGTCCCACACCTGCATATGGCGATAGGGGGTGACGCGGGCATTGACCATTAACGGCCAGGCCCCGATATAAGTTAACAGCCGCTGTGAAACCGGCGTCAGTGCGCTGACTCGAGGTGACGGAAGGCCGCTCACCGCATGTGACGGTGGCCGTGCTTTCGCTTCAACCAGCGCCACCCGCATCCCGGCATCGGCCAACAGCCAACTCAAGGTGCTACCCACCATGCCAGCGCCGACCACGATGACGTCAAAGTCACTCGCCGCCGATTTATCTGACTCATTGAACGTCTGCATAACGCTCCTTATGTTGGCTTGATTTTCGTACAAAGCTTGGCGGCGCTGCCAGGGCTCAACGTTCGAGTCCCATTGCTCTGCGCGCTAGCCCTTTACGTAATGGTCCAACGATATTGAGGCCAATCAAGCCAGCCGCTCTGGCATGGGACAATAGGGGGAGCGACAAGCCAAACAGGCGAATCAGCCCATCGCTAAAGCGAATCACGTTGGCGCGGTCGCGCGCACGTTGGCGCTCGAACGCCTGCAGCGTAGTCATATCGCCCAGTGGCCGTTTTGCCCACTCGCCTTCTTCCAGAGCCTCGACCAGATCCATCACGCCACGCAGGGCTAGATTGAAGCCTTGACCAGCTACCGGGTGAAGCGCATGGGCTGCGTTGCCCAACACAGCCAGCCCAGGGCGGACGGGCTCTTCGGCGGTGATTAAATTCAATGGGTAGCTGTGGCGCTGGCCCACCTGAGTAAAGCACCCAACCCGATCGCCAAAGGCGGCCTGGAGTTGCGCCAGGAATTCGCCGTCCGAGAGCGCCAGACGTGCCTGCTCCTGCCCGGTGGTATGCGTCCAGATTAACTCCATTGCCTGCCCCGGTAGGGGAAGTAGCGCAATCGGCCCTGCGCTGGTAAACCGCTCATAGGCGACGCCACGATGTGGCTGACTGACGCCTACGTGGGCAATCAACGCGGTTTGCTGATAGGCCTCGCGGCGGCTGGCTATACCCAGCTGTTCTTTTAACCCTGAGCGCCCACCATCGGCCAACACCGTTAAGGCGCCGTGCAGGCAACTACCATCAGAGAGCCTCAGGTCGTGACCCTGAGGGGTCGGGGTAATGCTCTCGACCTTGGCGGGACAGTGCCATTCAAGGGGTAACGTATTGAGCCGTTGATGAAGCACGCGCCCCATCCAAGCGTTGGGAATCACATGCCCCAGCGCATTGACGCCAAGCTCATCGGCGTTGAGCCGGGTGGCCCCCAGCCGGCCCCGCTCGCTGATATGGATACGCTTTATTGGCGTGGCTTCAGCTTGCATGGCCTCCCAAACGCCCAATTGACGAAAGCGCTGGGCCGAGCCTTCGGCAATGGCGCTGGCGCGGGCATCAAAGCTTGGCTGCCAGCTCTCATCCAGCGACTTAACGGGTAGCGGTGCCGCCTCGATAATGGCGACTTTCCAACCAAAGCGCTCAATCAAGGGAGCCAGGGCACAGCCTAAGCTCGCGCCCACTAACCCGCCCCCCACAATCACAATGTCATGGGTTACCGTTTGCCCAGACGCTTGCATTGGCTCTCTCCCACTGGTGACAACGCTCTCAAGTACAGCGCTTATTGCGTAACGTAAATTACATAATGCACTGCAATGAATTAATCAGATGCCATGAGTGCTTCTATATCGGCGACCCGTTTAGGGACCTGGTCGGTTAGTACCTCGTGCCCCTGATTAGTGACCACCACGTTGTCCTCAATGCGGATGCCAATGCCTCGATACGCTACCGGTATGTCCGTTTCATCCGGAATATAAAGACCCGGCTCAACGGTCAGCACCATACCGGGCTCAAGCGGCCGGGGGGTGTCTGCGTTAAGACGGTAGGTGCCCACATCGTGCACATCCAGCCCCAGCCAGTGCGACGTCGAATGTAGATAAAACCGCCGGTAGTGCTGCTCGTCGATGCAGGTTTGCAGCTCGCCTTCCAGCAGACCAAGCTCAATCAACCCAGCGGTCAAGTCGGCTACCACACCCTTATGGATGTCGGCGAGGGTGACGCCAGGCTGAATAGCCGCAACGGCGCGCTCCTGGGCGTGAAGCACCACTTGATAAAGCGCACGCTGTGCATCGTTGAAACGCCCAGAGACAGGGAAGGTACGGGTAATATCGCCTGCATAGAGCTCAAATTCCGCGCCTGCATCAATCAATACCAGTTCGCCGTCAGCCAGCGGTGCGCTGTTCTCAATGTAGTGCAACACGCAAGCATTGGCACCGCCGCCCACAATGGTGCTGTAGGCCGGGCCGCTGCCGCCCTGCCAGACAAACTCATGCTCTAATTCAGCTTGTAACTGGTACTCACTAAGGCCAGGCCTCGCCGTGCACATGGCACGCACATGCGCATGGGCCGAAATTGCCGTGGCATGACGCAATAGGGCGATCTCCGCCTCGCTCTTAATCTGGCGCATGGCATGAATCAGCGGATTAACATCCATCCAGCCCTTTAACGCGGGAAGTCCACGGCGTTGGCCTGCCTTGGCCTGAGACAAGGCTTCTTCAGCAATATCGAGGGCACCGTCATGATCAAGCGGTAAATAGAGCAGTTCACGGCCCGCCAGCAGCTCAGGCATCATGGCTTCGCGCTCGGCGTTTTCGAATGCCTGATCAATGCCGTGCGCTGTTATCACCCCTTGAGCGCCCAGCCGTCGCCCTGTCCAGGCTTCCATGGTGGGATCACGGTCCTGGCAAAACACCACGCTTTGACCTGCTTCACGCCCCGGCAACAGCACCAGCAGGGCATCCGGCTCGCTGATACCTGTGAGGTAGTAAAAATCACTGCTTTGCCGGAACGTGTACTCGCTGTCGTTGGAGCGCGTCACCAACGAGCCCCCCGGTAAAATAACGGCGGCATTAGTCAGCAACTGGGCCATTAGTGTGTCGCGCCGCTGGTGATACTCTGCCCGCGTGATAGCTGGCGGGCGAGGCAATACATCAGTCAACATAGCGTTTTCCAACAACAGTTTAATGAACGGGCGTATCGGTTTTCTCGACCTGCGGCTGACCAGGGTGCTGCTCGGTATACAGCAGCATAGCGGCCATACGGGCATGCTCGGTAAGCGCAAATAGATCGTTTTCGTTTTCAGGGCTATCGTCGATGTCGGTATCGATTCGGCCTAACCCTTCTAGGTCACTTATTGCCTCGCGTAGCGCCTGTGACCAGCGCTCGCGCAGCTCGTTGTCAGCTACCTCATCGACTACTTCGATAAAGCCCAGCGTCCACTCTTTAAGGCCCTGTGCCTGCTCGCCCAAAGAAAACAGTTCATCAGGTAGCAGCGGCGTATAATCTAGGTCGCTGGCGCTTAGCGCCTCCAGGGTTTGCCGCCGCCACCCAAGTAGGCGTTCGGCGCTAGCGGGATCACGAGGCTGGTCCACACCGAGGCTTAAGCAGACCTCCTCCAGCCAGGTTTGGGCATCCACATCGCGCAAGGCAAGCAGTGCGCATAACCGACCATCGAGAAAGGCGGGCGACTGCATGCTTCCGTGCAACAAAAAAACATCGGCGACATCCGAAAAATCTTGGCGTTCGTCAATTAGCGACATGGTCTTCACTCGTCAAATGGGTTTGCGATCATATGCCGCTCCGGCTTGCGCGTTGACCCCGTGCAAGCCGCTCTCTTATAGTGAACGACATCGTCCTTCCTATGCAGTGATGTTAACGCATTGGGCATCCCTTTGACCCGTGCCGGAGTTTGTCATGAGTAACACTAAGCGGCCTACTACCGAAATCAGCCTATTGGGGCGTGATTACGTGATTGCTTGCGACCCCGGTGAAGAAGCCAAGCTTGAACGCGCGGCCCGCTACCTGGATCGCGCCATGCAGGGTATCCAGGCACAAAGTAGCCTGCTGGGAAGTGAGCGTATCGCCATTATGGCAGCACTCAACATTACCCACGAATTGCTTGAGGCAATGGACGAACATCGCGCCGGGGAAGCCAGCTTGAACCGGCTAAATGAGCGGCTCGAACACGCTTTGTCACAAACTCGCAAGCCGTGAGGTCGTTTAACGCAAGCCTTTGGCATTGGCCCCCGCTCTGTTAGGATAACCAAGTTCTCTGGGGTGTGCGCCAGTCGTTATAGTCCCTCGAGCCTATGCGTAATACCCAGGGGGCCAAATGCTAGCCAGGCCCGTGTGCATGTCCGTGCGTCGGAAAGCCTGACGGTTTGGCTGCGGCCACCCACCTGAACCAGTAGGTTCAGGGCCAGAACGACAGCGGCACTCTGGGGAACACTCATTATGATGGACAGCCTCCACAGCGCTGACCAAAAAAGGATGCTACGGCGTGAATTGCGCCAGCGGCGTCGATCGCTTTCACCACGAGAGCAACGCGAAGCGGCCTCCCGCCTTTGCCAGCAACTCAAGCGCCTTCCCGAAATCCGCCGTGCCCGGCGAATTAGCCTCTACCTACCCGTGATGGGTGAAATCGACCCAACCCCGTTAATTCCCTGGCTGCGGCGACGCGGGGTAACCGTTTATTTACCAGTGTTGCGGCCATTCGTAGCTAATACGCTGTGGTTTGTGGCTTATCATGCGCATACCCCGATGGTTAAAAATCGCTTCGGCATCGCCGAACCCGACACCCGCTTTGCGGCCAAACGCCTAAACCGCCTTCCCGCGTGGGCATTAGATACGTTGATAGTGCCGCTGGTCGGTTTTGACGCCCAGGCCAATCGCATGGGTATGGGAGGCGGTTTTTATGATCGCAGCCTCGCCTTTATGCGTCGCCCTGGTCCTAAGCCTACGCTGCTGGGCGTGGCCCACGCTTGCCAGCAGGTAGACACCCTACCCGTCGAACCCTGGGACATACCGTTAAACGCCGTGGTGAGCGATCAACATATCATTCGCCCTGGGGATGTTTAATCGGCCTCATAGCAAAACGGGCTGGCCCAAAGGCCAGCCCGCTCGACGTTGAGCATATTATTTATTTTGCCAAGGTATGGGTTAACTTCCCGATAACGCCTGCGCGTAGCCGGTGGCTAATACCCCGAGCGCAAACACAATCATCAGTGCCATTACCATGTCGGGCTTTTTACGCCGCATATTGCTTCTCCAACCCCCTGAGTGTTGCCAATGCAATAAAACGTCACCTAGCTTACCCAATTATGAGCAGCCTAATACTGCCCTGATGACGCCTTTCATTAATTTCGCCTCTGACTATAGGGCCAATAGGCTACCGTTGACAACGGTTTAAACGGCAATATGCTACGAAAAAATAATCGCACAGCGTTTCTTAATAGGCTGACTCATGGCGGCCTGCAATGCGAGTAACCACTAACTCATTATGCGGAGGAATATTACGCCATAAATAACCGGTAAGCGGGATTATCACTTTCCCGCCAGTAGCGGTATCCAATGGTATCCAAATGCTCCGCGACGTGTGTGCGGTCACCGTTGGGGACTTGCATGCCAACCAGGACGCGGCCATAGGCGGCCCCGTGGTTACGATAATGAAACAACGAAATATTCCAGTCGTGAGGCAGCTGGGTAAGGAAGTTCATCAGCGCCCCTGGGCGCTCAGGAAACTCAAAGCGGTACAGCTCTTCTTCAAAATGTTCACTAGGGCGACCGCCACTCAAGTGACGAATATGCAACTTAGCCAACTCGTTATCAGTCAAGTCTTCAACCTGGTATCCCGCTTCTCGGAGCTTGTCGATAACCGCCTGGCGGTCTTCACCGCCGGGCTTTACCTGCACCCCGACAAAAATATGCGCTTCACTGTTGTCCGCATAGCGATAGCTAAATTCCGTTACCATGCGCTTGCCCAGCGTGCGGCAGAACTTTTTAAAGCTACCCGGTTTTTCGGCAATCGTCACCGCCAGGATAGCCTCACGCTGCTCACCAAGCTCGGTCCGCTCGGCAATATGCTGGAGACGGTCGAAGTTGGTGTTGGCCCCGGAATTGATACACAGCAGGGTTTCGCCTTCCGCGCCGGTTTGCTGAATATATTTTTTCAGCCCGGCCAACGATAGCGCGCCTGAAGTTTCCGCGACGGCACGGGTATCTTCAAAAATGTCTTTGACCGCGGCGCACATTTCGTCGGCGGTGACGGTAATCACATCGTCGATAATGTCTTTCACCAGCGAGAAGGGCACTTCACCAATCTGCGCCACAGCGACACCTTCGGCAAAAACGCCCACCTGGTCCAGCACTACCCGCTCACCGGCTTCCAGTGCCGCCTTCAGGCAAGCACTATCCTCGGATTCGACGCCAATAACCTTGATATCTGGGCGCAGGTACTTGACGTAAGCCGCAATACCGGCAATCAGGCCACCGCCGCCCACTGGCACAAAAATAGCGTCGAGACGCCCCGCCTGCTGGCGCAGGATTTCCACCGCGATGGTGCCTTGGCCGGCAACCACATCGATGTCATCGAAGGGCGGAATATAGGTGTAGCCGTGCTCCTTGATGAGTTCCTGGGCATGCTCGGCGGCGGCTGCAAAGGCATCCCCCTTTAGCACCACCTTGGCGCCCCGGGCACGCACCGCCTGCACTTTAATTTCAGGGGTAATGCGCGGCATCACAATGACCGCTTTTACGCCCATCAATTTGGCGGCCATGGCAAGCCCCTGAGCATGATTGCCCGCAGAGGCGGCAATCACGCCTTTGGCTTTTTGTTCTTCGCTGAGCTGGGCCATTTTATTGTAGGCCCCGCGGATCTTGAACGAGAAAACCGGCTGTAGGTCTTCGCGCTTGATTAAAATCTGGTTATTGAAACGACGCGACAAAAAGGGAGCAGGCGAAATGGGGGTCTCACAAGCGGCCTCGTAAACGTGGGCCTGGAGGATCTTTTTGACGGTAGCTTCAAGCATGCGGAGAATTCCAATGAAGAGCATAACCCTGACGGGCGTGGGGAAAACCCCTATTGGTAGCAGATTACGCCTTACGTCGTCCAGCGGCGTTTTGATCGGCAGGCCGCGTTCGCGTCGTTATAATGAGCAGTGAGTCCAATGTTCCCAGCGAAAAGGCATACCATGACCCAAGACGAACTCAAGGCCGCCGTCGCGGATAAAGCGATCAGTGAAATTGAACCCTGGCTAGAGAAAGATACCGTGCTGGGCATCGGCACCGGCTCGACAGCCAATCTGTTTATCGATCGACTCAAGCCGCTCCGGGATCAATTCAAGGGCGCGGTGGCGAGCTCAGAGGCCAGCGCCCAACGCTTGTCGGCGCTGGGCATCGAGGTATTCGAGCTTAATAGTGTGGGCACGATGCCCTTTTATATCGACGGTGCTGACGAAGTGACCGCTCACTTACAGATGATCAAAGGCGGTGGGGCTGCACTCACTCGTGAAAAAATCGTGGCGGCCTGCGCAGAGCGTTTCATTTGCATTGCCGACCACTCTAAGTATGTCGCCCAGCTTGGCCATTTTCCGTTGCCGGTGGAAGTCATTCCCATGGCCCGCTCCTATGTTGCCCGCCAGCTTGTCACCCTGGGTGCCGAGCCAGTGTATCGACAAGGCGTGGTCACCGATAACGGCAACCAGATTATCGACTGCTATGAATTTATGATCGACGACCCTGTCGCCATGGAAGCTAAAATTAACGCCATCGTCGGTGTCGTCACTAATGGCTTATTTGCTGCCCGAGGGGCCGACATACTGTTATTAGGCAATCCAGAAGGCGTTGAACGGATCACGCTACGCTGACTGACACCGCCAGCTTTTAACTTTTCCAGGCCAGCTTTTACGCTGGCCTTTGTTTTATAGGGCAACGCGGATAAAAAACGGCGACTCTTCCTCCCCTCTTTCCCCCGCTCATCACTCGAGTATGAGTAAAAGCATGCTTTGCTTGTTAGCAATTCCATTACCCCGGCTATTGCGCGAATTGTAATTATAATTAAACATTAAGATACAAATTGTTTCAAAAACTAAAGCGCTGACTAAGCCCATATGCCGCAGGCGTCATCAGCCAATAAGGGATAGGGAGCATGATCATGGACAACGACGACAAGCATGTTCTGGTAACGGGGGGAGCGGGTTTTATTGGCTCTCATACAGTCGACCTGCTGTTAGCCAGCGGGTACTCGGTACGCGTACTGGATAATTTCTCAAGCGGTTGCGTTGCCAACCTTCCTCAACATGAACACCTGGAAATTGTTCAAGGCGATATTCGTTCCCGCGACGATGTCAGCACTGTGATGCTAGGCATCACTCACTGCCTGCATCTTGCCGCTCAGGTATCTGTTTCCCGCTCGGTTGAAGACCCTTACGACTCTGCCACACATAACATCCTTGGGGCGCTTAACGTAATGCAAGCGGCGGCCCAGGCAAAGGTCACGAAGCTCGTTTATGCCTCTTCTGCTGCGGTGTACGGCACGCCTACACAACTGCCGCTTGGCGAAGAAACCCCTCTACAGCCCCTGTCACCTTACGGGCTGGAAAAATGGGTGGATGAGCGCTACGCAGACCTGTTAGCAAGTCTGCATCATTTACCCAGCTTGGGGCTGCGCTACTTTAACGTTTACGGCCCGCGCCAAGATCCCCACTCACCTTACGCCGGTGTCGTGGCACGCTTTATCGATAGAATGCTCACCGATCAAGCCCCCGTCGTTTTTGGCGATGGTAGCCAATCGCGCGATTTTATTTACGTCGGCGATGTGGCCCGCGCCAACCTTACTGCGCTGTTCAGCGCGCAATGCGGTATTTGCAACGTCGCGACAGGCCAGCGGATTGATCTGCTTGAACTAATCGACCTGTTGACCCAATTAACCGGCTGCCCCTTACCCACTAAGCACCTGCCCGCAAAGGCGGAAGACATCCACCATTCTTATGGGGACCCTCAGCGCTTAGCCGATTGGTTATCACTCACCCCGCAATGGACGCTGCGCGAAGGGCTGAGCGAACTAATTCATGACTACCGTCAAACCATGCTCCGTCACACGCCCCCCCCGCTGATAATGAACGCCTGATAAACGCGCCGGGTTCATGCGAACTTACCGATAAAGGTGATGCTGTGGCTACTTATCTCTTCCGCGGACTGCTGTTGGCACTAACCATGCTAAACAGTGGCCTGGTGCATGCGGCCACAACGCCTGACCCACCCAGCGTTGCGTTCTACTACGGTAATGACGCCCCCACCGAGCTGCTCTCACAATTCGACTGGATCGTGGTCGAAGCAGCCAATATTGATGGCGACCATTATCGCCAACTGGAACAGCACGGCGGACAGCTTTTCGCCTATGTAAGTATTGGTGAGCTCGATGCATGGCGGGAAACCAATACCCCCATTGCCGAAGAGGCACTGGTCACCCGTAACGATGCCTGGAATAGCCAGGTGGCCGACCTAACCGCCCCTGAGTGGCAGCAGTGGTTGATCGAGGAGCACGTTCGCCCGCTTTGGGACGCCGGCTATCGAGGCCTGTTTCTCGATACCCTGGATAGCTATCGCCTATTTGCGCCTGACGGAGACGCCGCTGGGCGCCAGCAGGATGCCCTGGTGGAGATCATTGCCCAGATCAAACGCCAATTTCCCGATATGCAGTTGATACTTAACCGTGGGTTTGAAGTCCTAGACCGCGTTCACGGCGATGTGGTTGGGGTGGCGGCTGAGTCACTCTATCGCGGCTGGAATCCTACCACTGAAGTCTTTGGGGCGGTGCCTGACGAAGATCAGACTTGGCTTTACAAACAGCTTGCCCGGGTCAGGGATGACTATCGACTGCCTGCGATTGCCATTGACTATGTCCCCGCCAATAACCGCTCGTTAGCGCGAGAAACCGCCCAGCGCATTCATGCCGAAGGATTTATTCCCTGGGTAAGCGTGCCGCATCTCAATCAAATGGGCGTCGGGCTAATCGAAGCCATGCCGCGACGGGTGTTGATCCTGTTTGATAAAGCTAAAACGGAAGCTGGCGAGCTAGCCTACACCAACGCCCACCGCTATCTGGCGATGCCCCTGGAGTACCTAGGCTACGGGGCTGAGTATCGCGACGTTAACGACCCGCTACCCAACGATATCCTGCATGGCCGCTACGCTGGGGTGGTGACTTGGTTTGATGAGTCGCTGACCGGTGCATCGCATTATGCGCCTTGGTTGCAACACCAGTTGGAAAACGGCCTGCGCGCAGCGATCGTGGGTGACCCTGGGGTGCCACTATCAGGCGCGCTAGGCAGTTTAATGGGCGTGCGCGAAGTCAGCGGTCTCGCGGCCGCCTCATTGACGCTGCTTAACCATGACGAACTGGTTGATTTTGAGGGTTTTTCTCACCCATCTCCCGCTCCTCAAACCAGCTACCAAATACTCGACAGCACCATCACGTCGCACCTTACATTAAGCGATAAACGGCAGCGGCGCTTTTCACCCATCCTCACCGGCCATTGGGGGGGGCTTGCAAGCTACCCGTGGATTTTCGAGCAGGCAAGTGAAACGCAAATGCGCTGGAACCTTGATCCCTTTGCGTTTTTACAGCGCGCCTTAGCACTACCTGAAATGCCGATTCCCGATGCCACCACCGAAAATGGTGCCCGCTATTGGATGACCCAAATCGACGGCGATGCCTTTGTCAGCCGCGCTGATCTGCCCGGCACACCCTTCACCGGCGAACTGATGCTGTCGGATATTTTAAGACGCTACCAGGTGCCCACTACGGTATCGATTATTGAAGGCGAGATAGGCCCCGAAGGCCTCTATCCCCAGCATCGCGCGACGCTGGAGCCTTTGGCACGACGTATTTTCAGCCTCCCCTGGGTCGAGGTGGCAACGCATACCTTTAGCCATCCTTTCGAGTGGGAAAGCCTTCGGGAAGACGACTTCGCAGGTCAAGGCCAAACCCTTGCCAAGTTCAATTACAACCTGCCGATTCCCAATTATCGCTTCTCATTGCGGCGTGAAATCGAAGGTTCCAGTGACTATATCAACCGCGAACTGGCACCCGCCAATAAGCCGGTCAACGTAGTTCTGTGGACAGGTAACGCACTGCCGCCTGAAAAAGCCTTGGCAATTGCTGATGAACTGGGGCTACGCAATCTAAACGGCGGTAACACAAGCGTTACCCATAGCAACCCGACCATGACCAACGTATCGCCCATGCTGCGCCCGCAAGGCCAATACCTCCAGGTTTACGCCCCACAGATTAATGAAAATGTGTATACCAACAACATGTTAGGTCCTCTGTGGGGCTACCGACGGGCAATCGAGACCTATCAGCTCACCGACCAACCGCGCCGCTTAAAGCCCATCGATGTTTACTACCACTTCTACTCCGCCGCAAGCCCCGGCGCGCTACGTGCCCTCCATCAGGTGTATGAGTATGTACTCACCCAGGAAACATTGCCGCTGTATGCCAGTGCCTGGAGCGATGTGGCCACCCAGTGGTACCACACCGGTATCGCTAAACGGTTAGACGGCGGTTGGCAGATCAAAGGGGCTGACCACATGCGCACCCTACGACTCCCCACCGTCATGGGCTGGCCTGATCTTGAACGCTCTGACGGAGTTGCGGGCGTTCGCGACATCCCTGTGGGTCGCTATATCGCGCTCTCAGGCGAAGAGAATGCCACGCTTTACGTAACTTCCAGCCAACCGCAAACGCCTCACTTGCGCTATGCCAACGGACGTATCACCGAGTGGCAGGCAAGCCCGACTGGGCAACTCAGCTTTAGTATTGCCGCCGAACAGGTACCGTTAAAGGTTGAGCTTGGCGCCACTCAAAACTGCCAGGTTTCGGCCCCCGGGGCACGCATTGATCAGCGGGGTAACGCTACCCTGCTCGCCTTTGACCACGCTCGCGCTGAGCGGATCGAGGTGCGCTGTGCAACACGCTAAGCCTAAAGTCACTACCGACATGCTGCGCCAACGGCGCTTAATCCGCCCGTTAACCCTGCGTCTGGTGGCCTTGGCCATTGCCCTGATGCTGGTCTTGCTGTTTCCCGCCCACCATCTGCTGACGCTTGAGAACAGCGACAGCATGCCGAGTCGAATTTCACTGCTCTACTCCCAGGCGCTGCTAAATACCAACCCTGATAACGTAGAGCTTCGCGTCAACCTGGCAAGCAAGCTGCTTAAAGTGGGCGACGCCCCGCTTGCCCGTACCATCCTGTTGCCGCTACAAGACACAGACGATGTAGCAATTCAGTGGCTGCGCCTATCCATTGAGTGGCAGTTGCTGGCGGCGGTCACGGCAGAACAGCCAGACCGGCAACAAGCCGCTCAATACTTTCAGACAATCCTAGAGGCTTTTCAGGCCAACACCCATCTTCCTGCTGAGTATCTGGAACGTATGGCTGATTATTGGCTGGCTATTGAGCATCCTTCGCAGGCGGCCATGCTTTACGAGCGCCTTGCTGACCAGCAGGTCGATCGACAATATCATTGGTTATCACTGGCCGGTTACTGGTGGCTGCGTGCTGGCCATCCAGAGCGCTCGGCCGCCGCCTGGCATCGTGCGTATCGGGTTGCTGAAACACCCCGCTTAACGCTGGGCTGGCTTTCCTGGCTGATTGCCCCAGCGCATGCCCAACAAAATGACGATAGCGCTGAATCACCGCGTCGCACGGCTGCGCTTGAGGCTCTGCGCTCCGCCCAACAGAGTCAGCAGGATGAAGGGGTCGAGTATGCCCGCGAGTATTTGGCGGCATTTCCCAACGACCGCGAACTGCTCGACTTAGGTGTCCGCTTAGCGCTTGCCCATGATCAGCCGCAGCAAGCGCTTGACTGGTCACAGCGACTGATCGACCAACAACCTGATACAGCTAACTTAGAGCGTCACTTGAGCATTGCGCTGGGCCTCAACGATCAAGCCAGCGCCATGAAGTCGCTTGAGCAACTGCGCCGCCAGCATCCAAACAATCTCGATTACCTTGAGCAGCTCACCCAAACGCAACAGTGGTCCGGCGATGCCCCAGGGGCCCTGAAGAATGCTGAGCAACTCGCGCGCCAAACAGACAAGGAAAGCCATAATCGGTGGGTTATCGCGCTGGCTCTCAGTGTCCGTGAGCGTCCTGCCGCCATTCGTGCCCTGAGCCGGTTGGAACGAAAGCGTCAGCTGACGTTGGAAGATCGCCGCTTATGGGCTGATTTGCTTGAACAATTGGGCGACCCCGATGCCGCCATCGAGCATATACAAGCCTGGCAGGCGGCCGGCATTCGTGATGAAGCGTTAGGCATTCGCCTAGCCACCTGGCTTGAACAAACCGGACGTCTGGATGAAGCCACTGAAAGCTGGGCGGCACTCAATGCCCGCTATGGGGCACGGCCTGAATTTATTCAGGCACAACAACAGCTAATGAGCCAAAACTGGCAGTTGGATAGCGCCTTGCAACTACTCGGCCAGCCCACGGACAGCGCCAACACCGACTCTGACCAACACCGTGCTGAGCTGGCTTGGCAGCTGGGTGACACCCAGGCCAGCATGGTCGCCTATAGTGCGCTGTTTGAGCAGGATGCTCTGGACGCCGAAGGCGCCTCGCGACTCATCCAGGCCGCCGCCGATAACGATAACCTCAACCTCGCCATGCGGGTGACCGAGCATCGCTGGTCCCAGGCGCGTGACGGCGACGCGCTAATTCAAATGCTCTATTTAGCTCAGCGCGACCGTCAGCCAGCCTTGACTCAATCGCTATTAGCAATGGCAGAGCAAGCGCCTGAAACATTTGAGCCATCCGCCGATTATTGGGCTGCGCTAGCGCAGCAAGCACTGCTTCAACGAGCACCCGATGAGGCCGTCGAGGCTTACCAAAAAGCCCTTGCGCGCTCACCCCAGGACCCTGGCCTGCGCGCCGGCATGCTGTATGCGTTAATCGCCTCAGGTGATGAAGAAGAACTGCGTGGACGCATAACAGAGTGGCAGGATCAAGCCGCTCAAACCCCCGCCATGATGAGCGCCATAGCCGATGCACAGCGATTTTTAGGCAATCTTGACCAAGCACTTGTGTGGTATGCCTTAGCGGGCGACGCAGGCGTGCTGGATGCATGGCAGCAGCTTTACCATGCCGATGCCCTGAGCCAGAGCGGTGAAGAAGCACTGGCGTTTAACATGCGCTTGGCCGCCTTCGCCGAGCTTTCGCCATCGTTTACCTCAGCGCTAGAGGCTCCCCTGAGCGAGGCGCAACGCCGCGACCATACCCAGGCGATGGCACTAGTGGCCAAACGGCATGGCCCCGATAGCGTGCGCAGCTGGTATGGCCAACTCGTGACCAATGCCTTGGCTGAAAAGCCCATTCAGGCCAGCGACAGTGAATGGCTGTTCGATGCGCACATGGCCATGCAACAGCCCATTCACGCCCGTTATTTGCTACTCCGCGCCCAGTCACAGGGGCATGTCAGCCCCGCCTGGCAAACGCTGGCTGTGGCCTTAGCAAAGAATGATCGCGACACTCTGGCACAACTGCTGGATAGCGATGCCGGGCGCGAACTTTCGGCCACCGATCGCTTGGCGATTATGCGCCAGCTCGACCGCCGTCAAACCGCCCGCACACTCGCCAAACGGCTCACCGCCGAGGGCATGGACCGACGGCATGATATCGTTGAACTGGCGGCCGATATGCCCCACCGGCTGGCCACTTCCGCTGAATATCAGCGCCTGGGCGAGCTGGATATCACCTCGCAGGAAGCGCTATACCAGGTGAGCGGAGAGCGTTTTTGGGGCCAGCTTACGCTGGTGCAACGTCAGCTTGACGCCCAGGACGAGATTGCCGATAGCCAAGGCGTCACCGATGAACAAGACACCGAATTGACACTAGGTTTTAACGGCACACGACTTGATACCACTCTTACGCTGGGCCAATTACACACAGAGCGCCACAACCGGCTTTACGCTGGTGCGTCGCAACGCTGGCAGGCAACCTCACGTTTGGCGGGCACGCTGTACGGTGAAGTTAGTCATGTATCCGACATTAACGACACCCTGCGGCTGCTCGCCGTCGAAGACCGAGTCGGCGCTCAGTTGGAATGGACTCCCACCGCCCGAGATACCCTCACTCTAGAGGCTAGCCACGTGAGTCTACGCAGCCGCGAAACGCGCGATTCCCTCGGCGATGGCTATCGGGTGGACGCCGAGTTGCGTCATGCATTGCTGAAAGGAGCCACCCGTCAGTTGGATCTAAGCGTGTTAGCAAATCATGCCGACTATTCCATCGACCAACTGCCTGATGATATCCGCCAGCGGCTGCCAGCCACTTTTCAAACCGATGACCTACTCACCGATCAATCGAGCTTTGTTGGCGTCGGCGTTGCTCTGCGCCGCGGCGACCCTGCCAGCACCGCGCCTTTATTGGCGTCGCCGAGTTTCGAGCTGGCGTTGGAAGCGGGTTATCAGCTACCCGAAAACGATATTGGTCTCAACGCACGTTTTGCCCTGGGTAGCCGGCTTTTCGGCAACGATTCACTCAGTCTGAGCGTAGAAGCTGACCAAGGGTCGGGGAATGATGGCGACACCAACCTCGGCGTTTCACTGACGTATCAATACTTCCTGGGGCACTGACGATGTCACAGGCAACCCAACGGCCACGCCGTTACCCCTACCACTGCTTGAGGCGCCGACCTAGCGCCCTGGAGATACCGCGATGCGTATTATTCGATTAAGGCCGTTGGTACAGCTGGTGCTGCTCGGCGTGTTAATGCTAACTGGCTGCGCGGTCACGGATGTTCACCGCACAGAACCGCTAAGCCGCCAAGCGCAATGGGCTTTACTGCCTATCGCCAATCATTCCGAAACGCCGCTGGCAGGACAGAAGGCGGAAGCCAGCCTGCTGACGCTTTTGCATCAGCAAGGCATAAGCTCGCTAAGCCAAGCACCACGCCCAGCCCAGCAAAACTTATTAGCGCTGCCCAGTGAGCAGGACTATCAAACGGCGCTTGACTGGGCTCAGCAGCAAGGGGTTCGTTACGCGTTAACGGGCTCCGTGGATGAGTGGCAATACAAAGCCGGCTTGGATGGCGAACCCGCCATTGGCATCAGTTTGCGCGTGGTGGATGTTAATACGGGAGATATTTTATGGAGCGCCAGCGGCGCACGCACTGGCTGGGGATTTAGTACCACCAGCGGCGTGGCGCAGAAACTGATGGCGGAGTTAGTCGACACCCTGCCCGTGCAGCAGTGAGGCCACCATGTCCCCATCTATCGATGAACTTCAGCCTGCACTGCCGCCCCGAGGGTTACGCCTGCTAGAAAGCGTTGTGATTACCCTCGCGTTTCCGGTTATCGGCTGGGCGATCAATCCAGACGACCCGCTGCTACTTGGCAGTGGCTTGACTTGGTTATTGGCCATCGCCCCTTTGCTGGTGGGGATGCGCTATGGCTTCGCACTGGGCTTTAGTAGTGCCTTGGGCAGCGTTATGTTGATGGGGCTTGAGGGGTGGTGGTACCACGGTGACCTGCTCACCGAGCCGTCCCAGCGCCTGCCGGTTGCCATCGCGCTGATATTGGTCGGTATGATAGCGGGCGAAATGGCCGACACTTGGCGTCGGCGTTTACAGCAAATGGCCGTTATCCACCGTGCTCAGTCGACACGACTAGAAGAGTTCGTCCGCCACTATCAGTTATTGCGCGTCTCCCACGACCAATTGGCCGAGCGCTTGGCGGCCAATCCGTTCACCCTGCGCGATGCCCTGAAAGCCCTTGAGGAAAAATATCAATCGCTCGCGCCTGGCGGCGATCTGCTCAAGCAGCACGGTGGCGAACTGCTGAACTTCCTGGCGCTGCACGCTCGGGTTCAGCAAGCGGTGTTGATACCCGTGGATCATCGTGGGCAATTGCAACCCTCGTTCGCGTCCTGGTTTGGCGGTGAGGTTACACTCCCGTGGCACGACCCGATGCTGGCTGCCTGCCTTGAACAGCGCCGTATGATTTGTCTCAAAAGCGCGATGGATCAAGGTATTAATATTGATAACGCGCCGTTGCTAGCCGTCGTACCTCTCATTGATGTTGAACAACGCATCTACGCTGTGGTGGCCATCACTGCCATGCCCTTTATCGACTTTCATCGTGGCCACTTACATTTACTGGCGGTGTTGGGGGCTCAGTTGGGCGATATGTTGCAGCAGGCCCAACACACTCGGCAAGGGGAAGACACCGATCCTCGCGCCGTCGTCGCCCAATGGGTACGTCACGCCCGCGATCATCAACTTACCTCTCTGCTGATCACCATTGATTTCTCAGCGAAGTTAAGCGATGACCAAGTCGCCAACGCTATCGATAGCATTGTCAGCCAGCAACGCGGCCTCGACCGGAGTTGGGTCTCCCCACAAGATGACCGGTCACAGCGACTCTATGTACTGCTGCCACTCACCCAGCAGGGTGCCTTTGCGATTTATGCCGAGCGTTTGCAGGAAACACTTGCCGCTCAGCCGGGGCTCGGCGAAGACTGCCAGCACATAACCATTAGCTACAAGGTGCTTGACGGCCGCGTATCGGCTAAGAAATTGCTGTCGACCAAGATCCTTCCCGAGGTCCATCATGCTCACGCCTAGCCCCCCAAGACGTTTTACAGCCGTGTTGCTGCGCAGTCTGCCATGGCTGAGCGTCGGTTTCTCTGCGGAAGCGGGGGCGGCTTACCTTTGGCTAGCCACTACAGCTATGCCTTCACTACATGTCATCGCGTTGCATGGGATAGGGGCGCTGCTACTCGCGGAAGGTAGCCGCCAAACCCTACCCGTTGCCTATCAACGGCCCGTCATGGGTAGCCTGTTAGTGCTGTTGTTGCTGGTTTTTTTACTGCCCGGCATAGGCATATTGGGCTTAGCCATGGGCGTAATCCCAGCGCTTTACCGCGCCGTACCAAAGCATGACGTGCACTGGCAGGCGTTGGATTTACCACCGCTGCCCTACCAGCCGCTTTCCCCACCTAGCCCTGATACAACCGCCATGCGAGAAGGGTTAACCAGCGTACTCAGTTATTCCGAGAGCCCCGTGCTACGCCAGGAAGCCATTTTGGCCTGCCGCCATTTACCACGCCGCCAAGCAGTAGGCCTGCTGCGCATTGGCCTGGCCGACCCAACCGATGACGTACGCTTGCTGGCCTATTCCATGCTCAGTGGCATTGAACGTGAGGTAGACGAACGAATTCAACTGCTTGCGCAGCAATACGGGCGTGATGGGGACCCCTTTGGCCATTACGCCGAAGCGCTGGCCGTGCTGTATTGGGAATATGATTACCTCACTCTTGCCCAGGGCAACACCGTCGAGTTTTATTTAACCCGTGCCTTAGCCTACATCGACCAGGCCATTTTCCAAGCTAACCGCGCTCACCGGCAGCTATTACGTGGCCGCATATGCCTCGCCTTGAAGGATTATCAAAGTGCTGAAGCCGCCTTTTGCCAATGCGAAAGACTGGGCATGAACGACGACGATCTCGCGCCATATCGCGCCGAACAAGCCTTTCTAACCCATCACTACCATACGCTTCGTGGCTATCTGTCACGTCTTAGCCCTGCGACCCAGCGGCACCCTGTGCTGCACCCCTTAATGGAGTATTGGCAATGAGCTGGCCGACGCTGAACCAACGTGACGCTCCGGCGGATGTCACCTTGTTGCTGGAAGGAACCTATCCCATGGTGCGAGGGGGCGTGAGCGCCTGGGTGGATCAACTGATTCGTGGCCTGCCCCAGCTGCGTTTCGCGCTGGTTTTCCTGGGTGGCCGCAGCGAACATTATGCTGGCATCTTATTTGAACGACCCGCTAACGTGGTGCATTTGGAATGCCATTATTTGATGGAGGACTTACCCGCGCATCGCGCCATAAAAGCGCGCCGAGGGCGGCCCAGTACGTTTGCTAAAGTCCGTGAACTTCACGAAACGTTGCGCAAAACGGCGACTATCGACCAGCAACGAGCACTGTGTGACGTCGCCCGGATGATCGGCCAGCACGGGGGGTTAAGTCAGGAGGATTTTCTCCACAGCCAAGAAGCATGGCAATACATTGTCGACCACTACCTTGAGCATGCAACGGAGCCTTCTTTCATCGATTATTTTTGGTCAGTGCGCAATATTCATACGCCGCTCTTCATGCTGGCGCGAATTGCCAACGCGTTGCCTAAAAGCCGCTGCCTTCACACCATTTCTACCGGCTATGCTGGCTTTTTAGGTGCTATGGCGCACCATATTCACCAGCGGCCATTGGTTATCACCGAGCACGGCATCTATACCAAAGAGCGTCAAATCGACCTGCTCGAAGCCAAGTGGATTAAAACGTCCCGCGATGCGCTCTCCCACGGGTTTCAAATTGATACCGGCTATATCCGACAGATGTGGATCCGTTTTTTCCAGGGCCTTGGGCGGATGACCTACGCCAGCGCTGCGCAAATCACCACGCTCCATGAAGGCAACCGCGCACGTCAGTTGCTGGATGGCGCCCCCGAAGCGCGTACGCGACTGATCCCTAACGGCATTCACATTGAGCGCTTTTCGCCCCTGCGGGACGCCACCGCCCACAATCAGGCCCCTATTGTGGCATTACTGGGTCGCGTCACACCGATTAAGGATATCAAGACGTTTATTCGTGCCATGTGCCAACTCATCAGTCTAACGCCCGACGCCGAGGGCTGGATTGTCGGTCCCGACAGCGAGGATCCGACCTATGCTCAGGAATGCCGCGACTTAGTGGCGCAACTTGGTGTGGAAAGCAGCGTTCGCTTTCTAGGCTTCCAGCGCACCGAAGACATCCTCGCCCAGGTGCGCTTGGTGGTGTTGACCTCAATTAGCGAAGCACAGCCATTAGTGGTACTCGAAGCCATGGCGGCAGGCGTGCCGGTAGTGTGCAGCGATGTCGGCGCCTGCCGCGAACTGGTCATTGGCAACCCGGCCACACATCAAGCCGCGGGACAAATTGTACCGATTGCCAACCCCATGGCGACGGCTAATGCTATGCATCATTTACTGGCTAATCCGTCTGCATGGCATAGCGCACGCGCGGCAGGCATTGCCCGCGTTGAGGCCGAGTACACCGACGCTTTAATGATGGAACGCTATCAACAGTTGTATGAAGACGTCATTCATCCCTCCTTAGCCGTCAGTGAGGCCTCCCCAACGGGAGATAGCCTGCTGTCGACAATGAGTACCCGTTAACCGTTGGCGTCAGGAGACGATATTTATGGCCGGCATTGGCTTTGAACTGCGGCGGTTACTCCGTCAGGACAGTTATTTCAGCCTGTTGCGTGCCTATGGCTACGCGGGTTTGATCAGCTCAGGCCCTTGGGTCTTGTCTATTCTGGCGGTAATGGCATTGGGCGTGCTGTCTGCGGCGGCAAGCCCCTCTAGCACCGCCCATGTAACGGCGTTCTTGGTCTCCGTCACATGGCTAGTCGCCGGGTCGCTGCTACTGACATCACTGGTGCAACTGCTGTTTACCCGCTTTGTGGCCGACAGGCTGTTTGAAAAACGCGATGCCGCGATTTTGCCCAACGTGATGGGCCTGCTAACGCTGGTCATGTTAGTAGCTACCCTCGTTGGCGGCGCCGTGCTGTGGTGGGCCTTTGCACAAACGCCTTGGCTCTATCAGTTGGAAATGCTGATCAGTTTCGTGGTGCTCAGCATGATTTGGTGCGTCACGGTATTTGTTGCGGGGGTAAAAGCCTACCGCCAAGTGTTACTGGCGTTTACCTGCGGTTATGGGGCCACCTTTATTGGCGGCGTGTTGCTCAACGAACATGGGCTGGAGGGCCTGCTGGGTGGCTTTGTGCTCGGCCAAAGCCTACTGCTTTTCATGCTCCTGGCGATGGTCATCCGGCATTACCCCAGTAATCGGCTGTGGGGTTTTGACTTACACCGAGCAGGACAGTGTCAGCGTTCGTTGATCGCCATCGGACTATTCTATCAGGCCGGCATTTGGGCTGATAAACTGGTGTTCTGGTTTAACCCCGCCACATCCGAGCCGATTATTGGCCCGCTGCGTGCCTCACCGATTTACGACTTACCCATCTTTTTAGCTTATCTCTCCATTGTGCCGGGAATGGCGGTGTTCATCATGCGTATGGAGACCGACTTTGCAGAACGCTGCCATGCGTATTACGACGCTATACGGGGTGGAGATACGCTGGGGCACATTGAGGCACTGCGCGGCGAAATGGTCGCCAGCGTTCGTCACGGTATCTACGATATTTTTAAAGTACAGGGCATCACCGTTGCCGGGCTGCTATTAAGTGGCCCGCTACTATTCACTTGGTTGGGCTTTTCCCACTGGTATTTACCGCT
This sequence comes from Halomonas sp. HL-93, assembly GCF_900086985.1. NCBI lineage: Bacteria > Pseudomonadati > Pseudomonadota > Gammaproteobacteria > Oceanospirillales > Halomonadaceae > Halomonas > Halomonas sp. HL-93. Next base: position 3,940,905 of record NZ_LT593974.1, read on the forward strand.
ATTTAATATCGATATTGTGGCGGTGGGAATACAAGTACTGCTGATGGCCATCCTGAACGTACTGTTCTATCTCGACCGACTCAAACCAGCGCTATGGCTTTGCCTGCTGTTCTTATTAAGTAACGTGGTCCTTACGCTGCTGAGCCAGCTGTTAGGCCCAGTGTTCTATGGTTACGGGTACGCGCTATCGCTATTGTTCACCACTTTAGTGGGCTTAGCCGTGCTCGACCACGAGTTCGAACAGTTGACCTATCAAACCTTCATGCTGCAACCGAACAAAGCCTAATGAAGGCGTCATGGCGATTGGGGGACCAGCTTGCCTAACCCGTCCAGCGTGCGCTTGAGGGCTCCCTGTTGGGCGTTAATCACCGCCAAGCCGGCCTGACCTTTTTGTTGGGCACTGCTAGGGTCGTCAAAATAACGGATCAACGCCTCAGCTAGGGCGCCGGGACTGTCCACTAGGGTTAGGGCGCCAGCGGCTAACAGCGGCTCGGCCACATCAGCAAAGTTCTCGATCGAAGGCCCGCTTAGCACAGGTCTCCCCATGGCGGCGGGTTCCAGCACGTTTTGGCCGCCCAGCGGCACCAAACTGCCACCCACATAGGCCACACTGCCTGCCGCATAGAGCACTGCCAACTCCCCCAGCGTATCAGCCAAGTAGACGTCGGTTCGTGCCGTTACGGGCTGCTGTTGACTACGACGGCTTAACGACCAGCTGTCATCGCGACACAGGCGGGCCACCTCATCAAACCGCTTTGGGTGGCGCGGCACCAAGACCAGAAGCGCGCCAGGGTAGCGTTTGCCAAGCTGGCGGTGCGCCTCAAGCAATAACGCTTCTTCGCCGTCACGGGTGGAACCCGCCACCCATACAGGCCGCCCGCCCCACTGCCGATGTAAGTACTCACCCTCTTCATAAGCCTTGCTGTTACTAGGCATTTCAAACTTCAGCGAGCCCACTACGCTGGTCACGGCAACGCTGCAGCCTAGTGCATTAAAGCGCTCGGCGTCAGCCGATGACTTGGCTGCCAGCCAGCTAACGTTCGCCAGGGCATTGGCTAACAATGGTCGCCACCGCCGGTAACGTTGGTAAGCACGAGGCGATAAACGGCCGTTGACCACGGCCACAGGAACTCTCTGGCGATGACAGGCGTGTAGCAGATTGGGCCATAGTTCGGTTTCAAACATCAGCGCCATGGCTGGTTTTAGCCGAGCGATAAACCGCTTGGCCGCGCCTGGGTAGTCGAGCGGCAAAAGCCGATGGGCAAGCCGTCTCTGGTCACTTTCAGACTGTTCATAAATAAGCGCTTGAGCCTGCTGAGCACCGGTGGCGGTCATGGTGGTCAGCAGTAGACTGTGCTGGGGATAGCGCGCAAGTAAGCCTTCGATCAACGGACGCGCGGCACGCACTTCGCCTACCGAGGCGCAGTGCAGCCAAAGCCGTGGCCCAGAGGGAAGCGGGTCAAGGCGCAAACCTAAACGCTGCAGGCGAGAGTAAGTGGGTACTTGCTCTCGCCAAATCCGCCATGTAATCAGCGGTGAGAGTGCATACAACGCGATGGAGTAGGCAAGCCGTGGCCAAGCGGATACCGCCATTAGCGCTCACGATCCAGAATTGAGCTGATCAACGCCGTGGTTGAGACACCATCTTCAAAGCCCAGTACCTTGACCTCCCCCCCATTGGCGATCACGGCTTTGCCGCCGGCAATATCTTGCGCCCGGTAGTCACCGCCTTTCACTAAGATATCCGGCAGCACCACCTCGATAAGTGCTTGTGGTGTGTCGTCCGAAAAGGGGACAACCCAGTCCACCGCGCCTAACCCCGCCAGCACCTGCATGCGACGGTTGAGCGGATTGATCGGCCGCGTTGGGCCTTTCAAGCGACCGATGGAAGCATCGTCGTTGACGGCCACAATTAAGCGATTTCCCAGGCGCTTTGCCTGTTCGAGATACGCCACGTGCCCCGCATGCAAAATATCAAAACAGCCGTTGGTCATTACCACCCGCTCACCACGCCGCTGGGCAGCTCGTACTGCCTCAATCAGCGATGCCTGCTCAATAACCCCAAACTCGGCAAGTTTATCGCCGTGCAGAGCGGTATACAGCTCGGCAATCGACAGCGTGGCGGTCCCCGGCTTGGCGACCACCAATCCGGCACCTAAATTGGCCAGCATCATTGCCTCGGGTAGCTCGTGGCCAGCCGCAAGCGCTAGCCCCATCAAGCCAATCACAGTGTCTCCCGCGCCCGTCACGTCGAAAACCTCTTGGGCGCGGGTGGGCAAATGCAGCGGCTCATGCCCCTCGCAAATCAGGGTCATGCCCTTTTCGCTGCGCGTGATCAACAGTGCTTCCAGCTCAAGCTCAACGCGCAGCGCTTCACCACGCTTTGAGAGCTCAGCATCGGTGCTACACGGGCCCACTATCGCCTCAAACTCCGTCAAATTCGGCGTAATCAAACTGGCCCCACGATACTTGCTGAAATCGCTGCCCTTGGGATCTATTAACACCCGTTTACCCTGGGCACGCGCCAACGAGATCAGCTTTTCCACCTGATTCAACGTGCCCTTACCGTAGTCGGAGAGAATCATCACGTCGCAATCAGGCAGCGCCTCTTCTACCTGAGCAAGCAAGTTGCTGGTATCGACACCATCCAGACGCTGCTCGAAGTCCAGGCGCAGTAACTGCTGATTACGACTCATCACACGAAGCTTAGTAATCGTTGGTATATCAGGACTTCGCTGAAAGTAAGTACTTACATTTGAAGCAGACAATTGACCCATAAGCAGGTCGGCATTGTCATCGGCGCCCACTAACCCAGCCAGGGCGACATGGGCACCCAACGCCGCAATATTCAGCGCGACGTTCGCCGCCCCGCCGGGCCGGTCGTCTGCATCTTCAACACGTACCACCGGCACGGGCGCTTCTGGCGATATACGCGAAGTGCCACCGTGCCAGTAGCGGTCTAACATCACATCGCCCACAACGAGAACGCGAGCATGTTCCAGGGCGTTCAAATCAACTTTCATCCGTGAGTCCTGTTATTGGCTGTGCGGCGGTGTGTGCCAGCAGCGCATCGAGCTTAGCAATCACGTCGTCGGCTTTGATGAGCGACATGGCATCCGCATGGCGTACTCGCTGCCCCCAATTTACCTCCTCCACCGACTTGTGCAGAAAAGCATTCACCGCTTCGGGGTAGGCGTTCACCGCATAATCACGCCACAAATAGGGCGCAGCACGCTGGGGATTGGTCGTCGCGTAAAGCCCTAGTGTTGGAGTACCCATAGCATTAGCCATATGCGCAGGGCCGGTATCCGGTGCAATCACCGCCCGCGCGCCATCAATCAATGCCAGAAGGCCCTTTAACGACGTTTGACCAATGGCATTGATAACACTGTCTGGCTGACAGAGCGCTTCAAGTTGTTCACCGACCTCACGCTCAAGCGAACTGCCACCTCCGGTCAACACAGTTTTCAGACCATGCTGTACCCAGACATGTTCAACGACACTGGCATACCCCTCTGCTGACCAGTTACGAAAATTTCGCAGCCGCACGTTGCTGCATGGATTAATTACTAAATAAGGCGCTTCACCGCTGATCAAACGCGCTTCGTCATAAGCCGCAAGGGGCACCGGCAAATCCCACTCCAGTGGCCCTTCTTCGACTCCCAGCAAACGTGCGAAATCCATAAATGATTCCAGCACATGAGGGTTGGTTCTGGGCGCTATATGGAGCTGAGTAAAGCGGTGCTGAGCATCTTTGGCCCGCGCCTTGTCGTAACCTACGCGCACTTTGGCTTTCAAACCAAGCGATAAAATACTGGCACGAATGGCTTGCTGCATATGCAACAGTACGTCAAAGCGCGTGTCCGACAGTTCACGCCACAGGGCGCGCATCCCCTTAAACCCCGTCGATTTGTCATACACAACAAACTCGACCCCGGACAGACCGGCCAGTAGACTGTACTCCCCTTTGCCGATGATCCAGGTAATGCGCGCGTGCGGCCACTGGCGCTGCAACGCTCGCACGGTGGGCACAAGGTTGCACACGTCTCCTAACGCAGAGAGGCGCAGAATCGCAATATGATTAGGTTTAGCAGGCAGAGAGGGCTTCATGCGCTTAGCGGCACTCCGGCAAGGAAATAGTCTGATTTTACATGATGAAGACAGTTTATGTGACGCCGCCGTGTCACACCAACCCGCCCCCGCTTTGTTCAGCGCTGAATACTGGCACTCGCGCGACTTAGTGGTCGGCGAAGCACCGGGCCGGGGCAGCAGCCTTTTTGTACAGGCCACTCCTACTGAGCAATGGGTTTTGCGCCCTTACCGGCGAGGCGGTTTAGCCGCGAAGCTAAGCAAGCAGCGCTACTTTTGGTTAGGCGCTGAACGCAGCCGCGGCTTTCGCGAAATGCGCCTGACGGCGCAATTATTCGAAAAAGGACTGCCTGTTCCGCGCCCTATCGCCACCTGCGTGGTCCGTTATGGACTCACTTACGAAGCAGCTTTGCTCACTCAGCGCATTGTCGGTGCAAAAGCGTTAGCCGAGTTGATCATCAATAATTCAGCTGACAAAGCACTCTTGCAGCGGGTGGGCGACATGATTCGACGCTTTCATGATATAGGGCTTGATCATGTTGATCTGAACGCTCGCAATATTCTGATTGATTCCAACGGCGCGCCATGGCTGATTGACTTGGATCGCTGCCGTATCCGCCCGCGAGGAAAATGGCAGCAAGCGAATTTAGATAGGTTGGAACGGTCAATACACAAGTTTCAGCCGACCTTGTCAGCATCTCCGATTCTACAAGGATACCGCACAACCAATTGATCTATAGACCTTTCATGGCCATGTAAAGTGCTTAGGTGATTCGTGAGGATCTAGTGTGCCGGGTTCTGTCTCGGGCACACAATGTGGCAGCGCTTCCACCACACGTTCAAGCGCTTCAGCGCCATGCGTATGCTCGGTTACTTTTTCCCACCACGCTCTATGGACAGCTTTAACTTTCACCGGCACTGACGGCAAGCCTAGATATTGCGCCATCGCTAATCGATGTAGACCACGGTTTATTTTTATCAACTTTCCCTCACGACTTACGGCTACTCCGAGTTCATCCTTTCCCTTGCTAAGATCAAAACCATTCAGCCTCATATCATCGATAAAACCCAAATACACATCTAGAAACTTTAGTATCTTTTCATCAGTATTTAGAATTACTTTTCTATGGTGGCAAGACCAAGGCTTCCCAGCTTCAATCTTTTTTTTGGCCTCTTTAAAAAAGTGAGTTTGACTAAGATCATATCGACAATACGCTATGTCAGTAACAAAACGATAACGACTATTGGTGCGCAAGTCACCTCTACTCAAATCCCAGTCACCCTTCCAAATAAAACAGGAAGAAGATGGTTGATCACGACTATGAAAACCAGACCAGTTCCTTATCTTTATTAATTCACGCGGATCAATATAAACAAACAAATCATCTGGCAATTCGTACTCAATACCACGTCTTAGAAGACCTTTTTTTTCAAGCAAGCTACTGAAATGCCCTTCTCTCATCCAAGTCTTTGTAAGATTTTTCTCAACTGGGAAAAAAAACGTATTATAAAGAGCATCTCTTAGCCTAACCTGAGCAAGGTATCTTGCATGATAAAAGAAGACCTCTTCTTTTTTATTAATGTGGGAAAACTCGTTTTTCTGATAAAAAAAACTCATATTAGTTATCCTCAAAAAAAATAACAAACGTATAACCGAGATTTTATAGAGAATGATTAACTTATATTTTTTTGCTGATAAACAGAGAGTATCTTCTGATAGTTATTTTCCATAATTTCATTGACATCCAGCTTTAATGCAAGCGCTCGACATTTTTCTCTTAATATTTCACTACCTTTCATATCTGTCCACTTTAACATTGCTGAAAATAATTCTTCAGCATTCACCTCTGAGCCGACTACTGTTGATACATCAGGCGTTAACACTTCTTTTGCCCCACAGTTTTCCGAGGTAATCACAGGTGTGCCACAAGATAATGCTTCTAATACAGTAAAGCCAAAAGGTTCGTACAAGGCCGGCAAGACATAACAATCTGACATTGAAAAATACACTTCTGGCTTATTACTTTCACCTAAAAATTTACAATTATCGGCAATACCTAAATCGACGGCCATTTTTTTATAATCATCTTTCTGACTATCTCTCCCGACAATCAGAAGATTGGCATTAATATTGATTTTTGAAAAAGCTTCAAGCGTTTGTTTTAACCCTTTCCTTTTATATCCGGTACCTAAAAATAAAAACAACATTTTCTTATCATCAATGTTGAGTTTAGCCTTAAGCGATGTAACCTCTTTAGACAGCGTCTGTCTATTAAAACGTGCTGTGTCTACAAAATTATGTATGACGGAAATTTTATCTTTTGATACTTGATAAGCTTCAGCAACCTCATCAGCGCTTTTAAACGAGTTCGTCACAATATGATGATAAGCACCTAATGCCATGCCCTTTTTTTCAATTCTCACCGCGACTCGATCTTTTAACCGGGGCGTTTTACGTTTAATATATTTAAGGTGATGCAACGCGGTGCCCCCGCCAATTCTGAGCATGTCATGTGTCCATGTCTTACCAAGACCATATACAAAGTCATAGTCTGAAACTTTAATATGCTTTTCGACTGCTTGAGCAAATCGCCAAATTCGGTGTGCTTTACCAAAACTAAAGGGGCGTAATCGAACAAACTTAATGGCTGGGTGCGAGGCTTCAACATGTGACCTGCAAATAATAGTAACGTCTTCCCCTCTTTCAGCTAGGTGTCTTGATAGGTGGTTCAAAAAAAGCTCTGTTCCACCTGAATGGGCATGACGCATATGGACTAATGCTATCTTCATAGTTAATTACCTTCAAACTTATTCATCACTGTAATTTTTTATATACTTCCAAAAAACACCGTTGGCATTCGCCACGGCGATTACTAAGCCTCTCCACCCATCAAGAAAGCCTAGCTTGAAAAAATACGTACGTATAAAAGCAAATATAGACTTAAATAAAATACTAACAGGCGAGTATTTTTTTAACTTTCCCGACTGAGCGCGAAGAGAAGAGTAGCGGTTAATTTTTTCAAGAAATTGGGACAAGTCAGTAACAGCTGAATGTTGAATGCAACCATTAAGACGATAAACGCTGGCGCTACTATCAATCGCAACCGACTCATGAACCATTACATCGTTAAAGTTATACTCGCATCTATTAAATAATCTAACTAGCCAATCATTTCCCCAACCAGAGTGACGCACAGGTCGTCCTAGCATCCAATTCTCACGAAGCACTTCCCCAACATCGTGTGAGCATGCGTTTGGCAACCATTCCTCTAGACTATCAATAAATAACTTGTTGGGTTTTTCATCTGCATCAATCGATAAAACCCAGTCATTTTTAGCCAGTGATACTGCATGCTGCTTAGTTAACCCAAAGCCTAAAAAATCGCCCTGATATAATGATACATTAGAATAACGAGTAGCAATGCTTAAGGTGTCATCTGTTGAACCATTATCATAGATAACGACCTCTTCAAATTTATCAAGGGCATCCAGCGTCATTGATAGAGTCTGCGAAGCATTGAGGGTAATAATAACGACACTCACCCCTATGTTCATCATCAGTAAATCCTTTTTTCGAGGAGAGACAGTGTTATGATAGCGTTAAAATGTAAAATGCGTTGGAGCCATACTTGCACATTATACACGTTAATTTGGCAAAGGGTTTTCGCGGTGGTGAACGGCAAACGATCCTGCTGATTAAAGCCCTTGCGGTCCATGCGCATGTGGCTTCTCAGACTCTCGTTTGTCAGCCTGACTCGCCCATGCGTGTGGAGCTATCAGAAGTACCTAATTTGCGTATCGTCACAGCTAAACACCAGTTAATGGGGCACCATGCTACAGGCCAAGCCAGTATTGTCCATGCTCATGAAGCAAAAGCAGTACACTGGGCTTGGTTTCACCGTGTACTATACAAAACGGAATATATAATTACTCGTCGCGTTGACACCCCCATTAAACGAAAACCCTCTAACTTACTGTTCTATAAAAAGGCGCATTTCTGTGTTGCGATTTCTAATGTAATCGCTAACGAATTGTCGTCGTTGAATTCCAAACCAATACCCGTTATTCCAAGCGCTTTCACACCTTCCTCACCAAATCCAGAAATAGCTGCAACACTTCGCCATCAGTACCCAGATCGATTTATAATAGGCCATATCGGCGCTTTAGTTGATCGACACAAAGGTCAGCGTGTTCTAATAGAGGCTGCAAAGCTAGTAGAGAAAGAGCACCCAAACTTATTATTTTTATTCTTTGGTCAAGGAGAGGATGAAACAGCACTCCAGAAAGAAAGCTATCATTTAAAAAATGTTAAATGGATGGGATTTAAATCTAATATATTTGACTACATAAGCGCGTTCGATATTTTTGCTTTTCCATCCCGTAACGAAGGTTTAGGATCTATTTTACTTGACGTTATGAACGCAGAAGTACCCATTATCGCAAGCGACGTAGGTGGTATACCGGATATTATAAAACAGAAAGAGACAGGAATTTTAATTCCTCCTAATAATGTAAATGAATTAAAAGAAGCCATTATCACGCTATATAAAGACCGATCCCTGATGGCTAAAATTTCCTCAAACGCATTGTTAAATTTAGAAAAATACGCATCGAGCACGATGGCAGAATCATATCTCCGTCTGTACCAAAATGTTAGACACTAGGATTTCCTTTCGCTCTAAATATATGTCACTTGTTGGATATCCATCTTTATAGGTTTGTTTTGAAACATAAGAATTCAAAAAACAATCAATTGAATCTTGATTGTTGCAAAATTTATTAGGAAGTCTAAAAAAGTTTTCTTGTTCAAAATCATCAAGTGATGTATTCATGCTTTCATTTAAAAAGTAAGCCAGTGCAAAATACGGCATGAAGCCATATCTTTCTGCGTCATACACACTTTCCGCATAAATTCTATAAGGATAACTTTTTTCAAAACCTAATTTACGCATCATTTTTTTGCTGTTAGAGACAAAAATCGTGGTATTCCGTTCCTTTAATAAAAAATCTAAATAAAGAAAAAACGTCTTAGCAATTACTGGTGATCCTTTTTCCGCATACATAAACCATACTTCAAGGGGCCTGCTTTTTACTTCTTTTTGCCTAAACATAAAAAAATCGGTTTTATCTTTAATATTTGGCAGCCATTGTTTAAGTGGTTTAATGCAAAAACTAGTGGCATCTGCCCAGATACCGCCAAACTTAGTCAACAAGTAAGTTCTTAATAAATCCGACTTATTGGCTTTTGTTAAACGTATTTTACACAAATCAAATACAGCATTAAATTCAAACCCCAGTTTGCTTTTAATATTTTCATCATTTAAAAGCACCACCTTATAGTCTGGGTTTAATTTTTTCCAAGAGATATAGCTAAGTTGGACAACCTCAGGAGCTTCCTCTATATGCGAGTCCCAATACATCCATATTATTTTCGCATTATCACTTGCCTCATAACGGGTAATGCATGCTTCTTTTAAAAACCTTATGGCATTTTCAGATTTTTCCTTTAACTTTTCACTTTCAAACGCTTTACCAATACCATGGGCTAACCTATATTTCTTGTCAATGAACGAAGACTTTTTCCTTAGGTTAATAAATTTCTTCTCGAAAAAATTACTTCTAAAAAATTTTCTTAGCATCGATTAATTCCATCATAAGTTTATTTTGTAATAATCCATAACGTTAGCTATTTGCTTATCGTTATAACCCCTATCGACATTTAGTTTATTCAGGCCCTCAGAATACCCATCTGACAACTCAACAAACTCTCTAAAATCTCTACCTTCAGCATTTATAATTTTAGTCTTATTCAATTTTGCCATAAAGAAAAGCCATACATCATCTGCATAAGGACAAATTTCAGTAAATATTTCTTTTTTAACCACATCTTTATGTAGAGAGTTTGGAGGATATAGAATTGCACCGCACCCTGTTAAGAATATATTATCACTATTATTTTTCGTTTCCTTTATCCACTTTTTATACGCCATCACCTTGCCTTTCTTATAAGTAATCTCATGTGCTCTATTTCCTATTATTGAAGTAGGGTTTTTTTTATGCTCATTTACCAATAATTCGATTGTATCCGCGGGATATAAAACATCATCATCTAATGTAATAATTACACTATTTGGGAAGTTTTCAATCGTTGGTATTATTTTTTTATAGCTTTTTATATCGTCGCAAAATCTCACCTCAAGGCCAAATTCCATTCTTTCTTTAATTGAAATAGGCAAGTTATTATTATCAAACTCATCCTCAGCAAGCCAAAGTATTACCCTGTTAGGTAACACTGTTTGCTGGCAAATAGTTTCAAGCACCAAGTACACATCATGAATTCTCTTAGAATATGTAGTTAAGCTTACAACCAGTTCTTGATCTATAACACTATCTTCTTTAGTTAACCTCTTGAGTTTTTTCGCATCAACCTGACATTGATTTTTAACTACCGCTTTCTTTACAAGGGTATCTATTTTATTAATATTTTTCTTTTGCGTTTTCTTAAAAAACATTTTGCTCTACTCACTTTGTAAAAGTAACTTTCAAAATATTTATAACTGACTGTATTTTCTATTTTCAAGAATATATTATACTCGTTATATAATTAGTCGACAGACCATCTTTACAGACATGGTCAAGGGCATATCTTTTGTCACCCTCTGCCCCATCATAGGAGACGCATGATCGCGTTTATACGTCAAAAACCCTCTGCATGGTTGCCCGTTACAGTCATCGGCCTATGCCTTGGCTATGCTATCACCGTACTCACTCGCTTACCTTGGTGGACGCTGTTCTTCTTTGCGATGGTATGGATAGGTATCGGCCTTAAATTACGCTGGGGTCGTCCACTCAATGCACGTTATCGCAAAGTATGGCCCTGGTCACTCGCGCCGTTAAGCTTATGGGGCATCTATGTCTACCTAGCGGACAGTTTCGGCAACGTCGATTTAGGGGCTGTGTTTTTCCATCTCCAGGCGGGAATGGCGGAGCACGGCGGTGCAGGAAAGTTGATTATCGCCGTTGTTTACACACTCAGCATGCTTGCTGTATTGGCTTCTGTCACCTGGTTATCGCGCCATGACCAACGTTGGCGATTGACGGAGCGCTTCTTGGCGCTTGGGTTGCTCGCCAGCAATCCTTTGCTTTTCGGTCTAGGCCAGCGTAGTGCGGCCGTGGTAGCCGACGACGCCGATTGGCTTGATCATCGCTATGTCGCCCCACCTTCGTCTGATCAAGACGACGCCCCCAACTTGCTGTTACTTTACTTAGAGAGTATCGAGCGAACCTATAGCGATCCCCAGTTTGGTGATGCCTACAACGACCTTAACCGTCTGGGTGAGCGAGGCATTGTCTTTGAAGGCGTTCAGCAAATGGAGAATACCGGCTGGACCATGGCGGGCATGATCGCAAGCCAATGCGGTGTACCTTTAATGCCTGCCGGACTTCTCCACGACAGTCAGTTCGAGCCTTTAAAGAGCGTGGTGCCAGGTATTGATTGTCTCGGCGATATCTTAGCCGCTCAGGGATATCGACTCAGCTATTTAGGCGGTGCCAGCACAGAGTTTGCCGGTAAGGGGCTATTTTACCGCGGGCACGGGTTTCAGTCAGTTAAAGGTAAAGAGGAGTTGGAGCGTCAGCTAAATGACTCAGAGTACGTAAACAGTTGGGGAATATACGACGACAGCCTTTACGACATGACTGTCGATGAAATTCGCCGCCTTGAGGATGCTGATGACGGGCCTTGGGGCGTGGTAAACCTGAGCATTGCAGGCCATGCACCCAGTGGATTTCCTGCACAGAGTTGTCTCGATCGTCAGGGGCCATTTGATGAGCAAGACATCCTTTATTCGGTCGAGTGCTCTGCTTGGCTGGCACGCAAGCTTATTGATCGCCTGGAAGATGAAGGATTGCTGGACAATACCGTCGTAGCAATCATGAGTGACCACCTCACCATGCGCGTATCAGTATGGGACCAGCTAACCATGCTGGACCGCGAAAACACCTTTATGCTGATAGGCGATCACTTGCATCCCCAGCGTATTCAACGTGATGCAACTATGTTGGATGTCTTCCCCACGATTCTTGAAGCACTCGGCCTTAGTCTTGAAGAGCATCGGGCTGGGCTTGGCACCTCACTGCTTAGCGATCAAGAAACCCTGGTCGAGCGACATGGTTTCGAGACGTTAAACGAGCGCTTACGCGAGGAAACCGCGTTGCAACATCGCCTCTGGGAAGGCCTTGCCCCACAGCGTCGCGATACTGACAGCACCCCGCAGGAGCAAGTGATTGAAACGCCCGCAGACCAAACAGAAGAAGTCGATATTATGCGTTAACAATCACATTTTCACGCGGTCTATTAGCCACAATTGCTTGGTAGACCGAATCCACGTGTAGCTCATTTAAGCAGTTAGTGTGGCCCAATGGGCAAGTGCGCTCAAAGCATGGAGAGCAGGAAAGGCCAAGATAATGAATTACTGCATTATCGGTAAGTGGTGGCGTATAAGCAGGCGAAGAGGAACCGTAAAGCGCATGGATACGCACGCCTACCGCAGCCGCGACATGCATTAACCCGGAATCGTTAGTAACCACTTGGCGACAATCGGCTAGCAAATCGACGGCATCCACCAAGGATGTTTTACCACATAAATTGTGGGCTTGAGGGAGGCCCTTCACAATAGTCTCAGCAGCAGCGTGATCTTTTGGCCCGCCGAACACACGGACTTCATAGCCATTGGCAACCAGCGATTGAGCTAATTGATGAAAGTAAGCAAGCGGCCACTGCTTAGCTGGCCCATACTCAGCCCCCGGCATCATGCCAATCGCCGGGCGGGAGGAAAGCGCATGGGTCAAGCGCAAATTCACTAAATTGTCCCGGTCAATGAATAGCCGCGGCTTGGGTATGGCGAAGTTACCCTTCATAGCCTCATCAAGCGGCAAACCTAACGAAACGAACCGCTTTACAGTTTGATCCAATACTTGTTTATCCAGCTTGCGGCGCTCTTTCAAAAGACCATAGCGATGTTCACCCAGAAAACCAATCCGCTCGGGAATGCGTGCCATAAAGGGGACCAAGGCTGCTTTCCAGGACCTGGGTAGGACAATAGCGCGGTCAAAGCGCCCTTTTATACGACTGGCAAGATCACGGCGACTAGCAAGACCCAATTCTCCGTGGCCTACCGCTAAGGGAAGCACCTCATCCACCTCAGGCATGCGCTCTAAAATAGGCTGCGACCATGCCGGCGCCACCACACCAATGGTGGCCCGGGGGAACCGTGCTTTTAGGGTCATAAACAGGCTTTGGGCCATTACCATATCGCCGACCCAGGAGGGGCCAATGACCAAAAGCCGCATTGCGGGATTAGCCATTGAGCCACTCCAAATACGCTTTTACGCCCTGAGCAACGGTTTTGAACTCAACGTTGCAGCCTGCTGCACGTAGCTTGCTGATATCTGCCCGGGTATAGCTCTGGTAACGCCCTTTCAATTCTGCGGGGAAATCAATGTAATCGATTTGCCCTTTAGCGTAGTAGTCGATTACCGCTTCACCAATCGCTTTAAACGGCTCGGCTCGGCCGGTGCCTAAATTGAAAATACCCGAGGCGCTGGGATTATCTAAAAACCACAGGTTCACATCCACGACATCACCCACATAAACAAAGTCGCGGCTCTGCATACCAGCCTCATAACCCGCATAGGCGCCGAACAATTTCAGGGATTCGCCATTACGGATCTGCAGGTGGTTATGGTACGCCACGCTGGCCATCTTGCCTTTATGCTGCTCGCGAGGGCCATACACATTGAAGTAACGAAACCCCACCACCTGAGTGGTCAGTTCGTTCCACCGAGAACGTACATGCTGGTCAAACAGTAGCTTCGAGTAGCCATAAACGTTGAGCGGTTTTTCGCATTCGGGTACTTCTTTGAATATCTCGCTTCCCCCGTAGGTAGCTGCCGACGAGGCGTAGAGGAACGGAATACCCAATTTTTCACAGTAATTGAGCAGTACCTTGGAATACTCGAAGTTATTTTCCATCATGTAATGCCCGTCCCATTCAGTGGTATCGGAACAGGCGCCTTCATGGAAAATGGCATCGATGGCCGGCAAGTCAGCCGACTCACCGCGAAGCGCTGACTTTACGCGCGCAAGAAAATCATCTTTATCCAGGTAATCGGCTAACGTACAGTCCGCCAAATTGACAAACTTGGTACCGTCGCGAAGATCGTCGACAACCATCACATCGTTACGGCCACGCGCGTTAAGCGCTTTGACAATATTGGCTCCAATAAAACCCGCACCGCCTGTTACAACAATCATTTTCTTTCTCCTTGCCAAAAGCGGCTCTGTTGGCTTAAGCGCCTATAACCTATCTGCCTGGGATTGTATACTTGACGGCTTATGAATTCATGGCCAACGGTGCTTTCCGCGATGAGTGTCTCGACAAACCAATCGACACCTGATGTGTCGACCTTTCAAGGCTTGATCCTTGCGCTGCAACAGTATTGGGCAGAGCAAGGCTGCGTCATCCTCCAGCCGCTCGATATGGAGGTCGGCGCAGGCACTTTTCACCCCGCCACCTTCCTACGCGCTATTGGGCCGGAGACCTGGAATGCGGCCTATGTCCAGCCTTCTCGCCGCCCGACGGATGGCCGTTACGGTGAAAACCCCAACCGACTGCAGCATTACTACCAATTCCAGGTGGTCATGAAGCCATCGCCTAGCAACCTGCAAGACCTTTACCTTGGCTCGTTAAAACGCTTAGGCCTGGACCTGCTGGTCCATGACGTGCGTTTTGTCGAAGACAATTGGGAATCTCCCACGCTTGGGGCCTGGGGGCTTGGCTGGGAAGTATGGCTCAACGGTATGGAAGTCACCCAGTTTACCTACTTTCAGCAGGCTGGCGGCATTGAATGTTATCCCGTCACGGGCGAGCTTACCTACGGCCTTGAGCGTATCGCCATGTACTTGCAAAACGTTGACAGCGTTTATGACCTTGTTTGGGCCATCGCGCCTGACGGCAGCGAAGTGAGCTACGGCGACGTTTACCTGCAAAATGAACGTGAGCAGTCCGCTTATAACTTCGAGCACGCCGATGTTGACCAGCTGTTTGGTGCCTTTGACCACCAGGAAAAAGAGTGCGGCAAATTGCTAGAAGCCAAATTACCGCTGCCCGCCTACGAACAAGTTCTGAAGGCATCGCATACGTTCAACCTGTTAGATGCACGTCACGCTATTTCGGTCACCGAGCGCCAACGCTTTATTCTACGCGTTCGTACCATGGCAAGGAACGTCGCCACTGCTTACTTTGATTCGCGCAAAGCTGAGGGTTTCCCCATGGCCACGGAATCACTACGCCGCGAACTATTAGCCGACCAGGGAGACGCATAATGGCTGTTGATACGCTTCTATTAGAACTAGGTGCGGAAGAGCTTCCGCCGACCGCACTGGATGCGCTGTCTGATGCGTTTGCGGCTGGCATCGAGAAAGGCCTACTGGAAGCCGAGATCCCCTTTCAAAAGGTTACTGCTTACGCCACCCCGCGTCGTCTGGCGGTTCAGGTCGCCGCTCTAGCCAATAAGCAGCCAGACCGTGAAGTTGAACGCCGTGGTCCGGCCCTTGCGGCGGCCTTCAAAGATGGTGTGCCCACCAAAGCAGCTGAAGGCTTTGCCCGCTCCTGCGGTGTCAGCGTCGATGAATTGATTCACCTTGAAACCGACAAAGGCACCTGGCTTGGCTACCGTGAACAGCAGCCGGGTGAGAATGTACAAGCGCTGCTACCCGACATCTTGCGCAAAGCCATCCATGGATTGCCGGTGCCTAAAAACATGCGCTGGGGTTCCTCGCGCATTGAGTTTTCACGCCCTGTGCATTGGCTTTTAGCCCTGTATGGCAACGAGGTGGTTGCTGCCGAAGCGCTTGGCTTACAAGCCAGTCGGACCACCTATGGCCATCGTTTCCACGCGCCGGATGCCATACAACTTGAGCATGCGGACGATTATCTTGACGCCCTTGAGAACGCGTTTGTACTAGCCGATCGCCAGCAGCGTCGTGAACGTATTCGTGAACAGGTGTTGGCAGAAGCCGAAGTGCAAGAAGCCAACGCTGTGATTGACGAAGACTTACTGATCGAGGTCAGTGGCTTGGTTGAGTGGCCTGTGGCGCTAACCGGTAGCTTTGACGAGCGATTCTTGGAAGTCCCTGCAGAGTGCTTGGTCTCCTCCATGAAGGCCAATCAAAAGTATTTCCACCTGTTGGATGACCAAGGCAAGCTTAAGCCGTTGTTCATTACCATCTCCAACATCGACAGTGCAGACCCTCAACAAGTGATTTCGGGCAATGAAAAAGTTATCCGTCCGCGCCTCGCGGATGCGGCTTTTTTTTACGACACCGATCGCAAGCACAGTCTCGCCTCGCGCATCCCACAGCTGGAAAGCGTGGTATTTCAGCAACAGCTGGGGACTTTGGCTGACAAAGCGCGTCGTAACACCGCAATTGCAACCTTTATCGCCCAGCAGATTAATGGTGACGTGAACCATGCGCAACGTGCCGTAGCGCTCGCTAAGTGCGATCTGGTCACTGAGATGGTGCTCGAATTCCCTGAACTGCAGGGCATTATGGGTCGTTACTACGCCGAGCAGGACGGTGAGGCCGCAGAGGTTGCCCAAGCGTTAGAAGAGCAGTATCTGCCGCGTTATGCCAGCGATGCTATCCCCCAGACGCCCACCGGCCAAGCCCTGGCCCTAGCCGACCGTTTAGATACGCTGGTGGGTATTTTCGGTATTGGCCAGCGCCCTACCGGCGCTAAGGATCCTTTCGCCCTGCGTCGCGCGTCTATTGGCATGCTGAATATTCTTGTCAAAGGCAGACTAAATCTCGACCTTCGCGAACTGCTAAGTGTGGCCGCAGAGCAGCATCAAGGCTTGCCTAAGGCAGACGGGTTAGTCGAAGACGTGCTGACCTACATGCTGGACCGTTTCCGCGCCTGGGGGCAGGAAGAAGGCATCACGGCGGAAATGTACTTGGCCGTTCGTGCACGCCCAGTCAGCAAACCATTGGACTTTGCTCGCCGTCTAAGAGCCGTAAAGGCCTTCGCTCAGCGCGAGGAAGCTTCCGCGCTGGCCGCCGCCAATAAGCGTGTTTCTAATATACTCAGTAAACAGGAACATGATGGCAGCACCCAGGTTGATCAGAACCTGCTACACGAACAGGCTGAACAAGCCTTATTCAAGGCGGTGGCTGCAAGTCAACAGCATGTGGCGCCGCTGTTTGCCGCGGGCGATTACCAGCAGGCTCTGGATGCATTGGCAACACTGCGCGAGCCGGTGGATAGCTTTTTTGATCAGGTAATGGTCATGGCAGATGATGAAGCGGTTCGTCGTAACCGTCTCGCCCTGCTCGCCAGCCTTCAGGCGCTATTCCTTGAAGTGGCTGATATCTCTCAGCTTCCCCAATAATCAGTAAAATCACTTGAAGCTCACATGAAGCACCTAGCCCGGCTTGCAATCAATAAGCCGGGTTTTTTATGGTTAATAGTCACTGTTTCACGTGAAACACCCTCGCGCTCTTGCTGCTAGCGTATTACGCTGACTCACATTCGATCTGCGCAACGTTATAAGGCCCTCTATGATCAGCGCCAATCAACTGGTTATCCTCGATCGCGACGGAGTGATCAATCATGACTCAGATGCTTATATTAAGTCGCTTGAAGAGTGGATTCCCTACCCTTCATCGATCAGCGCTATCGCGCAGCTAACCAAGGCTGGTTTTACCGTAGCCGTAGCCACTAACCAATCGGGTATTGCCCGTGGCTATTATAGTGAAACAACGTTGCGTGACATACATGCTCACTTAATTGACCTTGTGGAGGCAGAAGGGGGGCATATCGCTTATATTGCCTACTGCCCGCATGGCCCAGATGACCATTGCGTTTGCCGTAAGCCACTACCGGGGCTGCTCACCCAAATTCAAGAGCAGCTAGGGATGGCAAGTTTAGAGGGCAGCTGGATGGTAGGCGATAGCCTTCGCGATCTCCAGGCGGGCGAAGCTGTAGGTTGTCGATCTGTACTGGTTAGAACCGGGAAAGGCGAGAAAACGTTGCAAAAGAATAGCGGACTTCGTAAAGCACTAATCTATCGAGATCTTGCCGATTTTACTGACTGGCTGTGCATGCAAAACTAGTTGTAGTTACTTCAGCATGAAAAAAACCGCACCGGCATTAAGGCTGGTGCGGCATTTTTTTACAACTATCTGGCATGTTTCACGTGAAACATGTAGTCACATACTTATATATCAAGGTTGGCTACCAACGCATTCGTCTCAATAAAGTCACGGCGCGGCTCAACCTCATCACCCATTAACGTATTGAACATCATGTCAGCAGCAACGGCGTCTTCAATTGTAACACGCAGCATGCGCCGACTATCGGGGTCCATCGTCGTTTCCCACAGCTGGTCAGGGTTCATCTCGCCAAGGCCCTTATACCGCTGTACAGAAAGCCCTCGTTGCCCTTCCTGCATCAACCAAACTAGCACTTCGGAGAAATGCGAAACAGACTTCTGGCGCTCACCACGAGCAATATAAGCCCCCTCCTCCAGCAAACCGTTCAACGTCTCGCCCAAACCTGCAATGGCGCGATAATCTGCACTTTCAAAGAAATCCAAGCCCCATAGGTACTCGGTGGTAACGCCGTGAGCGATTAGTGACACAGCTGGCAGGTGAAGCCCGCGCTCAGTGTCTTCCTGAAGGTAGAATTGATAACGCGGTCCTCCTTCATAAGCCACCATATCGTCCATGACTTTCTGCAGCTCAGCAATCCAGTTTTCCATGGTAATGCGATCTTTAAGACTTGATTCACCCTGGAGTGCGGTGGCATGAACAGCCTGCTTGAGAACCTCAATGGGGTAGACACGGGCAAGTCGATCAATCCGCTTCATCACATTGCGATATTGATTCACCAACGCTTCTAATTGCGAACCTGCAATCCCAGGCGCGTCAGCGTTAACATACAAGCCGGCTCCATCAAGCGCCGTTGTGGTCAAATAGTCGACCATGGCTTGTTCATCTTTTAGATACAGCTCTTGCTTGCCACGCTTAATCTTATATAGCGGCGGCTGGGCAATAAACACGTGTCCACGTTCAATTAGTTCAGGCATCTGCCGGAAAAAGAACGTAAGTAGTAGCGTTCGGATGTGCGAGCCATCTACATCCGCATCGGTCATGATAATGATCGAATGATAACGCAACTTATCGGGATTAAATTCTTCGCGACCAATGCCACAGCCAAGCGCGGTTATTAACGTACCGACTTCTGCCGACGACAACATTTTGTCGAAACGAGCCTTCTCAACGTTAAGGATCTTACCTTTAAGCGGCAGTATCGCTTGCGTGCGACGGTCACGGCCCTGTTTCGCACTACCGCCCGCTGAATCACCCTCTACCAGGTAAAGCTCAGACTGACTGGGATCTTTCTCTTGGCAATCGGCAAGCTTACCGGGCAAACCTGCGATATCCAGCGCACCTTTACGGCGAGTCATATCCCGGGCTTTACGGGCGGCTTCACGAGCCCGCGCTGCGTCCAGCATCTTATTGACGATCGATTTGGCTTCGTTTGGCTTCTCAATCAAATAATCAGAGAACAGACGGCCCATTTCCTGTTCAACCGCTGTTTTCACTTCAGAGGAAACCAGCTTGTCTTTGGTTTGTGAAGAAAACTTCGGATCAGGTACTTTTACTGAGATAATCGCGGTCAAACCTTCGCGTGCATCGTCACCAGAGGTATTGACCTTGGCTTTTTTAAGCAGACCCTCGGCTTCTATATAGCTATTTAACGTACGGGTAAGCGATGCACGAAATCCTGCCAGGTGCGCACCACCATCGCGCTGGGGAATATTATTGGTATAACAGAAAATATTTTCGGTAAATGAGTCGTTCCACTGCATGGCCACTTCCACTTCTATGCCGTCTTCACGCACAGCATTGAAGTGAAACACAGGGTTGAGAACCGATTTATTCTGGTTAAGGTGATCAACAAACGCTCTCAAACCACCTTCGTAATGAAAAAGCTCTTCCTTTCCGCTACGCTCATCTAACAAGCGGATGGCAACGCCAGAATTCAGGAAAGACAACTCCCTTAGCCGTTTCGCCAAGATATCATAGTGAAATTCGATACTTGTGAAGGTATCCGGCGAAGGTCGAAAATGTACCCGGGTGCCACTTTTCTCTGTCTTCCCGACAACGCCGAGCGGAGCCTGAGGAACACCGTGGTGATAAACCTGCTCGAAAACGTCACCCTGGCGCCAGATCGTTAACCGCAGCTCTTCAGACAATGCGTTAACCACGGAAACACCTACGCCGTGGAGACCGCCAGAGACTTTATACGAGTTATCGTCAAACTTACCACCCGCGTGTAAAACGGTCATAATAACTTCGGCCGCTGATACGCCCTCACCTTCGTGAATCTCGGTAGGCACACCACGCCCATTATCGCTAACCGTGATGGATTCATCAGGGTGAATAACCACACGGATTTCGCTGCAGTGACCCGCCAGGGCTTCATCGATGGAGTTATCCACCAATTCGAAGACCATGTGATGCAGCCCTGTGCCGTCGTCGGTATCGCCGATGTACATGCCTGGACGCTTGCGCACAGCGTCCAGCCCTTTGAGCACCTTGATGCTTGATGAATCGTAAGCCTGCTCGCTCATTGACCACTCCGTCGTGAAGTCTGTCTCAATCCGTGTCGTCTAACCTTCAGGCGCCAGCTTGCTCAGTCCATTGGCAACATGTTTCACGTGAAACATGCTAACCGGAGTATGAGCTTGCCATGTTTGCCTTAAAGCTCCAGGTTCGACGCTGGTTATAAATACTTGGCATTGCATATCTTCGAGTAACTGACAAAACCGTGAACGATGCCGCTCATCAAGTTCGGCGGGTAAGTCGTCAATCAGGTAAATACAGTGTCTCTGTGATGCACTTTCCAGAAGCCGACCTTGCGCTAACTTTAACGCACTCACCACCAATTTCTGTTGGCCTCGGGAAAGTACTTCAATAGCGGGCTGCTTGTTTAGCTTAATACGTAAGTCAGCACGTTGAGGACCTTGCTGTGTAAAGCCCATTTGCTGATCTGTCGAGCGGCTAGCCTGCAGCACATCAGCTAATGCCCTTTTTTTATCCCACCCTCTCGCGTAGTGAAGCGTTAAGCCCGGCAATGGAAGCAAACGCTCAAGTGTTTCTTCAAATACAGGTAGAAACTCAGCAAACCAAGCACGCCTAAGCGCATCCATTTGCTCACCCCATGTGGCAAGCTCAAGCTCCCACACTGAAAGTTCTTGAGGTGCTATTCTACCATGCCTCAACAGTGCATTCCGATGTTTCAACGCTCGACGTGTTCGCTTCCATATTTCCAGGAAACGATGTTTCACGTGAAACACACCCCAGTCTAGAAACTCACGACGCCCTGAGGGAGACCCTTCCAAGAGACGAAAGGCATCAGGGTTAATCAGCTGCAACGGCATTGCTTCAACTAAATCCGCAAGACGCGCATTCTTATCCCCCTTGACGCGCAGTTCTAGCTCACTAGAGCTGCGCAAACGACGCACCCCTAGGGTCACATCAGGGTCTCCTGCCACACGGCCGTATAGCGTTAAATGAGGCGCATCGGTTTGGATAGCATGCTTGAGCTGACGCGTTCTAAACGACCTGCCCATACCCAAAATATGGATACCTTCAAGCAGGCTTGTTTTGCCACTTCCGTTAACCCCGTTAATCACATTAATGCCGGACGACGGGGCCATATCTACTGGCATCAAGTTGCGTAGACCATCGAGATTAAGCTGGAGAAGACCCATTAACCCGTCACTTATTCTGTGCGCCCTAAAAACATAGACGGCGCCTCCAAGTTAGAAGCGCCGCTATCGTTGGCCTTTGCCGTGAAATGAAGGCTTATAATCGCATCGGCATGACAACGTAGAGCGCATCACCACCGCCAGGCTCTTCTAAAAGCGCGCTACTATTCGGGTCAGCAAGGGTGATCTGAACCCGATCCTCATCCAATACACCCATTACATCGACCAAATAGCCGACATTAAAGCCCACTTCCATGGCTGGACCAGAATATTCAACACCAATGTTCTCTTCCGCTTCTTCCTGCTCAGGGTTGTTGGCCATCACCTTGAGATTATTTTCTTCTAGATAGAGACGCACTCCTCGGTACTTCTCATTTGACAGAATAGCGGTACGGGAAAGAACTTGGCGAAGTTCTGCGCGCTCGGCGATCAATACTTTATCGCCGTTGCGGGGAACCACACGCTCATAATCAGGAAATTTTCCGTCTATCAACTTAGAGGTAAATGTGAAATCCCCCGTATGAGCACGTACATGGGTCGAACCGAGTGTCAGACTAACCGGTTCGTCACTGTCATCCAGTAAGCGTGACAGCTCAAGAATCCCTTTGCGCGGCACGATGAGCTTTTGCGATTGGTCAACCGTCACGTCAACGGGGCGCGAACACATCGCCAAACGGTGGCCATCCGTAGCGACGGTACGCAATAAATTGCTCTGTATTTCAAGGAGCATGCCATTAAGGTAATAACGCACATCCTGCTGCGCCATTGCGAAGGATGTGGCTTCGATCAAGTGCTTTAACGTGCCTCGAGGGACGCTAAACTCCTGGCTTCCTTCAGCATCTTCAATAGATGGAAACTCGGCGGCAGGTAATGTGGAAAGCGTAAATCGGGAACGACCGCTACGCAGTACAGCCCGGCCTTCTTCTACCGCTAGCTGAATATCTGACTGATCAGGTAGCGATTTACATATATCCATCAGCTTACGCGCCGGCACGGTTGCCGAGCCTTCCTGATCTACCTGACTGGCGACAGTACGACCAACCAGTTCAACTTCAAGATCTGTACCGGTCAGGGCGACCTGATCGCCGTCAACCTGAATCAGTACATTAGATAAAACAGGCAACGTTTGACGACGCTCTACCACGCCTGCTACCAGCGTTAGTGGACGTAGCAGCGCCTCTCGGGAAATCGAAAATTTCATCAATACTCCGTTCTATATCCTGAAAGACCTGCTAAAGACAGGTCCGTCCTAGGGGTTAACTGGTCAGTAGGCGTAATAAATTTTTATAATCTTCACGAATATCCGCACTTTCTTCTTGCAAAGCCTTCACTTTACGACAGGCGTGCAGCACCGTCGTATGATCACGCCCGCCAAACGCATCACCGATCTCGGGTAAGCTATGATTAGTCAGCTCCTTGGCAAGTGCCATGGCCACTTGACGAGGACGGGCGACCGAGCGAGAGCGACGCTTGGACAATAAATCGGCGACCTTGATTTTGTAATATTCCGCCACCGTGCGCTGGATATTATCGACCCCTACCTGCTTGTCTTGCAGGGCCAACAGATCCTTCAGCGACTCACGGATAAAGTCCTGGGTAATGGTCTTGCCCATGAAGTGCGAGTCAGCAATCACTTTTTTGAGCGCGCCTTCAAGCTCGCGAACATTCGAGCGAATCTTTTGGGCAATAAAAAACGCCGCATCATGAGGCAAGTCGACTTTGGCCTGATCAGCCTTTTTCATCAAAATAGCGACCCGAGTTTCTAATTCAGGCGGTTCAATGGCGACGGTAAGCCCCCACCCAAAGCGTGATTTGAGACGCTCTTCCACGCCACTAATTTCCTTTGGATAGCGGTCTGAGGTCAAAATCATCTGCTGACCGCCTTCCAACAACGCATTAAATGTATGGAAAAACTCTTCTTGGGAACGCTCTTTTCCGGCAAAAAACTGAATATCATCAATAAGTAAAGCATCAACGCTGCGATAAAACCGCTTAAAATCATTAATCGCATTAAGCTGCAGCGCCTTCACCATATCGGCCACAAATCGCTCTGAGTGGAGATAAACCACACGCGCATTTTCGCGACGCAACGCTAGCCCATTACCCACTGCGTGCATCAAGTGGGTTTTACCTAGCCCGACACCCCCATACAAAAATAGTGGATTGTAGGCGCCCCCCGGATTCTCAGAGACTTGTCGAGAAGCTGCGCGTGCGAGCTGATTGGACTTACCTTCCACAAAGGTATCGAAAGTAAAATTAGGGTTTAGTCCACTGTTATGCTTTAGGCTGCCCTCAACCTGAACTTGGCGCTCGTTGGTGCGGCGCCCGGAACCACCTTCCTCGCGCAACCTGTCAATTTCACGCTCATCAGCAATATCACCTCGCGGCGGAGTGTGAACAGCCGCCGACGAGCGCGGTGCTGGGGAGGCAGAAACGGGATTACCCAGATCACGGGGTTGCGGGGCAGGGGTCGCGGGGCGACGACTGCCCACAGTGAGGCTAACTTTAGGGGGTTTTGAAGGGGCAAGCTCACGCATCAGCTCGCTAATCCGCTTGGCATACTTGTCACTCACCCAGTCGCGTACAAAGCGATTAGGCGCCAACAAGCGCAGCTCATTGGCCTCACTATCTTCGGCCTGCAATGGACGTATCCACGTGTTGAACTGCTGCGAACTCAGCTCGTCCTGCAGGTAATCCAGGCACTGCTGCCAAAGCGCGAGTGACACTCATCTCACCATCAGTTGAAAACGGCCGACCATTGTAGCGCCCAACGGCGTGGTTATCCACACGGGCGTAGGTTGATTTAACAAGCTGTGGAAAACTTTCTCATAGAGGGCAATGATAGCTGCATCATCCAATGTGACTGAGGCCCAGAACTCATCGTAATTCGACATTAATTCACAGCTAATCAACCGTTTATCATCGCCTTTTGCGCAACTTATACACAAGCAAACAATGAGTATAGCTTATTGAAATTTAGGAAAAATATAGGGTTGTTAACAAAATGTATCCCCATTATTAGCCACAACACAGGAAGTAGTTTATTTATGTCTTGTATGCCGCCTCCACGTAATTTCATATGGCTATCACCAAGCGTTGATAACTTACTTATAAGCCTTTTTTGTAAGGAAAAAATTGCACGCGACGCGGTAAGCCTCTACAATTTCCGGTCTTGAATTGAATCTCCCGGCTAGTTCCTCACTGGACCGGGCATTTTGGAATTCATTTTCCGTCCTAACCACGTGGGAATAACGAGTTATGAAACGCACTTTTCAACCTAGCGTTCTCAAGCGCAAGCGCGCGCATGGCTTCCGTGCTCGTATGGCAACTAAAAATGGCCGTGCCATCATTGCACGTCGCCGTGCCAAGGGCCGTAAGCGTCTGAGCGCCTGATCTCGGATTGCGTGTGCCGCATCAAGGGTTCCCCCGGTGTTTTCGGTTACTTAATGCTGGGGATTACCGCTACGTGTTTGAGCAAGCAGACCTCAAGGTACATGGCAAAGGGATGATGGCGCTAGCGCGCTGGAATACGGTAGGACATCCCCGCCTAGGCTTGGTGGTCAGCAAAAAAAATGTGAAGCTCGCCGTTGATCGAAATCGCTTCAAAAGACTCGTCCGCGAGTCAGTTCGGCTACGTCAAGACCAGCTTCCCGCAGTGGATATTGTGGTACTTGCTCGGCGTGGCGTTCAGGATATGGATAATGACGTATTACATCGTCAACTCCATGGCATGTGGAAACGGCTACGGCGCGACACACAGGCGGCCAACGAGCCCCCTACAGGCTCAATACGTAATACTTGATGGGCACCTCACCGCTCGACCTCGGCCTGCCGCCTGGCAGGCTTTCGTGTGTCATGGGTCGAGTAATTGATACAGCGCCATTAGCATGTTCACCACCCAGCGGGCAGAACCCTCATGGACGTAAAACGACTTATATTACTGATTCCACTTGCCATTCTGGCCTATCTACTGGTTGTACAGTGGAATCAGGATTACGGGCAGACGTCTTACCAATCGGCGTCCGAGGAATCGCAAAATCAAAGCAGCGATAACAACGCTTCTGAGAGCAGCGATTCATCTCGTGACAATGATTCAGACGATCTATCGGTCCCCAGTAACGACGCTTCCTCGTCTGAAGAAGAAGCGCTCGACAGCAACGAAAGCGATAGCGACAGCCGTGACTTCATCGCCGTCACCACTGATGTGCTGGACGTGCGCATTGATCCGCACGGGGGCGATATCGTATACGCCGCCCTGCCAATGCATAAACAGTCGCTCGATTCAGACCGCAGTTATGTTTTGCTATCCGATAATCAAACGCGCAGCTACGTAGCGCGCTCGGGCTTACAGCTCGACGGGGAAGCTCGTCGCATTGCGTTTACGCCGGATAGCGACGAATACCTACTTGGCGACGACGACGATCAGGTTGAAGTGAACCTGACCGCTGAAGTGAATGGTGTTGAGGTCATCAAGCGCCTTACCTTCGAGCGTGGCAACTACGCCGTTGACGTCAATTACTATTTGGCCAATAACACTGAAGAGCCCGTTAGCGCTCGTTTTATCGGCCAGCTCGCCCGGGACAACAGCCCTGATCCGTCAAGCGGCGTTAGCATGGGCATGAACTCCTACCTTGGCGCTGCGTATTCAACCCCAGATGAGCGCTACGAAAAAATTGATTTTGATGATATCCAAGGCGGCAACTTCAACAATAAAGAGGCGCAAGGCGGTTGGATGGCGATTATCCAACATTACTTTGTCTCGGCTTGGGCACCGGCTCAGGATCAGCAAAATCTCTACTACGTCTCAACGGATTCGCGCGATCGCAACGTTGTTGCCTTTGCAGGCCCCACTAGTGAATTAGCGGCAGAAGAAGAGGCTTCTTTGGGTGCCACGCTCTACATGGGACCCAAGATTCAGGATCACCTCGAGCAAGTAGCGCCTAATCTGCGCCTAACCGTGGATTATGGCTGGCTGTGGTTCCTGGCCAATCCGCTATTTTGGTTACTAGACAAGATCCACGACATCGTCGGCAACTGGGGCTGGTCAATTGTACTGCTGACTGTGTTGGTCAAAACCCTGCTGTTCCCGCTCTCCGCCAAGGCTTACAAGTCGATGGCTCGGATGCGCAAGCTCGGCCCTGAGATGCAGCGTCTCAAAGAGATGTACGGCGATGATCGCCAAAAAATGTCTCAAGAGATGATGAAGTTCTACCAGAAGGAAAAGATCAATCCTCTGGGTGGCTGTTTGCCGATTTTGGTACAAATGCCGGTCTTTATCGCGCTTTACTGGATGTTGTTGGAGTCCGTTGAGCTGCGACACGCACCCTTCATGTTCTGGGTACAGGATCTGTCTGTGAAAGACCCGTACTTCATCCTGCCGATTCTGATGGGCATCTCGATGTTCGTGCAGCAACAGTTGAACCCTACACCGCCCGATCCCATGCAGGCGAAGATCATGAAGATGCTACCCATCATCTTTACGTTCTTCTTCCTATGGTTCCCGGCCGGTCTGGTTATTTACTGGGTGGTCAACAACATCATCTCGGTGGCGCAGCAGTACTTTATTACGCGCAAAATCGAGCAGGACCCAAGTATTGGCAAAGGCATGAAAACCAAAAAATAAGCCGATACTAGAAGACACCCAGACCCCCGCCTTTGCGGGGGTCTGGCGTTTTAGGGATGAAAAACTCAAACTAGCTTTTTTTCAGCGAGAAACCTCATGGCTGACCGACTCTATACCCAAGACACTATCGCCGCCTTGGCTACCCCGCCCGGTCGTGGTGGCGTCGGTATTATCCGTGTTTCTGGCCCGGCCTGCCGCGAAATCGCCACCGCTATACTAGGTCTCTGCCCTGCCCCCCGCTACGCACACTACGGCGCTTTTATGGGTGCTGAAAGCAACATCGATGAGGGGATCGCGTTACTGTTTCCCGACCCTCACTCGTTCACCGGTGAAGACGTATTGGAGCTCCATGGGCACGGCGGACCAGTGATCATGGATATGCTGCTTGAACGCTGCGTTCAGTTGGGCGCACGCCTGGCAAAGCCAGGCGAGTTTTCCGAACGGGCTTTCCTAAATGACAAGCTTGATCTTGCCCAGGCCGAGGCGATTGCTGATCTGATCGATGCCACCTCCCGTTCGGCGGCCGAAAATGCCGTACGCTCGCTTCAGGGCGAGTTTTCCAATCGGGTATCTGAATTGGTACAGCGGCTCATTGAGCTACGCGTATACGTTGAGGCAGCGATTGATTTTCCCGAAGAGGAAATCGACTTTCTTGCCGATGGCCATGTGGCTAGCTTATTGGACAGCGTGAGCCGTGACCTTACAGACGTACGAGCGGCCGCAGGGCAAGGGGCGTTAATGCGCGAAGGGATGAGCGTCGTCATCGCGGGGCGTCCCAATGCGGGTAAGTCGAGCCTGCTTAACGCGCTGACCGAGCAAGACACCGCCATTGTGACCGATATTGCAGGCACCACGCGGGATGTGCTGCGCGAACATATTCATATCGACGGAATGCCTTTACACGTGATTGATACCGCAGGCTTACGCGATACCCCTGATGCGGTGGAACAGATAGGCGTTGCCCGGGCCTGGTCAGAGATCGAACGCGCCGACCGAGTGCTTCTACTGGTGGATGCGTCCACCACCGACGAAACCGACCCCATGGCGATCTGGCCCGAGTTTGTTGCCCGGCTCCCAGACCAGCAACGCCTCACGCTGGTGCGTAATAAAATCGATGCAAGCGCCGAGCAAGCGGGCATCGACTTATCCACAACTCCCCCCACGGTGCGTCTCTCAGCAAAAACCGGAAGGGGTGTGGATAATTTAAAAACACACCTGAAAGAGATCATGGGCTTTGCGGCTACCACGGAAGGCCGTTTTTCAGCACGTCGTCGCCACCTAGACGCCCTTGACCGGGCAATGAGGGCGCTAGACACCGGCCGCCACCAGCTCGAGGGTAACGGTGCAGGTGAGTTGTTGGCGGAAGATCTACGCGACGCTCAACAGGCCCTTGGCGAGATCACCGGCGAATTCAGCGCCGACGATTTGCTGGGTGAGATTTTTGGTAGCTTCTGCATCGGCAAGTAGATGGTTTACACGCCGAGAGACCTACTCCCCAACCAACCATTCAGCACGATAGTCGCTTTGCTCTCCTAACAGTGGGGTCAACTGCGCCATGGCCCCCGCTAGACGCTCATCCAGCCCCCAAGGCGGATTAATCACTAACATCCCGCTACCGTACATGCCGTGCTCATGGGCACCTGCCGCTCGCAGGCGTAATTCGCTGCGCCAAATTTTGCGGATGCCGCTGCGCTGAAGCCCTTCCAATAATACCTGGTGATGGCCGGCCGGCAGTAATGGATACCAAATTAAGACCACTGCATGACGCGCTTTTGAAAGCGCCACGCCAAGGGTATCCGCCACTTCCAGATACTCGTCTTTTCGTTCGTAGCTTGGATCAATCAATATACATACCCGAGGCGTTGAAACGGGTAGCCGTTGGCGCAGTCCCTCTAGGCCATCGCCATGAATACGCTCTACACCTTCCGGTAGTGCCTGGTCGTCTAAATGTTGATGCTCACCAGGGTGCAGCTCGAATCCGTACAGCCGCTCCTTAGGGCGCAGTGCTTGGCCGATCCACCAGGGTGAACCCGGATAATGCATCAACTCGACTGGTTGACGCTGTGCTCGGGTTAAAGCGGCCAGCCACCCGCATAGCAAAGGATCGGACACCGACTCGGCAGCTTCCCAAAGAGGCCATACGCCATCGCGATACTCCTTTAGCCGCTGGGTTTCTTTACTCGACAACGGATAAAACCCGCGACCCGCATGGGTGTCGATATAGGTCACCGGCGAGGGCTTACGTAGCAAGTATTCAGTGGTCGCAAACAACGTTAAATGTTTATGTACGTCGGCAAAATTGCCTGCGTGATACGCGTGTTGATATGACAACATGATAGTTCTACAACTCATAAAAAAACCCGCTACATCAGCATAGCGGGCATTGGGGAGGCTTCACGACAAGGTCATTGCTTAGCCTTGGCTTTCGCCTTCCCCGGTGGGCGTTAAGGTAATTTCAACGCGGCGGTTTTGGCTGCGCCCGTCCTCGTTATCGTTACTGGCCACCGGCTGTGATTCACCGTAGCCGCGGGTGTTTAAACGCGACGACGATACGCCATTCTGGCTTAGGTAGCCGCCTACCGACTCGGCCCGACGCTCAGACAGACGCTGGTTATACGCATCTTCACCGGTACTGTCGGTATGGCCAGCGATATTGATACGGGTATCGGCATATTCGCTGACCACGCTGGCTACCTCATTGAGAGAGCTGCGCGCTTCGCTGGTTAGCTCACTAGAATCAACGTCGAAGGTCACACTGCTAGGCATGTTTAATACAATGTCATCGCCCTGGCGATCGATTTCAATACGCGAGCCTTCAAGGTTTTCACGCAGTTGCTGCTCTTGGCGGTCCATATAGGCACCGATGCCGGCACCGGCAGCGGCACCTGCCGCAGCACCAATCACGGCGCGGTCACGGCGGCTACTGCTACCATCACCTGACAGCGCACCGGCAATCGCACCTACCGCCGCACCAATACCTGTGCCGGTAGCCGTTTTAGAGCGCTGTGTTTCACCACCGCCAGAGGGGTTCGAGGTTGCACAACCGGCAACAAACACGACGGCCACTAACGGGGTCAGTAGTCGAGAAATACGCATTGCTCACTCCTTAACGTCTTCTTGGCATATTATGAAATTACTCATCGCTGACTAATGCCAGCAATTCGTTCAAGAATAATAGACCTTGAGGCGAAGCTTGTAGCCTTTTAGGCATTTCCATCAAAAGTCCTTTTTTCTCGGCATTGTGTAAACGCGCCAATAACACATTTTCCGACAGTCCAGTATGCGCCGACCATAGCGAAATAGGAGTACCTTGGATTAAACGCAAGGCATTCATAGCAAACTCCAAGGGCAATTCACTTTGGGCAATAGACTGCTTGCCCGCGATAAAACCACGCGGATCATTCACCCGCCTTAAATAGGCGTCTGGCTGACGCGTTTTCCAGCGCCGTTCAATGTGCCACTGCCCCTGCAAATCAATGCGACTCAGCTTGCCATGAGCACCCGCGCCAATTCCTAGGTAATCACCAAATTGCCAATAATTGAGATTATGCTGGCTCTGTCGATCAGGCCTCGCATAGGCGGAAATTTCGTAGCGCTGTAAACCCGCCTGCTCCAAACGTAGGTGCCCCTGGTCCTGAATATCCCAAAGGGTTTCTTCTTGGGGTAGTGTAGGTGGGTGAACATAAAACGCCGTATTCGGCTCCAGGGTCAGTTGATACCAGGAAAGGTGCTCAGGTGATAACGCTAGGGCTTGCTCGATATCCGCCATCGCCAGTTGCGGGGTTTGCGCCGGCAGGCCATGCATCAAATCAATATTGATGTTATCAAACCCCGCCTGACGCGCCTGGCTGACGGCCTGGATAGCCTCTTCACCACTGTGTATTCGCCCCAGTGCTTTTAGTTGATCCGAATGAAAACTCTGCACCCCGAGCGATAGCCGATTGATACCGGCATCTCGATAGCCAGTAAAGCGGCTCTGCTCGGTCGTACCTGGATTAGCCTCAAGCGTAATTTCAATCGCATCCGAAAATGGTAAGCGAGCATTCACTTCGCCTAAAAGGCTCTTATAAAAGCCTGGTGAAAGTAGGCTTGGCGTTCCACCGCCAATAAAAATGCTCTGAATCGTTCGGCCAGCCGCAAGGTCAAGATCGCCATCAATATCCTGTAATAACGCCTTTAGGTAAGCCGCTTCGGGCAGCTCGTTGGCCTGGGGCTCGTGGGAGTTAAAGTCACAATAAGGGCATTTGCGTACGCACCAGGGCGTATGGATATACAGCGAAAGCGGCGGCAATGGCTCAGCCATGGGCCACCTTCAATACCTCGACGAGCCCGGCCAGGGCACGCCCACGATGGCTCAAGCGATTTTTCGTTTCACTGGGTAATTCAGCGACGCTCATTCCCTGATCAGGAAGCCAAAATAGTGGATCGTAACCAAAGCCGCCTTCACCGCGCGGAAGCGCCAGGACCTCCCCTTCCCAGCTGCGCTGCACAATAACGGGCACCGGATCCTGGGAGTGGCGTAAGTAAACCAGCACACACCAGTAGCGCGCTGTTCGCTGGCCTTCTGGGTAGCTTTGTAACGCCTCAATCAACTTGGCGTTATTTCGCTGGTCGCTTTTGGGCTCTCCGGCATAACGTGCGGAATAGATGCCCGGCGCGCCCTGCAACGCATCAACCTCCAGGCCTGAGTCATCGGCTAAGGCAGGTAACCCACTTTGTCGGCTCGCTTCGCGGGCTTTAATAAGCGCGTTCTCAACAAACGTCACCCCCGTTTCTGCTACGTCATGGACACCAAAATCGGCTTGGGGACGCACATCAAAGCCAAGTGGCGCTAATAATTCATTGAATTCTTTCAATTTACCAACGTTGCCGCTGGCAAGCACAAGCGTTTGCGTACTGGTCATCCGGCGACCTCCTAAGGTGGAGAACCAGTTTACGCATGCCCCAGGCTCGACAAAAGCAATCATAATGTAACGTGATGTAGTTTTTTAAAAAACGTCAAAAGTATTAGAAAAATAATAACCTTTAATATTCAAATACTTATTATAGAAAAAGCAATATGTGTCATATTATTTGATGATTTTCTAGTAACATACGTTTACATTTAAAAACTAATAGACAACACTTGAATGGCTACCTGCTCAATCGTTTTTTCTACGAGGGTCCTCCAATGCCGCAGGAAAAGGCTACCAATACGGTATTCGTCGTTACCGAAAAAAGCCCACAATCACAACTATTTGCGGAATATCTAGGGACTCATACCGAGTGTCATGTGCATATTCAGTCGCCCCATGAACGGGCCACCGCACCGACGGCAGGTAGCACCTTGATGCTAATCGACAGCGATCATATCAGCGTTGATACCCTTCCAGACTGGCAACACCAACTGCCCGAGGCGCTCAGCAACACACCCTTGGCCGCGTTTAACATCCGCGATATGGATCATGCGCTTGAAGCCTTGTCATGCGCACAGTTGAAAGGGGTGTTCTATCGCCACGAGAGTCTGGATGTCATTTGTAAGGGAATTCATGCACTGCTCGAGGGCGAGCTATGGATGTCCCGCGAGCTAATGACACGGTTGATTCTGTTTTATCGTAAATATCAAAACAACGCCTTCCGCCCCGCCTGCGGGCTCACTAACCGAGAAATGGAAATCATCTCGCTGCTGAGTGCCGGGGCGTCTAACCATCAAATTGCCGAAAAGCTGTTTCTTAGCGAACACACCGTAAAGTCTCACCTTTACAACATTTTCCGCAAAATCAACGTCCATAACCGTATCCAGGCGCTGAATTGGATCCATCAAAACTTGGGCCCCATTTTGCCGAATATTGAAACCGCAAGAAGCTTGCAGCGTCACCGTTAGCGCATCGCAAAGGGGTTTTACTATGAAAGCACTGCGCTATAAGCCCGTCATTCTGTGTTACTTCCTGCTCTGGGGAAGCACGTTTCCCGCCTATGCCGAAGAAATGACAGAGCCGGTATCTCCTACTGACGATGGGCAAGCCGCTATCGCCGATGAGCAAGAAGCTATCGATGCCATTAACCAGCTTTCAGGCCCCGATGGGGCAGAAGTTGAGCAACCTTCACAAGGGGGCAGCGAACTCACCGGCGTTATGGTTGACCGTACCATCACGATGGCGGGCAAAACCTTCTATCGTGCCTTCAGCCAACGCGCCATGGATAACATGATCATTGCCAATGCCACCATCACCATTCAAGAGCGGCCCGATGCTCGTTGGGGCAGCCAGGTGTGGATCATGGAAGGCAACCAGATGCATTTCCGTACCCAGCTCTCCCCAAGGATCAGTGAGGCCGACCGAGCGGCGGGGGAAGCCGTACAAATCGTGGAAGAAGCACTACTGCGTCAACAACTGAACTCAGCGCTATCTTCCGACAAAGACTTAGGAAGAGAGGAGTTACCATAATGAAAACTAACCTAATGCACACCGTGGGTTTAGGCTCAGCCCTACTGGCCGGTCTATTAACCTTTCAAGCTCACGCCGGGGAAATGATTTATGAACCTTTGAATCCCTCCTTTGGGGGCGATCCTTTTATGGGCAGTTACATGCTCAACAAGGCTCAATCCCAGGATACCAATTCTGATCCAGACTCACGTGACGTCGATCGACTCTCCTCCACCGACCGGCTAATTCAAAGCCTGGAGAGCCGTTTGATTTCACAGCTATTGACCGACGTGGGATCGGGAGATATCGGCGAAGGCGGCTTTGATAGCGACGAATTCAGCGTTGTGGTGCGTGATGAAGGCGGCCAGCTCGTCGTACGCGTAATCGACAAGCTGACAGGGGATGAAACCAATATCAGTGTCGGCGGCTTATTTAATCCATGAGATAGCCCAACTATCGAACCAAAACAGTACGAACTAAAAAACCAAACATCATAAATGGTGGATAAGTCAGGGGATCATCATGAAGATTATAGCTACTTTTTTAATAGCGGGTTTGCTCAGCGGCTGCGCGGGAATGGTTGCCAATTCAGAGAACCTTGAGGGAACCGAGGCCACCTTAACGCCGCGCGGTGCCACGTACCAAGATCTCGTATCGCTACCGCCGCCAGCGGGCAAAATTTTTGTCTCGGTATACGACTTCCGTGATCAAACCGGTCAGTATCGGCCTGCTCCCGCCAGCACCTTCTCGACGGCAGTGACGCAAGGCGCGGCCGCGATGCTAACGGGTGCTCTAGCCGATTCAGGCTGGTTTATCCCGCTTGAGCGGGTGGGGCTGCAAAACTTGTTAACGGAACGGCGAATTATTCGCGCTGAATTTGAGCGCTTTAATCAACCCGACACGCTCCCCTCATTACGTGCGGCTTCCGTCATGCTGGAAGGCGGCATTATTGCCTACGAATCCAACGTTAGGACCGGCGGTGCGGGTGCAGAATATTTTGGGATTGGGGCATCGGGAGAGTATCAGGTTGACCAAGTAACGGTTAACTTGCGCGCGGTAGAAATTTCTACGGGTGAAGTGCTTGCCAATGTGACAACGACAAAAACTATCTATTCGAAAGAATTACGTGCTGGCGTGTATCGGTTTATCGATTTCCGACGCTTATTAGAAGCAGAAGCTGGTATTACCGACGTCACCCCCTGATTGAGTAGCGCTACACTTTAGAGTCCGATCCTATGGGTAAGGAGATTGGACATGAAGAAGCGTTTCAGCGAAGAACAGATCATTGGCTTCTTGGCCGAAGCCGAAGCGGGACTGCCCATCAAAGAGCTATGCCGTCGGCACGGTTTCTCAGAAGCCAGTTACTATCTATGGCGGAGCAAGTTTGGCGGCATGAGCGTCCCCGATGCCAAGCGACTCAAAGAACTCGAAGCCGAAAATGGACGCTTGAAAAAGCTGCTCGCAGAGTCGCTACTGGAAATGGAGGTCACTCGCGAGGCGCTGAGAAAAAAGTGGTGAGCGCCCCGGCACGCCGAGACGTGGTGCGCTTTATGGTGTCACGTGGCCTGAGTGAGCGCAGAGCGCTCCGTGTCATTCGTATGAGTGCCAGTGCATTGCGCTACCAGCCGGCCCCTGACCGCAATGAGACATTGCGTGAACGCATTGTTGCCTTGGCACACCGGCATCGCCGCTATGGCGCTGGCATGATCTACCTGAAGCTGCGTCAGGCCGGAGAACCGGTCAATCACAAGCGTGTTGAGCGTCTGTATGCGGAAGCTCGCTTGCAGGTGAAGCGTCGCAAGCGCAAGAAGGTTCCCATGTCTGAGCGAAAGCCACTTGGTCGCCCTGGGGCTGCCAATCAGGTCTGGTCAATGGATTTTGTGTTTGACCGGACGGCAGACGGACGAGTGATAAAGAGCCTCACGGTTGTCGATGACGCCACCCATGAAGCCGTGGCGATCGTGCCTGAACGTGCCATTAGCGGACTGTTTTTAACACGTATTCTGGATCACCTGGCCCTACAACGTGGCCTACCGAGCGCCATTCGTACGGATAATGGAAAGGAGTTCTGTGGGCGCGCCATGCTGTCATGGGCGCATCTACGTGGCGTTGCCCTGTTTTTAATCGAACCTGGAAAACCCAACCAAAACGCCTACATCGAATCGTTCAATGGGCGCTTTCGAGATGAATGCCTAAATGAGCATTGGTTCACCAGCCTTCAACACGCCCAGGTTGTCATCGAGGCATGGCGGCGGGAGTACAACGAAGAAAGACCGAAGAAGAGTCTTGGAGGGCTGACACCGTCAGCCTATGCCGAGCAACTGGTGGTAAAACACGATAAAGTTATTTCTGACTCTAAACCCGGGTGCTACTGAAGATGGGGTGACGTCGTTACCACCAACGAACCTGTGCAAATGGCGGTGATGTCTTCCATTGAATCTGCGGTTATTCATTTGGTGGCACGAGGAGTAGAAAACAACCTTTGGAACCTCAGCGATGATGTCGATTTTGAGGATACCATCCTGTCCGATTACTTAAGTGCGCCTATTCCTCAATTATAAATTAAATGCTTAAGCATTAAAAAACTAAACTATTAAACTTAGGCACAAAAATAAGGCTACCCAGTAAATGGGTGGCCTTTTTTAATAAAAGCATGAGATCACTCATAAAAGCATTAGAAACGTCATCCCAAAATAGACGGTTATAAGTAAAAAAATAGTTCTACAAACCATAAATCTTACGATAGCGAAAACCGTTAAATAGTCCAAACTCAACACATGAAATACATTCAGATACAAAATGTTTCAGAGGATTTCATCATGAATCGGCAGCGCGCCAATGGAGCACCAATGCGGCTCTTCCCAGCCAAGCACCAGATGTGGTTGGTCACATTATTGGCCGCCACCTTACTTACCTCCACATCAGTTAATGCTGGCGATAATCGAATCGAACAGTTTTTTAATCAAGTCGATACCGATAATTACCGGGGTAACTACAGCATTATTGATCAAGTCGGTAATAACAATAGTGCTGACGTTAATCAGTCTTACTCTGCCAGTTATCAACGCGGTAATTTTTCAAATATTCGCCAAGTGGGCAATTTTAATAATGCCACTATTAACCAGACAGGTGGTAATAACTTTGGCGTGATTTTACAGAAAGGCAATGAACACGAAGCCAGTATTAGCCAAGCAGGAAGACAGCGCGAACTCAAAGCGTATGTTTCTCAGTCAGGCAGTAGAAGTGATATCCAGATTTCACAATCGGGGAGTGGCTACCGAAGCATTAACGTTGAGCAAAAAGCTTATTCGGGTAATGCACGCCCAGTCACCGTCGAAACCTACTGAGCAACACAGGTTGCCTCAGTAATAACTAAAGCAAGTATATCGTAAAGGGGAAACACCATGAAAACTCAAATGACTGCTATCGCCGCTGCTATCGCTCTTGCCATGAGCGCCTCTGCACTAGCACAGACTGAGCCAGCTTCTGAATTCGATGGCTCACGTGCAGCGATCGATGGAATGGCAGGCGCTGCTTATGACGGCAGCGGTTTAGGCAACGACTCTTACATCGATCAGGAAGGTGATTACAACAACACCGATGTAACTCAGTGGGGTACGCAGATTTCACGCATCGAACAAAACGGTGATGACAACACTGCCAACGTCACACAAGACGATGTGGTTGGTACTTCTGGCCCCGGGGAAAACTCTTCGCTAATTGAACAAGCTGATAATGGCAACCGCGCAGATGTGGCACAACTAGGCGAAGAAAACGACTCCATTATCAATCAGGAAGGTGGTTTCTGGGGTGCAGCCGTTAACTACGCTAATGTTGACCAAGATGGCTACCGCAATGACTCTTGGGTAGATCAGGATGGCTTTATGAACAAATCAAGTGTCGTCCAGGATGGCGACCTGAACGATAGCTTCGTGAAGTCTGAAGGCAACTTCAACAAAACCTATACTACACAAACCGGTGATGAGCTGGATAGCGATATTATCTCGCTAGGCGACTGGAACTACACCGCTGTCACCCAGGATGGCTACGGACATGATTCCTTTGTTCGTTATCAGGGTAACGGTAACACCAGTTACGTAAACCAAAGTGGTGACGCAGGCGTAGCCTCTCAGCAAAACTTCTCGCAGATCCGCACTACCGGTAATGGCAACTACAACAATGTTAATCAAGCCAACTAAGCGTTCGTAACGCTCTGTCGGCATAAACCGCCCCTTTTCAGGGGCGGTTTTTTGTTAGCGGATCGAAACCGTTAACGTACCGCCCTTACCTTGGGTAGAAGAGCGCGAGCGGTTAGTGCCTTTTTGAATATCAACCTCTAGGCGCTCGCCGTCACTCAGTAGCGTCACGGTTCCTTCCAGCGCACTACCTTCAAAGCTAAACTCCGCCGGTACCGTGCCATTTTCCTCAATATGTTCTGTGGTTTCGCCCTCGTGTGTCACTTTCCAATGGGCGGAAAACGCAGCGCCTTCCGTGCCTTCCATGGTAATTCGGATCGGATTCATCGATGGCTCCTTTTGCGATTGCGCGCTTAGCGGCAGGACGGCTAACCCCGTTGCCAATAGCGTGGCACTTAGCCACATCCAGCGTTGTTTCATAATGGCTCCCACGACGCAAAGAGCCGCTGGTTATCAGCGGCTCTTTGAGTATAGTGGGATTTTGGTTACTTGCTGTTACATGTAAGAAAATGCTTTCTCAGCGGCATCCAGGGTTCGTTGGATATCTTCCGGCGTGTGGGCACTGGACATAAACCCGGCTTCGAACGCCGATGGGGCTAGGTACACCCCTTGATCCAGCATCGCGCCAAAGAAGCGCCTAAACGCTTCTGGATCACAGGCGGTGGCCTGGGCGAAGTTATCCACACGGCGTTGTCCGGTAAAAAATATCCCAAACATACCACCGGCCGACTGCGTCATCATCGGCACGTTGGCGGCATTGGCGCGTTCTTGTAAGCCGCTGCAGAGCGTTTCTACCCGCTGTGCCAAGGCATCATGGAAACCGGGTACCTGAAGCTTGGTCAACAGCGCAACACCGGCGGCCATGGCTAGCGGATTGCCTGAGAGGGTGCCCGCCTGATAGATCGGTCCCATCGGCGAAATATTTTGCATAATTTCGCGTTTGCCACCGAAGGCGCCCACCGGCATACCGCCACCCACAATCTTACCAAGGCAAGTAAGATCGGGGGTCACGCCATAATGCGCCTGGGCACCGCCGAGCGCCACACGAAAACCGGTCATCACTTCATCAAAAATCAGCACGCTATCGTGTTCGTTACACACCCGGCGCAGGGTTTCAAGAAAACCCGGCTGCGGCGGAATGCAATTCATATTGCCAGCCACCGGCTCGACGATAATACAGGCAATTTCATCGCCTATTTCGTCAAAGCATGCCTCTACACCTTCTGGATCGTTATACGACAAGGTAATAGTGTGCTCGGCCAGTGAAGCCGGTACGCCCGGTGAACTGGGTTCACCGTGAGTAAGCGCTCCGGACCCGGCTTTTACCAGCAGCGAATCAGAATGACCGTGATAGTTACCTTCAAACTTAACGATTTTATCGCGCCCAGTGGCGCCACGCGCCAGGCGAATCGCCGACATCGTCGCTTCGGTACCAGAGCTCGTCATGCGAACCATTTCCATCGAGGGAATTATCTCGCAAATCAGCTCCGCCATGGTGGTTTCAACCGCCGTAGGAGTACCGAACGACAGCCCGTTATCCAGCCGGGCACGAACCGCTGCCAGCACATCCTGATCGGCGTGACCGGTAATCATCGGTCCCCAAGAACCGACGTAGTCGACGTAACGGTTGCCTTCTACATCAAATAAATAGGCGCCTTGCGCACGCTCCATAAACACCGGCGGACGATGCAATCCTTTAAAAGCCCGCACAGGAGAGTTAACGCCACCAGGGATATGGCGGCTGGCAAGTTCAAATAGTTCAGCAGAAGTCGTCATGGCGTCCTCTTCATTAATTGCGTCATTAATCGCGTGGCGTCATCAAATTAAAAACGTGAAGCGCGCGGGGAACGATTGGGTAAAAACTGCCCGCTTGTCGGTTCATAACCTTGTGACAAGCTTTGCCAGGTATAGTGCTGAGCCTGCTCACAGGCAGTAAGTAAGCGCTCACCTACAGCCAGGCGGGCAGCGATGGCAGAAGCCAGCGTGCATCCCGAACCGTGAAACTGCTCGGGTAAGCGCGGCCATTGCCATTGCCGAGTGTTATCCGGTGAGTGCAGCGTCAGTAACACCTGCTGGTCATTGCCGGGTAACGGATCATCGGTTGCCGACACCAGCACCGCTTGACAGCCTAACGATAGTAGCGCCACTGCCCGCGCTGTATCGTCATCCGCTGCTTGACTCTCAGGGGTGAGCATTGCCAACTCAGCACGGTTTGGCGTCAATATATCCACCAATGGAAGCAGCCGCTCACGGTACTGCTGACGCAATTCAAGGGTCGAGAGTTCAGCGCCTCCACCCGCTTTTAATACCGGGTCGGCCACTACCGGCACACCGGGAAATCGCCGAATGATCGTAATGGCGGCATTAAGCGTTGCCTCATTGCTAATTAAGCCCAGCTTGATCGCCGCTATTGGCATGGTCGCTATCTCATCCGCCATTTGGCCCATCAAATGGGCATCCGTGGGCACTACGCGCACCACGTTATGGCAATTTTGCACCGTCAGCGCCGTGGGGATGGTCACTGCCCATCCTCCGCAGGCAGCGATTGACTCACTATCGGCTATAAGCCCAGCACCACCAGTAGGATCATGTCCCGCCAGCACTAATACAACAGGGGGTAATGGTCGGCGCATCAGAACGGTTTCACTACCGCCAGTACGATAATCCCGATCAGACCAATCACCGGTAACTCGTTAAACCAACGGAAAAACACATGGCTTTTGCTGCAGCGTGCTTGGCTAAACTGCTTAAAATAAATTAAGCAGACATGATGATAGGCAATCAACAACGCGATCAGTAGCAGCTTTGCATGCATCCACCCCTGGCTGAGCCAGGCGGGGGCCAGATACAGCAGCCAGCCCCCGAAAATCAGCACGGCAATCATCGACGGCATCATGATGCCACGATAAAGCTTACGCTCCATGGTGGTGAAATAAGCCATCGCCTGTTGATCACCGGTATCGCGTGCCTGGGCGTGGTAAACAAACAGCCTAGGTAAATAAAACATGGCGGCAAACCAGGTTACCATCGCGATTAGGTGAATCGCTTTGATCCATAAGTACATTGTCACTCCTTAGGCTGAAGGCTTTTTGTAAGGTGAATCGCTGTCACGAGGATCGCTGTAATGGTAATAACGCTCGATAGCACCCCGTGTGATGATACCTGAAATACGCTGCTGTTTCGGCCGATTACCGTGAACCACATAAAGCGCCCCCAAGGCGTCATTTTGCAATGTCAAAAAAGCTTCGGATAGGGTTGCTTGTAAGGCGATAGGCGCCATTTCTAGACGCTGGCCGGGTATTTCCAACAAATCAATCAACTCTTCTGGGGACGCGTTGCCGCCTAGCGTTTCGTCCTGTTCGATCATCCAGCGCGCAAGCTCGGCGGCTTTCAGTCCGAGTACTGGCTTATCGTCACTCGAGCGCTCAATCACCAACCACACCGGGTTATTTTCCAGTAAACGACGCGCTTGATCCGGCGTTATCATCCGCGTGGTGCGCACCAAATGACGTTCCATCACTGCCGGCACCGACACCCTCGATAACGCTTGCATCAGCGGCTGCTGCAACGGGTGCAAGCCATTGCGCACGCTAGTGATGAAAAATCCTTCACAACCCGTTAATTGACGCGACGTTAAGCACGCGACCACCACCACCAACATTCCCGGCAACATAATACCCGGCGTATGGGTTAACTCTAGCAGCGCCATTAGCGCCGCCAGCGGCGCTTGCAGGACGGCTCCCATCATCGCCGCCATCCCCAACATCGCATACACCCCGGGGTCAGCCGCTCTCGACTCCCATATCCACCCTCCCAGCAAGCCACTCAAGGCCCCGGCAGCGGCCCCCACCACCAATACCGGGCCAATAATCCCAATGGGTATACCGCCGGCTACCGTTAAGGCGGTAATCACCAGTTTCACCAGCACCAGCGCTACCAGCACCTGGACGGCTAACTGATTATTGAGCGCGGCTGCCACACTGTCGTAGCCAATGCCTTGAACTTCAGGAAACCAGAAGGCAGCTAGGCCTGTCATCATCGCTACCACGCTCAATCGCCACCAAAGAGGCCATTGCTGTAGGCGTTGCAAACGCGATAAATGAATAAACCCACCGGCCAACAAACCAATGAATACCCCCGTCATGACCACCCAAGGAAGGTTCATTAGCGACCCGAGCGCAACGTCGGGAATGTGAAACGCTGGTTCGTTGCCATATACCATTTGGGCCACGAGCGCGCCCATCATAGACGCCAAAATGACCGGCATGAAACTCATTAGCGTGTACTCCATCATCACCACTTCCATGGCGAAGATGACCCCTGCAATCGGGGTATTAAATGAGGCCGAAATACCCGCGGCTGTGCCACAGGCCACTAATACCCGTAAACTGTTGTTGGGCAAGCGCAGACGCTGGCCGAGGCCGCTCGAGGCGGCTGCCCCCAGATGGATGGCGGGTCCCTCTCGCCCGGCTGACAGCCCGCCTAACACCGCTACGACCCCTACCCACCACTGATTAAGCCAATTACGTAACGGAAAACGGCCTTGATGGTAGGTTAAGCGCTCAATGACATGGCTAACACCCAGCTTGCGGGCAGTGGCTTTTTGGCGGTAAAGCAAGGTACCGATCAAACAAACGGCGAGAAAAGGCAAAGAAGCACGCACCCATGGCGATAGCGACTCAAAGGCTTCTGGGTCACCTTGGGGCATATAAAGCAGTGCCCCGGCCGAGAGCAGCAGCCGAAAGACGACCATTAACGCCCCGGTAATCGCACCTGAGACCAGCCCCAACACACACAGCTGTGGCAACGCATCGACATTTGCCAACTGACGCCGGAAACTATCTAGGGTGAAATCGGACCGAGAAAAACGCGCCACTGGCGACCTTCCTTGCTCTTGTGTCTATACACTCTTGTGTATCATAGCTGGTTACGCTTAAACAGCTTGGTATCCTATGCTTAGGTTATTGGCGCGTTTTATTTTCTGCTCAGCGAGATCCGCAAGGAGTAAGGTGTGATTAAGGTAGGTATTGTTGGCGGCACAGGCTACACCGGTGTTGAATTGCTTCGGCTACTCGCCCAGCATCCCCATGTGAGTGTAGACGCTATCACGTCACGTTCAGAAGCAGGCGTTAAGGTCAGCGATATGTACCCTAACCTGCGCGGGCATTACGACACACTTGCGTTTAGCGAACCCAATGCCAAACAGTTAGGTGCCTTGGATGCCGTTTTTTTTGCAACGCCACATGGGGTTGCTCACGCACTCGCTGGCGAACTGCTGGACAACGGCACCCGCGTTATCGACCTATCAGCGGATTTTCGTCTGCGCGACGCGGCCGAGTGGGCAGAATGGTACGGTCAATCCCATGGGGCGCCTGGCTTACTTGAAGAAGCCGTTTATGGGCTGCCTGAAATGCATCGCGATCAGATTAAAAAAGCACGCCTGGTGGCGGTCCCAGGCTGCTACCCCACCGCCGTTCAGCTGGGTTACTTACCGCTGTTAGAGGCCGGCCTGGTAGATGCAGGGCGGCTGATTGCCGACTGCAAGTCCGGCGTCACAGGCGCCGGGCGTGGCGCCAAGGTCGGCTCATTATTAGCGGAAGCCAGCGAATCAATGAAGGCGTACGGCGCCTCTGGGCACCGCCACCTGCCAGAAATTCGCCAGGGCCTGACAGACATGCACACTGGGGCTGTGGGACTGACATTTGTACCGCACCTAACACCGATGATCCGCGGTATTCATGCTACGCTCTATGCCACACTTAGCGAGGAACCTGGCGATCTTCAGTCGCTGTTTGAGCAACGTTACGCCAATGAGCCGTTTGTCGATGTGATGCCTGCCGGTAGTCATCCGGAAACGCGCAGCGTGAAAGGCATCAATACGTGCCGTATAGCGGTTCACCGCCCAGAAAATAGCGACACGGTCGTGATACTTTCGGTGATTGATAATTTGGTGAAAGGCGCCTCGGGCCAGGCCGTTCAAAACCTTAACCTTATGTTTGGCTTTGACGAAGCCACTGGGCTGAGTGTCCCGGCCGTCATGCCCTAGCGTCAACAGTGACTGGTAATA
This sequence comes from Halomonas sp. HL-93, assembly GCF_900086985.1. Taxonomy (NCBI): domain Bacteria; kingdom Pseudomonadati; phylum Pseudomonadota; class Gammaproteobacteria; order Oceanospirillales; family Halomonadaceae; genus Halomonas; species Halomonas sp. HL-93. The sequence goes on from NZ_LT593974.1 coordinate 3,985,125, forward strand.
GTTGACCCTTTTGCTAGGTATTACTCATAATCATAGCCTATGTAGACTATTTGCTTCGGGGCGCGCATGACGTTAAACGTTCGCCGCCCCATTCGCTCACGGGAGGTAGCCATGAGCAGCGCAGAATCCTTCGTTCCTACGCCATTATTGTTGTCCGATAGCGCCCAAAAACGCATCAACGCCTTGATGGCAGAAGAAAACAATTCCACTCTAAAATTACGTGTTTACGTGACTGGCGGAGGCTGTTCGGGCTTCCAATACGGCTTTGATTTTGCCGATAGCGTCGCTGACGACGACACGGTAATCGAATTTGGCGATGCGGCACTTGTCGTCGATCCCCTTTCCTATCAATACCTAGTAGGCTCAACCGTCGACTATGAAGAAGGACTCGCTGGGGCTCGTTTTCGGGTACAAAATCCCAATGCCACCACCACCTGTGGTTGCGGTGCTTCGTTTATGGTGTAGCGGTTACCCACAAATCGACCGATATCTTTGCAGCGTTTATTGCTATCCCACCCCGTGACTTGACGCCTTGGGCGTTTCTCGCCAAGGTTATATGGTCAATAACAAACTCAGATACTGGCGACGAGGCGGCATCAGCTGCTTTACCAGTGCTGGGCCATATAAATCACGGGGAAACTCATGAAATCACGTTTATATCGCACTACGCTTCCCATCTCTGCGCTTGCCCTAGCGTTAGGCAGCGCAAGCCTTGCCCACGCGCAAGAAACACCGAGCGTTAATGTCGCCACTGACCCCAGCTTCGTTCCATTTGAAATGATGGACGAAGACAGCGGCGAAATGGTCGGTTTCGATATTGATATCATCAACGAAGTAGCAGACCGGGCAGGCTTTGAAGTCGACCTGACCACCATGGATTTCTCGGGCATTATTCCAGCGGTCCAAACTGGCAACCAAGAAATTGCCATTGCCGGTATCACTATCACCGAAGAGCGGTCAGAAATTGTCGATTTTTCTGACCCCTACTACGATTCGGGTTTGCAGATCATCGTTCGCGCCGATAGTGACGTTGAAGACATTGATGACCTGGAAGGCATGACCATCGCCACCAAAACAGGCTCGACCAGCTACGACTATCTTGAAGATAAATTTGGTGACGACGCCGAGATTACCCCCTATCCGGGCACTTCGGACATGTATATGGCACTACTCGGCCGTAATGTCGATGCTGTGTTCTATGATGCCCCCAATGTGGCTTATTTCTCGCAAACCCGCGGTGAAGGGCGTACCAAAGTGGTCGGCCCACTCTATGAAGGACAGCAGTACGGGATCGTCTTCAATAAAGGCAGCGAATGGGTAGAACCCACCAACGAAGCGCTGGCTGAAATGCGCGAAGATGGCACTTATGACGAGATCTATGAGGAATGGTTTGGTGAAGCGCCCAGCGATGATTAATTAACGCTGATCTCATTTTTGCCATTTCATCAGGGCCGGGCGGCCTCGCCCCCGGCCTTGTTCGTTTGTCTTTTATTCTCTCAGGAGAACGCGCGTGGAACCTAGCTTTGAGTTTAATTGGGCAGCCACCATTAACTCGATTCCCCATCTGTTGCCGGGGATCCCCTATACCCTGCTGATTTCCTTTGGCGGGCTCGCGATCGGCTTTTTTATCGGCATCTTTTTTGGCCTGCTGCGTATCAGCCCGTTTCGCTGGCTGCGCTGGCCCGCTATCGTCTATGTCGAAGTGTTTCGCGGTACGCCCATACTGGTTCAGGTGCTGTTTATCTTCTACGGTCTACCGCAAATTCTTGGCGGCCCCATCAATGCCCTGGTGGCCGGTATTGCTGCGATTGCCGTTAACTCAGGTGCCTATATTTCTGAGATTGTGCGTGGTGGTGTTCAGTCCATCGAACGCGGCCAGCGTGAAGCATCCTTATCGCTTGGTTTATCGCGCACCCAGGCGTTTCGTTACGTCATATGGCCGCAGGCGCTCCGCCGAATGATCCCTCCGCTAGGCAACCAAGGCATCATCAGCATCAAAGACACATCTCTGTTTTCGGTCATTGGTGTTGGCGAACTGGTCCGCCAGGGGCAGGTATATATTTCCAGCACCTTCACCGCGATGGAGGTCTATCTCATGGTCGCCCTCATGTACCTCGCTATCACCTGGACACTTTCGATTATCTTGCGCCAGCTTGAGCGCAAAGGCGTAGTAGGCCAATAAGGAGACGCACAATGAACGACAAGCCCCAGCAAATTGTGCGCATGCAGCAGCTCAATAAGCACTTTGGTAGCCTGCACGTACTAAAAGACATCGATATGCAAATTACGCCAGGCGAAGTGGTCGTCGTTATCGGCGCAAGTGGCTCAGGTAAATCTACCTTAATTCGCTGTATCAATGGGTTGGAGGAATTCCAAGCGGGTTCGCTTGAGGTCGACGGCAACGAACTGCTTCCCAACGGTAAAAGCGGCAAGGCACTACAAACCATCCGCACCGAAGTCGGCATGGTGTTCCAACAGTTCAACCTATTCCCTCATTTAAGCGTTATCGACAACATTACCCTGGCCCCCATGAAAGTACGCGGCTGGAGCCAGTCTGACGCCGTTGAAACCGCCAAACGCCTGCTTGAACGAGTCGGCATCTTCGACCAAGCGTACAAGTACCCTAACCAGCTTTCAGGCGGCCAGCAGCAGCGCGTGGCATTAGCACGTGCCCTGGCTATGGAGCCTCGCCTCATGCTGTTTGATGAGCCAACCTCGGCCCTTGACCCGGAAATGATTGGTGAAGTACTGGATGCCATGCGCGAACTGGCTAAAGAAGGCATGACCATGGTGATTGTCACTCATGAGATGGGCTTTGCTCGTGAAGTCGCCGACCGGGTGGTGTTTATTCATCAGGGCAAAATTACCGAGCAAGGACCTCCTGAACAGCTGTTTGATACACCCCAGCACGAACGCACACAGTCTTTTTTAGCACGAGTACTCAAGCACTGAGCGACCCAAACACTGCTAAACAGACAACATTTAATGGCCTGTGATGATCACAGGCCATTTTTTTGCCTGTGGATAAAGTTTTTTGATAACCCACCACAATCATTGCCTACCTTGCACCATGCAGCGCTTCAGCGGCATTAATGCTATCCCCACCGATTTGTTCACAGGTGCGGTAACAACCCAGGTATGTAGCGGTGGACAAAGCGTGCACAGCAACATCGGTGGATAAGACAAGGTTTCATCCACAGGGTGAACACCGCTTCTACTCAGTTAGTACGCCGTTTAATCATGTATAAGTCAACAACGTAACTAGCTGATAATATGGAACTTAAAACGTTTATCAACAGATTTTATCCACACTAGTAATTACAACATTAACAGAACTTCTCTTATTTTATATTTATGTTGTTATTAATAATGACAGATGAACGAATCAGGGTGTGGAAAAACCTGACGGTTACCCACAGGGGGTTTATACTTGCGCCCTTATTGGATTAAGGTGCTTGCGCACCGACTCAACTCATTCGTGCCCCAAGGCACAAGACGAGGTGTCTCTTGAATTACCCCGACCGCTTTGACGTGATTGTCATCGGCGGTGGCCATGCGGGAACTGAAGCCGCATTGGCCTCTGCTCGTATGGGCTGTCAAACCCTGTTGCTAACTCACAACATCGAGACCCTAGGTCAAATGTCATGCAATCCGGCCATTGGAGGGATTGGCAAAAGCCATTTGGTTAAGGAAATTGATGCATTGGGTGGCGCTATGGGGCTTGCCACGGATTTAGGTGGCATCCAGTTCCGTGTCCTGAATGCCCGCAAAGGGCCTGCAGTCAGAGCAACCCGGGCTCAGGCTGACCGCGTTCGCTACAAAGCGGCTATCCGCGGCATGTTGGAAAATCAGTCAAATTTAACGATTTTCCAGCAAGCAGCGGGGGATCTGATTGTGGATAACGACACCGTTCGTGGTGTCGTAACGGAAACCGGCATCCGCTTTCATGCAGAATCCGTGGTGCTCTCGACGGGCACATTCCTCGGCGGCGTGATTCACATTGGGTTGGATCAAAGTCGCGGTGGACGAGCCGGCGATCCACCGTCAAACGCGCTGGCTGAGCGACTACGTGCTCTGCCCTTCCGGGTTGATCGGCTAAAGACCGGAACACCGCCGCGTATTGACGCCAAAAGCGTTGATTTTTCTCAGTTTGAAGAGCAGCCCGGCGACACACCAACACCCGTGATGTCTTACCTGGGTTCGAGGGATATGCATCCCGAGCAGATGAGCTGCCATATTGCACACACCAACGAGCGCACCCATGAAATCATCATGGCGAACCTTGAACGTTCACCGATGTATTCCGGCGTTATCGAGGGCATCGGTCCACGCTATTGCCCGTCGATTGAAGACAAGGTTCATCGCTTTGCCGATAAATCGAGCCACCAGATATTTATTGAACCTGAGGGTCTGGATACCCACGAGCTTTACCCCAACGGGATTTCCACCTCGTTGCCGTTCGATATACAGCTTCAGGTAGTTCGCTCGATCAAAGGGCTGGAAAACGCACATATCACCCGGCCAGGCTATGCGATCGAATATGATTTCTTTGATCCACGGGATTTGTACCATTCCCTGGAAACCAAATTTATCCACAACCTGTTTTTTGCCGGTCAGATCAACGGCACGACCGGTTACGAAGAGGCAGGCGCCCAGGGCTTGCTAGCAGGTCTGAATGCGGCACGTCGTGCCAAGCAACTGGATTCATGGCATCCACGGCGCGATGAAGCCTACCTTGGGGTGTTGGTCGATGACCTGATTACCATGGGCACCAAAGAGCCCTACCGCATGTTCACGTCACGTGCGGAATACCGCCTGTTGCTGCGCGAGGACAATGCCGACCTGAGACTGACCGAGAAAGGCCGTGAACTCGGGTTGGTGGACGATGAACGCTGGTCGGCATTCAGCCAGAAACGTGAGGCGATCGAAGCCGAAACGGCTCGCCTTGCCAGCATCTGGATACAGCCGAAAAGTGCCGCCGCGGCAAGCGTTGCCGAGTACACAGGCCAACCGTTGAACCGCGAGTATCGGTTAAGTGACCTGCTAAAACGCCCAGAGTTGGATTATGCGACCTTGACGACGCTGCCCGGGGTGGAAGGAGCACCGGTTACCGACGAAGCCGTTGCCGAGCAAGTCCAGATCCAGGCCAAGTATCAAGGCTACATCGATCGGCAGCAGGACGAGATCGACAAGCTTAAGCGGCATGAAGCCATGCCACTGCCCGCTGACCTGGATTACCAGCGGGTTGAAGGCTTGTCCCACGAAATTCGTCAGAAATTAAGCGAGGCGCGGCCGGAAACCCTTGCCCATGCCGCGCGTATTTCAGGGGTTACCCCCGCCGCCGTGTCGATCCTGCTGGTTCATCTCAAGAAGCGTCGGCTGGTATCGACGTCTGCGGTGGCCAACGGATGAGTGGGATAGCGACGCTGCTGTCCAGTATACCCAGCCCAGTGATAATCCGGCTGGAGGAAGGGCTCAGCGCATTAGGTACACCCGTTACGGCCCATCAGCGTGACCAGTTGCTGGGCTTGCTTGCGCTCTTGCACAAGTGGAACCGGGCTTATAACCTCACTGCTGTACGCGATGTTAATGACATGGTGTCACGCCACGTACTCGACAGTGCCGCGGTGCTGCCGTTCGTCATGGGCCCTAAACTACTCGATGTGGGCGCTGGCCCAGGACTTCCGGGATTGGTATTAGCGATTCTTAAACCTGAGTTATCTGTCACGTTATTGGATAGCAACGGCAAAAAAGTGCGTTTTCAACGCCAAGCGGTGATGGAATTGGGGTTGTCCAATGTGACGCCCGTTCAAGCGCGTGTGGAACAGTTCGCTAACACCACCTTTGATCAAGTGATTTCGCGTGCATTCGCCAGCTTGGTGGATTTTGTTAACCTGACGCGCAAGCTTCCTACTGACGAAGGACAGTGGCTGGCGATGAAAGGCCCGGGCGCCAATGATGAACTACGCGACCTGCCGGACGGCATTCAGCTTCACGCAAGACACACGCTAAATGTTCCTTTCGAGACGGCCGAGCGACAGCTGTTGATTCTGACCCCACAAGGAGTTGAGTAAGTGAGCCAGATCATTGCCCTGACCAACCAAAAAGGCGGCGTGGGCAAATCCACCTCAGCCGTTAACTTGGCGGCGAGTCTCGCCGGACTCGACCGTCGAGTGCTTTTGGTGGATCTTGATCCGCAAGGACACGCCAGTATGGGCAGTGGTATCGACAAGCACAGCTTGGAAAAAAGCGTTCTCGATGTCCTGTTGGGTGAGGCGAGTGCTGCCGAAACGATTGTTCGAAAGCCACCAGTGAAATATGACGTGCTACCCAGCAACGGTGACTTGACCGCGGCGGAAGTCGAACTCATGCATTCAGACCAGCGTGAAAGCGGCTTAACCACGGCGCTGACGAGCGTTTTACCGCAATACGATGTGGTACTTATTGACTGTCCGCCTTCGCTTAATATGCTGACAGTGAATGCGTTAACGGCGGCGCATGGCGTGTTGATTCCGCTGCAGTGTGAATTTTACGCACTGGAAGGCCTCTCGGCACTGTTGGATACGGTCGAGCAGATTAAACAGAGCATTAACCCTGATCTAGCCGTCTCCGGCATTTTGCGCACCATGTACGACAAACGCACTAGTCTGACCCGTGAGGTCGACAAGCAGTTGCGTGACTATTTTGGCGATGTGCTGCTAAAAACCACGATTCCGCGTAACGTTAAAGTGGCAGAAGCGCCTAGCCATGGTCTGCCGGTTACTCAGTATGCGCGCTTCTCTCGCGGCAGCCAGGCCTACCGTGTGTTAGCAAAAGAGCTAATTCGCCGACTCGCGCTATAATCACCGACGACTGATCTATTTATCACGAGGGAATGCCCATGACGCGTAAACCCGCACTAGGACGTGGCTTGGATGCTCTGATTGGTGCTGGTGCCCGCCGCCGCGACAGCCTTGAATTGGCTGCGGGTTCACCCCCAGCGCCGTCGGGTGATGCCACTGCAGAAGCGGCCACTCCACAGAGCCAGGAGCGCCTCGAACGTTTACCGCTTGGCCAGTTAACGCGGGGCAAGTACCAACCGCGTCGCGATATCCAGCCGGAAGCGCTGGAGGAGTTAGCCGACTCTATCCGTGCACAAGGGGTTATGCAGCCCATTGTTGTGCGTCCAATCGGCGAAAACCGCTATGAGATTGTGGCCGGCGAGCGCCGCTGGCGGGCAGCTCAACTCGCTGAATTAGATGTCATCCCGGCGGTTATCCGCGAGGTCAGCGATGAAGTGGCCTTGGCGCTGGCGCTGATTGAAAACATTCAGCGCGAAAACCTCAATGCTATTGAAGAAGCCATGGCGCTCAAACGGCTCGGCGATGAATTTGAATTAACGCAGCAGCAGATGGCAGATGCGGTAGGCAAATCACGTACCCAGGTCGCAAACCTGCTGCGCCTACTAGCGTTGGACAACGAGGTCCAAACACTGCTTGAGCGTGGTGATCTGGATATGGGGCATGCCCGTGCGCTACTAACCCTGAATAGCGCTCAGCAACGCCAAGTGGCCCACGAAGTGGTCAATAACGACCTTACCGTGCGCGCCACTGAAGCGTTAGTTAAAAAGGTTCAAAATCAGCCTGAAGCCTCTTCGACGCCACGGCGCCAGACCAAAACCTCTGACGTGACACGCTTAGAAACACAGCTGGGTGAATTACTTGGTGCACCGGTATCCATCGACCATGGCCAAAAAGGCAAAGGTAAAGTCACCATTCGCTATACCAGTTTGGAAGAACTAGATGGCATCTTGGGACATATTAAATAGCAGACTTATTATTTATTAATAAGCAAGCTTATTAATAATCCGGTTAAGATGGCTAATTTTTCCACCTTTGGTCGCAAGTCACCGCTTGAACGCGCGAAATACGCGCAACTTCGGTTGAAGGTGTGATAGCCCTTCCCTATAATCGCGCAAGATTTGTGCAGGCTGCCCAAGGATGTTCATGCCTGTGAACGTATTTAAATGGGCCAGAATGACATGCAGCGATTGGAAACGTTACGACGGCAGGCGTATGTCATTCGGCTAATAGTGGCTCAACTGCTGGTTGCAGCAGTTGGTACGCTGCTAGCACTGATAGTGATCGACAGTAGCGGCGCAATATCAGTGGCGTTGGGGGCGTTGGTGGCTTTTATACCCCACGTATTTTTTGTCCAGCGGATGGCAATTTTCCAGAAGCGCGCCCCCGCGTCGCGCAACGCGCTCAGGCTATTTCGCGCCGAAGCAGGCAAGTTTGGTTTGACGGTGGTACTGTTTGCAGCAGTTTTCATTACCGTACCCCCCTCAAACCCCGCTTTATTTTTTAGTGCTTATGTCGTGGTTGTTCTAATGCATTGGTTAGCACCTTGGCTAATGCCTAGAGAACTGCGCAACTTATTGAGGTGACAAGTCTATGGCCGCAGGAAACGAAGTCTCATCGACTTACTATATCCAGCACCACTTGCAGAACTTAACCTTTGGCAACCACCCCGAGAATGGCTGGTCGCTTGCCCATTCAGCGGAAGAAGCAAGTGAAATGGGCTTTTGGGCGATTCACCTAGACACCATGGGCTGGTCGATTGCCATGGGTTTGCTGTTTATCTGGATTTTCCGCAAAGCGGGGAAAATGGCCACCACCGGTGTACCTAGTGGTCTGCAAAATGCTGTTGAAATGGTGGTTGAATTTGTCGAGGACATGATCAGTGGAGCCTTCAAAGGGCATAACCCAATCATCGCTCCCCTCGCCTTGACACTGTTCGTGTGGATTCTCTTTATGAATACTCTAAAGATTATCCCGGTCGACTATTTTCCTGTGTTGTTCAGTAAGCTTGGCGTGGACTACATGAAAATTGTACCCACTACCGATGTAAACGCCACGCTGGGATTGGCATTGGGCGTTTTCGGGTTGATCCTCTTCTACAGCTTCAAGGTAAAGGGTGCCGGTGGTTTTGCTAAAGAGCTGTCACTCACCCCGTTTAATCATTGGGCGTTGATTCCCTTCAATCTATTGTTGGAAATTGTCGCTTTGCTAGTTAAACCGTTTAGTTTGGCGATGCGTCTATTCGGTAACATGTTCGCCGGGGAAGTCATCTTTATTTTGATCGCCATGCTGCCATTCTGGGCTATCTGGGTGCTGGATGTGCCATGGGCCATTTTTCATATTTTGATTGTCGTACTACAAGCTTTCATCTTCACAGTGCTATCTGTGGTGTATCTGAGCGCAGCACACGAACATCACTAACCCGAGCAATGCTTGCAACACATTAACCCTTAACCTCAACCCTTGACCTTTAACGTGAAAAACTAGGAGCTTTACCATGGAACTTATCTACATTGCCGCTTCGATTATGATTGGCCTGGGTGCCCTGGGTACGGGCATAGGCTTTGCTATCCTGGGTGGCAAACTGATCGAATCGACAGCCCGTCAGCCGGAAATGGCCGACCAACTGCAAACCAAAACCTTCCTGATGGCGGGTCTGTTGGATGCGGTACCGATGATCGGTGTGGGTATCGCAATGTACCTGATCTTCGTTGTTGCCGGTTAATGACGCCTAACCGGGCGCTAGTCCGCTCGGTTTTGTTTCACTCCGGTCGCCACGAACTTGTCAGAGGTACATTCCTGTGAATATCAACATGACGCTAATCGGACAGACGATCGCCTTCGCGATCTTTGTCTGGTTTTGCATAAAGTATGTGTGGCCTCCGATCAGCAACGCGCTCCATGAGCGCCAGAAAAAAATTGCTGATGGCCTGGACGCAGCAAGCCGTGCTTCTCGCGATCTCGAAGTCGCCCAAGAGAAGGCTGAGCAAACCCTGCGTGAGAGCAAGGAACAGGCGTCTCAAATTCTCGAGCAGGCCAACAAGCGTTCTGCTCAGATCGTTGAGGAAGCCCGCGATCAGGCCCGCGCTGAAGGTGAGCGCCTGGTGGCAAGTGCTCGTTCCGAGATCGAGCAAGAAGTGAACCGCGCTAAAGAGGACCTTCGTGCCCAAGTCTCTCACCTTGCCATTATTGGCGCTGAGCGAGTTTTGGAAGCGTCGGTCGACGAGAAAGCCCATCGCAAGTTACTTGATGAGCTTGCTGCCGAACTGTAAGGAGGTGAATCATGGCGGAATTACTGACCGTCGCTCGTCCTTACGCTAAGGCGGCGTTTGAATATGCGCGTGATCATGAGGCGCTGGATAGCTGGTCAAAAGCGCTTGCATTATTGAGCCAAGCCGTCACCCACAATGATGTGCATCGGCTGTTGAGCAGTCCGAAGTTAGAAGCTGAGCAAAAGGCCGAGTTGCTAGTGGGTATGTTACCCGAAGAAGACGGCGGCGACGCCCTGCGGCGGTTTCTGGACACTCTGGCAGACGAAGGTCGGCTTAATGCGTTGCCGTATATCGCTAATCAGTTTGAGCGCCTGCGCGCCGAACATGAACAGCGGGTAGAGGTCACGGTAACATCGGCCTATAAGCTTGATAGCAAGCAGAAAACCAAGCTATCGAACGCGCTCAAGAAACGTCTGAATCGCGAAATCTCCATTACCACTCAGGTGGATAAATCGCTTATTGGCGGTGTCATCCTGCGTGCTGGCGATACCGTCATCGACGGGTCGGTACGTGGTCGATTGAACCGCCTTTCCGAAGCGCTAACCGCTTGAGTTTGAGGGACATGGCATGCAGCAACTGAATCCTTCCGAGATCAGCGACATCATCAAGCAGCGAATTGAGAAGCTTGACGTCGCATCTGAAGCCCGTAATCAGGGCACCATCGTCAGCGTTTCCGACGGTATCGTGAAAGTTCACGGCCTCGAAGACGCGATGTTTGGTGAAATGATTGAATTTCCCAACAGTGTCTTTGGCATGGTACTCAACCTGGAGCGTGACTCCGTGGGTGCCGTGGTACTGGGCGACTACCTGTTACTTGAAGAGGGCATGACCGCTAAGTGTACCGGTCGCATCCTTGAAGTACCGGTTGGCCCCGAGCTGATTGGACGCGTGGTTGACGCTTTGGGTAATCCCATCGACGGTAAAGGCGAGATCAACGCCAAAATGACTGACGCCGTTGAGAAAGTGGCGCCAGGCGTTATTACCCGTCAATCCGTTGACGAGCCGATCCAAACCGGTTTGAAGTCCATCGATTCCATGGTGCCGATTGGTCGTGGCCAGCGCGAGCTGATCATCGGTGACCGCCAAATCGGTAAATCCGCCATTGCCATTGATGCGATCATCAACCAGAAAGGCAAGGGCGTGACCTGTGTTTACGTTGCCATTGGTCAGAAGCAGTCGACCATTGCCAACGTGGTGCGCAAGCTCGAAGAGCACGGCGCCATGGATCACACCATCATTGTGGCCGCTGGCGCTGCCGATCCGGCACCCATGCAGTTCCTCGCTGCCTACTCTGGCTGCACCATGGGCGAATATTTCCGCGACCGTGGCGAAGACGCGCTGATCGTTTATGACGATCTTTCCAAGCAGGCCGTTGCCTATCGTCAGGTATCGCTGCTGTTGCGCCGTCCGCCGGGCCGTGAAGCCTATCCCGGTGACGTCTTCTATCTCCACTCACGTCTGCTTGAGCGTGCTGCGCGCGTCAACGTCGACTACGTTGAGAAGTTCACCAACGGCGAAGTGAAAGGCAAGACCGGTTCCTTAACCGCCCTGCCGATCATCGAAACCCAGGGTGGTGACGTTTCCGCATTCGTTCCGACCAACGTGATCTCGATCACCGATGGTCAGATCTTCCTGGAAACCAACCTGTTTAACTCGGGTATTCGTCCGGCGATCAACGCGGGTCTTTCAGTATCGCGTGTGGGTGGTTCGGCGCAGACCAAAATCATCAAGAAGCTTGGCGGTAGTGTACGTCTGGCCTTGGCTCAGTACCGTGAACTGGCAGCGTTCTCGCAGTTTGCGTCTGACCTTGATGAAGCCACGCGTAAGCAGCTTGAGCACGGTCAGCGTGTTACCGAGCTGATGAAGCAACACCAATACTCGCCGATGTCAGTAGCCGAGATGGCGCTTACGCTTTATGCCGCCAACGAAGGTCATCTGGATGACGTCGAAGTAAATAAAGTGCTGGACTTCGAGCGTGCCTTGCACGATTACATGAAGTCTGAGCACAGCGATTTGCTCGACAAGATCAACCAGACCGGCGACTACAACGATGAGATTAAAGACGGCTTGAAGTCGGGTCTCGAGAAGTTCAAGGCGACTCAGAGCTGGTAATGCACACGGCCTGCCCGCCGGGTGGGCTAGCATGCTTTCTGAGAGCCACGAACGAAAGGTAGATCGCTATGGCAGCTGCAAAAGAGATACGCACCCAGATTGGGAGCATTAAAAATACGCAGAAAATCACCAGTGCCATGGAAATGGTGGCTGCGTCGAAAATGCGTAAAGCGCAAGAGCTGATGAAGGCTAGCCAGCCTTACGCCAAGCAGATCCGCAACGTGGTCAGCCACCTTGCCGACGCCAACCCCGAGTATAAGCACGATTATATGCTTGAGCGGAGCGAGGTGAAGCGGGTCGGTTACATTGTGGTGTCTACTGACCGCGGTTTGTGCGGCGGTTTGAACCACAACCTGTTCAAGGCCGTGGTGAAAGATGCCAAGGCCTGGCATCAGGAAGGCGCTGGGCTGGACTTCTGCGCCCTGGGCTCGAAGGCCAGCGGCTTTTTCCGCAACTACGGGGGCAACCTGGTTGCTGCCAAGAGTGGATTAGGCGAGGCCCCGACGGTCGAAGGGTTGATCGGCAGTATTAAGGTCATGCTCGAAGCGTACGATGAAGGCCGAATTGACCGTCTGTATGTGGTGCACAACGAGTTCGTTAACACCATGACTCAGCACCCGGTGGTACGTCAGCTACTTCCGCTGTCGACCAACATTGGCGAAGACGCTGAGCAAGACGAAGAAAACGCCCGTCCCGGAAGCTGGGACTACCTGTATGAGCCGGATGCTAAGGCGTTGTTGGATAGCCTGCTGGTTCGTTTCATTGAATCGCAGGTGTATCAGGCGGTCGTGGAAAACGGTGCGTGCGAACAGGCCGCCCGAATGATCGCCATGAAGAGTGCTACCGATAACGCGGGCAATCTGATTGACGATCTGGAAATGGTTTATAACAAGGCCCGTCAGGCCGCCATTACCCAGGAAATTTCCGAGATCGTCGGCGGCGCTTCGGCCGTATAACGCCAAGGGAAGCTGATCTTTGAAGACGGCTCCCGGCAGACAGGTTTCATTTGCAGGTTTTTGAGAGGAACCAAGATGAGCGGACGTATCGTACAAATCATCGGCGCGGTGATTGACGTAGAGTTTCCGCGGGACTCTGTGCCCAAGGTCTACGACGCGCTGAAGGTCTCTGATGTAGAGACCATCCTCGAAGTCCAGCAGCAGCTGGGCGACGGCGTGGTGCGCACCATCGCCATGGGCTCCACTGAGGGCTTAAAGCGTGGCATGGACGTGACCAGCACAGGTGCTGCAATTTCGGTCCCGGTGGGTAAAGCCACACTGGGCCGTATCATGAACGTGCTCGGCGAGCCCATCGACGAAGCGGGCGACATCGGCGAAGAAGAACGCATGCCGATTCACCGCAAGGCACCTGGCTATGCCGACCAAGCAGCGTCTGAAGAGCTGCTGGAAACCGGTATTAAGGTTATCGACCTGGTTTGCCCATTTGCTAAGGGCGGTAAGGTCGGCCTATTCGGCGGTGCCGGTGTCGGTAAAACCGTTAACATGATGGAGCTTATCCGTAACATCGCCACCGAGCACAGCGGCTATTCAGTATTTGCCGGTGTGGGTGAGCGTACACGTGAGGGTAATGACTTTTATCATGAAATGACCGAATCCAACGTTATCGATAAGGTATCGCTGGTTTACGGTCAGATGAACGAGCCTCCCGGCAACCGTCTGCGCGTAGCGCTGACCGGCCTGACCATTGCGGAAAAATTCCGTGATGAAGGCCGCGACGTTCTGCTGTTCGTCGATAACATCTACCGCTACACCCTGGCCGGTACCGAAGTATCCGCACTGTTGGGTCGTATGCCGTCAGCGGTAGGTTATCAGCCGACACTCGCCGAAGAGATGGGTGTTCTGCAGGAACGTATCACCTCGACCAAAACCGGTTCGATCACTTCCGTACAGGCCGTCTACGTGCCGGCGGATGACTTGACCGATCCATCACCGGCGACCACCTTCTCGCACCTGGATGCCACCGTGGTATTGGCACGTTCTATTGCCGAACTGGGTATCTACCCGGCGATCGACCCGCTGGACTCCACCTCGCGCCAGTTGGACCCGCTTGTGGTCGGTGAAGAGCACTACAACGTGGCTCGCGGTGTGCAGAACGTGCTTCAGCGCTACAAGGAACTGAAGGATATTATCGCGATTTTGGGTATGGACGAGCTGTCTGATGAAGATAAGCTGGCCGTTGCTCGTGCGCGTAAAATCCAGCGCTTCTTGTCGCAGCCGTTCTTCGTAGCCGAGGTGTTCACCGGTTCTCCGGGTAAATACGTGTCGCTGAAAGACACTATCAGTGGCTTCCAGGGCATCCTCGCGGGTGAGTATGATGAACTGCCGGAACAGGCCTTCTACATGGTCGGCTCCATCGACGAAGCGGTCGAAAAAGCCAACCAGATGAAGAAGTAATCCCGTCCATTAGGGGGATTCGCTATGGCGAATAGCTTCACTTGCAATATCGTCAGCGCTGAAGCGTCCATCTACTCGGGATCGGTCGAGATGGTGGTTGCGTCTGGCATCACGGGCGATCTGGGTATTTTACCCGGACACGCTCCGCTGTTGACGGAACTTAAGCCTGGGCCGGTACGGGTGATTCACGATGGCGGCGAAGAAGAACACTTCTTCGTGACGGGTGGCTTCATGGAAGTTCAGCCCAACCTCGTGACCGTCTTGGCCGACGCTGCTTCGCGTGCCAGTGACCTCAATGAGGCCGCGGCAGAAGAAGCGCGTCAGCAAGCGCTGAAAGCCTTTAATGACAAGTCCTCGGAGCTCGACTATACCCGGGCTGCCGCGGAACTTGCCGAAGCCGTTGCCCAGCTGCGAACGATTCAGCAACTGCGCAAAAAAGCGGGTAAAGGCTAACCGTCACGCTTAGCGTGCACAATAACGCTCCTTAAACCCACTATAGGGTTTAAGGGGCGTTTTTTTTGTCTGCTAGTATGGCAAACGCAATCTGGCGAAAAGGAATGTCGGCGGTGTAGCGCGTCAGCGAAAAGGGGAATGCCATGTCATTGAACGATGAAACCTTACAAGCACTAAAAGCCGAGCTGCTTGACGAGCTTGAAAAGGATACACCAGACAACGCGTTATTGGCCGAACGTTTGTCCGAGATCCGCTCGGCGGATATCGGCGAAATCCTGGAAGATTTAATCGAAGAAGAGGAAGCGCTAGCCGAGGCGTTAGCGTTACTCGATATTTTGTCCACCGAGCGCGCCGCCAATGTCTTGGGCTATCTGCCGGGGGAAAGCCAGCTCGAGGTAGTAGGAGGGCTCTCGGATACCCATGTACTCAAGCTGCTGGAAGAAATGGGTTCCGATGAGCGTGCTGACCTATTCAACCTGCTTGATGAAGACCGTCGTGAAGCGCTGCTGCGGCGCATGGCCCACCAGGAGCGGGAAGACCTTAAGCGCTTGGCCAGCTACGAAGAGGGTACCGCCGGGGCCATCATGACCTCGGACTACGTGGCCATTGCCAGCGGCATGACGGTGTCTCAGGCCATGATGCGCGTGCGCCAGACCGCTCCTGACGCAGAAACTGTCTACCAGCTCTATGTGCTGGACAGCGAAGGTCAACTGATTGGCACCATGTCGCTGCGACAGCTGATGGTCGCGCGCCCCGGAGCGCTGGTCGACGACATCATGATCAAGGACGTGATCAGCACCCCCGTGGATGAAGAACAGGAAGAAGTTGCCAAAATTGTGGCGCGTTATGACCTGTTGGCACTGCCGGTGTTAGATGCCGATGGCCGGATGGTGGGTATTGTGACCCACGATGACGCCATGGACGTAGCAGAATCGGAAGCCACCGAAGATATCCACAAGGGGATGTCCATCGGCCAGTTGGAAGATGGTGTAAGTCGCGTGCCGCTATGGAGCCTTTATCGCAAACGGGTGTTCTGGCTGGTACTGCTGGTGTTTGCCAATCTATTTTCCGGCGCGGGGATTGCCTATTTCGAAGACACCATTGCGGCTCAGGTCGCCCTGGTATTCTTTCTGCCGTTGTTGATTGGCAGTGGCGGTAATGCGGGTGCTCAGGCAGCTACCTTGATGGTGCGTGGTATGGCGACCGGCGATGTCGGCGTAAAAGACTGGGGGAAAATGCTCGGGCGGGAACTGTTGGTGGCTGGCGCTCTCGGCATCACCATGGCAATTGCGGTCACCCCGATTGGGATTTTCCGCGGCGGCGAGGCGGTGGCCATTATTGTTGCGTTCAGCATGGTGACTATCGTGCTTTTTGGCAGCTTAATCGGCATGTGCCTGCCGTTCGTGCTGGAACGCTTTAAGGTGGACCCTGCGACGGCGTCGGCACCGCTAGTGACAACGCTGATTGATGCGTCAGGCGTACTAATTTATTTCAGCATTGCCACAGCCGTCTTGGCCCCTGTGTAAGCTAGCCGTAATTTACTGCATGGTGTGGCTGGCAGCGCGGGTAATAAACATGACTTCCACGTGCCCTAACCATTCGATATCACTGGCTAGCGCTTTTAGTTGGCTGGCGAGGCATTGGGGCGGCTGATGGACGGCATCGCCAATGATCAACGACACCGATATTTTATCGTCCAAGTAATGCAGCTGTAGCTCGCTAAGCGTTCGCCAAACCGGATGTCTGTACCATCGCGCATCGAGTTCTGCCTCTACTTCTGGGCGCAACGGTAAGCCGGGCAAACGGCTTGGGTCGCCTTCACCAGCGTCGTCTTCCGGGTCAATATGGAAGATGACATCGGTTAACGCCGGGAACTGATGGCGCAGGCGGCGGCTCACCTCATTGCCAATTTCGTGGGCCTCCGAGACGGTAATCTTGGGGCCGACCACAATATGTAAATCGACCATTACCCAGCCAGCGGACTGACGGGTGCGCAGGTCGTGCACGCTGTCCACCCCAGGTACGGCGCATGCAACGTCGTGCATTTGCTGTTGGGCATCTTCGGGAAGCGCAGTGTCGACCAGCTCGCGGGCAGATTCCCACAGCAAATCCCAACCAACTTTACCGACCAGTAAACCGACAATGATGGCGGCAACCGCATCTAACCAGCCTAGGCCAAACTGGGCACCGAGCAGGGCAATTAATACCACCGCAGTGGAGAGCGCATCGCTGCGCGAGTGCCAAGCATTCGCCTCAAGCAACTTAGAGCCAACCCGCTTGGCGACTTGCATGGTGTAGCGGAAAATCCATTCCTTAGCGAATAAGGCGACAATGGTAACCAGGATAGCGATCAGCCCGGGGGCGGAAACGTGCGCACCACTAAACAGCCGATCCAAGCTTGACCAGGCAATCCCCCCCGCGACGAAGATCAGAACACTGCCGAGCAACAGTGTGGTGAGAGTTTCAATGCGTCCGTGACCGTACTGGTGGTCTTCATCAGGCGCTTGACGGCCGTAATGAATCGCCGTTAAAACAAAACCATCGGTGACCAAATCCGAAAAGGAATGGACGGCATCGGCGATTAACGCAGCGGACCCTACCCAAAAGCCTATCAGTAGTTTTATGACGCCCAATAACGCATCCAGCCACGCGCCAATATACGTGACGCGCTTTGCCTCGTGGGTTTGCAGCTGCGGGTCTTGGACAACCGATGAGTCGACGCTTTGAGTCATGAGGTACCTTGTAGGGACGCACACTAGCTAATAGTAGGCCCCATTGTAGCGCACTCACCTACGCGCTCTATAGTCCTTGATTGAACCGGTTTTTATTAGCCACAAATGCTAACGGCGGACAAGTTTGCCCGGGATGTGTATCCTTAATCGCCGATGTATCCCCTCAACCGGGAGTAAATGAGGAATAGCAATGGATTGGCTTCAGATCGTGGTATTAGCACTGGTTCAGGGGGTGTCTGAATTTCTGCCGGTATCCAGCTCTGCCCATTTGATTTTGGTGCCTGTGCTCACCGAATGGGAAGATCAGGGGCTGGCCTTTGATGTGGCGCTGCATTTGGGCAGTCTTTCGGCGGTGGTCGTCTATTTTCGCCACGAACTATGGCAGATGGTGTCGAGTTGTCTCGCCGCCCTGAAAGGCCAACGCATCGACCGCGATGCGCGCTTGGCCGTCTGGGTTATCCTCGCCACGCTGCCAGTCTGCGCGGTGGGATTTTTAATGCGCGATGTGGTGGCAGAACATATGCGGTCTACGCTGATTATCGGCTTGAGCCTGGTATTTTTCGGCCTTTGGCTGGGCTACGCTGATTGGCAAAAACGCGGGTCGCGTAGCGAGTATCAATTGACTTTCAGAGATGCCCTGTTGATTGGCGCGGCTCAGGTATTGGCATTGATTCCCGGCACATCGCGCTCGGGCATTACCATGACCGCTGCGCTGATGCTGGGGATGAGCCGCGAGGGCGCGGCGCGTTTTTCCTTTCTGCTGTCTATTCCGGTGATTGTGTTGGCTGGCGGCCTAGAGGCAATAGAGCTCATTGGCCAACCCAATCCAGTTGATGGTTCGGCGATGCTAGCCGGGACGCTGCTTTCGGGGTTAAGCGCGTATGCGTGTATTCATTTTTTCCTGGCGCTGATCAAACGGTTGGGGATGCAACCCTTCGTGTTATATCGCGTGCTTTTTGGCATTTGGCTGCTATGGTTTTTTCATGGTTAGGGTGGGGTAACTACGATGCAGCAAGGGTGTTCTTTGCAAAGCTATTACGGGTTGATCGTGCTACTGCTGATAGCATTGACGGGCTGTTCAGAAGAGGACCGCCCGCTGGAATCGCCAGTCAAACTAGAAGGCAATATATTTGGCACCTTCTATCAAGTCACCATGGCGGATCCGCTTACTCAAGGGCAGGTCAACGAGCTTGAAGCGGGTATCGAAGAGGAACTGGAAAGCGTTGACCAGTCCATGTCCACCTACCGCGACGATGCCGAACTAATGGCCTTCAACCAAGCGCCGCTAGGCGAATGGCAACCGTTATCCGACGGGCTGATTGACGTGATGGCGATTAGTCAGTCGATTGCCGAGGCAAGCGATGGCGCCTTCGATATTACCATTGGCGATTTGGTCAACCTGTGGAGCTTTGGTCCCGAGGCTCGCCCTGAAGAAGTGCCTTCCGATCAAGAGCTTGACGAACGGCTGGGGCGGGTGGGCTTTGATGCTATAGACCTCGACCCGCAAGCGCTTGAAGCCCGGCGAACCCGGGATGTGTTTGTCGATCTTTCGGCCATCGCCAAAGGGTATGCCACCGACCGCGTCGCTGCATACTTGGATCAACAGGGAATAGAGCACTACCTGGTCAATCTTGGCGGTGATTTGATTACCCGCGGCTATCGCAATATAGATGAGCAAACGGCGTGGCGCATCGGCATTGAGGTGCCTGAGAATGGTGAGCAGCGCGCCGAACATGTCCTGCCGCTTGATTCGATTTCGGTGGCCACATCAGGCGATTATCGGCACTATTTTGAAGCCGATGGAAAGCGCTATTCGCACACCATTGATCCGCGTAATGGCAAGCCGATTACCCACGACTTAGCATCGGTCTCGGTCTTTCATCCCTCTAACGCCTGGGCCGATGGTTGGGCGACCGCGCTAATGGTGGCGGGCGATGAAGAAGGCATGGATTTGGCTAGTGAGCATGATTTGAATGTTCTGATGCTGATCCGCGAGGGGGATAAATGGCGAAGTGTAGCGAGCCCTGGCTTTGCTCAGCATTTTGGTGATGAACTCATCGAATCGTTAGACATAGAGATTGCGTCTGCCCGCGCGGACGATCGTGAAACCGCGACAGGTGATTAACATGCAAGAACTCGATATTGTCATTCTCGCGGCCGGTAAAGGTACCCGAATGCGTTCTCAGACGCCTAAGGTGCTGCATACGCTGGCTGGCAAACCAATGGTCCAGCACGTGCTCGACACGGCCGCTGGGCTTTGCCCCGCCCGCACCCATGTTGTGATTGGTCACGGTGCAGAGCAATTGCGTGAGGCGCTGGTTAATTATCCTGTCCAATTTGCTGTTCAGGCTGAGCAAAAAGGCACGGGTCATGCGGTCGCCCAAGCGCTGCCGCAATTGGGCAGCGGCAAGGTGTTGTTGCTGTACGGTGACGTACCGTTAATTCACCGCGAGTCGCTGGCGGCCTTGCTGGCGCAGGTGGATGACCAGCAAATGGGGCTGTTAACCGTCACATTGGATGATCCCAACGGCTATGGTCGCATTGTGCGCAATACACAAGGCGAGGCGGTGGCGATTGTCGAACAGAAAGATGCTACTGAGGAACAGCTTGCCATTACTGAGTGCAACACTGGAATGATGGCGATGACCAGTGAACAATTGAAACGCTGGATGCCCCAGCTTTCGGCAGATAACGCCCAGGGTGAATACTACCTCACCGATGTAATTGCCATGGCGGCAAGTGAGGGCGTTAAAGTGTCTACCGCTCAACCTGCCACTACCATTGAGGTCGAAGGGGTAAATAACCGTGCTCAAATGGCGCGCTTGGAGCGAGCCTATCAAGCCCGAGTGGCCGAAAAACTGATGGCCCAGGGCGTTGCATTAGCGGACCCGGCTCGGCTTGATGTACGTGGCAAGCTTACCTGCGGTCATGATGTGTTTATCGACGTGGGCTGCGTGTTTGAAGGCGAGGTTGAGTTAGGCGAGGGTGTGCGCATTGGCCCTTATTGCGTGATTAAAAATAGCACCATCGGCGCAGAAAGCGTAGTGGATTCCCACAGCGTTATCGACACCACCGTAGCCGCCGGGCTTAACCAGATTGGGCCCTTTGCACGGCTACGACCCGGTACTCGTTTAGCGGTTAAGGCAAAAGTCGGCAACTTTGTTGAGACGAAAAACGTTGATGTGGGTGAAGGCAGCAAAATCAATCATTTGAGTTACGTAGGTGATGCCAGTCTTGGACGTGGCGTCAATGTGGGCGCGGGCACGATCACCTGCAATTACGATGGCGCGAACAAGCATCACACAGCGATTGGTGATCATGCCTTTATCGGCTCTAATACCGCCTTGGTGGCGCCGGTGAGCATTGGGGAAGGGGCCACGGTGGGGGCTGGTTCCACCATCGCCAAGGACGTCAGCGATCACGCCCTGGCCGTGTCGCGAGGGCGCCAATTAGAGAAAAGCGATTGGCAACGTCCGCGCGGAAGCACAGACTCTAGTGCTAAGAATCATTAAAAGGATGTATTCATATTCCAATTTAGCCGGTTTACCTTTTCCGCGCATTGGATGAATAACTCAGGAGAGCTGTTATGTGTGGCATTGTGGCCGCCGTTGCCCAGCGCAACGTCCAGGGCATCTTACTGGAAGGATTGAAACGTCTTGAATACCGCGGCTACGACTCGGCGGGCATGACGGTGTTCGACGGGCGCGCGCTGACGCGCCATCGGGCGGTAGGCAAGGTGGCGGCGTTATCCAGCAAGCTGGAGGCAGTCGGATTGCCCGGTAAAGCAGGCATTGCCCATACCCGCTGGGCCACTCACGGCAAGCCTTCCGAAGACAACGCCCATCCTCACCACAGCGGTGAGCAGGTTGCTGTTGTTCACAATGGCATTATCGAAAATTACGAAGCCATTAAAGAACGGCTGCAAACCAGTGGCTACCGTTTTACCTCAGAAACCGATACCGAAGTTATTGCTCACTTACTAACTGAGAAGCTGGATAGCGGGCTTAGTTTATTTGATGCCACCCAGCAGATCGTTAACGGCTTGGGCGGCGCTTATGCGCTGGGTGTGATGAGCGCCAACGCCCCGGGCGTAGTTGTCGGGGCACGGCAGGGTAGTCCCCTGGTGGTGGGCGTCGGGATTGGCGAAGCATTTTTAGCCTCTGATCCGCTGGCCCTTCTCCAGGTAACCGACCGATTCATCTATCTGGAGGAGGGGGATCTGGTCGAACTGCGCGAGCAGGGTGCTATTCGTATCGTCGACCGCGATGGAAAAGCGGTTGAACGGCCGATCCAAACGTTTGAACATGGCGATGGCGCGGCGAGTAAAGGCGACTACCGCCATTTCATGCTCAAGGAAATCTTTGAGCAGCCCGAGGTGATTCGGGCTGCGCTTGAAGGGCGTTTAAGCGACGATCACGTATTGGTGGAAAGCTTTGGTCCCGATGCCCCAGCCATTTTCCAATCCACCAAGCAAATTCATATTATTGCCTGTGGCACCAGCTATCACGCTGGCCTGGTCGCTCGCTATTGGTTGGAGCGTTACGCCGGCATTCCGGTACAGGTAGAAGTCGCCTCCGAGTATCGTTACCGTTACCCCGTGGTACCCGAGGGCACGCTGTTCGTCACGCTCTCCCAATCTGGTGAAACCGCCGATACCCTGGCCGCACTGCGTTATGCAAAACAACTGAATTACGTTGGCACGTTGGCGATTTGTAACGTACCGGGCAGCTCGTTAGTGCGTGAATCGGATGTGACCCTAATGACCCGGGCAGGGCCCGAAATTGGGGTTGCCTCGACCAAAGCCTTTACTACCCAGCTTATTGGGCTAATGCTGCTGACACTGGCGATCAGCAGGGTGCATGGCTGTCATGATCATCACGCTGATATTGTCTCGGCGTTAAAAACCTTACCCGCGCTTTGCCAGCAGGTACTGGCGCTAGACCCGGCAATCGAAATACTGTCAGAGGCGTTTGCCGAAAAACACCATGCCCTATTTTTGGGCCGTGGTGCTCACTTCCCAGTAGCCCTTGAGGGGGCGCTTAAGCTCAAAGAAATTTCCTATATCCATGCGGAAGCCTATCCCGCCGGTGAGCTCAAGCACGGACCGTTGGCGCTGGTGGATGCCGATATGCCGGTGATCTCGGTGGCACCTAACGATGATCTGCTCGAAAAGCTTAAGTCGAACCTGCAGGAAGTGCGCGCGCGCGGCGGGCAGCTGTTTGTGTTTGCCGATGAGCAGGTGGGTATCGAAGAACGCGACGACATTCGCGTATTGCGCTTACCGCATATCCACGAAGCGCTGACCCCGCTGCTGTATACGCTGCCGCTCCAACTGCTGAGTTACCACGTAGCGGTACTTAAAGGCACCGATGTGGATCAGCCGCGCAACCTGGCGAAAAGCGTCACGGTAGAGTAAACAGGATCCTTGGCCACAGTTCGGCGTTTTTGTCGGCTGTGGTCAACCGTTGTTGGCAATGTTGCATTGCCACATTCCATTAGGCAGCTTATTATTATGGCGGTTTATCCTTCCTCCGATCTACCGCAGGGATTTTTTCGCTATGAAACCACCCGATTACCACATCGCTGGGCGCTATAGCCGCCGAGCGATGTGCCTGTTGTTTGCATTTTGCTGTCTCGCTGTTCCTTCTTTGTCTTATGCCGCTGCCGGATCTCTCGATCTGACCCGCTCCGTCGCAGGTATCCTTTGCGTGGCTATTTTCGTGCTCGCTTATGCATTAGTGATGGCCGAAGAGCTGTTGCACATGCGCAAGTCAAAGCCGGTATTGGTCGCCGCTGGTTTGATTTGGGCATTGGTGGCTTGGGTTTACGTTCAGGCGGGGCTGCCCGAGGAAGCGGAAACGGCGTTTCGCGAAACGCTGCTGGAGTACACCGAACTATTACTGTTTTTGCTGGTGGCGATGACCTATATCAACGCCATGGAAGAACGGCGGGTGTTTGATTCGTTGCGTGCCTGGCTGGTACGCAAGGGGTTTAGCTACCGTAGCCTGTTCTGGATTACCGGTGTTTTAGCGTTTGGTATTTCGTCGATTGCCAACAACATGACCACGGCGATGCTGATGTGCGCCGTGGTACTGAAAGTGGCCGAAGGCGATGACCGCTTTATCAGCCTTTGCTGTATTAACGTGGTGGTGGCCGCCAATGCCGGTGGCGCTTTCAGCCCCTTCGGCGATATCACAACGCTGATGGTTTGGCAGGCTGGCCAAGTGGCGTTTGGCGAATTTTTCAAGCTGTTTGTGCCGGCGGTTGTGAATTTCATGGTGCCCGCGGTGATCATGAGTTGTTTTATCCGCAATCGAAAACCGGAATCACTTTCGGAAAGCGTGTGGCTCAAGCGCGGTGCGCGGCGTATCGTCGTGCTGTTCTTAATCACCGTCGCGATATCCGTTCTCTGTCACTCTGTGCTGCATTTACCCCCCGCCATGGGCATGATGTTTGGCCTTGGTCTGCTGCAGTTCTTTGGCTATTACCTGCGCCGCAGCTTGCCGCGCTCCCTTGAACGCAAGCGTGAACGCTATTCACGCCGCGGCGATTGGAAAAAACTCGAACAGCTGGGCGGTGTGGTCCCCTTCGATATCTTTAGTCGGATTGCCCGTTCCGAGTGGGACACACTGCTATTTTTCTACGGTGTGGTGATGTGTGTGGGTGGTTTAGGTTTCATCGGCTATCTTGGTCTGCTCTCGGAAACGCTTTACGGCAGTTGGAACCCAGTGTGGGCCAACGTGGTGCTGGGGCTGATTTCAGCGGTGGTGGATAACATCCCGGTAATGTTTGCGGTGCTCTCGATGGAGCCTGATATGTCTACAGGTAATTGGCTACTAATTACGCTAACGGCGGGCGTTGGGGGCAGTTTACTATCGATGGGCTCTGCCGCGGGTGTTGCGCTCATGGGGCAGGCCCGGGGCATCTATACCTTTGCCCGACATCTGCGTTGGGCACCGGCCATTATGCTGGGCTATATCGCCAGTATTTTGACCCATGTTTGGTTAAATGCAGGGCTTTTTTAGCCTCAGAAACGCAACCGCCCGCTCGTATCGACGAGCGGGCGGGATAAAATGAGACGATTAATCAAATATCGTGCCCGGTCACGACCTTACAAATATCAGCAAAGCTTTGCGCCATCGGTATGCTAGTGATTGCCTTACCAATGGCCGCTTGAATATCGGTTGCTGAAATAATGCCGCGAATGCTGGGCTCGTGGCGATCATTATGCTCGATAATCAGCAAGTGTTGATCCGTAAAGCTTTCCATCGACAGCACTAAATCCTCAATGCTAAGCGATGACAGCTGGTTAAATGGCATAGCGCTTAACTTATGCCAGGGTGTCATGACCATTTCGACCGTCACGTCTTCTCGGCTTAATTGGCGTTGCTGCATGGCAATGTTGATGCGTCTTTTGCCAATTAATTCTTTAGCCGTGATCACGCCAATGCAGTGGTCATGGCTATCCATAACAAACAGCAACCGCACCCCCGCGTAGCGCATTTTTTGATGAGCCTGATCAACCGGCGTATCTACCTCAATCCACTGGGGAAGTACTTGGCTAAAATCGGTCAGAACACTCGTGGCAGGGCTACTCGGCGATAATGGCTGCTTTTTCGGTACGACCAGCGACGGGGTCGACCCTAATTGAATTAAGGGTTTGGGTGAAAATGTCATTTGGTTCATCAGAATGCCTGCGTTAAGTGAGGTAATAAATAACAAAATACGTTCTTTGGTTACTTCACATTTGCACGGAATTCTTATGGCAACCTTAAGAGCTGCTAAGAGAAGGATTGAGAAGGGAAGCGTTGAAGCGTAATACGAACACGTAAGCCGCCCTGGGGAGCGTTTGTCATGGTGAATTCGCCGTTATGGCGCTTAACGACGCGGTCAACAATGGATAACCCTAAACCTGCTCCAGCGCCGGGCCCGGCACGTTGGAAACGCTCTCTCACCCGTGAGTAAGCCTGTTCCGGGATACCCGGGCCCTGATCATCCACACAGAGTGTGACGTGGTGAGTGGTTGCGCTTAAAGCGATATCGATAACGCCATTATTGGGTGTGTGCTGAAAAGCATTACCCACAATATTTTGCAACACGGTTTCAACGGCACCGGGCTCTGTTTGCATATGCCAGTCCAGCGATTCGTCGGCATGCAAGGTCACCTGCTGTTGGCGCTCTGCGGCCAGGGGCGAGAGTTCGGCGAGGGTTTCACGCGCCTCGGTGAGCAAGTTGGATGGGCGGTAGTGGCGTTGTAGCTCGGTTTCAGGCGCTAAACGGGCCAGTGCAAGCAACTGGCTGACCACACGGGTGGCGCGGGTAACGCCATCGCGGAGGTGATTAAGCGCCTCTTCACGATCTTCACGGCTATCGGTGCTTAACGCATTTTGCGCATGCAGATCCAACACGGCGAGCGGGGTGCGTAATTCGTGGGCGGCATCGGCAATAAAACGTTCTTCGCGTATGCGTATCTGACGGATACGCTCCAGCAATTGATTTAATGCGCCGGCAATCGGCGTTAACTCTTGGGGGAGTGATGTGAGTGACACGGGCTGAAGGTTATGCGGCCCGCGAGCGCGTGTCTGCTCGGCCATTCGCGACAACGGCGCGAGCCCCCAGCCGATGCACCACCACAACAGTAAGGCCACCATGGGTAACCCTATAAGCTCGGGTAATAAGGTACGTAGGGCGACCGAACGAATCAGTTCCCCACGGGTATTTTCGCGCTCACCAACGATAATCCGCTGATCCGTATTTGCGTTATTCAGGCCATAAATCCGCCATGCCTGCTGATCAATAGTGAGGTCAGAATAGCCAGTGGTTTGCTGGCTGGGTTTTATATCAGGGGCATCAGAAGAGCTTAGCAATAGCTGATCTTCTTCCCATAGTTTAAAGGCAAGCTGGCTTGAGTAGCGGTGTCCGTTGAAAGAATCGGCTGGTTCAGAACGCTTTAACGCATTTTCAAGATTGCTCAGCACCTCGCTACGCTGGTCACTCAGTTCAGGTGATTGAATCATTCCTTCGAGAAAGCGCGCATGTTGCGCAAGCCGGGCATCGGAAAGCTCGCTTATTTGATGCGCGGCATAATGATAGCTAATCATGCCAATCACCAGTGTGCTGAGGCCGAAGACCAGCAGCACCAATGTGAGGGTGCGGTATCGAATCGAGCTCATCCGGATTTATCCATCACGTAACCAATGCCACGCACTGTGCGTATGACATGGGGGGAAAACTTGCGCCTCAAGTGATGAATATGGACTTCAATGGCATTACTTTCGACATCTTCATCCCATCCATACACCAACTGGGCTAGGGTATCACGAGTGAAAACACGCCCAGGATGGCTCATAAATTCCTGTAATAATGTCAGTTCGCGGCGCGAAAGCGCGACCTCTTGGCCTTGATAACTCACCTTGAGGGTGATTGGATTAAGCAGTACCCCTTGGCACTCCAACAGCGTGCTGGTTTGACCTTGGCTGCGCCGAAGTAGCGCTCGAAGGCGGGCGGTGAGTTCGGTGACATCAAATGGTTTGATTAAATAATCGTCGGCACCTGCATCCAAACCAGCTATGCGCTCATTAATCGCATCCCGGGCGGTCAGCACAAGGATCGGTATTTGGCTACCTTGAAGGCGAACGGCTTTGAGTACGGCGATGCCATCCAGGCGGGGTAGCCCCAGATCGAGTATTACGGCATCGAAGGGAACACCTTCCAGCAGTGTTGAACGGGCACTCACTCCATCGCTGAGATGGTCAACCGTGTACCCTTCAGGCTTAAGCGCCAAGCGTATTCCGGACGCCAAACTTGCATCGTCCTCTACCAGTAGAATGCGCATGATGAGAGATTACGTCCCTGGGTGAGCTCACCTATTTAGATGAAAGGAAGGGGTGGATTGCCTGCACTTTATAAACAGGCGGAGCATTAATAGCACAATGAATACCATGGATCACAACAGCAGCGGCGTCTATGACCGATACTTTTAAGATTACCCTATGCCCACCGAACCTACGTCGCGAGGCGCTTTTGCATCTGGCGAAGGCGCAATCGCCGGATGGTCAAAAAGCACTGACTAAGGCGCTAAAGCCCATGTTGGGTGGTCCGGAAACGGCATGGCAGAGCTTATGGGTGAGTCAGGTTGATGGGCATATCAACGGGGTTATTTGGGTGCAGCGGCTACCGTTGAATATGGCGCAACTGTGGCTGCCCAACGTCGAAGGTGATCACATAAATGCGTTGATCGAGACGGCCCGGCAATGGGTGGTAGCGCAGCGTTTAACGCTGTGTCACATCGAGCTATCGCCGGACGCTACTCATCAGCGAGCACAATTGCTCGGCCATGGGATGCAACCGCTTGTATCGCTACGCTGTTTAAAAGCCACAGTGAATCAGCGTTTTCCTACCACAGCTTCCGACACAAGGCTGCGCTGGGTACCATGGGACCAGCTTAGCCCCGCGCAGCAGCATGCGTTATTAACAGCGGTGGGGCACGGCTCCTTGGATTGCCGTTTATTGCGCGACATATTATCGGTCGATGATCTATCAGCTGGATTCTATCAGCAAGATACATCCGCGCCCGCGCATTGGTATGCGCTTTACGTGGCAGAATCGCCGTCGCCCATTGGCGCTTTACTATTGGCGCCGCGCCGCGAGATTAACCGCTGGGAACTGATGTTGATGGGATTGGTACCTAAATGGCGAGGCCACGGCCTGGGTGGGCATATTCTCAATCATGCCTTGGCGCTCGCTCAGCAGGCCGGAGCCTCTGAGCTATTGCTTTCGGTGGACCATGAAAATCACCCGGCGGTAAACCTCTACACGCGCACTGGTTTCAGCGAATATGCACAGCAGCACGTGTTGGCGTGGCGCGGCTAAACCTGCGTACGACTAGTCTGCGTCGTTACCGCGTTGACCCGGTTGATGTAGTTGGTTTTGTGGCGCTTTCAATTGCCACTATACTGCTAACATTAGCTTCTTGGCGTGTCGGCAGCACACGGGCATTCAGCCGCCCAAACGCCAACAATAATAAATAGAGGTGGTGAGAGTGAATGTAAAGTGGACATTAGGGAGTCTTGCAGCGCTAGGGGTCGTCATAATGAGCGGTTCAGGCGCATTGGCCGATACCTCGCGTGAGACGATTACAGAACGATTAGCGCCGATAGGAAGCGTTTGCTTACAGGGCCAATCCTGCGGTACCCAAGCGGCGGAAGAAGAAGCCGAAAGCAATGCGCAAAGCGGTGACGGTGATCTGGATGGCCAAGCGCTCTATAGCAGCACCGGCTGTGCAGCATGTCACGACAGTGGCACGGCTGGCGCCCCCGCGTTAGGCGATACCGAAGCCTGGTCCGCCCGGTTGGAACAGGGAACCGAAGACCTCTATCAAAGCGTGTTTGATGGTAAAGGTGCCATGCCAGCGCGCGGCGGTAGCAGCGCCTCCGATGAAGAGATTCAGGCGGTCGTTGACTACATGGTCGCAGAGGCGGAGTGACCGGGTGGTTATCTTTGATGCTTAACAAAGTTACCCACAGGCGCTTAGCGAAAACCGCCTGTGGATAACGTAAGGCATAACATTACCCGCGCTTTTGGCTTATTAAAGCGCCTTAAGCTGATAAAGCGCCCTCCGCCCGACAGAGAACCATCAGCTCGGTAGAGAAATCAGCCTAGTAAAGAACGCAGCCCGGCAATGGCATCTTGCCCCCGCGCCTGTTTCTTCTCCGGGTCTTCTTTATCTGCTCGGCCTTCCCATTCCAGATCTTCAGCGGGTAACTCGTCTAAAAAGCGGCTGGGCTGGCAATCCATCAGTTCACCGTAGGCTTTGCGCTGGCGGGCAAGCGTCAGCGTTAGCGTGCGTCGCGCCCGGGTAATCCCCACGTAGGCCAGGCGACGTTCCTCCTCCACCGTGCCCATTTCAATGGCGTTGCGGTGGGGTAGCAGGTCTTCTTCCAAGCCCATTAAATACACATGGGGAAACTCCAGCCCTTTTGACGCGTGCATGGTGAGTAGTTGCACGCGATCAGAGTCATCCTCTTCGGCCTGCTGCTCTAAAATATCGCGCAGCACCAGGCGGGAGATTGCTGCTTCCACACCATCGGTTTCGGTAGCTTCAGACGCTGTATCGTCTTCCGGGTCGCGGTTGAGCGACTTTTCCAACTGGTCGATCAATATCCACACGTTGGCCATGCGTCGCTCGGCGACGGTGGGCGCGCTGGCGTTCTGATACAGCCATGCCTCGTAGTCCATATCCCGCAGCATATCGCGAATGGCGGCAATCGCATCGCCCTGGTCCATGCGCTTGCGTACGCCGTCGATAAAGTGGGTGAAGCGCGATAGCCGCTCGACCGCTCGGGTGGGCAGGGTCTGTTCCAACCCGAGCTCATGGCAGGCGGCAAACAGCGAAATCGAACGCTCCGTGGCATAGTTGGCCAGCTTTTCCAATGTGCCGGGGCCGATTTCGCGGCGTGGTACGTTCACAATGCGTAAAAAGGCGTTGTCGTCGGCGGGATTAATCAGCAGCCTTAGGTAGGCCATGGCGTCCTTGATCTCGTTACGCGAGAAAAACGACGTGCCGCCGGAAAGCTTATAGGGAATTTGGTAGTGCTGTAGCTTGAGTTCCAACAGCCGCGCCTGAAAATTACCGCGGTAAAGCACGGCAAAGTCACGCCACGAGGCGTTCTCTTTAATACGACGAGTAAATATCTCGCTGGCCACTCGCTCTGCTTCAGCTTCCTCGTGGCGATTGACGACCACTCGAATGGACGCACCGTCGCCCATGTCCGACCATAGGGTTTTTTCATACACGTGGGGATTATTGGCAATCAGCGTATTGGCAGCGCGCAAAATCGTGCCGGTAGAGCGGTAGTTCTGCTCGAGCTTGACCACTTTTAAACGCGGGAAGTCCTCGCCCAGGGTAATCAGATTTTCCGGCCGTGCACCGCGCCAGGCGTAGATCGACTGGTCGTCGTCGCCGACCACGGTAAAGGTGGCTCGCTCGGCCATGAGGAGCTTCACCAGCAGATACTGGGATACGTTGGTGTCCTGGTACTCATCCACCAGCATATAGTGGATTTTGCGCCGCCAGCGGGCCAGTGCTTCGGGGTCACGCTGCAGCAGCACCACCGGCAGCAGAATCAGGTCGTCAAAATCCACCGCATTGTAGGCTTTCAGATGGCGTACATAGGCCTCGTACACCCGGGCGGCAAAGTGCTCATCGTCATCTGCGGCAAACGAGAGTGCGTCGCTGGGCAGCAAGAGATCGTTCTTCCACTGGGAGATTTTGCTTTGCACCGCGTTGATCTGTTCGGCGTCTACCTGGGCGTCTTTATTCATCAGGTCGCGCAGTAGTGCCTTCGCGTCTTCCGGGTCGAAGAGTGAAAACCCGGGTTTGTAGCCCAGGGTTTTTAGCTCGCCGCGAATAATATTCAGCCCCAGGGTGTGAAAGGTGGAGACCGTTAGCCCGTGGCCTTCTTTGCCCTTGAGCATTTGACCCACGCGCTCTTTCATCTCGCGGGCGGCCTTGTTAGTAAACGTCACCGCGGCAATCTTGCGTGCGCTCATCCCGCACTCTTGCACCAGGTAAGCGATTTTGGTGGTGATCACGCTGGTTTTACCCGACCCTGCGCCCGCCAAGACCAAACAGGGGCCATCAATATAGCGCACCGCTTCCTGCTGGCGGGGGTTTAGCCCTTTAATGCGTTGGGCGATGCTGGGGTTCATGGCAAAATGCATCCTTTACGTGTGAAGGCAGTCCGATGTTTGAAATTGCGTTATTCGAGCCACGAATGGCACCCAATACGGGCAACATTATGCGCCTGGTGGCCAACAACGGCTGCCGGTTACACCTGATCGAACCGCTGGGCTTTGACCTCGAAGAGAAAAAGCTACGCCGCGCCGGGTTAGATTACCGCGATTTGGCCAACGTCACCCGCCATGCCGATTTTACGGCCTTTCAAAGCGCCATGCAGGGACGCACCATCTGGGCGATTACCACTCAAGGCACTCGCGCCCACAGCGACGCACCCTTTGCCCCAGGCGATGTACTGCTGTTTGGCTCGGAAACCGCCGGGCTTTCGCCGGAGGTGCACGCGGCGTTGCCTGCCGAACAAAAACTGCGCATTCCCATGCAGCCTAATAATCGCAGCCTCAACCTCTCTAACGCCGTGGCCATCGTCAGCTATGAAGCCTGGCGCCAGCAAGACTACGCTGGCGCGCTCTCCATTTAACGCGATTCAGGTGGCGATACCGTAGCGGTCGCGGTAAGCCCGCACGGCGTCGGCGTAGGCCAACATCTCACCACCGGCATGCTGTTCAAGGTAAGTAAGCACTTGCTCTAGTGTGACGATACTGACCACCGGCATGGCGTATTGTGACTGCACTTCCTGAATCGCGCTGTGTTCGCCCTGGCCGCGCTCCTGGCGGTCCAAGGCAATGATCACACCACCTGCACGGGCGCCGTTCTGTTCAATCAGGCTCATCACTTCGCGTATGGCGGTGCCCGCGGTAATTACATCATCAATAATCAGAATATCACCGGCAAGCGGTGCTCCGACAATGGTGCCGCCTTCGCCGTGGCTTTTGGCCTCTTTACGGTTAAACGCGTAGGGCATGTCGCGGTCGTGGTGATCGGCCAATGCGGCGGCAGTCACCGCCGCCAGGGGAATGCCTTTGTAAGCTGGGCCAAACAGCACGTCGGCCTTCAGGTCGCTATCGACAATCGCCTGGGCATAGAAGCGCCCCAGCTTGGCCAACGCGCGGCCGGTCTGAAACAGGCCCGCATTAAAGAAGTAAGGACTTACACGTCCGGATTTAAGCGTGAATTCACCGAACTTGAGTACGCCCTGCTCAATGGCAAAAGCAATGAAATCGCGCTGGTAGGGTTGTAGAGTGGTGGCCACGGCGGTCTTCCCTTGTCGATCAAAAGTTAGGGCAAAGGCAACAATAAATAGCAGGTAAATAGCAAGATTAGCTTTGTCTATTTACCCAAACGTCTAAACGTCGGGTATCATACAGCAGCGACGCAAAAGGGACGATTTATGAAAATTGCCAGCATCAATGTCAATGGTATACGTGATGCCGTCGACCGTGGCTTCCTGGACTGGCTGGCTCAGCAGGATGCCGACGTGGTCTGCGTGCAGAACATCAAGGCAAAAAGTTTTGAACTGGACGACCATATTCTCTATCCGGAGGGCTACGAAGGCTACTTCCTGGATGCCGAAGAAGATGGCTTTTCCGGTGTGGGGCTGTACTGCCGTAAAATCCCCAAGGCGATTATGTACGGCCTGGGGTTCCCTCAGTGTGACCATGAAGGGCGCTTTCTGCAGGCGGACTATGACCGCTTCAGTATTGCCACTTTCCTGATGCCTGACGGGAGCGACCAAAAAGCCAAGCAGGCGTTTATGGAGCAATACCAGGAATATCTCACGAAGATGTCGCGCAAACGCCGCGAATACATCATTTGTGGTACCTGGAATATTGCTCATAAAACTGTCGACCTGGCTAACTGGTCAGACAATCAGCTCACTCCGGGTTTCCGCCCCGAAGAGCGCGCCTGGATGGATCAGGTGCTTGGCCCAACCGGGTTTATCGACACCTTCCGCGAGATCAATCGAGATGCGGGCGAATACACGTGGTGGCCAAAGCTTGACCAAGACGTGCCCCGTGAGCGCCAGGAAGGGTGGCGGATCGACTACCAGTTAGTCGGCCCCAACTTCCGCCGCCACGTGGTCGACGCGTGGATCGATTACGATGCGACATTCTCCGAGTTCGCCCCTCTGATCATTGAGTATGATCTAGCGCTCTAATTTTTAGGCAGCGAACTTTTCCCGCGTCGCGTTACGAGTCGTAGCAGCAGGCCAGCATCAAGCTGGCCTGCTGCGTATGCACTTCATTGCCCTGTCATTACCCGCGGATACCCAGCGCCTCGCGCTGCTTTTCGCGTAGCTCCTCGCCTGCTTTCTCAGCGAGATCGAGCATGGCATTTAGCTCAGTACGGTTAAATGCGCCCGCTTCGGCGGTGCCTTGTACTTCGATCAGTTCGCCGCTTTCGGTCATCACCACATTCAGATCGGTATCGGCCTTGCTGTCTTCTGGATAGTCCAGATCCAGCACCGGCACGCCTTTATAAATGCCCACCGAAATGGCACTCACCAACTGCTTGAAGGGGTCGCCTTTGATCTTTTTCTCACGCTGCAGGTAACGAATCGCATCCACCAACGCCACGCAGCCGCCGGTGATTGCTGCGGTGCGGGTGCCGCCATCGGCCTGGATGACATCGCAATCCACGGTAATGGTGAACTCGCCGAGTTTTTTCAAATTCACCGCGGCGCGCAGGCTGCGGCCAATCAAACGCTGAATTTCCAACGTACGACCGCCTTGCTTACCGCGAGTCGCTTCGCGGCCGCTGCGTGAGTGGGTCGCGCGGGGCAACATGCCGTACTCGGCGGTAATCCAACCCTGATTTTTGCCGCGCAGCCAGCGCGGTACGCCTGCTTCCACGCTCGCATTACACAGCACCTTGGTATCGCCAAACTCCACCAGTACAGAGCCTTCCGCATGGCGGGTGTAATCACGGGTTATGCGAATATCACGCAGCTGGTCGGCTTCACGACCGCTCGGGCGAACAACATCAGGACGCATAGCACCTCACATAAACATTTGAGCAGGGAAAGCCCACCATTGTACACGTCAACGCAGGGTCTGATTGGCCTATTCAAGCGTTCGGTATCAAGTCGTGGCAGATCGGGTAGACTGGGGTAAATGAGCGATGAACAGGAATCACGAATGGCCAACCCACGCCATGTACACAGCATGACCGCCTTCGCCCGCACCGAGCAGGCCGCTCCTTTCGGCACGCTTCAGGTTGAAATCCGCTCGGTGAATCAGCGTTATTTAGAACCGCATTTCCGCCTGCCCGACACTCTGCGCGAGCTAGAGCCGGTGCTGCGCGACGCGCTGCGCTCGCGTCTGGCCCGCGGCAAGGTGGAATGTAGCCTACGCTTTGAGGCCGCCGAGACCAATCAGGCTCCCGCCGTGAACGCTCAGCGCCTAAAAGAGATCGCCGATGCGCTGGCGGCGATTCAACAGCAGGTGCCCAGCGCCGTGCCACCCACCACCCTTGCGCTACTCAACCAGCCCGGTGTGATGGAAACTCAACACCTTGACCAGGAAGCGATTACCGCAGCCGTCAAGACGCTGTTTGACCAAGCCCTGAATGAGCTGATTGACGCCCGTGCAAGGGAAGGCGAAAAACTCGCCGTGATGATCACCACCCGCTTAACCGCCGTGAGCGAGCAGGTAGCCACCGTGCGCGGCCTGCTGCCGCAGATTCTGGAGCGCCAGCGTGCCCAACTGTTGGAACGCCTGGAAGTCGCCAAGACCGACCTCGACCCGCAACGCCTGGAAGCTGAACTGGTGCTGGTGGCGCAAAAAGCCGATGTAGACGAAGAGCTGGACCGCTTAACGGCCCATGTCGACGAAGTTGGCCGTCAACTGGCCCAAAAAGGCCCCAAAGGCCGCCGGTTAGATTTTCTAATGCAGGAGCTCAACCGCGAAGCCAATACGCTGTCGTCAAAATCGGTGGTCGCAGAAACCACCCGTTGCGCGGTAGAGCTGAAGGTGCTGATTGAGCAGATGCGGGAGCAGATTCAGAATATAGAATAGAGTCCGCTGTGATCCACGATAGTACATAAAATGCTGTATTTAAAAATAAAATTATCAACCATTGTCTATTGTTGTCTATCTTTATCTAGCTTAAGCCAGCATTTTTTGGGTAGTATAGTGGGTAGTGTTTTGGCTTATTCCCCGCAATAGGCGTGATTTTCTCAAAAATACTCCCCACATCATGCGATCAATATGCAGGAGGGCTAATGGGTAGCTTTACCGCCAAGAAGGTTCAGTCCCTGATTAAGGACGGGAAGCCGGGCCGCTATAGCGATGGCAACGGCCTTTACCTGATGGTCCCCAAGAAGGGTTCTCCCTACTGGATGCATCGATACACTTTCTCTGGTAAGCGACGTGAGTTGACGTTAGATAAATGCGCCGCTCTTTCCTTGGCTGAGGCTCGTGAGCATGCGGTAGAGACCCAGCGAGTAATCCGGAGCGGTGTCGACCCCGTCGAAGAGCGTAAGCGCGATGAACAGGCAATCATTCGCACTACCCAGGATCTCTTCAGGGATTGGCGACGTCACCCCCTGATTGAGTAGCGCTACACTTTAGAGTCCGATCCTATGGGTAAGGAGATTGGACATGAAGAAGCGTTTCAGCGAAGAACAGATCATTGGCTTCTTGGCCGAAGCCGAAGCGGGACTGCCCATCAAAGAGCTATGCCGTCGGCACGGTTTCTCAGAAGCCAGTTACTATCTATGGCGGAGCAAGTTTGGCGGCATGAGCGTCCCCGATGCCAAGCGACTCAAAGAACTCGAAGCCGAAAATGGACGCTTGAAAAAGCTGCTCGCAGAGTCGCTACTGGAAATGGAGGTCACTCGCGAGGCGCTGAGAAAAAAGTGGTGAGCGCCCCGGCACGCCGAGACGTGGTGCGCTTTATGGTGTCACGTGGCCTGAGTGAGCGCAGAGCGCTCCGTGTCATTCGTATGAGTGCCAGTGCATTGCGCTACCAGCCGGCCCCTGACCGCAATGAGACATTGCGTGAACGCATTGTTGCCTTGGCACACCGGCATCGCCGCTATGGCGCTGGCATGATCTACCTGAAGCTGCGTCAGGCCGGAGAACCGGTCAATCACAAGCGTGTTGAGCGTCTGTATGCGGAAGCTCGCTTGCAGGTGAAGCGTCGCAAGCGCAAGAAGGTTCCCATGTCTGAGCGAAAGCCACTTGGTCGCCCTGGGGCTGCCAATCAGGTCTGGTCAATGGATTTTGTGTTTGACCGGACGGCAGACGGACGAGTGATAAAGAGCCTCACGGTTGTCGATGACGCCACCCATGAAGCCGTGGCGATCGTGCCTGAACGTGCCATTAGCGGACTGTTTTTAACACGTATTCTGGATCACCTGGCCCTACAACGTGGCCTACCGAGCGCCATTCGTACGGATAATGGAAAGGAGTTCTGTGGGCGCGCCATGCTGTCATGGGCGCATCTACGTGGCGTTGCCCTGTTTTTAATCGAACCTGGAAAACCCAACCAAAACGCCTACATCGAATCGTTCAATGGGCGCTTTCGAGATGAATGCCTAAATGAGCATTGGTTCACCAGCCTTCAACACGCCCAGGTTGTCATCGAGGCATGGCGGCGGGAGTACAACGAAGAAAGACCGAAGAAGAGTCTTGGAGGGCTGACACCGTCAGCCTATGCCGAGCAACTGGTGGTAAAACACGATAAAGTTATTTCTGACTCTAAACCCGGGTGCTACTGAAGATGGGGTGACGTCGACGTCGAAACAATGCGCAAGCGGATGGAAGAAAAGATTAGAGTTCACGAACGTGAGGACTATGTAGACGAAAGTGCTGGCGAGAGATGAAGCCATGCCGAAGGCTCTTTCTTGCAGTTTGACAGCGTTTAGCAGAGTCCCTCTGGAGGGTGCTGCTTTCGCCAAGTGGGTAGTAAATTGGGTAGTGGATTTGTAATTATGACATTAAATTTATTATAAAATATTGATATTTAAATAATATTTATTTTTGATCAATATTCAGATTCAGAATATAGAATAAACAGTTTATAAGGTAGAAATCTTCGTCATCAAAACGGATGCGCTGCTGGCGCTCCACAAAGGCAAAGCCGGTGCCTAGTTCCAGGGCTGACAATGGCCTAGTCTAGCTGGCTTTCCTGATAGGTTTTATCCTGCAGTTTAAGAAAATTCAAAATGTAAGGGGCTCGCTAGCTTTATACCAGGGCCGTATTACGGCTTGGCGCCCTGCCCACAGCCACTCGATGCCAACGCTAATGAGGTATATGCTCGATATCGGCATGGTCGACCAGGGTTTGTTCACCACTGTTGATATATAGCCGCTTGTCCGAGCGCGGGTAGTCGCATACGTCCTGGGCCAACCGCTGCCCCACCACCAGGCATACCAGCGGTTCATCGCCGTCGTTGTACATCTCATGAGCCACGCCGTTGATGGGGTAGCCGATGAAGTCGCCTGGGCGGATCGGCTGCTTGCGGTCACCTAGCGTGGCCATGCCGGTCCCAGAGAGCACGTAGACGGCCTCCTCCTCGTAGCGATGGCAGTGGTACTCGGTGGAAAAGTGGCCGGGTGGCACACTGATCTGATGTATCCCGAGCTGGGTCATACCGACGGCATCCCCCAGCGACTTGTTGATGCGCACGGCATTGGCATTGAGTAAATGCACCTTCCTCACGCCTTCAAGCCCTGCTATATCCTGTGCCGATAGGTACATGCCGATTCTCCTCACTGAGTCTGACGGTATAAGCCAGCGCCCTTTGCGCCTGGCCTTGCCAGCAAGATAGTGGCTAAATAGGGTAAATTGCGTCCTATTAAAACAAGGAAAATGCCACTTGTGGTTAACCCCACCGTCCGCGTTCTGACGCTCCTGGAACTACTGCAGACCCACCGCCATATGAACGGCCGGGAGCTGGCCGAACGGTTGGGTGTCGATCGACGCACGCTGCGGCGCTACATCCAGGCGCTGGAAGAGCTCGGCATTCCCGTGACCAGCGAACGCGGGCGGCAAGGAGGCTATCGTTTGATGCCAGGCTTCAAGCTACCTCCGCTGATGTTCAGCAGCGAAGAGGCGCTGGCCGTCTCACTGGGGCTGCTCGCCGCTCAGGGGCTGGGAATCGCCGATACAACCCCGGCGCTTGAAACCGCGCAGACCAAGCTGGAGCGGGTTATGCCCGCCAGGCTAAAAGAGCAGGCGCATGCCCTGAGCGAAAGCGCTCGACTGGAGTTACCCCCGCCACAAGCCCCGTGCGACGAACGCTTGCTGATCCTGTTCGCGACTGCCACCCAGGCACGGCAACGGGCCCGGCTCGCCTACCGGGACGACCGAGCACAGCATAGTGATCGTGTGCTCAACCCCTACGGCCTGGTTTATCGTGAGGGGCGCTGGTATGTCAGCGGTTGGTGCCATTTGCGCCGCGACCTGCGTAGCTTTCGCCTGGACCGCATCACCGAGGCCACACTACTCGAGGCCAGCTTCGAGCGTCCAACTGACTTCGACCCCGCCGAGCATCTGACCCAAAGCATCGCCAGCCTGCCCAGGGCGACGGCCGTCAGCGTGCGGTTGTATAGCGACCTGGCCAGCGCCATTGCGGAATTGGGGAGCAGTATCGGCGTATTCACACCCGAGGGTAACGGCGTGATGCTGCATGCCCGCACCGATTGCCTGACCTGGTTTGCCCGCCAGTTGGCCCACCAGCCCTTCGACTTCGAGATCATCGACCCGCCCGGGCTGCGCGCCGCACTCTCGGAGCAAGCCGCACGCCTCCAGCGGCTGGCGGCAGAAAAATAAGCGCGAATTGGAGAGTTTGATGGCCACATCGAGCTGACGGCGGCGAAGGCGTTGACTGAGCCGCTACCCGCGATCAGCCGGCTGCGATAAGCTGAACGTAGCTTCCAATCTGCTTGGATATCTCCCCATGCCAACCCTACGTTACCTCACGTTAACCCTGCTGCTCGGTGCGCTGGGCATGCTTCCCCTCAGCGCCCAGGCCAACGACACCACCTGGCAGTCGCTTGGGGAAGGCGGCCTGGTGATTCTGATGCGCCATGCGCTAGCGCCGGGCCTTGGTGACCCGCCAGAGTTCGAACGGGATCGCTGCGAGACCCAGCGCAACCTATCTGAGGAGGGGCGTGCCCAGGCGCGGGCGATTGGTGAGGCATTTCGCGAGCGGGATATTCCTATCGGCGCGGTGTATTCGTCGAGCTGGTGTCGGGCGCTGGATACCGCCGAGCTTATGCAGCTGGGCGACGTCGAGCCTGCGCCGTGGCTGGATTCGTTCTTTCGCGGGCGCGGTGATCGGGAAGCCATCACCCAAACCGCCCGCGATCGGATAGCCGCCTGGCAAGCATCGGGCAACATGCTGCTGGTAACGCACCAGGTGAATATCACGGCGCTGGCCGGGCGCGGCGTGGGCTCGGGCGAGATGCTGGTCGTGCGCCCGGCCGCGGATGGGCTGGAGGTGGTGGGGCGACTGGACGTTCGCGCGCCATAACCGGCTTCTACCAATTTCCTTCAACGAAGCGGGGCAAATTATTCGCTCCTCATCCGCTGCTGTAGGTTTTACGCTGGGACATATTGATAAGGAGATGGTTATGTCCTCAGATAGCACTCAGCAAGCGCGTCGTGTCATTGCCCAGCACCCGGCCAGGCGCGACGATATCGGCGATCTGGTCACCCGGCGGCCATTGCCGGGGCCGCAGCTTGAGCAGCTCGATCCGTTTCTGTTTCTTAACCATCACGGCCCCCAGACGTATCCGGCCAATAACGGTGGGTTGCCGTTCGGCCCGCACCCGCACCGCGGCTTCGAGACGGTCACCTTCATTCTGGAAGGCTCGCTGGCCCACGCGGACAGCGCCAGCCATCAAAGCGTGATCCACGCGGGCGGCGTCCAGTGGATGACGGCGGGCAGCGGTATCGTGCATGCGGAAGTGTCGCCGCCCGAGTTTATGCGCGAAGGTGGCCCGCTGGAGATCCTCCAGCTGTGGGTCAACCTGCCGGCGCGGTTAAAGATGAGCGCGCCGCGCTACGTGGGCCTGCAGCAGCAGGACATATCCGCCATCGCGTTGCCGGGCGGCGGCGAACTGAACCTGATCGCCGGGCAGTGGCAAACGCAAACAGGCCCCATCGACACGCTGACCGGCGTTTTCATGTCGACGCTGCGGCTGCCTGCCGGGTCGCGGGAACAGCTACCGGTAGCGCCAGGGCGGCAGGTATTTCTTTATGTGGTGGAAGGCAACGTTGAGGTGAGCGGAGAACCTGTTCAGCCGCACCACTTGATCGAAGTAGACCGCGCAGGCGATAGCTTAATGATCGAAGCCAGCAGCGACGCGCGGCTGCTGTTTGGTCACGGAGACGTAATAGACGAACCTGTCTACTCCCACGGCCCGTTCGTGATGACGAACCGCGAAGAGATTGTCCAGGCGGTGGAGGATTATCAAAACGGCAAATTCGGTGGCCTCGATCCATGACAGGCGCGTCAGCAGCATCGGCGGCGTTTGGCGCTCCAATCTTCTTCGGGCGGGCGCACGCCGTGGTTGCCGAGATAGTCAGGTGATTGTGGCGGCGACCAGCCTTTTAACAGCGAGTCATCGAGCGCGTAGATCTCGATGCCGATAGGGTGGCAGGTCGCCAGCAGATCGTCGTCGGTGGCGTCGCTGCCCCATAGATCCACCGAGAGATCGCCGCCCGGGCAGCAGGAAAGCGCACAGAGCAGGTCGATTTCGGCAAACAGCTCCAGATAATCCCCTTCTCTTGCCGGGCAGGCTTTCATGAAGTACTGGTCCTGTTCGTTCAGGCCGGTGCACTGGAAGACGTTGAGCACATCGTGGATATCCAATTCGGTGAGCCCGAAAGGCGCCACAGCACGGGTCAAGTTGGAGTGGCAGTGGAAGTCGAAATCCTCACCGGTCAGCAGGTGGTTCACGTAGGGGTCGCAGCGTGTCCCCAGCAGATCGTGAACACGCCCGC
This sequence comes from Halomonas sp. HL-93, assembly GCF_900086985.1. Taxonomy (NCBI): domain Bacteria; kingdom Pseudomonadati; phylum Pseudomonadota; class Gammaproteobacteria; order Oceanospirillales; family Halomonadaceae; genus Halomonas; species Halomonas sp. HL-93. The sequence continues at coordinate 4,026,537 of NZ_LT593974.1, forward strand.
CATCTTCGTCGACGCCGTAGTGCTCGAGCGTGTCGGCGGTGATGGTCGCCATGGGCCGAAGATAGGGTAGCGAGGACCAAAGGCGGTCGTGGACGCTGACGTGGGCGCGCTGTAGCTGGCGCGTACGCGAGGCCCAGAAGCGTTCCCGTGGGTTATGCAGCGACCACAGGTTGAAATCGCCTACCTGGGGACCTTGGCGGGTGCAGATGCGCATTACGTGACCGGCGGGCACTTTCCAGGCACGTGCGTCGCGAATCGGTACTTCTATGGTTTCTACCAGTCTGCGCTGGCCTGTCGCGTTGGCAATTTGATTGTAGAAAGTACCGTCAACAAAAAGCGGCGAGCCCGGTTTGGCGCGGTAGGCAGGGGCGAGATTGGCCATGGAGTTATTCCTCAACAATAACGGGGGTGAATGCATAGCGTAGCCTGAAGGCGCGCTACAGTGGTTCACCGCGATAGTAGTGCCATAGAAACAGCGAGCCCACGCTGCGCCAGGGCGCCCAGGGTTCCACTAGCTGGCGCGCCTGCTTGGGCGTGGGTTTGTCGTCCATGCCCTTTAGGCGGCCTAAGGCCACCCGTAGGGCGAGGTCATCGGCGGGGAAAATGTCCGGGCGCTTCAACGAGAACATCAGATAAATTTCGGCGCTCCAGCGGCCAAAGCCGCGCAGCTGGGTAATCGCGGCAATGGCGTCGTCGTCGCTTAGCTGTTCAAGCCCATCGGCGCTAAAGGTGCCTGCCAGCTCCGCTTCTGCGAGCCCCTTGGCGTACTCAATCTTGCGCCAGGAAAGCCCGGCATCGCGTAGTGCTTGGCTCTCAACCTCCATTACCGCTTTGGCATGTAATTCCGGCAGCAGCGTATTAACGCGGCCCATAATCGCACGGGCCGCTTCGGTGGAGAGTTGTTGGCTAACGATGGTGGAGAAAAATGTCGCAAAACCCTGGTCGCGCTGGCGTGGGGCAGGGGCGCCCACTAGCGGATAAGCGCGGGCAATATCCGGGTCGGCCTTGGCGAGGGCTGCCATGGCATGCTCAATCATGTCAAAGGACTCGTTATCAGGTGTCATGGCGGCTCCTGGCTAAAATGAGTAGTTTACTGCTCATTAATTGGGTTTTTAGGTATTTTTGAGTATTAAAATGCACATTATTGTGCCTTGGACTACACTATTGAGCATTAAGCTGCTCAGTTATTAACTGCTCAATTAAGGTGGCCCACGTTGCTAACCATCCAGGCATTTCATCATGGCCAGTGGCACGATGCTGCCGAGCTGGTGATTGAATCTCCAGAGCAGGGTCGCCGTGGGCCTGCGCGTTTGGGCTATATCACCGATTATGCCCTTGAATGGCTAGATCGCGATGACGAGCATGCTTGCAGCCTGCGTTTGCCCATTGAGCTAATGAATACTCACCAATCGCCACGCTGGTTCGCTTTTTTAGACGATATCATGCCTTCTGGGGCCAGCCGCCGTTACTGGGTCACGCAGTTGGGGATATCGGCGCTTAGCGAGGCTGAACAAGATTACATCCTATTGGCTAAAGGGACGATTGCACCGGTAGGTAATTTGCGTATTAAACAAGCGCTTCCCGAGCGTCCTGTAGGCAACACGCTAGAGCAGCAACGCTTTGCCCTAGCTGATGTAGTGGATCGGGATAGTGATTTTCTTGCCTATGCGCAGCAGATGGGCGCCGCCGGTGGCGGCGCGACCGGGGCCGGCGGCGAAGCGCCTAAGCTACTGCTGCGCTGTTCGCCAGACGATCAGGTCTGGATCGATACCTACCAGGATGATGCGGCGAATACCGATCAGCACTATCTGGTGAAATTTCCTCGCGGCCAGCGTACCGAGCTTGATAACAACATCCTGCGTGCGGAGTACCACTTCTATCACGAGCTAGCGTCGCTGGGCATAGCGACCATCGAGACGCAAGGGATGCGGTTAATAGAAGGTGAACGCTATCCATCGCTGTGGTTGCCCCGCTTTGATGTTGATTTTCAGGGGGGAGAGCGCACGCTTTATGGGTTGGAGTCTGTTTATTCAATTATGGAGAGCGAGCCGGGAAGTTTGTTAAACCATTTTGCCGTGATTGAGGCACTGGTTGGCCGGTTGAGCCAGCAATTCCGCGTTCGCGAGTCGGGAGGCCAGTTTGATACGGCGAGCTTTGTAAGCGAGTGGGTGAAACGCGATCTGCTCAATGTCGCTTTTGCCAACAGCGATAACCACGGCCGCAATAGCGCGCTGCTGAAAACGCCTCAGGGTATCTGGTTGGCCCCAGTCTACGATTTTGCGCCTATGAAGGCTGACCCGGAGGGGGTTGTGCGTACCACCACCTGGGGGGCGCCGTTTGAGGAGGGGCGTGAATTCAACTGGGCAGCCATTGCGGAGCGCTTAAATGGCTATGTGCCCCCGGAACAACTGATGGCAGAGCTAAAAGCGCTTGGGAGTCAATTAGTCGGACTAAAAGAGCGGCTTGCTGTGCGGGGCGTGCCGGAAGTGCTACTAGTGTCGAATGCGTTAGGGTTCGACTACCTGGACGATAAACTGCAGCGCTGGGGGCTGATATGAAGCGCAAAGAACTCTCTAGCATTGAGCGCGAGGCGCTGCTGACGTCGCTATTGACCCAGCTACTGCGGGAAGAAATCAGCGCAGGGCAGGTGTTGCGTCAACTGCGGCGTGAGGTGCTGGGCATGTCGCAGACCCAATATGCCGCGCTGGTGGGTATCAGTCGCCGCTCCTTGTCTGATCTGGAAGCCGATAAAGCAAGCCCTACCGTGGCTCTACTCAACCAAGTATTCCGCCCGTTGGGCCTGCAAACCGGCTTGGTACCGCGTAGCCGTGAGCTGCGTGAGCGTTTGCTTTCAGTGGAACCCCCTAGCGCCTGACCGCCAAATACCTCACCCCACCGTTTCCTATTCAGCCCATCGTAACGATTGAGTTCGCCCGCTAACTTTTTAAGCACAGGCGGGTTTCTACTTTCGTCTAATCCTGCGATCATTTGCGCCATCGTGATACCAACCGGGCGGTATCCCAAGGAGTTAAGCATGCAGGATTCGACAGCACCGTCGTCTCAAGGGCTGGCGCGTAACCCACGGCTGGCCGAATTTGTGTTGGCGCTGGGTGGCTTCGGTATCGGTACCAGCGAGTTTGTGATTATGGGCCTGATGAACCGCGTGGCGGGGGATTTGGCCGTCACCGTGCCTCAGGTGGGCTATGCAATTAGCAGCTACGCCCTGGGCGTCGTGGTCGGTGCGCCGCTGATTTCAGCGCTGGCGGCGCGGGTGCCCAAGCGCGCGCTGTTGATTGCGCTGATGCTGGTATTTGCGCTGGGCAATATTGCCAGTGCGATGGCGCCGGGCTTCTGGTCGTTTGTGGGTTTGCGTTTTATTGCCGGGCTGCCCCACGGGGCTTATTTTGGCGTGGCGGCGCTTGTGGCTGCTGGGGCGGTGCCGATTGACCAGCGGGCGCGGGCGATTGCCCGGGTGATGATGGGCCTGACGGTGGCGATTTTGCTCGGCGCGCCGCTGGGCACCTGGGCGGGAAACCTGTTTGGCTGGCAGGTGGCTTTTTCCGCAGTGGGCGGGATTGCACTGCTCACCGCATTGTTGATTCGCCTGTGGGTGCCGGTGCAGCCGTTCGATGCAAAGGCAAGCCCGCTTCGCGAACTCTCGGCGTTGGTCAAACAGCGCGTGCTGGTGACGGTGGCCATCGCCTGTATCGGCTGCGGTGGCATGTTCGCGATCTTTAGCTACGTAATGCCGACGCTGACCCAGCAGGCGGGGATGAGTGAGGCACTGGGGCCGCTGGTGCTGGTGATCTTCGGCCTGGGCTCGATCGCCGGTAACCTGATAGGCGGCCGCGCGGCGGACAAGAATTTGATGCGGGCGATTCCCGCCACCCTGGTGTGGTGCGCGGTGATTCAGGGGCTATTTTATTTTGCTGCCAATAACGTCTGGACCGGCCTGTTGTTTGTTGGCTTGGTGGGTACCAGCATGGCACTTGCCCCCGCGCTGCAAACCCGCTTGATGGATGTTGCAGAAGATGCCCAAACTATGGCCGCCTCGCTCAATCACGCGGCGTTCAACGGCGCCAATGCGTTAGGCGCGTGGCTTGCAGGGCTCGTCATTAGCGCGGGCTTTAGCTGGTCGAGTACTGGTTTGGTGGGCACCGGCTTGGCGCTGTGTGGACTCGTACTGTTTGCTTTCGGGCGCTGGTTAGAGACGCGTTACCCGCCGACCCGAGTGGCTGCCGCACATTAACGGCAGAGGCGGAAGCCGCGCATACCGAAGTGAAAATGGTCGGCATGCGCGGCGTTGTAGTCGGGGCTTAGCGTATTGCCAAAAAAATCACAGGCATCGTCGCGGATGTCACGTAGGAAGTCCCCCGTTGGCCCCTCGTCTCCCCAGTCTTCAAGCAGGGTGATACGCTCGCCGTTTGCCAACCGAAAGCCAATCACGTCCAGCGCTTCGGCGGTGGCATGCTCGCTGCGTCGCCCGCTCTCGCGGCCATACACATTGCGGCAGGCAAAACTGCCAACGTGATCCACCTGGCGCACTTGGGTGCCGAGAATGTTTTCGGCGCTGGGCTGCAGCGCATGGCGCTCGAACATCACCCAGGCCAACGCCAGGGGGCAACTGGCCACAAACGACTGATTAAACGCCACGCCGCTGCTTTGCAGGCGCACCACATTTTCAAGTGGGCAATTCTCGACGGGGATGTAGTCTGCCAGAGGGGAATAGCGCACCGCCTCATCTGGCACGCTATCCAGCGCTGCCAGGCAGCCGTCACGGTCATTTTCCAGGCGACGAAGTTTTAGTGAGGTGACCGGGGTGATCGGGTCGTCGACATACAGCGGCGCCCACGGTGCCCAGTGGCGTGGGATCTCGATCAGGTCTTTGTGTAGGGCCACGCCTAACGCTATCAGCGCCAGTATCAGCAATGTGCTTCGCATCGTGACCTCCCTGTTCCGCGAAACGCTACAGTCGTCGCGACGTGTGTGCGATACTGCGGCCCTTTCCTACACGCTCTGATCGCACGAGTTTACTTCGCCAACAAGGGAAGCGCGTATGTCCCAAGGTACACTGTTTATCGTTTCTGCCCCATCGGGGGCGGGTAAAACCAGCCTGGTACGCGAGCTGATCGATAGCCTCGATGGTATTCAGGTGTCGGTATCGCACACCACGCGTGCCAGGCGCGAAGGCGAGGTCGATGGCGTCAATTACCACTTCACCGATGCGGCTACCTTTGAGGCGATGATTGAGTGCGGCGAGTTTTTTGAGTATGCCAAGGTTTTCGATAATTACTACGGCACGTCGCGCCAGGCGGCACAAACGATACTCGATGCCGGCCAGGATGTGATCCTTGAGATTGATTGGCAGGGCGCGCGCCAAGTGCGTGAACAAATGCCCGAGGCGGTATCGATTTTCATCCTGCCGCCGTCGCGCAGTGAGCTTGAACGTCGCCTTGCTAGCCGTGGCACCGACGAGCATGCCATCATTGCGCGGCGCATGCGTGATGCGATCAGCGAAATGTCACACTATGACGAATACGACTACCTGGTGGTCAACGATGACTTCACCACCGCCCTTCAGGAATTGCAGTCGCTAGTCATTAGCCGTCGCTTAGCGCGTCCGTTAATGAGCGAACGCCACGCGCCCTTACTGGCAACGCTCTTGTCACAGGCGCCCGGCGTCGAGTAATCTACACGGTTCTACTACCCTCTTTAGCTGGATCGGCCCGTTTGACCCCTTACGGAGACGATCCAGCGTCGTTATTACAGGAAGGCACCCATGGCTCGCGTCACCGTTGAAGACTGTCTTGATCATGTCGAAAATCGTTTCAAACTCGTAATGATCTCCACCCAGCGTGCCCGTCAGCTGGCGCGGGGCACCCGCGATTCCCAGCTTGCTTGGGAAAATGACAAACCCACTGTTTTGGCGCTGCGCGAAATTGCTGCGGGTTTAGTTGATCACACGGTACTGGACGAACCAGTTGAAGCGCCTGTTCGCGCTCGTCCAGCGATGGCTCCCAGCGCACAAATCGACGACTAGGTTCACGACCGATTAGAGGCGCGGTGAATGTTTACCATTGACGACCTGGCCGACCGACTCGGCGGCTACTTACCTCCCGACGAGATCCAACAGGTCAAACGCGCCTTTTATTACGCCGAACAGGCCCACGACGGCCAGCGGCGTCGCTCCGGCGAGCCTTACGTTACCCATCCGCTGGCGGTGGCCAATATTCTGGCGAACATGCACATGGACCATCAAAGCCTGATGGCCGCCATGCTGCACGATGTGATTGAAGACACTGGCGTGTCCAAAAAAGCGCTGGGTGCACAGTTCGGTGAGCCGGTCGCCGAATTGGTAGACGGGGTCTCCAAACTGACCCAGATCACCTTTGAAGATAAAGCCGTCGCCCAGGCAGAAAACTTCCAAAAGATGGTGTTGGCGATGTCGCGGGATATCCGCGTGATAATCGTCAAGCTGGCCGACCGTCTGCATAACATGCGCACCTTGGGAGCGCTGCGCCCCGATAAAAAGCGCCGCATCGCCCGCGAGACACTTGAAATCTACGCCCGCATCGCCGGTCGGCTAGGTATTAACACCATTCGCGTTGAGCTTGAAGACCTTTCCTTTCAGGCGATTCACCCGATGCGCTCGGAACGCATCAAGCGTGCCGTTTCTAATGCCCGGGGGCACCGGCGTAGCGCGATGCGTGAAGTCCAGGCCACGCTACAAAAAAGCGTTGATGACGAAGCGCTGAGCGGCACGGTGGTCGGCCGTCAAAAGCATCTGTTGTCGATTTACCGCAAGATGCGTGACCAGCGTAAGCCGTTTGTCGAAATCATGGATGTGTTCGGTTTTCGGATCATCACCGAAGATGTCGCCAGCTGCTATCGTATTTTGGGCGTTGTGCATAACCTGTATAAGCCGGTGCCAGGGCGCTTTAAAGATTACATCGCCATTCCCAAGGCCAACGGCTACCAGAGCCTGCACACCACATTGTTTGGTGCCCGGGGCATGCCCATTGAGGTGCAGATTCGCACCCGGGAAATGGAAGCCATGGCCAACAACGGCATTGCCGCGCACTGGCTGTATAAAGCCGGGCAAACCTCGCACCCGATAGCCGAGGGTAGCCATGCACGGGCGCGCGCCTGGGTGAAAGGGCTACTCGAGATGCAGCGTCACGCGGGCGATTCCCTCGAGTTTATCGAGCACGTCAAAAACGACCTGTTTCCCGACGATATCTACGTATTCACTCCCAAAGGCGACATCATGGAGTTGCCCCAGGGGGCGACGGTTATCGATTTTGCCTACACGGTGCATACCGATATCGGCAATAACTGCATTGCCTGCCGGATAGATCGGCATCTGGCGCCGCTTTCCACGCGTCTGGAAAGCGGCCAGACGCTGGAGATCATCACCGCGCCAGGGGCACGCCCCAACTTGTCTTGGCTGAACTTCGTGACCACCGCCAAGGCACGCTCGGCAATTCGCCATGCGCTCAAGCACCAGCAGCAAACCGAAGCGGTGATGCTCGGCCGGCGACTGCTAAACAAAGCGTTGGCACCGTTCAATACCAGCCTGGAAGAGCTGGATCCAACGGTTTTAACCCGCGCATTTGACCAACTCGATGTAGCCTCCGAAGAGGCGCTTTTGGAATCATTAGGATTAGGCAACCGTGTTGCCCATGTGGTCGCGCGACGTTTGGTGGACGTGTCAGACGGTCATCCAAGCGAACTGGTCAACGAGGGCACCAGCCATAAAGCGGTGATGATAAGCGGCGGCGAAGGCATGGTGATTAACTATGCCCGCTGTTGTCATCCGCTGCCTGGGGATACTGTTGTTGGACACTTGTCTATGGGCAAAGGCTTGGTGGTCCACCGGGCAGAATGTAAAAATCTGGCCGATAGAGACGACCCGGATAAAGTCTTTGCGCTGGAATGGTCAGAGCATATCGACGAAGACTTTCCAGTGGCCCTACGTATTGAAATTGAAAGCCGCCGGGGGTTGGTCGCCGAGCTTGCCGGGCTGGTCACTGATGCCGATGCCAACATTGAGCGCATTAGCATCGAAGAGCGCGACGCCCGCCTAGCCACGGTGAATCTCACGCTTTCGGTGAAGGGCCGTGTTCACCTCGCCCGCATCATGAAACGTATTCGTAATCTGCCCAACGTCGGCAAAATAACCCGCATGGCAAATTAAGCGCCCGCTGTGGCTGCTCGCTGGCCCAAGGCTGGCTAGCGTAAGCTATGGCAGGGGCCATCAACATGAACATTTAACGCATCAAGGAGCATGACATCCAATGAGCAACAAAGCTGTTATCAACACTGAAAAAGCTCCCGCCGCTATCGGCCCTTACTCTCAGGCGATTAAGGCAGGCAATACCGTGTATCTGTCGGGCCAGATTCCCCTCGACCCGGCCACCATGGAGATCGTCTCCGACGATTTCGAAACGCAGGCACGTCAAGTGTTTACCAATTTACAGGCGGTATGTGAAGAAGCCGCCGGCACGCTGGGCGATGTCGTCAAGCTGAACCTCTACCTGGTCGATTTAGATAATTTCGCGATTGTGAACAAGGTAATGGAAGAGTTCTTTTCAATGCCGTTTCCAGCTCGCGCCGCGGTGGGCGTTAAAGCCTTGCCGAAAGGTAGTCAGGTAGAAGCCGAAGCCGTCATGGTGATTGGCGATTAAGACTTGATAATACTTACCATCAGCGAGCCGAGTGCTCGCTGATGGAAGTGCGCTGAATGCGTGGGTGGGGGGTTATACTTTTTGCACGCGCCAAAAACCGCCTTCTTTCAACACCTGAGCGTAGCCTTCACGGAAGGTTGGGTAGCGGAATTGATAGCCGGTGTCGAGGATCCGCCGATTGTCGCAGCGCTTGCTGGTACGCCGACGCAATGGTGACTGCATGGTATCGGTGGACTCTACCTTAAGCTGCTTGGCGATCCAGGCCATCACGTTATGCATTGTGACCGGCTCGCAATCGCTGCCCAGGTAAAGATCAGCCAAAGGCTGGCCTTTTTCCTGGCAGTGGATCAGATGGGCCAAAATGCCGGTACAGTCGTCGCGATGAATGCGGTTGGAATAGATCACCGGCGTCACCGAGGATAATCGGCCTTCGGCAACCTGATGAATGAGTCGGTCACGGCCGGGGCCGTAAATGCCCGAAAAACGCACCACGGTGCCGGGCAGCGGGTGATTGATCAGCGCTTGCTCGGCTTGGCACATCAGCGTGCCGGAGAAGCTGGTTGGCTCGGTAGGGCTTTCTTCGTTGACGACCTCGCCTTCCTGCTGGCCGTAGACGCTGGTGGAAGAGACAAAAAACACGCGGCGCGGCGGGGTGGCGTGTTGCTCCAAAACGCTCAGCACCCGCTTCAAGCCTTCGGGGTAGGCACTTTGGTAGGCGCTTTCTTCAAAGTGGTCCGCGCTCACCGTGTAAACGACGTAATCCACCTCGGGAAGCGCGCTGGCGTCGGCATCCTCAAGCGTATTCAAGTCCAGGGCTAAGGGCTCGATGCCGGTATCTTGCAATGCGTTGACTTGGCGGCGAACGCCAATCACGCGATGTCCTTCGCTGAGCAGTTCGCGGCCTAGCGTGATGCCAATATCGCCACAGCCAATAATCAGTACCGTTAGCGTCACCTTGCTCACTCCTATTGATAAATAATCCCTATTAGATACAAAGTCCCTGATCTACAATTCCTTAAGAGAAAGCAATAGTAGAGACGACATCGTCAGCAGGGCTTGCCTGTCCTTTTCCTTCCCGCTAATTGTCACGATCGTTAGTCACAAGCTGCTACGAGAGGATGCCACCGGCACCACTATGACTTTAACAGAACTTCGCTACATCGTAACCCTTGCCCAAGAACGCCACTTTGGCCGCGCTGCTGAACGCTGCCATGTTTCCCAGCCAACGCTGTCGGTGGCCGTCAAAAAGCTAGAAGATGAGCTAGAAACGCCATTGTTTGAGCGTTCCAAGGCGACGGTCCAAGTGACCCCGCTGGGTGAAAAGATCATCGCTCAGGCGCAGCGCGTACTTGAGCAGAGTAGCCTGATCTTTGACATGGCCAGTGCCGGTAAGGATCAGCTCGCTAATCCGCTACGCATCGGGGCCATTTACACCATCGGGCCCTATCTGTTTCCGCACTTGGTTCCCCAACTGGCCAAGGCCGCACCGCAGATGCCCTTGTACATTGAAGAAGGGCTGACCGGCGCGCTGCGTACCAAGCTGCGCAACGGCGAACTGGATGTGATTATCGTGGCGTTGCCGTTTACCGAAACCGACGTGGTGACCAAGCCGATTTACGATGAAACCTTTGAAGTGCTGATGCCCGCCAAGCATCGTTGGGAAGCGCGGGAAGCGATCCATAAAGAAGAGCTATTAGAAGAACGTCTATTACTGTTGGGCGAGGGCCATTGCTTCCGCGATCAGCTATTGGAAGCCTGCCCGGCGATTACCCAAAAACTCAACAACCCCAACAACACGTTAATCGCCGAAGGAGGGTCGCTAGAAACCATCCGACATATGGTGGCCTCCAAGCTGGGCATCACCGTGCTGCCACAGTCAGCGCTGGGCATGGATCAATATGAAAACGCCATGCTGATCAGCCGCCCCTTTGTCGGCCCCGCGCCCTCGCGGACGGTGGCGATTGCCTGGCGGGCCAGCTTTCCCCGTCCCAAAGCCATTGATGCGCTGGTGAATGCGATCAGCCAGTGCCGTCAGCCGGCCAAGGCGGCGACGGCAGGGTCATGACGGCGCTTTCGGAACCAGTCACGGCGCTTAAAGGCGTTGGCGAAGCGCTAGCCTTGAAGCTGGCCAGATTAGGCATTGAGCAGGTTAGCGACCTGCTGTTTCATTTACCGCTGCGTTATCAAGACCGCACCCGACTAACACCTATCGGTGAGCTGCGCGCTGGCAGCGAGGCGGTGATTGAAGGCGACGTCACCGCCTGCGACGTGGTGAAGGGGCGTCGGCGCAGCTTGCTGGTGCGGCTGCGCGATAACAGCGGCATTTTAAGCCTGCGTTTTTTCCACTTCTCGCCCGCCCAGCAGCAACAGCTGCGCCCGGGAGCCACCGTGCGTGCATTTGGCGAAGCGCGCGCCGGGGCCACGGGGCTGGAGATTTATCACCCTGAGTACCGGCTAAGCGGCGGCAGCGAAACCCCGGTTGATGAGTACTTTACGCCGATTTACCCGACCACCGAGGGGTTGCATCAAACGCGGTTGCGCGCGTTGACCCAACAGGCGCTGGGTCTATTGGACGCACAACCCGAGGCGCTGCCTGACGTTATTCCTGACGCCCTGCGCCAGCGCTTCAAGCTACCTGGGCTTCACGCCAGCCTGAAACTTCTCCACCAGCCGCCGCCAGAGGCCGACCTGGAACAGCTCACCCACGGCCACCATCCGGCGACGCGGCGTTTGGCGCTGGAAGAACTGTTGGCCCACCAGCTAAGCCTGCGCGAGGTGCGGTTACGCATTCAGGCGGATGGCGCCCCCGAACTGCCCAGCGGGAGAAACCTTCAGGCGCGCTTTTTAGCCCAGTTGCCCTTTGCCTTGACCAGCGCCCAAGGGCGGGTGCTTGAAGAGATTGCGTTGGACCTGGCCCGTCCTGCCCCGATGTTGCGGCTGGTTCAGGGCGATGTGGGGTCAGGGAAGACCGTGGTTGCTGCCATGGCGGCGCTGTCGGCGCTGGCGGGCAACTGCCAGGCGGCAATCATGGCGCCCACGGAAATCCTCGCCGAGCAGCATTACCGCTCGTTTAAAGCCTGGTTCGAACCGCTGGGCATCGAAGTAGCGTGGCTGTCCGGCAAGCTCAAAGGCAAGGCACGGCTGGATACCAAGGCGGCGATTGCCGATGGACGCGCGCGCATGGTGGTCGGCACCCACGCGCTGTTCCAGGACGATGTCCATTTCCAGTGCCTAGGGCTGGCGATTATCGACGAGCAGCACCGTTTCGGCGTGCATCAGCGCCTGGCGCTGCGTGAAAAAGGCGAAGCAGGCGGGCTTACCCCTCACCAGTTGATCATGACCGCCACGCCGATACCCCGCACGCTGGCCATGAGCGCCTACGCGGATTTGGATGTCTCGGTGATCGACGAGCTGCCCCCAGGGCGCACGCCGGTGAAAACCGTCGTGGTCTCCGACGAGCGTCGCCCCGAAGTGGTGGAACGTATTCGCCGTGCCTGCAGTGAGGGCCGCCAGGCCTACTGGGTGTGCACGCTGATCGAAGAGTCCGAAGCGCTGCAGTGCCAGGCGGCGGAAGTGACCCGCGACGAACTCACCGACGCGCTGCCGGAGCTGGCGATAGGCTTGGTGCACGGGCGCATGAAGTCCGGTGAAAAAGCCGAGGTGATGGCGGCTTTTCAACAAGGCGAGCTGGATTTACTGGTCGCCACCACGGTCATTGAAGTGGGTGTAGACGTACCCAACGCTAGCCTGATGATTATCGAAAATCCCGAGCGGCTAGGGCTTTCTCAGCTTCATCAGTTGCGCGGCCGTGTAGGGCGCGGCAGCACCGAGAGTTTCTGTGTGCTGCTCTACCACCCGCCGCTGTCCAAAACCTCCCGGCAGCGTTTGGCGGTGATGCGCGAGACCACCGACGGCTTTCGCATCGCCGAGAAAGACCTGGAGATCCGCGGCCCCGGCGAGGTGCTCGGCACCCGCCAAACCGGCCTTGCGCAGATGAAAGTTGCCGATCTGGAGCGTGACGGCGACCTGCTGGATCAAGTTACCGCGCTGGCAAAGGCACTGCAGGGCAACAAGGACATCACCACCGTGCTGGTGCGCCGTTGGCTAGGCGAAGCTGCCGGGCGATATGGGCAGGTTTAGCGTCGGTGTGAGTTATGCACTCGGGTCAGGTGTGCTGATCAGTCGGCTAGCCGACTCCCCTAGCGGCGCCAACTGGTGGGCGATAAGGCGTAGCTGGCTTTGGATTGGCCGGTAACGCGTGACGGCGTTTTGCTCCGCTGTAGCCGAGCCTTGCTCATCGAGCTGCGCGATTAACGCCTCGGCCTGGGCTGACAGCGGGGTGATCGGCTGACGATTACGCAACTGCTCGGCAAGCTGGTCGAGCAATTCGCACATGCGCTTGGCGGCTGGCACCAGTGCTGAGTCGTCCTCATCGTCGGCTAGCTGGTGGCGGTGCGCGCCCAGCGCGGAAAGGTGGCTCAATAAGGTGTTGGACAGTACTAAAAAGCGCAGGCCGTTATCGGCATCCTGTTTACGGTAATGCCCCGGCTCGTGCAGCATATTAGTCAGCAGCGTGGACAACGCCGCATCGGCATTGTGGGCGTTGCGGCGGGCCAGGCGATACGCTAAATCGTCCTGCTTGCCCGTTTCGTACTGATGAATGATTTCTTCCAGGTAGCGGCGATGGTTGGTCAGCACGTGCGCGGCCTCGCGGTTAAGCCGCCGCCCTTGCCAATCGGGAAGAATAAAAAACACTGCCAGGCCCGCAATCATCGCGCCAATCAGCGTATCGAATAAGCGTGGCCAGATAAGATCGAAGCCATCACCCACCTGATTAAAACTGCACAGCACCAGCAGGGTGATTGAGGCAGTCGCCAGGACGTAGTGTTTTTCGCGGTTGGCAAAGAACGATACCCCCGCCGCCACGGCGATTATGCTTTGTACCAATGGGTGAGGAAACAGGCTAATCGACGCCCAGCCGACCACCAACCCCAGCACCGTGCCGACAATCCGCTGGGAGAGAAACCGCCGAGTAGTGGCAAAGTTGGGCCGGCAAACAAAAAGCGTGGTCAACAATATCCAGAAGCCCTGATCCGGATTGAGCCAGTGCAGTAAGCCGTACCCGGTAACCAGCGCAGCACTGAGCCGTACGGCATGGCGAAAGGTGGGCGAGCCCAGATGTAAATTAAGCCGCACGCGTTTCCACGCTTCCCACAGACTGGACGGCGAGCGGTCATACAAGGCGCTATCGCGGCGTTCGTCCTTGGCATCCGGGTTATGCGCGCTGGCAATCTGGGCTTCAAGGGTGGTCAGGTTGTCGGCCAAGGCGTTGAGGGGTCGCATGAGCGGCTGCCACTCGGGTTTTCCCCGGTCGCTAAGGTTATCAATTGAGGCGCGCAAATCGGCCAGGGCCTGCTCGCTTTGTTCGTGACCAAACGGGCGATTGAGCAGTAGTGACTTGGCTAACTGACGGCAGGCGCGGCCCTGCTGATCCAGGAGTCGCTGGCAGCGAAAAAGCACGTCATGGTGGAAAAACGCATCGGTTAAGGCGCTATACGGGTAGTGAGTTGAACTTGCCCGCTCGTGGATATCCTGGGCAATAAAATAGATGCGTAGATACCGGTTGAGCTTGCGATTACCCCGTTGGCCCTCCAGTCGGCGAAAAATCATCTCTTTGGCTTGGTTAAGCGCGCCCACCACCTTACCGTTCTGGTGTGCCAGGGCCACACGACGTGCTTCGACATCCACGTCGCGTACTGGCTCAAACAGTGCCGACTTCAAAATCAAAAACTCGCCCAGCGCCTTATACACCCGCGCCATGCTTTGCTTGAGCGGCTGGCGCGAAAAAAGCGCACACCAGATGATCGAAATGACGCCGTACCAGGCAGCTCCCGCCAGCAGTAGAAGTTGGCGGTAGGCGACATCTTCATCCATCCCGCCGTGCTGCTCGATATTGATCATCGAGTAGATCGACAGGATCAGCGTGCCAGAGGCGATGGTGGCGTAGCGTTGGCCAATGGCCCCGAGCATGATCAGGGTAAAGGTAGAAACCGCCAGCCCCAAGGCAAACAGCCACGGCCAGGGAAACAGCCACTGCACGATGAACGACGCCGAAGCAAAGCAGGCAAGCGTCACCAACAGAGCCTGAAAGCGCCCCTCCCAGCTGTCATCGGTTTCCGACAACGCGCTGGCGATAATGCCCAAGAAAAGCGGAATGACCAGCGCGACATCGCCCAGTAGAGCGCTAAGCAGCAGCGCACCACTGAACGCGATAAAAACGCGTAGGCTATAGGCGAATTTATCCAGTGTCCAAAGACGGCGCAGCGGTAATGCTATGGGCATAGAGGCTCTTATGGATGATTGTTAGACTTTAGTATAAGTGTGTAGCCGTTGGATGTCGCTACCTTGGCGCTCAACGTTTGAGTGTTCTAAAAAATAGCGCACTAAAGCCCTATGATTGAAACAGTAACCTTTCGATACTCGGAGTGACTCTAAAAAAACAAGGACACTCCTATGGACCTCAAACTGCTGCTGGATTGGCGTCTGCACCTTACGGTGATCGTGACGTCAATGTTTGCCGAGTGGATCGGCATCGTGCGTATTCCCCTTGGGCCTGGAACGCTGCTGTTACTACCGCTGCTTTACGCCTTTGTGATTGGCGTACTGTTCAACCCCCACCTTTTTTCGGCCATGGGCAAGGTCATTCCCAAGCCGGTCAGCAATGCCGCAGGCCCGATCATTCTAATCGCCATACTGCCCTTTATAGCCAAATTCGGTTCTACCATTGGCCCCGCCATTGAGCAGATCATCGA
Organism: Halomonas sp. HL-93; assembly: GCF_900086985.1. Taxonomy (NCBI): domain Bacteria; kingdom Pseudomonadati; phylum Pseudomonadota; class Gammaproteobacteria; order Oceanospirillales; family Halomonadaceae; genus Halomonas; species Halomonas sp. HL-93. The sequence continues at coordinate 4,042,036 of NZ_LT593974.1, forward strand.
GGCAGGCCCCGCGCTGATACTCCAGGAGTTGGGTAACCTCGGTACTATGCTGATCGCGCTGCCCTTTGCTGTCTTATTCCTTAAGATGGGCCGGGAAGCGATTGGGGCTACCTACTCTATCGCCCGTGAACCCAATATTGCCATTATTTCAGATCGTTATGGGCTAAGAAGTCCTGAGGGTATCGGCATTATGGGCGTTTACGTCGTGGGCACCATGTTCGGTACGCTCTACTTTGCTTTAATGGCGGGCTATATCGCCTCACTGGATATTCTCGATATTCGTGCTTTGGCCATGGCCTGTGGGGTGGGCAGTGGCAGTATGGTGGCGGCGTGTTCGGCTGCGTTGGCCGAAGCGGCACCGGCATCCAAGGATGAGCTGCTCGCCTTTGCAGGCGCGAGCAACCTGCTCACTTACGCCACCGGTCTGTATGTGTCGCTGTTTATTGCGCTACCGGTGACCGAGTGGATGTACAAGCGCTTAAAAGGTTCGCGTCAGGAGGTTAGCCATGAAAACTCATGAGAGCACGGTCGATCAGTTTGATGCCGAAGCGCTGAAAGAGCTGCGCCCGGAAAACCAGCTCGGTAAAACGGCTTTGGTACTGGCCGCCGTGTGTATCGCTGCTTGGTTTAGCAATATCGTCAACGGTTCGCCGCTGTTAGACGCGCTGCCCGGCATGCTGATTCTGTATGTGATGGTCATTATCGGTTTGGTGATTGGCCGGTTTTGCCCATTTTACCTACCCAGCGTGGCCTGGGTGTCGCTGGTGAGCATTATCGCGACGCTGCCCTTTTTTCCGGGTAACGGCTGGATAATCGCCCGATTGGCCGAAGTGGACTTTCTTGCGGTGGTCACACCAGTACTGGCCTACGCCGGGCTGGCGCTGACCGGCCGTGAGTTCGCCATGTTCAAGCAAACCGGCTGGAAGCTGGTCATTGTGGCCCTGCTGGTCTTCACCGGCACCTTTATCGGCTCTGCCGTTGTTGCTCACGTGATGCTTTAAGGACAAGACGATGACTGCTTCAGTAAACTTACCGGAGAATGAAGCGCTAATCGCCTGGCGCCACGATTTTCACCAACACCCGGAAACCGCCTTTGAGGAGCACCGCACCAGCGCGCGCATCGCCGCACTGTTGAGCGAGTGGGGCTTTGAGGTGACCTCCAATATTGCCGGTACCGGCGTAGTGGCGGCCTTGGATGGCCGTTTGGGGGAAGGTAAAACCATCGGCCTGCGGGCCGATATCGACGCCCTGGATATTCGCGAAGAGACGGCGCTTGCCTACGCCTCCAAGACGCCTGGCAAGATGCACGCCTGCGGCCATGATGGCCACACCACCATGCTATTGGGCGCCGCCTGGGCGTTAAAGCAGCAGCCGGATTTCAAAGGGCGTGTGGTGTTTATCTTTCAGCCCGCCGAAGAGAACGCCGGCGGTGGGCGGGTGATGGTCGAAGAAGGCCTGTTTGAGCGCTTTCCCATGGACGCCGTGTACGGCCTGCACAACTGGCCGGGCCTGTCCGTGGGCGTTGCCGCAGTGCACGATACCGACGTGATGGCTGCTTTCGACATCTTTAACCTGACGCTGACCGGCAAAGGCTGCCACGCAGCGATGCCACACTTAGGGACTGATACGGTATTGGCGAGCTGCCAACTGATCAGCCAGTTGCAGGGGCTGGTGAGCCGCGAGACGCCCCCGGATAAATCGGCAGTACTCAGTTTCACCAGCATTAACGCGGGGGATACGTTTAACGTGATTCCCGAACAGGTGGCGCTGCGCGGCACGCTGCGCTGTTTTGATATGGCGCTTAAAGAGCACCTGGAGGCACGCTTTAAGCAGGCGATTGCCAGCTTGGCGGAGTTTCACGGCTTAACCGTTGAGCTTGACTACCAGCGCTGCTATCCCGCCACTATCAATACCCCTGAACACGCCCAGCAGTGCGCCTCGGTGCTGGAAAATTTACTGGGCAGTGGCAACGTGATCCGCAACCCGCCGCCGAGTATGGCTTCGGAAGATTTCTCGTTTCTACTTGCCGAGCGCCCAGGTGCCTATATTTGGATGGGCAACGGCGAGGCGTCCGCGTCGCTGCACAACCCGCGCTATGACTTTAACGACGCACTATTGCCGCTAGGCACACGCTACTGGGTGGAGCTGGTAAGCGCACTGCTCGTCTAAATCGTTACCCTTTTCTTAGCTACAAGCGTTATTCGCTCTCTGATGCCCAATGGGTAGGGGAGCGTCTACGCCAAATATCAACACCGAACACGGCGTTTCGTTACCCAAAAAGCGCTGTAGGGAGTTTTAGAATGTCTTTAACCATTACAGTCATCGGGCTGGGGCAGATGGGCGGCAATATGGCGCTCACCCTTAAAGCAGCAGGGTTTGCAGTAACAGGTAGCGATGTATTTGAGCAGGCGCGGTCACGCCTCGCTACCCAAGGGTTACCCGTCGTGGCGCCCGAAGAACTGCCTGCAAGCGATGTGTACCTGCTGTCGCTGCCGACTTCCGCCCATGTGCGCGAGGTGATCGAGCAATCACCGGGCTTACTCACCTTAGCGCCGAAAGACAGTGTGATAGTGGATACATCGACAAGTGATCCTCAGGTTAGTCGCGAACTGGCTGAAAACGTCATCGCAGCGGGCCTTGGGTGGCTGGATGCCCCGGTCAGCGGTGGGCCAAAAGGCGCGGCCAGCGGCAAGCTAGGGATGCTGTTGGGCGGCGATGAAGCCACCATCAAGCGGGTGATGCCGATGCTGGAAGCCATGTCCGCCAAGCGCAACCATGTGGGCGGCCCAGGCAGTGGCCATGTGGTTAAGCTCGCTAATAATTACCTGTGTGCGGCGCACTTGCTGACCACCGCAGAGGCAGTCGCCATGGCAGCCAAGGCGGGCGTTGAACCCGCCGCCTGTTTGGCGGGGCTCAATAGTGGCTCCGGACGCAGCGCGGTTAGCGAAGTGAATTTCCCCGAGTGGGTGCTAAGTGAACGTTTCGACTCAGGCTTTACCACCGGCTTGATGCGTAAAGACCTGCGTCTGGCGCGGGATGCCGCTGAGCAACTGGGTATTCCACTGCCGCTGTTACAAGCCGTGGTCGATGCCTGGCACGGGAACGCTGATCACCCCGCCGATAGCGACGACTTCAACCACATCACCACGCCGATTTTAGCGCGTGCTACTCAAGCGGAGGGCAACCAATGAACGCACTCAGCCAACACGCCAGTGATCATCTTACCGAACTGCTCGAAGGTTTCGGATTAGCCGCTGCCACGCCGCTGAGTAACTGGATAAACGGTGAGTTTGTCGCGGGAGAGGGGGAAGCGATCACCCTAATTAACCCTGCCACCGGCGAAACGCTGGTGAGCTATCGCGATGGGGGTGCTGGGTTGATTGAGCGTGCCGCCCAAGCCGCTGAGCGTGGGCAGCGCGAATGGATGGCGCTAACCGCCAGCGAGCGCGGCCGACGCATGAATACCGCTATACGCGGCCTGGAGGGCCATGAAGAGGCGCTGGCGCAGTTGGAAAGTGTCGTTGCCGGTAAGCCGATTCGCGACTGCCGCGCTGAAGTCGGCAAAGTGCGCGAGATGTTCGAGTACTACGCAGGCTGGTGCGATAAACAGCATGGCGAAGTGATTCCGGTGCCTACCTCGCACCTTAACTATGTGCGCCACGTTCCTTACGGCGTGGTGGGGCAAATTACCCCCTGGAACGCGCCGATGTTCACCTGCGCCTGGCAGCTGGCCCCGGCCATTGCCGCAGGCAACGCCGCCGTATTGAAGCCTTCTGAGTTAACCCCGTTCTCCTCGGTGGTGATCGCCAAGCTGCTGGAAGGCGGCGGGTTGCCGAAGGGGCTGATCAATATCGTCAACGGGCTGGGCAAAACGACCGGTGCAGCGCTAACCGACCATCCCGCTATCAGCAAATTGGTATTCGTGGGTTCTCCCCAGAGTGGCCGCATGATTGCCGAGGCGGGCGCGCGGCGGTTGGTGCCCAGCGTGTTAGAGCTGGGTGGGAAATCGGCCAATATTGTGTTTGCCGACGCCAAGCTGGACGAAGCGGTGGCAGGGGCCCAAGCAGCGATTTTTGCCGCCGCTGGCCAGAGCTGTGTGGCAGGGTCGCGCTTATTGATTGAGCGCGGAGTGTTTGAGCAGGTCACCACTCGTTTAGCACGGGCGGCTGAGCAGATTGCGGTGGGCCTGCCCAGCGATGAGGCGACCCGGATGGGGCCGCTGCAGAATCGCCGCCAATTTGAGCAGGTCACCCGCATGATTGATGCGGCGGTAGCCGCTGGCGCAACGTTGTTAACGGGCGGTAAACGACCAGAGGGGTTACCTGACGAGGCTCAGGGCTATTTTATCGCCCCTACCGTACTGGTCGATGTAACGCCGGATATGGAGATTGCCCAGCAAGAGGTGTTCGGCCCGGTGCTGGTGGCCATGGCCTTTGACGATGAAGCCGAGGCTATTCAACTCGCCAATGAGACGCGGTTTGGTTTGGCTGGCGCCGTTTGGAGCCAGGACGTCGCGCGGGCGCATCGCGTCACCGGTCAGTTGCGGGCTGGCACGGTGTGGATCAATAGCTACAAGGCGATCAGCGTGATGTCGCCGTTTGGTGGCTTTGGCGAAAGCGGCTTTGGCCGCTCCAGCGGCTTGGATGGCCTGCGCGAATATACGGTGCCGCAAAGCGTTTGGGTGGAAACCGCAACAGAGGCCAGCGTGGCGTTTGGTTACGGCAGTGGCGTTGGTTGATCGCTTACCGGGCCGGGTTCTCGAAAAGCCTGCATCCAGCGCTGCAAATGGCGCAGCAATAGGATGCACGCCTTGGGCTGTTGGCGACCTACACGGGTGACCATGTGGGCTTGGGAGCGCTGAAAAAGCGGATTATCTACTGGGCGCGCCACTAACGTGCCAAGCTCTAAATCGTGGGCGACGGCAAAGGCGGGTAGCAGGGTAATGCCCATGCCACTGCGCACGTACTGTGCCAGTACCACCATGGAGTTAGTGTTCATTGCCAGACGAGGGGCAATGCGCGCTTGCTGAAAGGCCTGATCGACCATTTGGCGCACCCCGTGGCTGGTATCCCACATCGCCATGGGCTCGGCGCTCAGTTGATCGAGAGAGAGCGGCGCAGGCTGGTTGGCCAAGGCATGCTGCGGTGACAGGATGGCCATTAATGGCTGTGGGCTGGAAGCCCAGAAACGCAGTTGAGGATGGGTTCTTTCGTGGAACATTAAGCCGATATGGCTGTGATCATCGACCACGGCTTCAATAATGCCCGAGGTGCCAGCGATATGAATATCGAGCTGGATACCCGCGTAAAGCTGGGTGAACTCATGTAGCGGGGACGCCACTAAATCACTGACGAACCCTTCACCGACGGTGAGCGATATTCTTCCGGTCTCCAGACGCTGGTAGGATTCAAGAGACGCAATAAAGCCTTCATCAAGGGCACCGCGACGTTCGCAGTACTCAAGCAGCATTTCGCCTACCGGGGTAGGCGAAATGCCGTCGCGCTGACGCTCCATGAGGGTGGCTCCCAAGGCTTCTTCCAGCAGCGCAATTTGCCTGCTAACCGCCGAGGGAGCAATGTCCAAGCGCGCCGCTGCACGGCGCACTGAACCAGACTCCAGGGTAACGCGAAAGTACACTAAGCGCTGATGAGGTATATCCATCGCTAAAGCGCCACCTCCGCTCAGTCTGTCGGGTAACTACAAATACTTAAGCAGTTTCTGCAGCTTGTTCATATCGGCGGAGTCGCCTACCAAGCGTACCTCGCCGTTAATCATGCCATCGAGGAAGGCTTGCTGCGTTGGCTTTTTGAGGATGCGTAACGCCGCATCATCGTTGCGAAAGCGCAGTTCAAGGTCCAAGTCGATCGGCAGGCCTTTACCCGTGGTGATGCTGGTTGGCGTCATCCGGTAATGGCGGGCAGTACCCAAATCCTCTGTGGCAATGCCCCAGTCCAAGCCGCGCATTCGCTCAAGTTGTTCACGAAAGCGCGGCTTGCGGCGCAGGGCACGTTTGAGCAGTAAGCCCAATAGCCACAGCGTCAGTTTGAGCTTCATTAAGAAACAGCGTCCTTAAGCGCTTTGCCCGGCTTGAAGGCGACATTTTTGCTGGCTGGAATTTGCAGCGGCGCGCCGGTTTGCGGGTTTTTACCGGTACGGGCGGCACGCTCGCGAACGGTAAAGGTGCCAAAGCCAATCAGGGCAACGTCTTCGCCTTTGGACACGCTGTTAGTGATTTCATCGAGAATCACGTTAAGTACTTGGCCCGCTTTGTCTTTGGACAGGTCGGCATTTTCGGCAATGGCGGCTGCAAGTTCAGGTTTACGCATAAGGAAACTCCCTTTGTTTAATGATCGTGCAAGATACACTGTCGTGTTGTTGGTAAGGTCACTGAGGTTGAGCCATCATTTCAGCCAAACCGTCAGCGCCGCGAAACTCAGCCTAGCAGCGTAGGGGCTGCTCTGGAAAGCTCCACTTTCCTTCTCACGCAGCCGCCTGTCAATGCAAAACCAATCAAACGTCCGTCTCTATCTTCCGCGATTGCCGTCATATCACCGCCTTCGCCTTCGATCCGCCAGCGTTCAGGGGGCCGGGTTGGCGGGTAGGCGACCACCGGCAGTAATGGCGTTTTAACGATTACCGGCCAAGCCCCAAAGCGCACTGCCGTGGGTGTACCAGCTAGGGTGGCGGCGAGTGCCTGGGCACTGGCTTGAAGAGGCTGCACGTACATCGCGTTGATGCCGTCAACGCAGGCAACGTCACCCAGGGCGTGGATATCCGGGTGCGAGGTGCGTAGCTGCCGGTCTACCTGGATACCACTGGCGGAAACCGTGAGCCCCGCCGCCTCGGCCAGTGCAATACGCGGGGCCAAACCGGTGGCCATCAACAACACATCGACAGTGAGCGAGTCGTCGTTATCCAGCGTTAGCGTCACGCCATCGTCATCATTAAGCGCCATCGTCTTGAGCGTTCTGCCCAGCGCAAGGCGGATGCCCGCCTCCAGAAACGCCTCGCCTAGCGCGCGACCTAGCGGAGCAGGCAGCAAGCGGGACAATGGCGCAGCGTCTGGGGCGATAACGCTAACCTCGTGGCCCCCCGCATGCAGGTCATTGGCAAATTCGCAGCCGACCAGCCCTGCGCCGATGACCGCCACGCGGGCAGGCGTAGCCCCCAGCGCGCGGTGAAAACACCGATAGTCGTCAAGATTGTTAACGGTAAAACAGCGCGGTTTGAGCGGGTCAGGAATGGCCATGGGCACGCGTGGCTCGGCACCGGTGGCCAGTACCAGGCGGTCGTAGCCAAGCGCCTGGCCGTCTGCCAGCCGGAGCGAGTGATGCGCGGCGTCCAACTGGCTTACGGTGGCCTGGGTGAGCACACGGGCGTCCAGCGAGTCGGCGAGCTCGTTGGCGTTGCGTTGGGCGAGGCGTTCCGGTGGCAGGCGCTTGGCAAAGGCGGTCGATAGCAGGGGTTTGCTGTAGTCATCGCCGCTATCGGCACTGATCAGGCAGATCGAACGCGTATCGCTCTGTCGGCGTAGCGCACGGGCAAGACCAACGCCCGCCATACCCGTGCCGACAATAATCAGCTCAGCGTGTGATGAGGGCATCCAATTATCCAAAGGTCAGTGGGACAAAAGCCTATATATGGCCTCATGTTACACTAATGCACCGTTTAATTGCCTGGGAGGCTATGGTGCCGCGTCACTTTATTGGGTCCGTCCCTGATTTGCCATGTTGGCGACCCGTCAAGGCATTGCGACCGTCGATGAGCGCGGCGTGGTGGCAGTGGGTTGCCTCCACAGACTCATTGACAGCGCGTATTATGGCAGCAGGCGGCGAGCGGCCTTTCCGCGTGCAGCTGTTGCGCCAGGGCGTTGGGCTACCTCAGCCGCATGAGGCCCAGGCGCTGGGCCTAGCGGCAAGGCGCTATGCCTGGCTGCGCGAGGTGGCCCTGTGCGTGGATGAGACCCCGTGGGTCGTGGCCCGCTCGGTGGCCCCCCTTGAAGCCCTGCGTGGCCAGCGACTGGAACGCCTGGGGGAGCGGTCGCTGGGTAGTTGGCTATTTAGCCAGCCTGACCTGGTACGCGGCCCGCTATATGCCACGCGTCATGCACCTGGGTTTGTTTATCCCTGTGACAAACGCGTTAGCAGCCAGTGGGGGCGACGCTCGGTTTTCCAACACGCGGGGCTATCGCTGCTGGTTCAAGAATACTTTTTATCGACCATGGCGGATGATCTTGCGCTGCCTTCGCGCTAGGCTAACGCTGCGTCTCTTGGATGGGTGAGGTAAGCATGGATCGTTCTCTACTGCGGCCAACGGGAATGGGTCGCCTGATGGATTTTATACGGCTGATGCGGCTGGATCGGCCGATCGGTACCTGGCTGCTGATGTGGCCCACGCTATGGGCCTTGTGGATGGCCGCTGAAGGTGTACCAGGGCGCGACGTGCTATTGATCTTTATCGCCGGGGTCTACGTGATGCGCGCAGCGGGGTGTGTGGTCAACGATTATGCTGACCGCCACGTTGATGGCTATGTGAAGCGTACCCAACATCGTCCGTTAGCCACCGGGCGGATCAGTGAAACCGAAGCCCAGTTGCTGTTTATCGGGCTGGTGGCTGCGGCGTTTATGCTGGTGCTGTTAACTAATTGGTTTACCGTTTTGCTGTCGGTGGGCGGCGTATTACTGGCGTTCATCTACCCGTTTATGAAGCGCTACACGCATTTCCCTCAGGTGGTACTCGGCGCGGCTTTTTCCTGGGCGATTCCGATGGCCTTCGGGGCGGTCTTGGGCGATGTGCCGGTGGAGGCGTGGTTACTGTTTTTTGCCAATCTGCTGTGGACCGTCGCCTACGATACCCAGTACGCCATGGTCGATCGCGACGACGATATCAAGATCGGCATCAAATCCACGGCCGTGCTGCTGGGCAACGCCGACCGGCTGGTAATTGGTCTGCTTCAGCTTGCCACGCTGGCACTTTTGGCTTGGGTGGGCGCGCGCGTCGGTTTGGGCGGTTTTTTCTGGCTTGGTCTGGCGGGTATGGCGGCGACGTTCATCCACCAGCAGCGTTTGATCCGTCAGCGTGAGCGGGACCCGTGTTTCCAGGCATTTTTGAATAATCATTGGTCAGGTCTACTGGTGTTTGCCGGGATTGCGCTGAGTTGGTGGCCGATTGCTGGCTAATCCCTGGTAATGTCATAGAATTGTCATCAAGTCATGGTGTGATCGTCATTGACATGTCACTGGATTACTTTCTATCGAACACCGTGAGGCTCTGGAATGACCGCCAAGACCGTACTGATCGTCGATGATGAGGCACCCATTCGCGAAATGATCGCGGTGGCGCTGGAAATGGCTGACTATCGTGTTCTTGAAGCGGACAACGCCCAGGATGCCCACGCCATGGTAGTTGACCACCAGCCCGACCTGCTATTGCTTGACTGGATGATGCCCGGCACGAGTGGCATCGAACTGGCCCGGCGTCTCAAGCGAGAGGAGGCGACCGCCGAATTGCCAATTATTATGCTCACCGCCAAAGGCGAAGAGGATAATAAAATTCAGGGCCTGGAAGCGGGGGCCGACGACTACATCACCAAGCCGTTTTCGCCTCGCGAACTGGTGGCGCGCTTAAAAGCCGTGCTGCGTCGCGCTACGCCTCGCGGCGTAGAAGATCCTATCGAAATTAACGGATTACTGCTTGATCCGGTAGGCCACCGGGTAAGCGCCTACGGTAAAGCGCTGGATATGGGGCCCACCGAGTATCGATTGTTACAATTCTTTATGACCCATCAGGAAAGGGCCTATACGCGTAGCCAGCTGCTTGATCAGGTGTGGGGAGGCAATGTCTATGTGGAAGAACGCACGGTAGATGTTCATATACGTCGGTTACGTAAAGCCCTGGGCGATGCGCACCAGAACTTAATCCAAACGGTACGCGGTACTGGCTACCGCTTTTCCGCGCGAGTTTAACCTTGCGTTTGTGGAGCCGTGAACTGTGGCGCTTGGTGGGATGGGCGGCACTCGGCACGTGCTTGGGCTGGCTAGTCGGTATGCCTGGGCTAGGGTTAGCCGCTGGCTTCGCCGTGTGTTTGATCTATCACTTGCGGCAATTACGCGCCGCATATCGCTGGCTGACGCAACAGCCGCAGGATGAGCCACCCGCCGCACGCGGCCTTTGGGGCGAGCTATTTGACCGCCTATACCGCTATCAGAAAAGCCAACGGATTACCCAAAGTCGTCTGCGTACGACGCTTGCCCGCATTCAAGAGTCCTCTGAGGCCATGCGTGACAGTGTGGTGATGCTCGACCGTCACGGCGACCTGGAATGGTGGAATAGCGCTGCCAGCGATATGCTAGGGCTGCAAACGGCCCACGATCGCGGCCAGCATATTACCAATCTGCTGCGCGACCCGCGTTTCATCAGCTACTTTAATGCGCGTGACTACGGTGAGCCGCTGACACTCACATCGCCAATAGACGAACGGCGCATTCTGCAGTACCAGATTACCCTTTATGGTGACGATGAGCGTTTAGTTATGGCGCGCGATATCACCCGGTTGCATCGACTAGAGCAGATGCGGCGAGACTTTGTGGCCAATGTTTCCCACGAGCTACGTACGCCGTTAACCGTGCTGTCGGGGTATCTTGAAACCTATGGTGAACTGGCTGATCAGCTCCCCCCTCGCCTGGGGCGGGGAATTGAGCAGATGGAGGCCCAAACACAGCGCATGCAGAATTTGGTAAATGACTTACTGCTGCTGTCTCGCTTAGAAATTGATCAAGGCGGTCAAGATCATCAGCATCTTGATGTGACCGCCTTGTTAAACAGTGTAGGAGCTGATGCTCTGGCGCTTTCTGATCATCAGCATACGCTTAGGGTCGACAGCGATTACCCCGCACAGCTAGTGGGTAGCGAGCAGGAAATGCGTAGCGCCGTGTCTAACCTTGCCTTTAATGCGGTGCGTTATACCCCTCCAGGCAGCACGATCACACTGCGCTGGACAGCGTTTGGCCAAGGCGCGTGTATCGAAGTGTGCGACGACGGGGAGGGGATCGACCCCGTGCATATTCCGCGTTTGACCGAGCGGTTTTATCGCGTTGATAAGGGCCGCAGTACCGCGACCGGGGGCACCGGGCTTGGACTTGCCATTGTAAAACACGTCTTGTTGCGCCACGACGCTCAGTTACAAATTGATTCACGCCCGGGCGAAGGTGCTCTGTTCCGCTGTGTGTTCCCGGCGACCCGCCTCATTACCCCTGCCACTCCGCCGCGTAATGCGTCGTCGATGACGCAATAACCCTGCGCCGTGAGTGGATATTCCCGTTACATGTGTCATTACGACTCACAACGTGAGTATCCATTTGTCACGCTTCGCTCATGCAGTGATAGGAAGCATAAAAAAACAACTCTTTGTTATCATTACATAATAAATAGCTTAGTGGGTAGCTGGCACAGAGTCTGCTCTTAAATAAATACGACAGTCGCCTTGTATTGTAAAATGCAGAAAACTGTTGATACTTTTCTTTACATAGTAGGGAAAAGTAACTACGCTTAGATAGTGAACCGATGCGAGGCAAGGACGTCTTGTGTCAGCAGGGATGATTGAAGATTCACAGGATGAATCTAAAAGGCGATCACACTGCCAGTCAGGGTAACGTCCACGGTTGGAATCCCGCAAAAGGATTGGAAGCTGGTTAGCAACATCGCCTAAAATGATCACTGTCGAAGACCCCGCCACGGCGGGGTCTTGTTTTTTACTGGGTTCTATTCGATATCGCTCCCTGCGATATCACGCCATCGCCTCTCATTAACGCGATTTTTTTCCACACCGTCTTGCGGTTAATGCACATCTTCTCAAGGCTTGGTGAGCGTATGGACATCACGGTAGTGGTCATCCCACATTAGCACGGCCCCGGCCACGGCACCGGGAATCAAGAACAGGTTGGCTAGCGGAATCCACGTAAGCAGCGTCACAAGGCCGCCATAGCTTAGGCTTTGCCACCAGCGCGCCGACAGGCGTCCGCGCATATCGCGAAACGATACCTTGTTGTTATCCATTGGGTAATCTAAATAAGTGATGGCCATCACCCAGGCGGAAAACAATGCCCATAGCAACGGGGCAAACAGGTTAAGTCCTGGAATCCAGCCCACCACAAACAGTAGTGCGGCGCGCGGTAAGATATAGCCCAGCTTGACCAGTTCGCGACCCATTGCATCAAGTGCTGTTTTGGTTAGCCCGCGGTCATCCAGAGGCTCTTTACCGACAACTTGGCGCTCTACCTTGGCGGCCAAAAAGCCATAGAAGGGCGCGGCGATAAAGTGGGTTACCAGCGTAAAGGTGAAAAAAATCACCACCAGCAAGCAGATAAAAAACACCGGCCAAATTAGCCACGAGAGCCATTCCAGCCAGCTGGGGACGGCGCTCATCCAGCTTGTCATCCAGCCGGAAAAACGCTCCAGCACGACGTGAAGCATGGCACCGTAGACCAGCACATTGACCATAATGGGTAGAAAAATATAGCGCCTCAGCCCAGGCCCATAAACACAGCGTGTACCTCGGCTGATGGCAGTGACCGCGTCTAGCATGGAAAGTATGACTCCTCGTTGATCGCAATACCCTGGCTGCCGTGCAGCCAGGGCGTATTGCATGAGGAATCAGGGGGCAGGTCAAGACTTTTTCGGCGCCGCCTGCTGATCCAGGGTGTCGGGATCGGTATGGCGGATATCCAGCCCTTTGACGAGGTAAACGACGTGCTCGGCCAGATTGTTGGCGTGGTCACCGACGCGCTCCAGGGCGCGCAGTACCCACATGATGCTGAGCACCGAGGTGATCGAACGCGAATCCTCCATCATGAAGGTCATCAGCGAGCGCATGGCGCTGCCGTACTCACCGTCGACAAATTCATCCTCACGGATGACCTGCATGGCGAGCTCAGTATCGAAGCGGGCAAACGCCGTCAGTGAGTCGCGCAGCATTTTGCGCACATGCTCACTGATGTGGCGGACTTCCACCAGCCCGCGGACGGTATTGCTGTTTTCGCTCAAGGTTAGAGCGTTGCGGGCGATTTTGCTGGCCTCATCGCCAATCCGCTCTAAATCGGATGTGGCACGGATCACCGCCAGCACCAGACGCAAATCCGAGGCGGCAGGCTGGCGGCGCGCCAGCACGCGGGTGCACTCATCATCGATTTGGATCTGCAGGTCGTTGACCTGGCGGTCGTTATCGCGGACCTTTTCGGCCAACCGCGAATCGTTTTCCAGCAGCGCAAAGACAGCGTCTTGCACCTGTTTTTCCACCATCCCGCCCATGGCCATCAGGTGGGTCTTGAGCTCTTCCAACTCCTGGTTGAATTGGCGCGAGATATGCGTGCTGTGGGTATCGCTGGTAATGTCCATGGAGCCCTCCTAACGGGGTTGCTGCAACCTAAGCCATGCGGCCGGTTATGTAGTTTTCGGTTCGTTGTAAACGAGGGTTAGTGAAAACGTGGTCGGTGGGGCCGTACTCCACAAGCTCACCCTGTTGCAAAAAGGCGGTGTAATCGGACACCCGAGCCGCCTGCTGCATATTGTGAGTCACCAACACTAACGTTAGCTGAGATTTCAGATTACGAATCAGCTCTTCAATTTTAAGCGTGGAAATCGGGTCAAGCGCCGATGCAGGTTCATCGAGCAGCAGCACATCGGGCTGAACCGCCAGGGTGCGCGCAATCACCAGACGCTGCTGTTGCCCGCCGGACAGCTGCCAAGCGGAGCGATGCAGGCGATCTTTGACTTCATCCCATAGTGCCGCCGAGGTGAGTGCCCACTCGATAATATCGTCCCGCTGGCGCTTGGCGAGCCGCTTCTGCAGGCGCAGACCAAAGGCGACATTCTCGTAGATCGACATCGGGAAGGGGTTAGGGGTTTGAAACACCATGCCCACCCGACGGCGAAGCTCTGTCACGTTAACCTCCGGGTCATGAATGCTTTGCCCTTCGAGACTGATAACACCGCTGTGGCTGACCGATTCATTAAGATCGTGCAGCCGGTTGATTGCCCTTAACAGAGTCGACTTGCCACACCCCGAGGGGCCAATAAAGGCCGTCACACGATGGCGGGGCACCTGCAGCGTAAGCTCCTGCAATGCCGGTTTCCCCGCGTAGGCGAGGCTAAACTGGTCAATGTTCAGGCAGCACTGCTCCGCTGGAAAAAGCGTCACGGGCGCCTGCGTGGCGTGATCGACATGTCGAGATGCTAGCATTCGCTTCCTCGCTGACGACGTAGATGATGACGCAATAATATGGCAGTTAGGTTAAGCACCAACACAATCAGCACTAATAATAGAGCAGTGGCATACACCAACGGGATAGCGGCCTGGACATCTTCGCCGTGAAAGGCGGTGTCAAACAGGTGGTAGCCAAGGTGCATAAACTTGCGTTCCAGGTGTAAGTAAGGGAATTCTCCGTCGAGTGGCATCTGCGGCGCGAGCTTAGCCACCCCGACCAGCATTAATGGTGCTACCTCTCCGGCCGCCCGTGCCACGGCTAGAATGACCCCGGTTAGCATGGCCGGTGTGGCCATCGGCAGCACGACACGCGTCAGCATTTCAAGCCGCGTGGCCCCCAGCGCCACCGCGCCTTCACGCTGAGCCTCGGGAATCCGCGCAAGCCCCTCTTCGGTGGCCACGATCACCACCGGCAGGGTGAGCAGGGCGAGGGTTAACGATGCCCATAACAAGCCGCCGGTACCAAAGGTAGGCGACGGTAAGGCGTCGTCGAAGAACCACTCATCGAGTGAGCCACCAATGCCGTACACAAACACCCCCAGGCCGAACACGCCATATACAATCGACGGCACGCCTGCGAGGTTGCGAACGCCAATACGCACCAGTCGGGTAAGCGGCCCCTGGTGGGCAATCTCATTGAGGTAGATGGCAGCCAGCACGCCAAACGGGGTGACGATTACCGACATTAAAATGACCATCAGCATGGTGCCGAATATGGCTGGCCATACGCCGCCGCTGGTATTAGCCGCACGCGGCCCCTGACTTAAAAATTGCCAGACATCGCCCCCCCAGGCTTGAATTTTTTGCCCCACATTCATGGCATTCGGCGCTTCGACGTTAAGCACGGGGGCGAGTGACTGGCGCAGCGTTTGCCCTTGGGGCGTGCGCAAAGTGAGCTGATAGTGTGTGCGCTGCGCGGTGGGCAGAGGCAGTGCCTGCTGAACCTGCTGCCATGCGTCATCGCCGGTAAACCGCTCGCCATTGACCTCAACCGCCTCCAGATAGCCGATAAAGTCGCCCCAGGTGCGCCGCTCCAGGCGCAGCAGGTTCGCCGGCTGGGTCTGCCGGGCAATGGCGTCGATAGCCACCCAGCGCCAGCGGGCATCGTCGACGTCGCGATTGCCCGTAAAATAGAGGCGCTCGCGACCTTCCTGGTCGGGAAGCGGCATCTCGCGTACCGCCTCGCCCGCCACTACGTCACCATTGTCCAGCGTGACTTCGTCCAACGCAGCCGGCCAGAAATGGCCTAGACCGCGCGTTAGCAGTAACGCAAGCAAGGCACCCAGCATGAGCAGTGAGAGCGCAACGCTGCCTGCGCATAACCAGGGCCAGACGCCCTGCTGCATGGCGCTTTTCAGCCACTTCATGGAACACCCCCTATGCGCTGATAGCGTCGACGCAGTCGTTGACGTACCACTTCCGCCAGGGTGTTGACGAAAAAGGTGAACAAAAACAGCACCAGCGCCGCCAACACCAGCATGCGATAGGTGGCACCTCCGGCGGCGGCTTCGGGCAGTTCAATTGCGATGGCGGCCGCCATGGTGCGCATGCCCTCGAAGGGGCTGGCGCTGAGCAGCGCCGTATTGCTGCTGGCCATCAGCACGATCATGGTTTCTCCCACCGCTCTGCCCGCGCCAATCATGATGGCGGAAAACAGCCCCGGCCCCGCGGCGGCAAGCGCCACCTTGATCACCGCCTGCCAGCGGCTAGCGCCCAGTGCCTGAGCCCCTTCCAAGAGCGGCCGGGGGACCTCGGTAAGGGCATCTTCGGCGAGCGAATAAACGCTGGGGATGACGGCGAAACCCATCGCCAAGCCAACAATCAGCGCATTGCGAGTGACGTAGTCGAGGTCAAACCATTGGTAAAGGTGTTGGCGGAGATCGCCGCCCCAAAAGGCCTGCTCCACCAGCGGGGTTATCCATAGGGCCACCATAAACATGGCGATGAGCCAAGGAATCAGCCACAACGCCGCCCACGAAAGCGGCAAGCGACGCTGCCAACGGCGAGTCGCCAGGTGCCAAAGCAAGCCAGCAAGCCCAGCGCTGAGCGGCAGCCAAAGTAGCACTACAAGAGTGCTGGCCAAGTGACGCTCGACCCAAGGCGCGAGCACCATACCGGCAATAAAACCCACTACCACGCCAGGGATGGCCTCCATCATTTCCAGCGTTGGCTTAATGCGACTGCGTAGCCGCGGGGACATGAAAAACGCCGAGTAAGCCGCCGCTCCAAGCGCCAACGGTAGCGCAAACAGTAGCGCCATCAGAGCGGCTTTTAGCGTGCCCCAGGCCAGCGGTGAGAGCGTTGTCAACGAGGCGCGATCGTTGCTCAGTAATAAGGGGGCTGCTTCCCAGACTAAAAACACCCCAATGCCCAATACCGCCAACAGCACGCCAATGCCGCCGGCGGTGATGAGTCCGGTGGCGATACGGTCTTTTAAGTGGCGGTACGGCGGAGAAGAAAACCGAGCGCGGGTCATGTGACGATCATGGACAAGTCAGCGATAGGATCAGCGTGTGGGCTTGCATGGGAACTCCTTACGTTACGGGACCTTTGTGACAGTTAAATGACAATATCTGCCTACCATGCCCGCTGAGCCTCTAAGGCGTCTAGTGGCAGGGGAACAAAGCCTGCGGCTCGGGTAATCTGTTGGCCTTCAGCGGACATGACCAGATCCAGAAACGCGCGTTCTGCGGAAGGCAGCGACTCACCTGGCGGCAGGTTGACGTAAACATACAAGTAGCGCGATAACGGATACTCGCCGCTTTGGATGGCAGTTTCGCTCGGTGGCACGGCGTTACCCTGCTCGGTTGCCAGAGGGAGCGCCCTCACCGACGGTGTTAGGTGGTTATAACCCGAGTAGCCCATGGCTGCATAGGACTCCCCGACTGCCGCGACGACCGCTGACGCGCCCATGTACTCGCTGATATCAGGTCGAAAGTCGCCGTCGCATAGCAAGCGCTGACGGAACAGGCCGTAGGTGCCCGAGGTAATGTTACGTCCATGCAAGGCGATAGGCCCGCTTGGCCCCTCATCGCCCGGCGTTAGTGCCTCCCAGCGAGATACCGAGCGCTCGCTGCCGCAAGCCCGAGTGGTCGAGAAAATCGCATCCACGTCTTTAAGCGAGATGGCAGGCAATGGATTATGGCGATGCACAATCACGATTAACGCATCGCGCGCCACACGAAGTTCTAACGGGGGATAGCCGTAACGCTCAACAAAGGCGTCGCGTTCTTCATCGGTCATGCGCCGCGACATGGGCCCGATGCGGGTGGTACCGGCGAGTAACGCGGGCGGTGCGCTGGCAGAGCCACTGGCTTGAAATTGAACGTTGATATCTGGATGCTCGGTAGTAAGCGCTTCGCCCCAGCGCAACATCAGCCCGGCCATGGTGTCCGAACCGACAGTGCCCAGGGTACCGCTTGCCGAAGGCCCCTGGGATTGCGCCCAACTCGCAAGCGGCAAGCCCAATAGTAGCCAGGCCAAGCCTAGGGCCGCGAGATATTTAATGCGTAAAGCGAAACCGTTACTATTCAATCGAATGCTCTCTTGTGATTAACTATCTGCGTATTGCGATGCAACAAGGTGTGCCTTAGAGGGCGACCTGATATTCACAATAATAAACCGACAAAGCGACCGACACATGACACTGCTGGATACCGATTTGGACGATGTGCCTGCTCCCCAAGGAGAACTGACCCTTAAACTACTGGCCTCACGCCAGGATACCAATGTTTACGGCGATATTTCCGGCGGCTGGTTGGTTAACCAGATGGATCAAGCGGCCGAGCTGGCAGCTGGCCGAGAGGCCGGGGGGCGAACCGCCACCGTGGCCATTGAGGCGATGGATTTTTTAAGTCCGGTGCGGGTGGGGTCGATGGTGAGCGTGTATACCCAGCTTCAAGAGGTGGGTCACAGCTCAATGAAAATCGACGTAGAGGTCTGGGTGCGTGCGCTGCACGAGCCGCATCTGGAAGAGCGCCAAAAAGTCACCGAAGCGCGTTTTGTGATGGTGGCGCTGGACGACAACGGCCGCATTCGCGCGGTGCACGGCTAACCTAAACCAAAAAAGGACGCTTGTTTAAAAGCGCCCTTAATACAACTCTTCACCGTTTTTGAGTAGCTTAACCGCCTACGTTATCACGGCTTTTCAAGTACGCGTATTCGCCGACATCGTTGAAGGGGCGGACGATTTTCTGGAACGCTGAATAGGATTCATATACGCGGCGTGATTCCTCATCGTCGTCGATCTGGCGTTGGATGGCTTCCTGGGAGCTTTGGTAAAGCGCCTTCATGACATCTTCAGGGAAAGTGCGCAACTTCACGCCATGCTCGTCGACCAGCGTTTCGAGAGCCTGGGCGTTACGGAAGGCAAACTCGCTGTACATCGCCAGGTTCGACGCGCGGGCAGCTTCGGTGATAACCGCCTGGAGATCTTCAGGTAACTCGTTCCAGGCATCCAGGTTGATCGTGCCTTCCAGCACCGCGGTTGGCTCGTTCCATACCGAGGTGTAGTAATAGTCAGCCACTTGGTGCAGGCCGAATGCCAGGTCGTTGTAGGGGCCGACCCAGTCGGCGGCATCCAAAGCACCGGTCTGCAATGAGGTGAAAATCTCAGACCCAGGCATATTGACGGTGCTTACGCCGATGCTGTTCATGGCTTCACCGGCCAAGCCTGGCAAGCGCAGCTTCAGGCCCTGCATATCCTCCAGCGAGTTAACTTCTTGCTTAAACCAGCCCCCCATCTGCGGACCGGTATTGCCGACCGCAAAGGGTTTCAGGTTGTGCTGCTCGTAAATTTCATCCCACAGTGCCTGACCGTCGCCATGATAAAGCCAGGCGTTCATTTCAGTGGTGGTCATGCCGAAGGGCACGGCAGTGAAGAACTGCGAGGCAGCGACTTTTCCGCGCCAATAGTAAGATGCCGAGTGACCCATTTCAGCGGTGCCGGCCGCGACGGCATCAAAGACTTCGAGCGCAGGCACCAGTTCACCCGCACCGTGAACGGTAATTTTCATGCGGCCGTTGGAAAGCTGTTCCACGCGGCGGGCGAAGTCGTTGGCACCGGTACCTAACGCGGGAAAGTTTTTTGGCCATGAGGTGACCATGTCCCAGGTATAGGTTTCGTCGGCGCGGGCGCGAGACGTAGATACAAAGGGGGCAGCAGCAGCCCCAGCGACGCCAAGGCTGGCGGTTTTGAGAAAGTGACGGCGTTGCATATTGAGCAAGACTCCAAGAGTTATCACGCTGTTGTTATAGGGGCGCTGGGTGCGCCTTATCCGCCAGCCAGTATGCGATAAAGCGAATTTTTCCCGCAAGCTTTATGGTCAATCGTCGCTCGCATCTTTCATGCGGTTGGCATGCCGAACCAGCCAGTAACAGCCACCGAGGGCCAACACCGCTGCTGCCAGCGCACCAATTTGCCAGGGGTCGATGGTTTCCATGTCCAGCACCATAAATTTGCGTACCAACGCCATAATGGCAATCAGCACCACGATTTCGACGTGGATAAAGCCTTTGCCGCTGGTCATCGTGCGGATGATCGAGTTATTGAATTCCATGGCAATCAGCACGGTAAGGATCATGTCGAACAGCGCTTGAAACACGCGGTAGTCGAAGGGGTCGCGGCTTTGAATGAATAATAGCTGCACTACATGAATGACCAGATGATACATGGCGACCAGCACGGCCCCGCCGATAGCGAGGGCCAGTACCAACGATACCATGCGCTCAAAACGATGGTAGCCGCTGAGTTCTGACCAGCCGTTGCACACTTCGGGGAATAGGCGTTTCAAGCGTTGTTTCATAAGGTCCTCTGCACGGCGCAATGGGTGCGTGAGTATAGGCGCAAGTAATGGCGCGTGAACGTCCCGGTCACGGGCGGTTTACAGAGGCGTTAGCTTAGCAAATCCGAGCACCAGCCATTTAACGCCTTCGCCTTCAAAGCTGACCTGCACCCGGGCACGGGCACCCTCGCCTTCGGCGTTGAGAATGACCCCTTCACCAAAGACCGGATGCTCCACCCCCTGGCCGACATGCAGGCTGGGCAGGTCGCCGTGGCTTTCGACGCTTTGCTGGGCAAAAGCCGTGCGCGAGGCGGTAACCGGGCGTGAAATATGCCCACGCAGGCGTACTTCTTCGAGCAGGTGCGGCGGCAGCTCACGTATAAAACGCGAAGGCCGAGGAAACACCTCTTTGCCGTGCAGGCGGCGGGTCTCGGCGTGGGTTAAGTAGAGTTTTTGCATTGCCCGGGTAACGCCCACGTAGCACAGGCGGCGCTCTTCCTCGAGCCTACCTGGCTCTTCCAGCGACATCTTGTGAGGAAATAGCCCTTCCTCGACGCCGGCAATAAACACCACGGGAAATTCCAAGCCCTTCGCCGAATGCAGCGTCATCAGCTGCACGCTGTCTTCGAACTCTTCGGCTTCGTGATCGCCGGCGTTGAGTGCCGCTTCGGATAAAAACGCCTCCAGCGCGGCCATGCCCTCACCGGCTTCAGGGGTTTCGAAGGCATCGCCGTGGGTAAACGCCCGTGCGGCGTTGACCAGTTCTTCGAGGTTTTCTACCCGTGCCTGGCCTTTCTCGCCGCGTTCGCTTTGGTGGTGCTCAATCAAGCCCGTTTTGGCGGTGACGTGGTCGATGATGTCATGCAGCGGAAGTCCTGAAACGTCGTTGTCCAACGCCTCAATCAAATTGGCGAATGCCTGCACCGCGTTGGCTGCGCGGCCTTTCAAGGTGCCATCGTGTATCGCGTCGTGCAGCGCCTGCCACAGCGGGATGTTCTGTTCGCGGGCGCGTAGGCGGACGATTTCCACCGTACGGGTGCCAATGCCCCGGGTGGGGACGTTAATTACCCGCTCAAGAGAGGCGTCGTCGTCGCGATTAAGCAATAGGCGCAAATAGGCCAGGGCGTTTTTAATTTCCAGCCGCTCGTAGAACCGATGGCCGCCGTAGATGCGGTAGGGCATCCCCTGGCGGATCAGTGTCTCTTCCAGCAGTCGCGATTGCGCGTTGGAGCGGTAGAGAATGGCGATATCGCGGCGGTTCAGTCCTTCATCGACTTTCTCTTTGATGGTGTCGACGATGAAGCGCGCTTCTTCAAGGTCGTTAAAACCGGCGTATATCGAGATGGGTTCGCCCTCGACGCCTTCGGTCCATAGCTGCTTACCCATGCGTTCGCTGTTGTGACTGATCAGCGCGTTAGCGGCGTCGAGAATCGCGCTGGTCGAGCGGTAGTTTTGCTCAAGGCGGACGGTGTGGGTTTGGGGGAACTCCTGCTCGAAGCGGCGAATATTCTCGACCTTGGCGCCACGCCAGCCGTAGATCGACTGATCGTCGTCGCCGACCACGGTCATCGGCGTCTGCATGCCGGTCAGCAGTTTGAGCCACGCGTACTGAAGCGTATTGGTATCTTGAAACTCATCGACCAGTAAGTGGCTGAATCGCTCGCGGTAATGCGCCAGCAACGCCGGGTTGTCGCGCAATAGCTCAAGGCTTCTGAGCAGTAACTCGCCGAAATCGACCAGCCCGCCGCGTTCGCAGGTTAGCTGATAGCGCTCGTAGAGTTCGCCCATCTGGCCTAGGTAGGCATCGCCGTCGACGTTGACCTGATGGGGCCGCAGGCCTTCTTCCTTGCAGCCGGAAATAAACCCCTGCACCTGGCGGGGCGGGAAACGCTCGTCGTCGATGGAATAGTCTTTGAGCAGGCGTTTGACCAGCCGTAGCTGGTCGTCGGCATCAATGATCTGGAAGTGTTGTGGCAGTCGCGCATCTTGCCAGTGGGTGCGCAGCAGGCGGTGGGAAATTGAGTGGAAGGTGCCCACCCACACATTTCGCAACGATAGCCCCAGCAGCGCTTCCAGCCGGGTGCGCATTTCGCGGGCGGCCTTATTGGTGAAGGTCACGGCAAGCAGCGCATAGGGCGACAACCCTTCGGCTTGCATCAACCAGGCAATACGGTGCACCAGCACACGGGTTTTGCCCGAGCCTGCGCCCGCCAGTACCAACAGATTGCCTTGCGGGGCGCTAACCGCTTCACGCTGGTCGGAATTAAGCTGATCGAGTATCGCCGTGACGTCGTCCATATAAGCCGCTGCCGGGTCGAAAAATGGGCGGTCAGTTTAGCACAGCCATTGAACTGGCTGTGCATACAGGTATGACATCTTCACAACTCACTACCGAGGGCAGGTCTCCGCGAGGGCGCTACTTTCGCCATCTGACCGCCATGGCTGGCGGAAATGCCGGAAATGTCGGGAACATTTTCCGGCCATGGCGAAAAAACCTCGCTTCAACCTTCCCTAAGACTTATTGGGAGTCTTCCGGGAAGCGCAGCGAGTTAAGGCTTTTCTTAACCGATTTGAGCTGTTCGGCGAGCTTCGGGCCGCGGGTTTTGGCCACGCCCACCGCGAGCACGTCGACCAGTACCAAATGGGCGATGCGTGAACTCATCGGCGTGTAGATTTCGGTGTCTTCGTGCACGTCAATATACAGCGGCAGGGTGACTTCTTCCGCCAGCGGCGAGTCGCTGGGGCACAGGCCAATCACCGTCGCGCCCGCCTCCCGGGCTAGCCGTACGCTTGCCACCAGCGCCTTGGTGCGCCCGGTTTGCGAAATGGCCACCACCACATCACCTTCTTTGAGCGTCACCGCCGACATGTTCTGCATGTGGGGGTCGGCGTAGGCCGAGGTGGAAATCTGTAACCGAAAAAATTTGTGTTGGGCATCAAACGCCACCGCGCCTGACGCGCCATAGCCATAAAACTCGACGCGATTGGCCATCGCCAGCGCATTTACGGCACGGCCCAGGGCATCGTTATCGAGCCGGTCGCGAACCGACAGCAAGGTGCCTACCGTCGAGTCGAAAATGCTATGCGAGAATTCGGCGACTGAATCGCTATCGTTCATCGAGAACTGGGCAAATTGGCTGCCGGTGGCCAGCATTTGTGCCAGCTGCAATTTAAAATCCTGAAAGCCATTGCATCCCAGGGCGCGGCAGAAACGCACCACGGTGGGCTCGCTGACTTTCGCCTCGGTAGCGAGGTCGACGATCCGCATGTGGATCACTTCTTCGGGATTGCGCAGTACAAACCGCGCCACTTTCTGCTCGGAGCGGCGAAAGTGCTCCATGCGGCGTCTCATTTCATCGAACAGGGCGCGACTCACGTTTAGCTCCTTAATCAAGCGGCGCAGCGTTATATGCTAGGCGTGCGACCAGTATGCCTGAGTGACGCACTAAATGGGCAAGCAAGCATTGCGCCCACGTTAGTTTGACACGGCGTTAGATGACGGTTTTTTGAATTGGTCATCATTTTGTCAAGTAGGTTATAGTAAGAAATGAAGTGTCGCACTGCATCATCTAACAGTCGTCACCGATGCAGGTGGACGAAGGCATATTCACCTGGAGGAACGTCGATCATGCGAAACGTCGAACGCATCACCTCGGTTAAGAGCGAACTGCTCGATATTTTCATGAGTATGGAAGTAGACGAACACGCCCAACGGCGGCGTAGCGCAGCGCAACGTAACCTGCGCGCGCGTCGAGGCATTGAACTACACCGGGAATTTCAAAAACTATCGCAGGATATCGCTCCCTTGCCAGACGAAGATGAACGGCAAGAGAGCGAACTGCACTGAGAAATGTACTAAGCGGCCATGCCTTAAGGGAAGCTAAGCCGTTTTAGAGCATGCTAATTATAGGCGCTTGGCCCTGCTACGCGCAGAGCCAAGCAGACCCTATTAAAGAAAGCCGGTGATGAACACCACGATAACGCCAATCGGTGCGATAAAGCGTGCCACGATGTTCCATACGCTGGTTCCTGTCGCGGATAAGGCAAGCTCTTGCTCGACGCTTTTGCGCTCCAGACACCAGGCGACAAATACTATCGCGCCAAGACCGGTGAGCGGCAGCAGAATCTTCGCCGTAAAGGTATCCAGCAAGTCGAAGATATTCAGCCCAAAGACCAAAAATTCTGACCATAGGTTGAACGACAGCAGTGCCGCGACGCCCAACAGCCAAACGGCAACGCCGCTAACCAGCGTCGCGGTAATACGTGACAGCGATGTGCGCTCTTCCAACATTTCGACGGTTGGTTCCAGCAGCGAAATCGCTGAGGTGAGCGCAGCAAAGGTCAGCAATAGGAAGAACATCAGCCCCAGTATGGCGCCACCGGTCATGCTGCCGAATGCGATAGGTAGCGTGACAAAGATCAATCCCGGGCCTTCGCCAGCGCTTAAGCCGTTGGCAAACACAATCGGGAAAATCGCTAGGCCAGCTAGCAGCGCAATGACGGTATCAATAATAATGACCGTGCGCGCCGTGCTCAGCAGGTTAACGTCTTCGCCGAGGTAGGAGCCGTAGGCCATCATAATACCCATGCCCAGCGAGAGCGTGAAGAATGCCTGGCCCATCGCGGCCAGTACCACGCCGCCATCCAGTGCGCTCCAGTCGGGGCTGAACATAAACGCCAGGGTTTCACCAAAGTGGCCCGTGGTCATGCCGTAACCCACCAGAATCAGCATCAAAATGACCAGTGCCGGCATCAGTGAGCGCACCGCACCCTCCAGCCCTTTGGTCACACCTCGGGCGACAATACCCACCACCAGCACCATAAAGGCGCTGTGCCATAACAGCAGCGTCCCGGGGCTTGCCAGCATGCCGTTGAAGATCTCACCAACGCTGTCGGAATCCTGGCCGCTAAAGGTGCCAATCACCGAGCTCAAGGTATAGTTGAGCGACCAGCCACCAATCACGCTGTAGAACGACAGGATCAAAAAGCCGGCCAGGACGCCGCTAATACCGACCAGCGCCCACCCTTGGGACTTGCCGTTTTTCTTGGCCAGCTCTCGCATACTGTCGATGGGGTTTTTCTGGCCGCGCCGACCGATCATCCACTCAGCGAGCAAAATAGGCACACCGACCAGCGCCACGCAGGCAAGGTATACCAGCACGAACGCGGCACCGCCGCTTTCACCCACCATGTAGGGGAATTTCCAGATATTGCCTAGGCCTACTGCAGAGCCTGCAGCTGCCAGCACAAAGGCCATTTTCGATGACCACTGTGCATGTGCAAGTTTTGCCATACATCACCTGTTAATTAATTGTAATGAGACTGTTGTCGGCGCGTTGCACCGCTATTCGAAAAACCACAGACAGAGGATTGCCTACGTTATTTTTCGAAAGTACGCGCAATTTATCCGATCAGTGCCTTGCATGCCAGTCAGCATCGCTAAAAAGGCAGGCTAAAATAGCTGGCTCTGCTTTTCATTGGCAAACGGGCCAAGCGGTGGTAAAGGCGTAATGTCATGGACGGCGCTATAGAGCATGCGGGCTAACGCGGGGGACTCCCGGTTATCCGCTGTATGCACAAATAAGAAAGGGGTTTTCCCCTGATTTATCCACAGGGAAAGACGTGATTTCCAGGCATTGAAGTAGTCAATGTTAATGGTTTTGTCAATATGGCCAATAAAGCGAATGATAGGATGATCTGCTGTCGAAAGCACGTGTAATGGGAGTTTCGGCTTTTCTTGCTGAGCATGGGCAAGCCCGGGATGGCTATTGGCCGACGTCGAAAACAGCGGGCGGACGTCGAGCATCACGCGGTTGGCTCGATAAGTTATCAACAGGCGGTTAAGGGCTTGCTCAGCCGTTCCCTTGTGGAAAAAAACAGGGTGTCGGACTTCCACGGCGCAGGCTAAATGAGCAGGCCAATCGGCGAGAAGGGCTTCCAGCTGCGGTAACTCATCGGGGCCAAAATCTCGGGGAAGCTGGACCATTGTGGGGCCTAACCGATCGTGAAGCGGGGCTAGGGCGTCTAAAAAGGCCCAGGCCTCTTCTAAGCGCGTTAAGCGCTGATCGTGGGTGACGCTAGCGGGAAGTTTGAAGCAAAAACGAAAATGCGCGGGCGCCTGGCGTGCCCAAGCCGCTACCGTTTCTGGCTTTGGGGCACCGCTATAAAAGGTGGTATTGCCTTCTACGCTGGAAAACACCGCCGCATAATCGCTGAGCAGGTCAGTTTTGGCGTGACGCGGATAGAGCGAGCCCAGCCAATCCGTGTTGGCCCACATGGGCAAGCCGATATAAAGCGGGCACGTCATGGTATTGAGTCTGCCTCAAGGAAAGTGGTCATTAATGTAACAGCCGGGCGCGTGACCTCCCAACGCTGCCGACCGATACCGATGGCATTTTGATGAAGCTAAGGGCGGAAAATATGCAATTGTCGGTGAAACAGGCGCGGTACTATCTTATCAAGCTCATACTTACCCAGTTCTTATTGCTTTCAAGGAGCGCACGATGAGTGCAGCGCACGTCAGCAGCGACGACATTCGCGATCAGTTTTCCAAGGCAATGTCGGCCATGTACCAGCAGGAAGTCCCGCAATACAGTGCCCTGCTGTCATTGGTCGCGTCGGTGAACGAAGAGGTGCTGGCTGCATCCCCGGCGCTGCGTGACACGCTAGTAGCGAACAACGATTTGGCGCGCATTAGCGTTGAGCGTCATGGCGCGATTCGCGTTGGCACAGCTGAGGAACTTTCCATGCTGCGGCGCATGTTCGCGGTGATGGGGATGCAGCCCGTTGGCTATTACGATTTAGCCGCCGCAGGCGTACCGGTACACTCTACGGCGTTTCGACCGGTCGACGATGCGGCGCTTTCGCGCAACCCCTTCCGTGTATTCACTTCTTTGTTGCGCCTGGAACTGATCGACGATCCCGCGCTGCGCGAGCAGGCCAGCAAGATTCTCGATGCCCGCCATATTGTCACCCCGCAGGCGGAAGCCTTGATAGAGCGTTTTGAACGCCAGGGTGGGCTAACCGCTGAACAGGCTGAGCAGTTTGTCCATCAAGCATTGGAAACGTTTCGCTGGCATGAACAGGCCACGGTCGACCTGGCGACCTATCAGCGCTTGCAGCAGGAGCATCGGCTGATTGCTGACGTAGTGTGCTTCAAGGGCCCGCATATCAACCACTTGACGCCGCGTACCCTGGATATCGACGAGGTGCAGCGGCGTATGCCTCAGGTGGGTATTGACCCCAAAGCCATCATCGAAGGGCCTCCACGCCGTCGTTGCCCGATTCTGCTGCGCCAAACCAGCTTCAAGGCGCTGGAAGAGCCGATTTCGTTTGCCGATGCCGCCCAGGGGCATCACACCGCCCGCTTTGGCGAAATCGAGCAGCGCGGCATTGCACTGACGCACAAAGGGCGGGCACTGTATGACCGTTTATTGGGCGACGCAAAAAGCGCGACGGTCGCAGATAACGACACTCACCAGACCCGCTTATCGGCAGTGTTTGAAGCCTTCCCGGATGATGATGCCACCCTGCGCCGCGAGGGCCTGGCTTTTTTCCACTACCACGCCGCGCCCGGCGCCAAGGTGGCCGGCTCTATCGACACAAGCGATGTGGAAGCGTTACTGGAGCAGGGTGCGCTAACGATCTCTCCCATGA
The DNA here is from genome assembly GCF_900086985.1 of Halomonas sp. HL-93. Lineage (NCBI taxonomy): Bacteria > Pseudomonadati > Pseudomonadota > Gammaproteobacteria > Oceanospirillales > Halomonadaceae > Halomonas > Halomonas sp. HL-93. The sequence continues at coordinate 4,069,735 of NZ_LT593974.1, forward strand.
TTTACGAGGATTTTCTGCCGGTCAGTGCGGCGGGCATTTTCCAGTCGAACCTGGGCGATAAAGGACACAGCGGCTACGCCCGTGACGCCAACCAGCGACAGTTCGAGCAGGCGCTGGGCGTGCCGGTGATCGATGAAGTTGCGCTCTACGCAAAACGCCAGCAGGCATCGCTAGAGCAGGCGCTTGCGCAATTAGCTGGTAATGCTGGTACGAATTAGTCGAGCCTTTTCCTGCAATAGTGGCAGGTGATTATTTAATAGCGTGTCCAAGTCGATTCGGGCGGCGTTGGTGCTGATATTGATCGCGCCTAATAGCTTGCCGTTGGCGTCAAACGCGGGTACTGCCAATGAGCGTAGACCGGGGTCAAGCTCTTGGTCGGCAATGGCATAACCCTGTTGACGGACTTCTAAGATGCATTGTTTGAGCTCGTCTTTATCGGTCACGGTTTTTTCTGTATAGCGAGTGACCTCTAGCCGCGACAGAAAGGCATCAAGTTCGGTTTCGGGGAGTTGGGCGAGCAGTACCCGCCCCATGGACGTGTGCGCTGCTGGTAAGCGAGTACCTATCGAGAGCGTAATACCCATTAGCCGGTGGGGAGCCGCTGAGCGCGCCACGTAGATAACCTCATCGCCATCCAACACAGCTAGCGATGAGGATTCGCCGCTCTCCTGAGTAATGTCTTCCAAGTACTGTTGAATAACACTGCGGTAGTTGTTGGCAGATAAAAAGGCATAGCCGAGTTGCAGCACACGGGGTGCGAGTTCAAAGTAGCGTTGTTGTTTACGTACATAGCCCAATGCATGCAATGTCAGCAAAAAGCGTCGTGCTTTGGCGCGATTCATGCCGGTGCGGGATGCCACCTCGCTAAGCGTCATTCGAGAGTGGCTTTCATCAAATGCTAGAATCACTTCCAAGCCGCTCGCAAGTGCTGTTACGAAGTCGCGGTCATCGGGATCAAGTTTGTCTTCCTGAACCATTGCATCCATGGGTCGGCAGGCCATTTTTTTGGTGATTAAGAACGTACAATGTAACACGCTGTTCGAATAACGAACAAATAGGCTTTTTTGAAATTACATGAAAAATTCATTATTAATAATAAGTTACGATAAAAATACCACTAACCTACATTATGATATGTCGCTAAGAAAGGATATCAGTCAATGAGTCAGCCAAAGGTAACGGTGCTCCATGGTCCCAATCTAAATCTCCTGGGAACACGTCAGCCGGAAATTTACGGTTATGAAACGCTGGAAGATGTTAACAACGCTTTGCGGGAAAAAGCCGTGATTGCTGGGTGGGATATTAACTGCCTGCAAAGCAACCATGAGGGCGAGCTGATTGATGCCATTCACGCCGCGCGTACCGATGGCACCCAGGCGATCATCATCAATCCGGCGGCTTATACTCACACATCGGTGGCCGTTCTCGATGCGCTCAATGCGTTTGAAGGCAAAGTGATTGAGGTACATATCTCTAACGTGCACAAGCGCGAAAGCTTCCGCCACCACTCCTACGTCTCGCTGCGCGCCGACGGCGTGATTGCCGGGTTAGGCACACAGGGCTATCAAGCAGCATTAGAGGCTATTATAAAATCTGCGAACTGAGCCTTGGGTTACTACGTAGTTAGTAATCCTGCTAGCGTCATCCACCAGATAATCAAGCTCAGCGTGAAGAAAGAAGCGACCGTTGCCACCAGCATGGCGGCGGCACTGACGCCGCCCAGCCCATAGCGTTGGCCGAACAACGGATAAATACTGATCATCGGCGCAGCAGCGAAGAGGATGGCACCGGCTTTGTAAACTGGGTCGATGCCGGGCACCAAGCAAAAGGCACTGAAAATCGCCAGCGGGTGAATCAGCAGTTTGCCGATCACAATTTGTCCAACGTCTCTGGCCATGCCTTTGACCTTAAGGCCAAATAGTGCGCCGCCAATCACGAATAGCGCCGCTGGACCTGCGGATTCGGCCAGCATATCGATTGCTTTGTACAGCGGGCCGGGAATGGCTGTGCCAGTCACGGCGATCACAATGCCAGTCAATAAACCCACCAGCACGGGGTTTTTCGCCAGGCTGAGAGCCGTCTGCTTAACTGTCTTCCAAACGCTCGCCCCTTGTTGGGTGGCCATTTCGGCAAGTATCAGAGCGGTGGGGATAATAATTAGCGTTTCAATCACCATGTTAAGGGCCAACAGCACCGCTGCTGGGGAACCAATCACCATGGCCGCCACTGGGTAGCCTACAAAACCGCTATTGGCGGCGGCCATTCCCAGTGCCTGCATTGCGCTTGCGTTAAGCGATAATTGCTGGCGCTTAATGCCAAGCCACAGCCCTCCAGCGAACACCACCAGCGAGCCAAGCCCGTAAGCCACCAGATAATTCAGCTTAAAAATGTCTTCTAACGGTTGCTGGGTTAATGCGCGAATCACCAGCGCGGGTAGCGCGCAGTAAAGCACAAAAACCCCCACGCCCTGCATTTGGTCATGCTGGATAATGCCGCTCCATCTTGCCAGATACCCTGTGCCAATCAGTAGGAAAATCGGCGTGGTAATGGCAAGAATGGCGAGCATAGTGGTCTCTTTAGCGTACTAAGAATGGGGTGTTCGAATAACGAATGATCGCACGTGACTTTGCCAGAATTTCACGATAAGAGATTCATGGTCAAAGTTTTATGGCACGTTGCTAGCTTTTGGGGTAACGAGCTGTTCGAAATAGTGGGTACGTAGCGGTATGACATGCGGGTCAATCTGCTCAGCATCGATAGACTCAGCGGTAAAAAAGCGAAACGCATCCACACCTTGAAACACGAACAGATCAACCCCCGACAGCGTTTTAGCACCGGCTTGGTAAGCGGCATTTAACAGTTCGGTATGAGCCGGAATGTACACCGCATCAAACACCCAGTGCTGAGCACCCAAGCCGGCGGTGTCGATGGGGCAGCCGGGGTGATTGATATGGCCGATAGGCGAGCAGTTGACCACGCCCTGCCAATTGGGCAGCTCTTGCTGCGCCTGCTCTGGGGTAACGCAATCGGCGGTAATGCCCATGCTGTTAAGGTCACGACTAAGGCTTTGTGCTCGTTTGCTGTCGCGCTCAAGAATGTGGATACAGCTGACAGCGAGTTCGCCCAGGGCGCATGCCACCGCGCGGCCCACGCCTCCGGCACCAATCAATAGCACATCGCCTGCGGGTTGGTTGCCAAAGGAGTAGCGGTAGGCACTGATAAAGCCGGTGTAATCGGTATTTTCAGCACGCAGGCCGTGTTCATCGAACAGCAGCGTGTTGGCGGTGCCTACCCGGCGCACTCCTTCACCGCGGATATCGGCCAGCTGTGCGGCTTTCTCTTTAAAGGGGAAGGTAACATTGGTGCCACGGTAGCCCTCGGCACGCAGCGTTTGTATCGCGCTTCGAAAATCGAAATCCTCAACGCCCCGGCTATCCACTAAATCGTAGCGCACCGGCACACCCAACGAAGCGCCCAGCCGTTCGTGCAAATCGGGAGATTGCGATTTGGCAATGCCTTCGCCTACCAGCCCAAGTTTGATCATGCGTGGCTACCTCCCGTGTCTTGGTCAATGTTCTGAGCGTTTTCGTCAATGGCCGCTTCCAGGCGCTGCTGCGCGGTGACGCGCACAAAGGCATTAGGCGCGCCCAGCCCTTGGTAACCTTCACGCTGCACTAGCTCGAAGAAGAACGTTTGGCGGCCGGGTTGCGTATACAGCTGGTGGAAGTCGCCGCCGCTATCCTGATCAAAAAGGATGTGGTGCTCCTGCATCCATGCTTGAGTTTGCGCTGGGAGGTCGAAGCGTGCGGCCAGGTCGCGGTAGTAGTTGCCGGGAATCGGCAGCACCGGCGTGCCCGCCTGCTTTAGTGCTGCGCTGGTGTCGCGCATCGAGGCTGTTCGCAGGGCGACGTGGTGAATGCCCGAGCCGCCGTACTGGCGCACAAAACGGTTGCTGGCGGTATCCGGCGAGGCACTGGCGTTAAGCGCCAGCCGAAAGCGGCCGTTATAGTTTTGCAGTACCTGGCTTTGGATCAGCCCGCGTGGGTCGGTTACATCGAAGGAGGGCGTCGGCTCCAGCTGGAAAATAGCGCGGTACTGCAGCATCAGCGAGAGATAGTCGTGGTAGGAGAGGGCCACGCTGATATGGTCGATATCCACCAGTGCCCCTTGGGGGACGGGCTGCACATCGACAGGGAATTCACGATCCCATGTGCGGCTAAGTTGTGAGTCGTCAATGATGTAGGAGAGGCTGCCATCCACATTGCGCAGGGCGCTCATGCGGTGGCTGGCACCGACGTCTTCTGGCTCGACAATATCGTAGCCCAGCTTGTCTGCACGCTTAAACGCTTCATAAGCGTTGCCCACACGCAGGCCGATTGCGGTGACAGCGGTGGCGTCGCGACCCGGCACACGGCCGGTGAAGCTCGCCTCGGTGTTAAGCACCAGATTAACGTCGCCCGCGGCCCAGCGTTCGGCATTCAGCGTGTGGTGGCGCCCCACGCAAGCCATGCCCAGGGCGCTGAGCAACTCGCGTAGCGGGGCTAGATCGTCAGGCTCAACGGCGATTTCGAGAAAGGCGACCGACTCAATTGGCTGCGGCACAGGGATGCCGCTGTCGACCTGCATGCTGCGCAGCAAATGGTAGGAACGCAAACCGTCACGTGCGGTTTGGTCGCTGTGCCCCATGCGGAACACATCGTTGAAGATTTCATGGGACAGCGGGCCGTCGTAACGTGTCTCGTCCAGCATGGCCATGAACTTATCCATCTGCAGCTCACCCTGGCCGGGGAAGCAGCGGTAGTGGCGGCTCCACGACAGGTGATCCATGGAAAGACGCGGCGCATCGGCGGTCTGAACCAGAAATATGCGATCCCCGGGAATGCGGCCAACGGTGCCCAGTTCCGTCTGGCGCGAGAAGATATGGAAGGTATCCAGCACAAGACCGACATTGGGGTGGGCGGCGCGGCGCACCACTTCCCAGCTGTCCCGGTAGTCGTGAATATGGCGGCCCCAGGCCAGCGCCTCATAGGCCACACGCAGGTTACGCCGGGCGGCACGCTCGCCTAACTCATAGAAATCATCGGCGGCGCGGCTTAAGCCTGGCAGCGAATCAGGATGAACGGTACTACACGCCATCAATAGATCCGTGCCGAGCTCTTCCATCAGGTCAAACTTGTGTTCGGCGCGGTCGAACGCTGTCTGGCGTGCGCGTCCCTGCAGGCCTTCAAAGTCGCGAAACGGCTGCAGGGTGACCAGCTTGAGACCACGGGCGCGAATCAACGCGCCAGCCTCGCGCGGCGTGCCGGGGAACGCCGTTAGGTCATTTTCAAACAGCTCAAGCCCTTCAAAGCCAGCCTGAGCGATGGCCTCTACCTTCTCTTCCAGTGAGCCGCTTAGGCAAACCGTGGCAATGGACGAGTACATGGCATCACGCTCCTATCATTGGTTGACATCAGTAACCCGCCAGGCGCGGTAGGAAGGTCACCAGCTCAGGCACGAAGGTAATCAGCAGCAGGATTAAAAACTGCACACCCAGCATCGGCAGAATGCGGCGGATAATGGGCCCCATCCCCACGCCGGAGACCGAGTCGGCGACAAACAGGCAGAGCCCCATCGGCGGTGTGATTAGCCCCATCATCAGGTTGAAGATCACCACGATGCCGAAGTGAAGAGGGTCGATGCCCAGTGCCATGGCGATGGGGTGCAGAATCGGCACCAGTACCAAAATAGCCGCGATGCCTTCCAAGAACAGCCCAACCACCAGCAACAGCAAAATGACAGCAATCAGGAAGGCCCACTGGGTGTCGATGCTCATCATTGCCCACTCAGTGAGCATGTTGGGCACGCGCTCGAAGGTTAGAACCCAGTTGGCTGCGGCGACCGCACCCATGATGACCATAATGACCGCGCTATCGCGCATGGCGCGGGCGAAAATGCCCGGCAGGTTAACCAGTTTGATATTGCGGTAGAGCACCACACCGAGAAGCAGCGCGTAGACCACGGCAAAGGCGGCTGCTTCGGTGGGCGTGACGATACCGATGAGAATCGCCCCGACCACAAATACCGGCATCAGCGCTGGCAAAAGGCCGTGGAGCAATGCGCGGCGACGTGATTGCTGCTTAAATTGCGTCGCCCCCAGATCGCCGGCAAAAAAGTAAACGTAAATGGAAAGCCCTAGCGCCAGAAGGAGCCCCGGCACGATACCGGCTAAAAACAGCCCCGGTACCGACACACCAGAGACCGTGAGCGCGTAGATAATCACCGGGATACTGGGTGGAATAATTGGGCCAATCACCGATGAGGCAGCGGTGAGGGCGGCAGAAAAATCGCGCGGATAGCCTTCTTTTTCCATCGCCGGGACGAACACCCGCCCTAGCGCGGAGGTGTCGGCAATCGCTGAACCTGAAAGCCCGGCAAAAATCACCGACGCCCAGATATTCACGTGTGCCAGCCCGGCTTTCAGGCGGCCGACGATCGCCGTGGCCAGGTTAATAATACGGTGCGTAATACCCGCTTCGTTCATCAGCTCGCCGGCCAAAATGAACAGCGGTATCGCCAGTAGCGGGAAGGATTCCATCCCACCGAAAAACTGCTGCGAGACGATTCGAATGTGGTAGGGCAAATCGCCGGTACTCATCAGCACGGTAAGCGTGCCGATAATAGCGAACGCAAACGGCACGCCCAGTAATATGAGGGCTAAAAGCAGTACAAAAATCATGATGATGCCTCCTGACCGTCGTGGTCGGTCAGGCGACGACCAGCCATGACCAGCGCAGAAAGGCTAAGCAGCCCGCCGCCAATCAGCATTGACGCCTGAAATAGCCACATCGGCATGCCCGTGCTTGAGGAGGTGCGCCCACCACGGGAGGCGATAAATTCAACCGCCGACACCATCAGGCCTATGCCGATCACCAGCACCGCCAGATCGACAGCAACAGCCTGCCAGCGTACCCAGCTCGGCGGTAGCAGGCGGCGAATAAGGTCAAACCCGATGTGTTTGTCCTGTAGGTACGCCCAAGACATGCCAAACATCAGACCGTAAATCATCAGGTAGATGGCGGTGTCTTCGCCCCAGGTAATGGAGCCGCCATAGGTATAGCGTGCAAAGGCATTGCCCGCGACCAACAGGAAAATCAGCACCATGGCAAGTCCTGCCAAGCTGCCATTGAACAAGATCAGGCCACGATGTATTCGGGCGAGAAGATGAGACATAAAAGCACCTTCTATCGTTTGTCAGGCAAGCATAGATGCGAGTGGGCGTATAAGGCCCACTCGCAAAGCACTTGAATCAGGCGAGGGTTAGAAACGCTCGGAGGCCTCTTCCACAGAGGAAGATAGACGCTCAATCCACTCGGCATCATCACCAAGCTCATCGCGCAGGTAGCCCTGCACCGGAGGCTGGGCGGCTTCGCGGAAGGCTTCCATTTGCTCGGCGTTGGGCTGGGTCACTTCCATGCCCTCTTCTTCCAGCTTGGCGATGCCCTCGGCCGAGTTGAACTGCTGGACTGCACGGCCGGTGGTGCCCGCAACGACAGCGGCGCGCTTCACCGCGGCTTGTTCTTCTTCGGAGAGCGACTGGAAGAGTTCATCACTGATCAGAATATGATCGACGCCATAAACGTGGCGGTCTAGCGTGAGGTAATCTTGAAACTCATAAAAATTGTTGCCGTAAATGACCGAAATGGGGTTTTCTTGGCCATCCACTACGCCAGTAGAGAGCGCCGTTGGTACCTCACCCCAGGAGATGCCCTGCGGCTCAGCCCCAAGGCCCTTTATCATTTCTTCGTAAAGAGGAATGGTTTGCACGCGAAACTTCAGGCCTTCCATATCCTCCGGTGAATTGATCGGGCGAACGGAGTTGGTGAAGTGGCGAAAGCCGGTTTCGCCGTAGGCTAGCGTGCGCAAGCCAGTTTCTTCTAAGCAATGCTCGGCCAGGGAAGTGCCGAACTCGCCGTCCATCACTTCCCACGCCACCGGCGCTGACGGGAAGGTGTAAGGAATATCGGTGACGGCGACCGCAGGGCAGAAATTGGCATAGGCACCGGAAACCATTGCGATACTGATAGTGCCATCCTGCGCGCCTTCGATAAGCTCGGTTTCATCGCCTAATGAGCCAGCCGGGTATAGCTCTATCTCTAGATCCGTTTCGGCTTCTACCAAGTTTTTGAATACCTGGGCGGCCGCACCTTTTTTCGAGGTGGTCCAGTCATCGGGATCAACGTGGGCAAAGCGTAGCGTCTGGGCAGAGGCATTCGCCGCGGCAATCAGCGTGGCGGCAGCCACGGCAGCCGTTAGTGTGTGTTTCATAGATGTTTGTTTTAGTGCAAATAGCGGATGCAGAGACATTGTTATTGTCCTCTTGTCGGGCCGTTGTATGGGGTGAAAAAGCCTTAAAACAGTGGCGTGCTTGGCCTTTCCATGTTGTCCCAATTAACAATGTACGAAATGGTACGTTCAGTCAAGCTGTGACATACTAGACAAAAGATGACCATGACAACAAAAGGCACGCTCTATGACAGCCACTTCGACCAAGGCCAGCCCCCCTTCCGCGCAGCAACGGCGTAAAAATAACCCCGAATCCGTGCGCGCCGATATCCTGGCGGTGGCCACCCGCGAATTCTCAGAAAAGGGCCTCTCAGGGGCGCGGATCGATGAAATCGCCGAGAAAACCCGCGCTTCCAAGCGCATGATTTATTACTATTTTAATGATAAGGAAACGCTCTACCTTCATACGCTTGAAGCTGCCTACCAGAAAGTGCGTCTGCAGGAGGCGGAGCTAGATCTTGACCACTTAGCCCCGCTTGAGGCGCTAAGTCGACTAGTTCGGTTTACCTTTTGCCACCACGCCAAAAACCCCGATTTCATTCGTCTGGTAATGATCGAAAATATTCATCATGGCCGCTTTTTGGCGCAGTCAGAGTTGATTCAATCGCTCAATGCAGGGGTAATTGATGTGCTCACTAGCGTGTACCTCCGTGGCGTCGAGGAAGGGTGTTTTCGCGAAGGGCTAGACCCGCGGGAGCTGCATTGGCTGATTAGTGCGCTGTCATTTTTTAATGTCTCAAACCAGCATACCTTTTCGCGTATTTTTGATTGGCAGCAGGCCGCGCCGGAAAATCAACAAAAGTTAGAAGAACACGTGACTGATATGGTGCTGCGCTACGTGCGCGCTGACGAGACACTGCCTCACTCGTGAGCACGAGCCACCGTAGGTTAACGTTTGCAAGTGAGCGCCTGCCTATTTAGCGTATAGTTCGAATGACGAACATATGTGCAACTTTTTCCTGTGTACCGTTAAAAGGAGGCTGCTGCCCATGCCTGCTGGATTTTTAAAGCATCCGTTTATGAGTCTGCACGCGCTAGAAGCCTGTGATGACAACGCTATGGTGCGTGCCATGTTGGCATTTGAGCTTTCGCTGGCCGAGATACAGGAAGCCAGCGGTGCTGTGCCCCAGGGCGTTAGCCAGCAGATGCGCACCCAGTTGGAACACACTGCCTTCGATAGCGAAGAGATCGCGGCGGGCATCGCAAGCGGCGGCAACGTGGCGATTCCCTTTGTGAAACACGGACGGGCGCTGCTTGCCGATGAAATTAAGCGCTATTGGCATCAAGGCGCAACCAGCCAGGACGTGGTCGACTCCGCATTAATGCTGCTGCTTAAGCCACGCCTAGCGGCGCTGGATGATTTGCTACAGCGCTGCCGCTCGGCAGCGACGGCGTTGATGAGCGCTCATGCCGACACGCCCATGGTGGGGCGCACCTTAATGCAGCAGGCGCTGCCAATCACCTTTGGCGTCAAGGTAGCCCACTGGGCAATCGGCTTGGAGCAAGCCCGTCGCCGTTTAAGCACTGTTGAACTCCCCGTGCAGTTTGGTGGCGCAGTGGGTGTGCATTCTGGCTGGGACGTGCAGGGACTTGAATGGATGGACGCCCTGGCCGAGCGGTTGGGCTTAGATGCCCCCGTGTTGCCCTGGCATACCGACCGCTACCCCGTGCATTCGCTGAGTACGGCGTTAGATGCGGTGGCCGGAGCCGCTGAAAAAATCGCCCTTGATGTGGCTCTCTTGACGCAAACCGAAGTCGGCGAGGTGGCAGAGCCCTCGGCACCGGGCATGGGCGACTCGTCCTCCATGCCGCATAAGCGCAACCCGGTGCGCAGCGCGCTGATTCGTGGCGCGGCTAGGCAGGTGCATGGCCATACCAGTGTGCTGCTGAACGCTGCTGCCCAGCCGCTTGAGCGCGGGCTGGGGGAGTGGCATGCGGAATGGGCGCCTTTGGTCGACAGCGCCTTGCTGGTGGAAGGCGCACTTGAGCAGATGGCGGTGCTGCTCGAAGGCCTGGAAGTCTACCCCGAAAACATGCAGCGCAACTTAGCCGCCACTGGGGGTGGCATTATGGCCGAACCCGTCGCACGCCTGCTCTCCCCTCGGCTTGGGCCAGACGCGGCAAAAGCGACCAGCGCTGAGGCGGCTGAAACCGCCCGTCTGTCCGGCCGCCCCTACTTAGACGTCCTCGCCGAGCGCCCTGATGTAAAAAGCGCCGTTGACACCGATGCGCTCATCAAGGCCTGCAACCCTGCTTTATACCTTGGTAGCAGCACGCGTCAGGTCGAGCGTGCAAAAAAGTGGCTGAATAACGAATAACTATTTGAAAATAAAATATTTAAATGCCCGCCTAACAACCCGGTGTGGTGAGGTGTTGCCCTCGTCAACGCCAGCGGATTTGACCCGATTAGCGTTCGGCAGTAACTTGTTCGTATAGAGAATCTATGTTCGTTTAACGAACAAGAACCAACAAGTTTGTCACGTCCAGCTAAGAGGCATTCATCATGGCCGAGTTTTTAAGCTTGCATGACGCGGTAGCCCGCTACGTTGAAGACGGCGCTACCGTGGCCATGGAAGGCTTTACCCACCTGATTCCTTTCGCGGCGGGCCACGAAGTGATACGTCAGAAAAAGCGCGATCTGACGCTGATTCGCATGACCCCCGATATCATCTACGATCAGCTGATTGGTGCGGGCTGCGCGAAAAAAGTGATTTTCTCCTGGGGCGGTAACCCGGGGGTTGGTTCCCTCCACCGCCTACGCGATGCGGTGGAGAAAGGCTGGCCGCGCAAAATCGAGATTCTGGAGCATAGCCACGCGGCCATGGCCTGCGCTTTTGAAGCGGGCGCCGCAGGTCTTCCTTTGGCGGTTTTTCGCGGCTATATCGGCAGCGAGCTGCCCAGTGTCAATGACCAGATCAAATTCATCGAATGCCCCTTCACCGGTGAGCGCCTGGCCGCGGTGCCGTCGGTGCGTCCGGATGTCTCGATTGTTCACGCCCAGCGGGCAGACCGCCAGGGCAACGTGCTGGTAGAAGGCATTGTCGGGGTTCAAAAAGAAGCCATATTGGCGGCCAAGCACAGCATCGTCACGGTGGAAGAGATCGTCGACGACCTGAACACCCACCCCAATGCCTGCGTCATTCCAGGCTGGGCAGTCAGTGCCATTGCCGTCGCCGAGAAAGGCGCGCTGCCTTCTTATACCCACGGCTATTACGGCCGCAGCAACCGCTTCTACAAAGAGTGGGATGCCATTGCCCGCGACCGTGACACCTTTACCCAGTGGCTCGATGAGAACGTCTTTAATGTTGTTCACAATCATGCGGGGGAGAAAGCCTAATGAGCCCGGAATACACCTCTTCTGAAATGATGTCGGTAACCGCGGCACGCGCACTGGAAAACGGCATGACTTGTTTTGTGGGCATTGGCCTGCCGTCAGAAGCCGCCAACCTGGCGCGTCTTACCCATGCTCCTGATGTGGTGCTGATTTATGAGTCCGGCACGCTGCAAACCAAGCCCGAGGTGCTGCCACTCTCGATTGGAGACGGCGAGCTGTGTGAATCGGCGCTGACCACCGTGGCGGTGCCGGAAATGTTCCGCTACTGGTTGCAGGGCGGCAAGGTGGACGTGGGCTTCTTGGGCACCGCGCAAATCGACCGCTTTGCTAACCTGAATACCACGCTGATCGGCGATTACAAAGCCCCCAAGGTGCGCCTGCCGGGCGGCGGTGGGGCGCCGGAAATTGCTACCAACGCGGGCGAAGTGTTTATCACCCTCAAGCACTCCAAGCGCGCCTTTGTGCAGGATGTCGATTTCGTCACCACGCTAGGCTTTGGCCGCGACGGTAAAGGGCGCGATAACGTGCCTAATATCGGCAAAGGTCCTACCCGAGTGATCACCGATCTGTGCGTCATGAAGCCTGACCCGGAGACCAAAGAACTGGTGGTGGTGTCGCTGCACCCCGGCGTTAGCCGTGATGACGTGATCGAGGCGACGGGCTGGGATATTCGCTTTGCCGAGCAGCTGGAGAGCACGTCCGAGCCCAGCACAGAAGAGCTTGAAATTCTGCGCGAGCTGAAAGCCCGCACCGAGCGCGCCCACGCGGGCGAATAAGGAGTTTTTGATGAGCAACGTCTACCTTTGCCATCCACGCCGCACCGCCATAGGCCGCTTTGGCGGTACGCTGGCCAGCGTGCGCCCGGATGATTTCGCCGCGACGATTTTTAAAGCCGTACTGGCAGAAGCGCCGGATCTCGACCCTGCTGCCATTGACGAAGTCTTTATGGGCTGCGCCAACCAGGCCGGTGAAGATAACCGCAACGTAGCACGGATGTCGTCGCTGCTGGCAGGCATTCCTACCTCAGTGCCCGGCACGACCATGAACCGTCTGTGCGGCTCGGGTATGGACGCCGTGGGCACCGCGTTCCGCGCCATCAAGGCAGGCGAAATGGCCCTGGCACTCGCCGGCGGCGTGGAGTCCATGTCCCGCGCGCCGTATGTCATGGGTAAGGCCGACAGCGCCTTCGCCCGCGGCCAAAAGATTGAAGATACCACCATCGGCTGGCGCTTTATCAACCCGCTGATGAAGAAAGCGTATGGCGTGGATTCGATGCCCGAGACGGCGGAAAACGTCGCCGAGCAGTTCACTATCTCCCGGGAAGACCAGGACGCCTTTGCACTGCGCTCCCAGCAGAAAGCCGCCGCCGCGCAACAGGCCGGACGCTTTGCCCAAGAGATTACGGCGATTGAGATCTCCCGCCGTAAGCAGGCGCCGCTGATCTTTGATCAGGACGAGCACCTGCGGGAAACCACGCTGGAAAAACTGGCTAGCCTGCCCACGCCTTTCCGAGAGGGCGGCAGCGTCACGGCGGGCAACGCCTCGGGCGTCAATGACGGCGCGGCGGCAATGCTGGTGGCAAGCGAAGCGGCGGTTAAACAGTACGGCCTCACGCCCATGGCGAAAATCATCGGCATGGCAACGGCGGGCGTTGAGCCGCGCATCATGGGCTATGGCCCGGTGCCTGCGGTCAACCGGCTGCTGGAGCGCACAGGCGTAAGCCTTGATGAGATTGATATTATCGAACTCAACGAAGCCTTTGCCGCCCAGGCATTGGCCTGCATGCGCGACTTGGGCCTTAAAGACGACGACCCGCGCGTCAATCCCAACGGTGGTGCCATTGCGCTGGGCCACCCGCTGGGCATGTCCGGCGCGCGACTGCTGCTGACCGCCGCCCATGAGCTGCAAGCCAGTGGCAAACGTTACGCGCTGTGCACCATGTGTGTGGGCGTGGGCCAGGGCATCGCTACGCTGATAGAAAGGGCTTAAGAGGTAAGAAGTAAGAAGGAATAGGAACAGTAGGGTCTTTTCCCTCTTCCAGGTGCTAAGCACCGATCATCCGTCTTACCGCTATTTTCCAATTAGGCGCCGCGCCATGATGCGACGCCTTAGGAAGGGAGAGTTCGTATGGCATTTCACACAATCAACGGCCGCAGCGTGGCGTACCGCCTGCTCGGCTCAGAGGCCAATCCATTGGTGGTGTTGGCCCATCCACTGGGCATGAGCCAAGCGGTGTGGGATGACATGCTTCCTGCACTGCTGTCCCGCTACCGGGTGCTGACTTGGGATTTGCCCGGCCACGGTGCCAGCCACGCGGTGAGTGGTGAACGGATCACGCCCGCTGACCTGGCCGCTGAGCCCTTGGCGCTGGCTGAACTGGCGGGCGCTCCGCGCTTTCACTTTGTGGGCACCTCGATTGGTGGTGTGGTGGGCCAGCAACTGATTGCCGAGCATAGCGAGCGGCTGCTCTCCGCTACGCTGACCAACACCGGCGCGGTGATTGGTAATCCGGATTTATGGAATACCCGTGCAGGCCGGGTTCGCCAGGAAGGTCTGGCGGCGATGTCTGAAGAGATCGTGCCGCGCTGGTTTGCACCCAAGGCGTTTGCAGCAAGTCCGGCGCTAAAAGCGGGCTGGTGCGTGCAGATGGGCCGTGGCGACGATGAATCCTATGCCCAGCTATGTGAAATGCTCGGTCGCGATACGTTCACTGGAAAGCTTTCAGGTAAGAGCGTCCCTCATAAGGTCAGGGTACAGCTGTTTGGCGGCAGCGAGGATATGGCCACGCCACCCGCGACACTGGAAGCCCTGGCGGCGGAACTGGACGGCGCGGCGCTGGAGATTTTTGACGGCGTAGGCCACGTGCCTTCGGTGGAAGCCCCGGCGCTATTGTCCGAAAAACTACTTGCCGTATGGGCGGCTGATTTGGGTGACGTGGCTAACCACGGCGTGGCCTATGCGACCGGCCTGGAAACCCGCAAGCAAGTACTGGGTGAGGAGCACGTGGCGCGCTCCACCGCCAACGCCAACAGCCTGGATGCGCCCTTCCAGCAGATGATTACCCGTCTTGCCTGGGGTGAGCTGTGGAGTAATAACGATTTAACCCGCCGCGAACGCAGCATGATCACCACCGGCATTCTCGCCGCCCTAGGGCGCGAGGAGCTAACGCTGCACTTGAAAACCGCCAAGCGTATCGGCCTGACGGAAGCAGAGCTGCGTCAGGTGCTGATGCATGTGGCGATTTACGGTGGCGTTCCGGCGGCCAACCACGCCTTTGCGCTTGCCAAAGAGCTGGGCTGGGGCGAGTAGCGGTTCAAAAAATGGATGAGAGGTAAGGGTGATGACCTACGATAACAAACGCTTTGTAGCACGCGACCGCAACTGGCATCCGCCTGCCTACGCGCCCGGCTATAAAACCTCGGTAGCGCGCTCGCCCCAGCAGGCGCTGGTGAGTATGCAGCAGCCTACCGCATCCGAGCTGACCGGTCCGGATTTTAGCCACTTGCGCATGGGGCCGCATGACAACGACCTGCTGCTGAACTTTCGCCAAGCGGATAGCCAGGGGCTGCCCCAGGGCGAGCGGATTATCATGTTTGGCCGGGTGGTGGACCAGTTCGGCAAGCCGGTACCGCACACCCTCGTGGAAATGTGGCAGGCCAACGCGGGTGGCCGTTACCGGCATAAGAACGATAAGTACCTGGCACCGCTGGATCCCAACTTCGGCGGTGTGGGCCGCTGTTTGACCGATGAGCAGGGGATGTACCGTTTTCGCACCATCAAACCCGGCCCCTACCCGTGGCCCAATGATATGAACAGCTGGCGACCGGCGCATATTCACGTCTCGGTGACCGGGCCTGCAATCTCCACGCGGCTGATCACCCAGATGTATTTCGAAGGCGACCCGCTGATTCCGCTTTGCCCCATCGTGCATACGCTCAACGACCCCGAGGCGGTGGACACCATGATCGGGCGGCTGGATATGGCGCACAGCAAGCCGATGGACTGCCTCGCCTATCGCTTTGATATCGTGGTACGCGGCGAGCTGCAAACCTACTTTGAAAATCAATAAGGGCGGGGAGAGATCATGAAACAACCCAACAGCCAGCCGACCAGCGAGTTGATGCTGCGTGAGACCGCCTCGCAAACCGCGGGACCCTATGTGCATATCGGCTTGGCCCTGGCCGCGGCAGGCAACCCGGTGCGCGATGAAGAGATTTGGAACGAGATGGCCAAGCCCGAGGCAGAGGGCGAACATATCGAGGTGGTGGGCACCGTCATAGATGGCAACGGTGATCTGGTACGCGATGCGTTTATCGAGGCCTGGCAAGCCGATGCTAACGGCGACTACCATGCGGATTACGACCTGAAAAAACCGTTCAACAGCTTTGGCCGTACCGCCACGACCTTTGATCACGGCAGCGAGTGGACGCTGACCACCATCAAGCCCGGTGCGGTGAAGCACGCAAGCGGCCAATTAATGGCACCGCATATCAACCTTACCCTGTTCGCCCGGGGGGTTAACATTCACCTGCAAACGCGGCTTTACTTTGATGATGAGGCTGACGCCAATGCGCAGTGCCCGGTGCTTTCGCGCATCGAGTCACCGGCGCGCCGCCAGACCCTCATCGCCAAGCGCGAAGAGGCGGATGGCAAGGTGCGCTATCGTTTGGAGATTCGTTTGCAGGGCGAAGGCGAGACGGTATTTTTCGATTTTTAGCGTGCTATCGCGTTAAGGATGAGAAACCAAAACGCTGCTTATAAAAGCAGCGTTTTTTGCTCAGGTATCAACAAACGTCGCTTTTATACCTCGCAGTCTTGCTTTAGCTGCATGGCACGCTGATAAATATCATTGGCATTTCCCCCTACGTCATCTAGGTAACGGTCAATGGTTTCTTGAAGCACCGGGCCCCACTCATCGTCATTTAAGCTATCGTCGATCGCCACGAACTCATGCCCGGCGTCCTCTGCTTCCTGGCGCCCTTGGTGGCTCAGCTCATCGTAAATCGCGGATGCCTTGATTGACCATTCAAGGCCGCTGTGATCATCAATGACCTCTTTTAGGTGATCCGGCAGGCCGTTATAGGTTTCGGGGTTCATGGTCGCGATCAGGGACAAATCATACAGGGGCACTTCGGTGTGGTACTCGGCAAGCTCGTTTAGGCGAAACGTTTTCATGCCTTCCCAGTTAAAGCTCAAGCCATCCACCACGCCACGTTGCATCGAGGTGAAAACATCCGGTGCCGGCATACCGACCGCCTGCGCATCCAGGCGCTCAAACATATCGCCAACCACCGACGTGGGGCGGCGCAAGCGCAGACCGGCCAGATCATCGGGGCTTTCAATCAGCGCTTCTTTGGTATGTAAATAGCCAGGCCCTGTGGTGAACATAAACAAGGGGTGGCTATCGTCGTACTCATCACCGAGCTGATCGTCATCGTAAAGCGATTGCAGAATACAGGAGCCCTGGCGGCTGCTTTCCGAAACGCCCGGCAGTTCAACGATTTGCGTCAGGGGGAAGCGCCCCGAGGTGTACCCCTGAGCGGTCGCTCCCACATCGGCAATACCGGTAACGGCGCTATGGTAGGTTTGGTCCGATTTAGCCAATGTTTGGCTGGGAAACACCTCGACGGTCAGCTCGCCGTTCGATGCTTCTTCGACACTATCGGCCCAGGCCTGAAAAATCTCCTTATCAATCATCGACCCGCCAGGCCATACATGGGCGATGCGTATCGTTGTGTTGGCTTCCACGGCGAAAGAAGTCAATAGGGTGGCCGCCAGGGCGCATTTTAGTGTTGTTGTAGATGATCTCATTGGGTCTCTCTTCTCGTCTGTTGTTCTTATAGGTTGAAGTTTTATGCGGGGTTAGAGGTCAAGCACGAGGGTCTTGCTTTTGGCCCTTGAGCAGCATGGGGTAAATTGATCGTTGGCCGCGTGCTCATGATCCTCCAGGTATAAATCCCGATGGTCGGGCTCGCCTTCAAGCACACGGGTCAGGCAGGTGCCGCAGACCCCTTGCTCGCAGGACACCATGATGTCAATGCCGTTTTCGGCGAGCACCTGATGGACGGTCTTATCGGCGGGCACGGTGAAGGAGGCGCCGCTGCTGGCGATACGCACCTCGAAGCTACCGTCGTCTGCTGAGGCTGTCTCAGCGCCTGCAAAGTACTCGGTGTGCAGCTGGTCATCTGGCCAGCCGCACCGTTTACCCGTTGATAGGACGGCGTCGATAAAGCCGGCAGGGCCGCAGACGTAAACCTGGGCATCAGCCTCTGGCTCACCGAGCAGTTCCTCCAGGTCGAGGGGCGGGGACGCGTCGTCATCCAGGTAAAAGTGCGTTCTATCGGCAAAGCTTGATGTCTTGATACGTTCGCGAAAGGCCATGCGCTCGGCGGAGCGCGCACAGTAGTGGAGCTCGAAGTCTGCCTCGGTGCGCGCCAACCGCTCCGCCATACACAGCAACGGGGTGATGCCAATCCCGCCCGCCAGCAGATACGTTCGTTTAGCTGGCTTGAGCGGGAAGTGGTTTTTAGGGGCGCTGATCAGCAGGAGATCACCCTCCTTAACCTCATCGTGCATGGCGACGGAGCCTCCTCGGGAGGCTTCGTCCCGCAATACGCCGATCAGGTAGCGATCCCGTTCCTCAGAGTGATTGCACAGTGAGTACTGTCGTATCACGCCCTCTTTCACTTGCACGTCGATATGGGCGCCCGCGCTGAAGGGCGGAAGCGGCCGACCATGAGGGTCCGCAAGCTCAAAGGTGGCGATGCCAAGTGCCTCCTCACGGCGCGCTTTGACTTCTACGATAAGCGATAAGGAGGGGTGACTCATGCTGTCGTCTCCTGCGCTTGCGCTGCCTGCTCCTCCGCTCGTTCTTCCGTCAGAATGCGGTCAATGATGCGGCGCGCCTGTACACCACCGCCGTCGATATTGAGTTTCAACAGTTGGCGGTCAGGGTATTTGAGCAGGTTGCGCTGCTGTGCCTCGAGCATCTCAAGGTCTTCTTCGAAGATCTTGCCCTGGCCCTCACGGATCCTGTCGGTGAGCGCCTGATCTTCCGGCTTGAAGTTGCGGGCCATGCCCCAGAAGTACCAGATAGAGGTATCCGTCTCCGGAGTGATAAAGTCGACCACGATACTTGAGGCTTTTACATTGGCCGGTGCGTTTGCCCCTCCATTACCGGCGTGGGCCACGCCGACATCGATGAGTACATGGCTTGGAGGCGTAAAGCGGCAGATTTGCCAGCGGTCGACAGGCACGTCATCAGCGAGCCCGTTACCCCTTAGAGCGGCCTGCCAGAAGGGCGGCGCGGGTATATTTTCCATCTCGCGGCTGGTGACCACTTCATCGCCGTTCACCGTTGTTTCCGGCGCCGCCTCCTCTATCTCGGGTTGGCCAATGCTGGAGGCATGCACATAGGTCTCATGGGTAAGGTCCATGAGATTATCGATCATCAGGCGGTATTCACACTGAATATGGTAGAGCCCGCCGCCATACGCCCAGTCCGGGTTGTTGGCCCAGTGCAGCTCGGGAATCAGGTCAGCGTCCGCTTTCTCTGGGTCGCCGGGCCAGATCCAGATAAAGCCGTGGCGCTCTTCAACGGGATAGGCGCGATTGCTTGGAAAGCCGCGAACCCGCTGGCCGGGCATGCTGTCGCATTTGCCGCTGCAGTTCATTTCAAGGCCGTGGTAACCGCAAACCAACTTGCCATCACGGACGAAGCCCAAGGAGAGCGGCGCGCCACGGTGGGGGCAGAAATCCTCGACGGCGGCCACACGGTTTTCGTCACCACGGAAGAAAACTAGTTGTTTATTGCAAATAGTTCGCCCAAGTGGCTTCTCTGCCAGTTCTTCAGGGGTGCAGGCGACGTACCAAGTATTTAAGGGAAAGGGGGCTTGTTGAGTCACGGTAAACTCCTTATTGGTTTAGCGTTGTAATTATCTTTATTGGATCCAAAGTAAAGGCGAGGAAGGTTTGGGTAGTCAATCTATACTTTCGTATAGTTCGCTAATGGTGAGCAATACCGTGTTGATATGAGGGAAAAAATAAATGAGTAACAACGATAAAAGTGTCGTCAGTCGGCTGCGTAAATTGATCAGCGAGGGGGCATATGCGCCTGGGGAACGGCTTGGTGAAGTCGCGGTCGCGGAGCAGTTAGGGGTCTCGAGAACGCCGGTAAGGCTTGCTTTTAGGACGTTGGAGCAAGAAGGGCTGCTGCAGCAGGCGGGCAAGCGTGGGTTTATGGTACGTGAGTTTACTCAGGCGGATGTGCACTGCGCGGTGGAGGTTCGTGGGGTGCTGGAAGGGCTGGCCGCTCGGCATCTGGCAGAGCAGGGTGTTTCGGACAATGTCGATAAGGAGTTGAAATTTTGGATCCAAGAAGGAAAGGTGCTTATCGCCAAAGGATACCTTTTGGAATCAGATATTAACCAGTGGAGTGAGCTGAATGCACATTTCCACGGCACTATCATTCACTCCATTGGCAGCGATGTCGTGGCGGATGCCATTGCAAGGAATAATCATTTGCCCTTTGCTGCTGCTGACTCGATCATTATCGACGAATCTGACTTGGCGCGAGAGTTTAAAAAGTTGCAGTTGGCTCAATTCCATCATGAGCTTATATTTCAGTCACTTAAGTCAGGGGAAGGCGCGCGCGCAGAAATGCTGATGCGCGAGCATGCGCTGATCGGGCTGCGTTACCCTGAGTTGCTGGCTGGTCAAGAGTAAAAAATTGTCTGGCTATTTAGTTATTATATATAATTAAACCAAAGTATTAACGATGTAAAATTATTTATATTCAATGCTTTATGTGTTCTCCAAGGTGTCCTGCCTCCATTCTGTTTGACAGATGGAGGTTTTTTTTACAGCTTGGTACGTAATGCGGATCAAAATTCGCATTAAGAACAATTACAGCTAACCATTACGACCAATAGCAGAGACAAACAATGAAAATTAACCACTTTGTTACATGCGCCCTTCTTGCTCCCTGTGCGCTTGCTGCCCAGGCCCATGCGTTTGATGTTGTAGAAGCCGGAGAACCCGTTGTGACTGGTGAGCCAAGCCGTGTAGGCCCGCCATGGAATCACCGATCAACGATTAATATTCCAGGCACCAAAACTGATATCGCTTTTGGGGGGTACGTTAAGCTCGATGCGTTTTACGATTTCGACTATGACCTGGGTACATCGACCGATCCTTACGCCGTGATGGACCCAGGCAATAGAACCGATGGTCGAACCAGCTTTACGGCCTATGAGTCCCGCCTGAATTTCCGCACCCATACCGCCACTGACTATGGGCGTTTATCTACTTACTTCGAAGGGCACTTTGTGCCTGATGGCAAGTTCGGGTTGCGCCATGCGTATGGCGAGCTGAACGGTTTTCTCGCCGGGCAAACGTGGTCAAATTTCATGAGCTTTGTGGGCGGGACGCGCACCCTGGCGCTCGGCGATCCTAAGGGCTATGCCTTCGAGCGGCAGGCCCAGTTGCGCTATACGCAGCCTGTTGGAGAAGGGAGTTTCTCGGCTGCATTGGAAAACCCCACGACGGTCATCGCCCGCAATGATGCGTCAGTGGCCGATGGGGAGAGCCAGCTGCCAGATTTGACGCTGCGCTATGAATACAAGCGTTTATTTGCGCTATCGGGGATAGCACGTCAACTTTCGACCAATAATATCACCAATACTATTGATGATGAAGTCACGGGCTATGGGGTGCAGGCGCAGTTCAATTTGCCCTTTAATACCTCAACCAGCTTGAAAGGCAGTGCCACCTATGGCGAGGGTATTGGTAACTACATGGGTAACCCTGGCAATGTAGGGCACCGTAATGCGCCTGACGTCTATGTACAGGGTGACGACCTTGAAGCGATTGAAACCCAGGCGTTTGGCCTCTCATTGAATCACCACTGGACGGATAGCTGGTTCAGTTCTGTGGGTGTTTCGCGGCTTGAACAAGACTTGCCCGCAGGCTATGGCGATCATTTTGAAACGCTCGACTACGGGTTTGCCAATGTGATTTGGGATGTGACCGAGCGTATGGCGCTGGGTCTTGAGTACCAGCACGCTGATATCGAGCAGGTCAATGGTGTCTCCAACGATGCGAGTCGCCTTCAAGCGAGTGCCACCTTCCAGTTCTAACGATCTGTGCTTTGCAGTGAGGTGGCTGTGTAAGTGCTTTAGCGCTGTTTCGATCACGTTTTAGGCTGGCGCTTTGCCAGCTTTTTTAGGTCACTTATGGCTATCTAAAAGTACCAGTGCTAAGACGCTGGGCTAGTAGAGGGTAGGATTATGCGTGGATCCTGGGGTGGTTCAGCGTAGAGACACGCCACGAGATCCGTGTAGCGCTCGCGAACGAGCCGTTGGTTCACCGATCCCTTGTCGGTCAATTCGCCACGATCAACGGAAAGCGGCTGGTCGAGCAGCAATAGGCGCTCCAACCGCATGGAGCTTGACTGGCCACGGCAGTGGGTCGCCAGGCGCTTTGCGAACCACTGTTGCAGGTTGGGGTCTGCGGCCAGAACCTCAAGCGGCGTTTTCCCTGAGCCAAGCTGCTGTTGGCAGGCAGGAAGGTTCAGCACGACGATGCCGGTCAGGTAGTCACGTCCTTCGCCGACCACCACGATGTCCTGTGCGAGTGGGGCGAAGTGTTCGACGAGATGTAGACGCAGGGTGCCCACATTGACCCAGGTGCCGGTCACCAGTTTGAAGTTCTCGCTTAGCCGACCGTCAAAGATTAGCCCACGTTCGGGGTGGTCGGGGTCAATGAGTCGCATGGCATCCCCTGTGCAGTAGTACCCTTCGTGGTCAAACGCCTCGTTGGTTCGCTGTTTATCGCGCCAGTACCCCGGCGTGATGTTGAGCCCCTTAAGACGTGCCTCCCACTTATCGTCCTTCGCCACCAGCTTCACCGTCATGCCCGGGACAGGGTGGCCGATCAACCCTGGTGTGTCGCTGGGCTCTTCGGTGCAAAAGGCCAGGCATGCTTCGGTGGAACCGAGCCCCGTCAACATGGGAACGGGAGCTCCGCGTGTCTGTTTGCCTAATGCTTCCAGAGCAGCGCGCACATGAGCGGGCAGCACGGCGCCCCCGAAGTGCAGCATTTGCAGGTCGTGGAAAAAGGCCTCGCGCAGGGAGTCATCGTTGCGCAGGTGCTCGACCAGCGCTTCGAACCCCTTGGGGACATTGCAGTAAAACGTGGGCGACACCTCGCGCAGGTTCTCTATAGTTCGCTGAACCCCTTGAGCAGTGGGGTTGCCATCATCAATATATAAAGCGCCCCCGTTGTGGATCGCCATCCCCAGAATCGTATTGCCGCCAAAGGTGTGATGCCAGGGCAGCCAGTCGACTAATACCGGTGGGTGCCGCTCTAGAAAGCTCTGCCGTTTCGCTAGCATGGTTTGATTGCTACACAGCATACGGTGGGTGTTAATCACCGCCTTGGGCATGCCCGTCGACCCTGAGGTAAACAGTAGTTTGGCGATAGTGTCAGGTGTTACGCGGGCGTGGGCATTCTCTACATCGTGAGTCGCCGGTGTCGAGACGAGGGAGTCAAAGGTCAGGGCTCTCTGTGCGGGTATCTTGGCTACACAGGTAACGCCATTATCGCAAACGGCCGCCAGTGCCCGGCTAAAGCGCGCCTCCTCATCGACAAATAGCATCCCCGGGGTCACCAGTTCCACCACATGCCGCAGCTTAACGAAATCTTCCGATAGTAGCGCGTAGGAGGGTGACACCGGCACGTAAGGAATGCCCACATGCATAGCGGCACAGGCAAGTAATGCGTGCTCAATGCTATTTCCCGACAGCACCATCAACGGCCGCTCCGTCGACAGGCCATGATCAATCAGTGCTTGTGCCAAGCGTTTTACTTGTGGCAATGCTTCACCGAAGGTAAGCGTTCGCCACCTGTGCGGGCCTTCTTGGCGCTCAGCTAAGAAGGGTTGCTGTGATGTTTTACTTGCCCAATGGGCAAGGCGCTGGGTCATGTTACGGGGGTAGGTAGGGACATCGCCTCCGTGTAGTCGGAACTCTTGTAAGGTGTCAGTCAGCGGAGGGGGGAGAGACATGAATAGCTCCATAGCGAAAAATCTTGGATTTGTTGTGTGCTGTCATCTTGGCGAATATAGTTATAGTGGTTAACTAGATGATTAGCTAGGATGCTGATTTAAGACCTTGGTTGTAATTATTTAAATGAGACAGGAATTAACGCATGGCCAAATCGAAAAAGAGTACGTCCGTTCAACAAGTTGAGCCCGATGAAAAAGAGCCGACGTCTGTCGCCGGTCTGGTGCTTGAAAATCGCCTTGGTTACGCCTTGAGAAGGGCGCAGTTGACTGTTTTTAAACATTTTAATGAGGCCATGCAGGAGCATGAGATACGCCCTGCCCAGTTCTCTTCGCTCGTGGTGATTGAAGGCTATCCCGGCATCACCCAAACCAATTTAGCCAAGGTGCTGGACATTGATCCACCCAGAATCGTTAGCTTAATTAACAATCTGGAGGAGAGAGGGTTGGCTTTACGGGTGCGCTGTAAGCGGGATAAGCGCTCCCACGGGATTTTTCTTAGCAAAAAGGGCGAAGCCTTGACCGAACAGCTGAAGGGGCTGGCTGAACAAAGTGATATCAATGCAACTCAATCACTTAGCGAAATAGAGCGACGTCAATTGCTGTCGCTGTTAGTGAAAATATACACCTCGGATACAGAGAAAGGATAAAACTTTAGGCGTATTTTTGTCGGTGACGCTTGCATGCTCTCTCAAAGACAATTACTTATATTAAGTAATTAGTTTGGTTGTAACGGCCTCGCGGTGTAAAGCGCAGGGTTGATTTCAGCCATACAGCGAATTCCAAAAACAAGAGACGAAACGATGAGCAGCTTAGCGACAGTACCGACCATCGGCACTGCATTGATGCGCCGTAGTCTTGAGATAACCTGTAGGGTTGCCGCGATAAGCGGCGGATTGTTGATCGTAGCACTCGCTATTATCACCGTCGTTAGCATTCTTGGCCGGTGGGTAGCCAGTGTGCCGGTGTTAAGTGATATGACGATGCTGGCATGGGTGGGCCCCATCACCGGTGATTACGAGCTGGTGGAGATGGGGACGGCCATCGCCGTTTTTCTGTTTTTGCCTTACTGCCATTTTCGCAGTGGTCATGTCACGGTAGACCTACTGGTCATGAACGCGCCGCCTGTCGTTCAGCGCCTGCTTGCCGTTGTTGCCGAAATGCTCTTTTTGGTAGTGGCAGGGTTAATGACCTGGCGCCTCTATCATGGCTTGCTGGATAAACGTCGCTATATGGAAACCAGCATGCTGCTGGATATACCGCTCTGGTGGGGGTATGTCGGCGGTGTAGCGGGGTTCGCACTGTTGACGCTGGTCTGCCTATATCGTGCTTTGGATGCGTTAACCGATAAGCAGCAGTATCCCAATTCAACGCATAGCCATTCGTCTCCCACGCAAGAAAATTCTGTGCAAGGAGACCTGTAATGACACCTCTCACCTTGGGCGCTAGCGGTTTTGTGGTTCTGCTATTCATGATGGCCACGCGAATTCCAATCGGCTTGGCCATGCTGGTGGTTGGCGGCGTTGGGACGATACTGGTCACTGGGCCAGCGGGCATTTTAAGTGGCTTAAAGACGCTTCCCTACGAACACTTTTCCAGCCATACGCTATCCATCATTCCACTTTTCCTGCTTATGGGGCAGTTTGCGGCGAGAGCTGGCCTCTCCCGGGCCATGTTTCAGGCGGCCAACGACTGGCTGGGCCACCGCCGCGGCGGACTGGCGATGTCCACCATTGGCGCTTGTGGTGCGTTTGGGGCCATTTGTGGCTCTTCGCTGGCGACCGCCGCCACCATGACCCAAGTGGCGCTGCCCGAAATGGAGCGTCAAGGGTATCGCGGCAGCCTGGCGACCGGCGCCTTGGCCGCAGGCGGCACCCTGGGTATTTTGATTCCCCCCTCTGTGGTGTTGGTTATCTACGCCATCCTGGCCGAACAGAACATTAACGAAATGTTTGCCGCTGCCCTGGTGCCGGGCTTGTTAGCGGTGTTCAGCTATATGTTGGCCATCTCGCTTTATGTGCGCTTTTTTCCTGACAGTGCGCCGAGTAAGGCGAAAGCCTCCCGCGGCGAGCGTTGGCGCTCACTGTTGGAGGTATGGCCTGGCGCGGCGATCTTTATCGTGGTGATTGGGGGCATCTATACCGGTATCTTTACGCCTACCGAAGCCGCCGCCGTCGGGGCGGTCTCCACCGGTGCCCTGGCGATAACACGAGGCGGACTGCGTTGGAACGGCTTACGGGACTGCGTTCTTGAAACCGCGGTGACCTCGGCGATGATCTTCTTTATCGTGCTCGGTGCTAGTGTTTTCAATAGCTTCCTTGCCCTGACCCAGCTTCCGCAAATGACTGCCGGTTGGATAGTGGGGCTTGAGATTAGTCCCTGGGTAGTTCTGGCGGGCATTCTTTTCTGCTATTTGGTGCTTGGCTGCTTTATGGACAGCCTTTCGATGATTCTGCTCACCGTGCCCATCTTTCTGCCCATCGTCATGGGGATGGACTTCGGCATGCCCGCCGCCGATGTGGCGATATGGTTCGGCATCTTAGCGCTGGTGGTCGTTGAAGTGGGCATGATCACGCCGCCGGTGGGGCTGAACATTTTCATTATCCACTCGATGGCCCCTCGTATTCCCTTAATCGAGACCTTTAAAGGCATCCTGCCTTTTTTAGTGGCAGACCTTATTCGCATTATTTTGCTGGTGCTCTTCCCCGCCATCTCGCTTGGCTTCGTCTACTTAATCAATTGACCAAGGGAGTTGGACATGTCCCAAGACGCGACTCAACGAATGCCGACGCCTACTTTTATCGCGCGCTTAACGGTTGACGTCGATGCCCCGCTTGAGCTGGGTGAAAACCCTCAAGGCAAGCGTCGCTTCATTGCCATCACCGGCGGCCAAGTGTGTGGTGAGCGGTTGAACGGCGTGGTATTGCCTGGCGGAGGAGACTGGCAGACCCTGCGTAATGATGGCGTGGCCGAACTGCATGCCCGCTATTTTTTAGAAACCGATAGTGGCGAACGCATCGAAGTTGAAAACAGCGGGTTTCGGCACGGTTCGACTGCTGTCATGCAGCGCCTTCAGCGCGGAGAAATCGTTGCTCCAGAGGAGTATTACTTTCATACCACGCCGCGCTTTTACACTTCCAGCCCCCGTTACGCCTGGCTAACGCGCACGATTTTTATAGGCGCTGCCGAGCGTACCCGGGAGAACGTTTTGATTGATTTATTCGCGGTGAATTAAGTCGGCGTGCTCAGTCGCTTAGCCATTGACCACAGTAAACATAACAAGCACAACGAGGTACTTCTTATGACCCAGCAGATTACTTCAAAACTACACCGGCGTTTGCTCGCATTAGCCATCGCCTTACCTCTTGCCTGGGGCGCTGGGCAGGCCAGCGCCCAGGAGGCTGAGTACACACTTCGGCTGCATCATTTCTTCCCGTCTTCGGCGCCCGTTCACCAGGAGTACTTTATTCCCTGGAAAGAGGCCATAGAGGAAGAGTCCAACGGCCGTCTGGAGGTTGAACTCTACCCTTCGATGCAACTGGGTGGTAAGCCACCTTCGCTCTATGACCAGGCGAAAGATGGCCAGGTGGATATTATCTGGACGGTGCTGGGCTATAACTCTGGACGATTCCCCCAGGCTGAAGTCTTCGATTTACCTTTTATACCGACCACAGGTGCTGCGACAAGCCAAGCCGCTCATGAATATGCGATGACGCACATGGAGGATGAGTTAGAGGGCGTATACCCCATCGCTGTCCATACCCATAGCCCTGGCGCGCTGCACACCAAAGAGACGCGCATTGAATCACTCGACGATATAAAGGGGCTCAAGATGCGTGGCCCCAGCCGGTTGGTGAACCGCTATCTTGCCAAACTGGGCGCGGAACCTATTGGTATGCCGGTCGCCCAGGCGCTGGAAGCCCTGTCCAAAGGCGTCCTGGATGGCACGGTGATTCCCTTTGAAGCGATTACCGCTATGGGGTTGGCCGATATTACGACCGAACATACGGTCTTCAGTGGAGACAATGCGCTCTATACCACGATGATGATCGTCGCGATGAACCAGCGCAAATACGATGAGCTGCCCGCCGACCTGCAGTCGGTTATCGACGCTCACTCCGGCATCCAAGAGGCCCGCAAAATAGGTCAGATCATGGATGATGCCGACCAGGTGCAAATCCAGGCCATTCAAAATGGCGAACAGCCCGGCACGATTACCCAACTGGATAGAGATGAAACTGCCCGTTGGCAAGCCGTGGGGCAGGAAATCGCTGACGAGTGGATCGCCGATGCCGAAGAGAAAGGACTTGATGGCGAAGCGCTATATAACGATGCCCGAGAGTTAATCGAAAAGTTCACCACTGAGTAGGCGCTTGACCGTTAACGTTTGAATAAGCCGTTTGATAAACCCCAAGGAGCAAGAGATGAGTAACTACCAGGATCGCTGGCAAACCGTGAAGGTGAACGTCGAAGAGGGCATTGCCTGGGTGACGTTGAACCGCCCTGAAAAGCGCAACGCCATGAGCCCGACCCTCAATCGTGAAATGATCGATGTGCTCGAAACCATCGAACTGGATCAAGAGGCCCACGTGCTGGTATTGACCGGCGAGGGCGAATCCTTTTCCGCCGGTATGGACCTTAAAGAGTACTTCCGCGAGATCGACGCCAGCCCCGAGATCGTCCAGGTCAAAGTGCGTCGCGACGCCTCTACCTGGCAATGGAAGCTACTGCGTCACTACGCCAAGCCCACCATCGCCATGGTCAATGGCTGGTGCTTTGGCGGGGCTTTCTCGCCGCTGGTGGCCTGCGATTTGGCGATTGCCGCCGATGAGTCGGTATTTGGCCTCTCCGAGATCAACTGGGGTATTCCCCCCGGCAACCTGGTGAGCAAAGCCATGGCCGATACCGTGGGCCACCGGGAAGCGCTCTACTACATCATGACCGGGGAAACATTTACCGGCCCCCAGGCAGCCAAAATGGGGCTGGTGAATAAAAGTGTACCGCTGACCGAGCTACGCGAAGCCACCCGCGAGTTAGCCGCAACGCTGCGTGACAAGAACCCCGTTGTGCTGCGTGCCGCCAAGATCGGCTTCAAAATGTGCCGCGAACTGACCTGGGAGCAGAACGAAGAGTACCTCTACGCCAAGCTCGATCAGGCGCAGCAACTCGATCCCGAGCAGGGGCGTGAGCAAGGGCTGAAGCAGTTCCTCGATGAAAAGAGCATCAAGCCTGGGCTGGAGAGCTATCACCGGTAAACACCGGACAACAACAATCGACAATGATGTAAACGAGAGGTTGCCATGGATCTTGAACTGTTAATCGGCGGTGAGCGGTGTGCCGCTGAGCAAGACGCCAACTTTACGCGGGCCAATCCGCTGACTGGCGACGTTGTCACCCAGGCGGCGGCGGCCTCTGTCGCCGATGCAGCTCGGGCCGCAGACGCCGCCGCGAGCGCCTTCCCGGCCTGGTCAAGAACGGGCCCCGGCGAAAAGCGCGCCAAGCTGCTCAAAGCGGCAGAGGTTATGGAGGCGCGGCAAGCTGACTTTATCGAACGCATGGTAGATGAAACCGGCGCGACGCCAGGCTGGGCGGGCTTTAACGTCATGGTCGCCGCCAGCATTCTGCGTGAGGCGGCGTCGCTGACTACGCAAGTGAATGGCGAGGTCATCCCTTCCAACGTGCCCGATAACCTGGCGATGGGCGTGCGCGTGCCCTGCGGCGTGGTGGTGGGCATTGCGCCCTGGAACGCGCCGATTATTCTAGGCACCCGTGCCATTGCCACACCGCTGGCGTGTGGTAACACGGTGATTCTCAAGGCCTCGGAACAGTGCCCCGCGACGCATCATCTGATCGGGGAGGTGCTGATCGAGGCTGGCCTGGGCGATGGCATCGTTAACGTGGTGACCAATGCGCCCCCGCAGGCCGCCGAGGTCGTCGAGGCGCTGATCGAGCATCAAGCCGTACGGCGTATCAACTTCACCGGCTCTACCCAGGTGGGGCGCATCATTGCCGAAAAAGCCGCGCGTCATCTTAAGCCGGTCTTGCTGGAACTGGGCGGCAAGGCGCCGTTCGTGGTGCTTGACGATGCCGACCTGGACGCCGCCGTAGAGGCTGCCGCCTTTGGCGCCTTCTTCAACCAGGGCCAGATCTGCATGTCCACCGAGCGACTGATCGTGGTGGACGCGGTCGCCGACGCCTTCGTCGCAAAACTGGCCCGCAAGGCGCAAACGCTACGCGCGGGCGACCCCCGCGGCGAAGGCAATGCGCTGGGCACGCTGATCAATCGCGAAGCGGGCGAGAAACTCAACGCCCTGATCGACGACGCCCAGCAGCATGGGGCTCGCCTGGCCTGCGGCGGCAAGGCCGAAGGCGTCATTATGCAGCCTACCGTGGTGGATGGGGTTACCAAGGCGATGCGTCTGTATGGCGAAGAGTCGTTTGGCCCGGTAGTCGCGCTGATGCGCGTCAAGGATGAAGAGGAAGCCCTACGCGTGGCAAACGATAGCGAATATGGCCTTTCGGCTGCTGTATTCAGCCGCGACACCGCCCGGGCGATGCAGTTTGCCCAGCGCATTGAGTCGGGTATTTGCCACATCAACGCCCCCACTGTGCACGACGAACCCCAGATGCCCTTTGGCGGCGTGAAATCGAGCGGCTATGGACGCTTTGGCGGAAAAGCCGGGATTGAGGAATTCACCGACCTGCGCTGGATGACCATGCAGCTTGGGCCGCGCCATTACCCCATTTAGATAAGCGCAAGCACTATATCTTGCAAGAAAGCGAAGTAAATAAAGGAGTTCATTACAATGACAATAAAACCCACACTCGCCAGCCTCACGTTGTTAACTGGCATGCTCCTCAGCGCCAGTGGCTACGCCCAGGACACGGTGACCCTGCGCTTGCACCATTTTGCTGCCCCGGCCACGCCCGTGCAGACCGAGTATCTGGAACCCTGGGCCAAGCGGATCGAAGAGCAGTCCGAAGGGGCTATCAAGGTGGAAATTTTCCCAGCCATGCAGTTGGGGGGCTCAGCGCCATCGCTCTACGATCAAGCCAAAGACGGGGTGGTGGATATCAGCTGGACACTGCTCAGCTATACACCGAATCGCTTCCCGGAGTCCGAGGCATTCGATCAACCCTTCCTGCCCACAACGGGGGAAGCCACCAGCATGGCCGCCCATGAGTTTGCGACAACGCATATGCAAGACGCCTTCGAGGGTGTCTATCCCATCGCCGTTTTTGCGCATACGCCAGGCAAAGTCCATACCCGGGATGTGTCAGTAGAGAGCGCCGATGACCTTGATGGGCTAGCGATTCGCGCCCCCTCTAAAACCATGAACCGCTACCTGGGTCTTCTCGGTGCCAAGGCGGTAGGTATGCCGATGCCACAAATTCCAGAGGCGATTTCCCGTGGAGTGATCGATGGCCTGACGCTGCCCTTTGAGAGCGCAGCGGCACTGGGTGTGCTGGATGTCGCCCAGAACCACACCTTTTTCGAAGGTGAGCATGGGTTGTATACAGCGATGATGGTACTGGGCTTAAACCAGGCTAGCTATGATGCACTCTCGCCAGAACAGCAACAGGTGATTGACGACAATGCCGGGCTCGAGGAAGCGCAGCGTATCGGTCAGGTCATGGATCAAGCGGAAGAGGACGCGATCGAAGCGATTGAAGCAAGCGGTGAAGGGGAGATGTTCTATATCGATCAAGACTCACTGGCCCCCTGGCAAGCGGCAGCCGAGAAGGCCACGGCTCAGTGGATTGACGACATGAATAGCCGCGGCATTGAAGGCCAACAGCTCTATGATGAGGCGACCCGATTGGTTGATAAGTATACCGAGCAGACAAAGTAGCCCTTGACTTGATTTGTTGGTAAGCCGCTTTCGTATTATTTGCGAAAGCGGCTTTTTGTTGATGCACCGTTTATGTTTAATCGCTGTGTTATTCGATGGCTCGACCATAGCCGTGATTTTATATTCGAAAAGTCCAATTTTATATTGGCAATGTGACTTATCTATTGGCCCTTATCTACCTAACACTGAAAGTGTTGTGCTGCATCTGTTAAATACAGGCGGCATAAACCGCCATCATAGACGAATGTCGATTAGCTCTACTGCGCATTGTGGACTAACGTAGTGATTATAGGCGAACTAATATTCGCTATGCGAACTTATAAGAATCCAACAAAAGTCCAGGAGCTCCTGATGAAAATCCTCTTTACCCGCTCTATCCTCGCTGCTGCCGTGGCGGGTTTCACTATCGCTTCGGCGCAGGCCGAAACGACCCTGCGCATGGCGCATTTCTGGCCGGGTTCTTCGGGCGTCAACGAAGATATTTTTGAGGTGTGGGCCGACACTATCGAAGAAGAGTCCGATGGCGAGTTGACCGTTGAAATGTTCCCCTCCGGTACGCTAGCCAAGCCAGATGCGATCTACGAGGCGGCGGCTAACGGCATCGCAGATATTGGTGCCACGGCCCAAGGCTATACCGCCGGTCGTTTCCCGCTATCGCAAATTGTTGAGTTGCCGGGTGTTGCGACAACGGCAACCCAGGGTGCCTGTGTCCTGCAAACGCTCTACGACGATGGTCATCTGGATAGCGAGTATGAGGATACCCGCCCGCTGTTTATGTTCACTACCGGGCCGGGTGGTATCCACACCATCGACACTGACGTGCAAACGCCTGGTGACCTTGATGGCCTGCGCATTCGCCGCCCCACTGCCGTGGCGGGTGAAATTCTCGAAAACATGGGTGCCGAGCCCGTGGGCATGCCGGCACCGGATATCTACACCTCTATGCAGCGTGGCGTTATCGATGGGCTGAGCTTTCCCTGGGAAGGGCTAAAAGGCTTCCGCGTTAACGAACTGGTCGAGTACCACACCGAAGTGCCGTTTTACACGCTGATTTTTGTGGCCACCATGAGTGAGCGCACCTACGACAGCCTGAGTCCCGAGCAACAGGAAGTGCTGGATAACAATTCGGGCATGAAGTGGGCCAAAAACGCCGGTGAAGTGTTCGACCGCCTGGACGTGGAAGGCAAGCAGGAAGCCGAAGACGCGGGCCATACCATCCGTGAAATCAAGAATCCGTTGGAAGATGCCGACTGGCAGAAACCGTTGCAGGACGGCATTGACAACTATCTTGCTGAATTGGAAGAGCGTGACTTACCGGGCGAAGAAGTTTACGAAGCTGCCCTAGAGGCCCGCGATTCCTGCGCTGCACAACAGGAGTAATCCATAATGCAGTCAACCTTACTGAGGGCCAGCTATTGGCTGGCCCTGTTCTGTCGCATCGTGGCGGGCGTTGCGCTTGTTGGGCTCTTGGGCGTCACGATTGCCGATGTGTCTACCCGTTATTTGGCGCGCCTGACCGAAGGGGTCGTTTCACTAAGGATTAGCGGCAGTGTGGAGTTGGTCAGCTATTTGATGCTTTTCTCGCTGCTCGCGGCGATGGCCGCCAACGTTGAGAAAAGCCAGGTCATCGTCGAGGCCTTTTCCCACGGGCTCCCCGACAAGCTGAAAACCCGGCTGCACGGTGTCTACCTGCTTGGCTTTGCCGCGCTGGGGCTGGTGATTTTTATTGGCCTGGTCGATTCTGCCACAGCAGCAGCTCGTCATGGCGAGGTGACTCAGGATCTTCGGCTACCCATGGGGCCAATTTATTACATAGCTGCCGTGTTGAGTCTCCTTTTGGGTATCCGTAGCTTTTTGCATGCGCTGCTCTGCGCGTTGTTTGGTGTCGAGGCGGAGGTGTCCCATGGGGAGTGAAATGATCGGTGCCGTTGGGCTTGGCATGCTGCTCGTCCTCATGGTGCTGCGGGTACCTGTGGCCCTCACCATGTTGATTATCGGCGTGGTGGGGTTTGCCCAAGTGATTAGCTGGGGGGCGGCAATTTCGCAGCTTAAAACCGTCCCGGTGGAAGTGCTATCAAGTTACAGTTTCAGCGCGGTTCCCATGTTTATTTTAATGGGCGTGCTGGCGGCGCATTCAGGCATGGCAGGCAAGCTGTTTGATTCCACGCGCACCATTTGCGGCGGCTGGAAGGGTGGCCTGGCCATCGCGGCGGTCGGTTCTTGCGGCATTTTCTCCGCTATTTCAGGTTCTTCACTGGCCACGGCCAGTACGATGACACGCGTTGCGCTGCCGGAAATGGAGCGCTATGGCTATAATCGCGGCCTGGCCACCGGCGCACTGGCGGCAGGCGGTACGCTGGGTATCATGATCCCGCCGAGCATTGCGCTGCTGATCTATGCCATTCTCACTGAGCAGTCGGTGGGTGACATGTTCATGGCAGGGTTGATCCCCGGTTTGATGGGGCTGGTGATGTATGCCCTCACGGTGAGCGTGATGATGCGCTTGCGACCATCGTTTGCCGTCGCGGGTGAACCCACCTCTTGGAAGGAGAAGTTTGCCTCGCTAACAGGCTTGCTGCCGTTTTTCGGCGTTTTCCTGATCATGATTTTGGGGATCTACTTTGGCGCGTTTACGCCCACCGAAGGGGCGAGCGTGGGTGCCTTTGCTACCCTGATATACGCCTTCGTGAAAGGCATGCGTTTTAGTGGGCTATGGCATAGCCTGCAAGAAACGCTGGCGCTCTCCGCGGTGGTGTTCTTCATGCTGGTGGGGGCGGAAACGCTCGGCTACTTTATCTCGGTATCGCGTATTTCGTTCTCGATTGCCGATCTCTTGGCCGGCATGGACTTAACCCCGATTGTGGTGGTGCTGTGCATCCTGGCGCTCTACTTTGTGCTGGGTATGTTCATGGATTCCATCGCCATGCTGGTGATCACCGTGCCGGTGGTCTACCCCATCATCCAAACCATGGGCATTGATCCGGTGTGGTTCGGCATCATCACCGTTTTGACCGTGGAGTTGGGGCTGATGACGCCACCGGTGGGGATGAATGTGTTCGTGATTAAAGCGATGGCGCCGCATGTCGGGCTAGGGGAGATATTTAAAGGGGTGGCGCCTTTTGTGGTCTCTGACTTAATACGACTAGCGCTATTAATCGCCTTTCCTATTTTGAGCACTCTGTTTCTGCTCTAGTCAGCTTGCGTCATCCGCTTTGTCTAAGCATCGTTTGGGCGGTGGCGATAAAAGGAGTTTATGCGATCACAAGTGAGTAGAGAGGCTGACGCTGGTGCTTGATGAGCCGTCGCGGCTCATCAAGCCATTACCGACAAAGGCTTGTGGCTGTCAGTAGGTGAAACGATGGAGATCAATAATAATAAGGCATCCACACGCCATGGCGATGCCGATCTATTGCAGCGTTTCAGCCGTGGGTTAATGGAGCTGACGGAGCTGCCCAGATGCTCGATGCCTGAAAGGTGGCTATGTGAAGCCGTACAAGGCTTCGCTAATATTGTGGGCTTTGATGCCGCCTGGTGGGGGCAACTTTATCTACCCTCGGATACCTCATCATCTATCTTTGCACCCAGTGTCATGATGGATGGCAGCTTGGGGCTGAGTTCATCTTTTGCCCAAGAGTGGCATGGTATTTCCGGGGTGGATCGGTTCGCCAAGGCTTCAATCTCCTACCTGGGCAAGGCCGTGCGGGGAGGCCATGACGATTTATCTGACGCTGATTGCGCCGAGGTTGAAGCTTTTTGTCAGCGGCATGACATCTTACATAGTATGGCCGTAACGCTAGAGTTTCCCTGCAGCGGTATGCTGTTTTTTGTGTCGATATATCGCCGCAAGACAAGCAGTGAATTCGATAGGCTTGATGCAGTGCTGATGGAGGAGTTTCTTAACCATCTGGCGTATTACTGGAAGCAGTACCTAGCCAAAATTCGTTTTGATGCTCTGCCCAATGGTTGGGATAGCTATGCCCTTTCCAACAGAAAGGGCGAGCTCCTCTATATAGGTAAAGAGGTTCGCGTAGCGCTCGAACGAAAATATGCTGGCTGGCAAGGCTCTAGCCTGCCACGCCTTATTGCTGATCAGTTAAGCACGGCACCGAACACGCTAATGTCTAATGAACACAAAGGCATAAATGTGCACCACTGCGGCGACCTCGTGGCCCTGACGCTATGTTCTCAGCAGCGTTCAAGTGCACTTTCCCCGCGTGAACTCAGTGCCGCTAGGCTCTATGCTCAAGGCCACTCGCATAAACAGGTCGCTCGAATGCTGGGGATCACCCCGGCAACAGCAAGAACGTATCTGCGTAGCGCTTATGTCCAGCTAGGTGTGAGCAACAAAGTAGCACTGCTTTCAGCGCTGCGTCAGCCTGGCGAGTGAAAAGTGGCCGCGGCCTTGGCTGGGTATGCCAAGGCCCGGTAAGCGTCGTTTTAACTGATTTTTACTCAGAAACAAGCTCAGAAAGCTTGTCGAAGAAGGCGAAGTTGTCATCGTCCCAGCCGTTGGCATCTGGCGTGTGGCTCAGCTTAACCACCACGGTTTGGTTGTCCGGGTCGATATAGATGTATTGGTTGTAGATACCCATGGCGGTATACGCATCGCTATCCGGGAAGGTCCACCACTGATATTGGTAGCCGAGGTCGGCGCCTTCCGCAATATGCTCATAGCCAGGGTCGGACACCGTGGCCTCTGTTACCCAGTGGGCAGGAACGACTTGGGTGCCGTTGGCTTCGCCCCTATTGAGCATCATCAGGCCAAAGCGGCCAAGGTCGCGCAGGGTGGCGTTAAAACCAGCGCCATAGAACTCATCGCCACCATCCATGATCCAGAAGCCATCTGCTTCCATACCCGCGGGCTGCCAGATCTTTTCAGACATGTACTCAGCGACCGTGGTATCTAAAACGCTCGCCAGCACACAGCCCAGCACGCTGGTATCCAGGGTGGCGTAATTGAAACGTTCGCCGGGTTCATACTCCGGTTCGGAAGAGGCAATGGCGTAATCGCACCAGCGGTAGTTGCCAGCCACAAGCGCGTTGTCGTGCACTTCCGTTAGTTGGGTGTCTCCGCCGAACTCATAGACTTCTTCCCAGGCAACCCCAGAACGCATCCGCAGCACGTCGATGACGCGAACATCGTTGTAACCAGTGCCTTCCAACTCAGGTAGGTATTTGGTGACCTTGTCATCAAGGCTTTCGATTTTGCCTTCTTCCACAGCGACGCCTACCAAGGTCGCGAGAATTGACTTTGAGGCAGAGAATACCGCGTGCTGGCTGTCATCACTGAAGCCATTGCGGTACTGCTCATAAACGATTTTGCCATCCTTGATAACCAACAGCGCGTTGGTTCTGGTGTTCTCCAGATACTCCTCCAAAGGCACGTCGTTGCCTTCGAACGAGAAGTTGTCATTAATCTCAATGAAGTCTGTCTCAAGGGGCCATGGGGTTGATGACGCGGCCACTTGGCGGGTGGCAAACATCTTGTCTAAGTGTTGAAACGTAAGAAAATTGAGGTCAGGGTTAAACATATTGGCCCGGGCATTAATCATTGTCTCGGTGCCCCACTGCTCCCCGACTGCTTGCTCCCCGTTTTCTGGTAGAGAAGCGGCCAAACAGGCCGTTGAGGTGAGGGAAACGATCGCCGCAAGACAGATAGCATAGTTCTTGGGATAGTTCTTGGGATAGCTCTTGGAATAGCGCTTGGCATTGTTCTTGGGAATGGTCATGGGGTCTCCTAGCGAGGGTAGGTCTGGCCTAAGTGGCCATGGGTTGCCCGCGGTTGAGGCGTTCTCGCACCCCATACTAGAAAGAGTCGTCCGGGAAGTAACCCCTGCAAATGCAGAGGGGGGCAGTGTTAGTGGTAAAACAGATGTGGGTTAATAGAGGGTTGGGGTAGGGCCTGTTGAGCTCAACAGGCCCTGATGGTCAGTCAGGTTGGCGCACAATCGGCTTGATCGGCTTTTGAGCTCTAATAAAGGCGCATGAAAATTCAATAACAATATTTCTACTAGGTTTTGCTAACGCCTCATCTTCTGGTTGAGAAGGTTAGTCATCCACACGGATCTCACAGGCTTTAGGCTCTTGGCTTCAACGTTGGTGACCTCTCATTGCCTGTCAGACAGTAAAACGGCTTTGCGCCTATGACTGGGCGTGCTGGCGCAGCCGAAACTCCCGCGGTGAAAACGTGGTATTACGCTTAAAAAAGCGCGTGAAGTAGGCCGGTTCAGAGAAGCCTAAGCTGTCGGAGACTTGGCCAATGGTCATATTGGTATAGGTGAGCTGGCGCTTGGCTTCCAGTAGCAGGCGTTCGTGTAGCAACTGCAGGGCGCTGCGCCCGGCGAGTTGGCGGCAGAGCAGGTTCAGGTGCGCGCTACTCACCCCGATCTGCTCGGCTAACTGTTCAATACTTGGCTGCTCGCGATAGTGGGCTTCGATCAGCGCTTGATAGTGCTCTAAATGCTGCCGTCCTTTGTCACTTTGGCGGGGGCCATAGCGTTTTGCCGTGCGGCCTGCATAGGCACAAAGGCGCGATAGCTCGACCACCAAGGCTTGGGTAAGCGCTTCAAGCAGGCTGTTGCGTCCAGGGGCCGGTTGGCGGTACTCCTGGTCGATCTGGGTCACCAGCGTGGCAATTTTATCGGTCTGGTTTGGCTGGAGCAGCGGATAGAAGTCGGCTTTTTTTAGCGTACTGCTCTCACCCATTAGTGCATGTAAGTGGTCGGCCAGCGGTTTGGCCAGGGTGATAATATGCCCTTCCACATCCGGTGAAAAGAGAAAGCCATGAATCGCCATGGCGGGAACAACGATAGCGCTGGCACTTTGCAGCTGATGGCTTGTTCCCTCCAGCTCTAATTCAACACTCCCTTGAGCAATAAACAGAATATGTACGAGGTCGGCATGCCGGTGTGGTCGAATCCGCCAGTTATGTAAACGGCTGCGTTCGGCAATGGATTCACAGTGCAGCAGGTCAGGCGTGGGCCAATGCTGCGTCTCGCCATACAGCTTAAATACGGGAACGGACGTTGCCGACGAGGCTGGCATCACCGGTATCTCCTATACGACTAAGGTGGGGTAATAAAGCGCTAAATGTCCAATAATTGATCTAGATCATGCCTTATTATGCGGCGTGTTTCATTGAAAAATACAAGTCATGCATTTTAGATAATGACAATGATGAGGCATCCCCTATGAAAACGCAGGTCGCGATTATTGGCGCAGGCCCTTCTGGCCTACTGCTGGGTCAGCTACTGCATCGCCAAGGCATTGATAACGTGATTGTTGAGCGGCGTAGCGGTGAGTATGTATTAAGCCGTATCCGCGCGGGTGTGCTTGAACAGGGCATGGTGGACTTACTGCGCGAAGCGGGGGTTGACCAGCGGATGGATGAAGAGGGCTTACCCCATGACGGTTTTGAGCTTGTTTTTGATAACCGCCGCGTGCGGGTTGCGCTGGATGAATTGACCGGCGGCAGCAAAGTGATGGTATACGGCCAAACAGAGGTGACGCGGGATCTGATGGAGGCCCGTGCTGCTGCTGGTGCGATAACGCTCTACGAGTCGGAAAATGTTCAGCCCCACGATCTGGAGAGTGACAGCCCCTACCTCACCTTTGAACATAACGGTGAAACGGTCAGGCTTGAGTGCGACTACATCGCCGGGTGTGATGGTTACCATGGCGTCTCCCGCCAGGCGATCCCTCAAGAGCGCATAAAAGAGTTCGAAAAGGTTTATCCGTTTGGCTGGTTGGGCTTGCTATCGGATACCCCGCCGGTCTCGGATGAATTGATCTATGCGAGCCATAAGCGTGGCTTTAGTCTGTGCAGCATGCGTTCCGCCACCCGCAGCCGTTACTACCTTCAGGTACCCTTGGATGAAAAGGTAGAAGATTGGTCGGACGAGCGTTTTTGGCAAGAGCTGAAGCGCCGCCTGCCTGACGACGTTGCCGCAAAGCTGGTGACTGGGCCTTCGATTGAGAAGAGCATTGCACCGCTGCGCAGCTATGTGGTGGAACCCATGCAGTTCGGGCGGTTGTTCCTGGTAGGCGATGCGGCGCATATTGTACCACCCACCGGTGCTAAAGGGCTTAACCTGGCCGCCAGCGACGTCAATACGCTCTATCGGCTAATGGTGAAGGTTTACCAGGAAGGCCGCACGGATTTGATCGAGCGCTACTCGCAAACCTGCCTGAAACGTATCTGGAAGGCGGAGCGCTTTTCCTGGTGGATGACCTCCATGCTGCACAACTTCTCTGATGAGGAAGATTTCAACAGCCGCATGCAGTTGGCCGAACTGGACTACGTGACCAGCTCTAAAGCGGGGCTGACGACTATTGCGGAAAACTATGTGGGTTTGCCCTATGAGCCGTTGGAATAGCCCCTCACCTTTCTCCATTGATCCTCCTTGCCCAGGCTGATGCTTGGGCTTTTTTTATCGTTTGCCATGCCTGAACAGGCTCTCGTGAAGTGCTGTTAGGGAGTAAGTGGGTAGATACATACGCATATTGGGTGTTTTTATTTGAAATTTCATGTGATATTGATAGTAGTAGATCGCTTGTGTCATACCGGTTGAGCGGAAACCGCCGCTTTATCTCGGTGTTTTACCGCCACCATGCTGTTGGACAAATAAAAATTAACCCCTGCTCAGGTTGATGATATGAAATTCAAATCCCTCCGTACATTTGTCACCTTGCTGGCTGGCATCTCAACAATTCTGGCGGTGTTAGCTTTGTCTGCCTACTTCGTCATGGCCAATACAAGGTCGCAGGAAGCCACTCAGGTGGGAGCGCAGAACATACTGCTGGACGAGACTGAAGGCCGTTTACATGCCATAGCGTCCTCTCAAGCCGAAAGCATACAGGTTCAATTTACTCAGGCACGTGAGATGGCCAAGGGATTGGCCGCTGTCAATTCCGTGCAGGGTGACGTGGCTTATAACGGTGGGCCCGCGCTTGATTTCAATCGTCAGGAGATAATCGGTGCCATTCGAAAGTACCTAGAAGTCAATCAGGATGTTTCTGTCGCTTATGCTGCCTGGGAGCCTAATGCCTTCGATCAGGATGACGTTTACTCGGACGGTAGCGTGCCGGGGCATAGCCCAAAGGGGCGCTTCATGCCCCTGTGGTATCGGGGAGAGAACGGAGATCTCGACATCATGGCTCAGGAAGCCGCCATCATGGAGAGCGAGGCTATTCAGCCCAATGGGGTGCGCGAGGGCGAGTATTACCTCTGCCCACGAGAAACGTTGAGGCCATGTATTACAGACCCTGACGTTTATCAGGTGGGGGAGGAGGAAGTGATGCTGACTTCCTTCGTCGCCCCGATCATTGTCGACAGCGAGTTTCGCGGTATTGCCGGCGTTGATCTGACGGTGGATTTTATCCAGTCCATGCTCTTGGAGGAAAATAGCGAACTCTATGAGGGATCGGGAGACATGGCCTTGGTGGCACCGAGAGGGGGGCTGGTAGCGCATACCCAGGAGGGAGCCACGCTGGGGGAACCTTTTAGTGAGGCGTTTGATGCTACCTTGCAGCAGCGCATACAGCAGGCCCAGGGAGGCCAGCCTACGTATATCCATGATGCCGAGCAGGGCGTCATCGAATTGTACTGGCCGTTCACTATTGGAGAGGGCGACAACACCTGGGTGCTGATGATCCGGCAGCCTGAAGATGCGGTGCTTGCGGGGATGCATGGACTGCAGCGGCAAACGGAGGAACAGCTTGATAGAGACATTCTGGGCATGACGCTGATCGGGCTTTTCATTGCAGGCCTGGGATTATTGGCAGCATGGTTGGTGGGGGAGAGCATTGCTCGCCCGTTGCGTCGCTTGGCTGAGCGCATGCATGACATCGCTGCTGGCAATGGCGACTTGACCCGCCGCCTGCCCGCCAATGGCCGCGATGAAAGTGCCAGGTTGGCGATCCAGTTCAATGCTTTTGTCGATAAAATAAACGATGTACTGCTCGATGTGCGTGATAGCAGCGACTCAGTGCGTGCAGCGGCGAGTGAGATTGCCGTGGGAAGCCAGGATCTGTCGGCCCGAACTGAGGTGGCGGCCTCCCACCTGCAGGAGACGTCGGCTTCCATGGAGCAGCTGACCCATTCCGTTGAACATACCGCTGTAGCGTCTCGGCAGGCAAAGGAGCTCTCCCACTCTGCTTCGCAAGTCGCCTCCCAGGGCGGTAACGTGGTGTCGCAAGCCGTGCGAACCATGAACGACATTGATAGCGCGTCGCAGCGGATTGCAGAGATCGTCTCAGTGATGGATAGCATTGCCTTTCAAACCAACCTACTGGCGCTCAACGCCTCGGTTGAGGCGGCTAGCGCTGGAGAGCATGGCCGAGGTTTCGCGGTAGTCGCAGACGAAGTGCGTCAATTGGCTGGTCGCAGCGCCGCCGCTGCTCGGCAGATCAAGGAACTGATTGAGGACGCCACCGCCAAGACCCAGGCCGGTTCAGAGCTCGTGCGCGCAGCCGGTGCCTCCATGAACGACATCGTTGCCAGTGTGTCGAGGGTCTCCGATGTGCTTGGCGAAATCAGTGCGGCAACCAGCGAGCAGAGCCAGGGTATCGGTCAGGTCAATCAGGCGGTGGCTGGGCTCGACCAAATGACCCAGCAGAACGCGGCACTGGTCGAAGAGTCCGCAACGGCGGCGGATAGGCTCGATAATCAGTCACTGCGTCTGGCTGAGACGGTAGGTTCGTTCGTCCTGCTCGAACGGCAGCAGCGATTGGCGACGCTGGATTCAGTGCAGTAAGCCATCTATTACATGAGTTCTCATTGTGACATATGAGGGTGTTGCATTACTTGAATTTTCATGTGATATTGAATGTATAAAGGCGTGGGAAGCGCCAAACAACAACGATAAAGAGAGATAAGACCCATGACGACAAAGAAAATAGTCTCAAACATTCGGCGCTTGGCGGGTGCCATTGGGCTCGCAGGCATGCTGAATAGTCCGCTCGTTTCTGCCAGCGATATCATCCTTAGCTATGCGTTCATTTCGCCTGCCAGCACCTTCCCCGGTGTGCAAATGGAGCGCTGGGCGGAAGAGCTCCATCGCCGCACGGATGGACGCGTGACCGTCAACACCTTCCCCGGTGGTACGCTGCTGACGGCAAACAACATGTATGACGGCGTGTTGAGCGGCGTTGCGGATATCGGGCTGTCGATCACTTCCTATGAGCCGGGCCGTTTTCCGCTGCTCAATCTGGCCGGTAGCCTGACGGGGCTGGACGTCAATTCCACCGTCGCCAGCCAGTCACTCTATGAATTGATTCAAGAGTTTCCCCCCGAGCAGTTGGGTCTTGAGGATTTTAAGGTCATCACTGCGTTTACTTCCGAACCCGGTTATTTACAGACCAAGCAGCCAGTGACTTCACTGGAAGAACTGGAAGGCCAGGAGATCCGTGTGCCTGGCGACAGTACCGATGTGCTGGCAGCGCTGGGCGGGGTGCCTATAGCGCTCTCCCAGGCTGATACGGGCGAGGCACTACAGGCGGGAGTCGTTGATGGCTACGTGAGTTCCCGGGAAGTGCTGATGGATCTGGGCTATGCCCGCACCGTTAAGTCCATCACCGACTACCCATTGACCAATGCCGTGCTGGTGGCGGTTATGAACCGTCAGCGCTGGGAGTCGCTGCCCGAAGACGTTCAGCAGATCATCGATGAGTTGGGTGCTGAAATGGCCTTCTTCGCCGGCGACTATCTCGATTCTCACGTCGAAGAGTCGCTGAAGTGGGCGCGCGAGGAGGAAGGTGTCGAGGTGCTTTCGCTGAGCGAGGAGGAGGCGGCCCGCTGGACCGAACGCCTGGAGCCGATCAACGAGGAGCGCCTGGCCCGCGTTGCCGAGCTGGGTCTTCCCGCCTACGAGTTTAATGAGCGAATGCACGAGCTTTTCGAGCATTACCAACAACCGTA
The DNA here is from genome assembly GCF_900086985.1 of Halomonas sp. HL-93. Taxonomy (NCBI): domain Bacteria; kingdom Pseudomonadati; phylum Pseudomonadota; class Gammaproteobacteria; order Oceanospirillales; family Halomonadaceae; genus Halomonas; species Halomonas sp. HL-93. The sequence goes on from NZ_LT593974.1 coordinate 4,113,225, forward strand.
ATGGTTGTTGGTAATCAGGGTATTGGGTCGGGCAGGTATTCGGCATTAACGAGGAAGCATCCATGACTAGATTCACACGCCTAATCAGTCGGTTGTTGCTTGTACTCGCGGGTATGAGTTTGCTGGCGATGATGCTCTTGGTGGTGACCAACATCATTATGCGTCAGGTGGCGTCTTCGCTCGGTGGAACTACCGAGGTGGTAGGTTGGCTGACGGCGGTGGTGGTGTCATCTTCCTTGGCCTATGCCCAGTTGACCAAGGCGCACATTGAGTTGGACATACTGGTGGCGCGACTGCCTCAGCGGCCCCAGCGCCTCATCCAACTGCTGGTCGCGGTGGTGAGCCTGCTTTTCTTTACCATGGTGGCGTACAAACTCTGGGAGTATGGCACTTTTGCCATGCAGCGAGGCACGCTATCGCAATCCCTTCGCCTGGCCATTTATCCGATTATCTATCTGGTCGCCTTTGGCTTCAGCGCATTCTGCCTCGTGTTGTTGACGGATGTGCGGGCTTGCCTGACGCAGGGGAGAGAGGTATGAGCTTCACACTGGTCGCCATGATTGGCGTATTGGCCCTCTTTCTGCTGATTATCCTGCAGGTGCCGATCAGCTTTGCCATGTTCATCGTCGGCTTCTTTGGGATGCTGCATATCACCAGCCCCATGGCGGCCTATAACATCATCAGCTCTGGTATCTGGGAACAGCTTTCCTCCTACTCTTTGAGCGTCATACCGCTGTTCGTTTTTATGGGCGAGCTGCTGTTTCGCTCGGGGATTACCGAGAAGCTGTTTGCGGCTGCCTATGCCTGGACGGGACACCGTCGGGGTTCCATGGCCACGACAACGATATTAAGCAGTGCTGGTTTTGCCGCCGTTTGCGGCTCCAATACGGCGACAGCCGCCACGGTAGGCACTATTGCCCTACCGGAAATGAAGAAGTTCGGTTATCACAAAGCGCTGAGTGCCGGCAGCGTGGCGGCGGGGGGCACTCTAGGGGTCATCATTCCCCCCAGCGCGGTACTGATCGTGATCGCTTTGCAGGCGGAGCTTGCCATCCGTGATCTGTTTATCGCCAGCATCCTGCCCGGCTTAATCCTGATGACGCTGTTCGTGCTGACCATTGCTTGCCTTTGCTGGCGCAACCCAGCCATGGCGCCCGCTGGTGAACGCTCCTTCTGGGGAGTGCGCCTGGCCTCTCTTAAAGGGGTGGTGGAGATATTCGTCCTCTTTACGCTGGTGCTGGGCGGGCTGTTTGCAGGCTGGTTCACCTCTACCGAAGCGGCCGCGGTTGGCTGTGTCGGGGCCATTACCCTTATCGGTCTGCGCGGAAGGCTATCCTGGGAGATGCTGTGGGAATCATTGAGTAACACCCTTAGAACGTCCGCGATGATTCTGATGCTGGTGGCGGGCGCGGTGGTATTTGGCCGTTTCCTGACGGTGACACGGCTGCCTTTCATGGTCGGCGAATGGGCCGCTGCGCTGCCCTTGCCTGCCATTATGGTCATGGCCTGTGTACTGCTGATCTATGTCATTGGTGGGGCGCTGATGGATGCCATGGGCGTCCTGATCATCTCGATCCCCATTTTCTTTCCGGTAGCGCTAGTGCTGGGCTACGACCCAATATGGTTCGGCATCATGGTCTGCATCGTCACCAGCATGGGAGCGATCACGCCGCCGGTAGGGGTTAACGCTTTCATTGTCAAAAGCCTCGACCCGGAACTCAGTTTTGGCGATATCTTTCTGGGCGTCGGTTACTTCATGACGCCTTATCTATTGTGTATCACGTTATTACTTCTAGTCCCCGATATCGTGCTATTTGTCCTTTAGTTTGAAGAAAATATGAGTAATAAAAGCGTTTTCAAATACTTGAAATTTCATGTGATAAGTGGATAAAAATGCCATGCCATCTCTTATTCAGCATCTCGACTTAGGCACGGGCGCCAAGCGAGTCGTGGTTAAGGACAGTATCGATATCGCCGGCTACCCAACCCAGGCAGGTTCAGCGGCGCTGGCCGACGCGCCAGCGGCAGAGAGGCATGCCGAGATCGTCGAACGCACGCTTGTGGCCGGTTATCGCATCGTCGGCAAGGCCAATCTGCACGAGCTGGCGTTCGGCATGACCGGGCTCAATGCTTGGACGGGCACCCCCGAGAATCCGCGCTTTCCGGCGCTGATCCCGGGTGGGTCGTCCAGCGGTTCGGCGGCGGCGGTCGCCGCGGGGCTGGCCGAGATAGGCATTGGCACCGATACCGGCGGCTCGATCCGGGTACCGGCGGCCTGCTGCGGGGTATACGGCTTGAAGCCGACGTTTGGTCGGCTCAGTCGGCGCGGCGTTATGCCCGCGTACAGCAGCCTGGACTGCGTGGGGCCGCTCAGCGCCACTATCGAGGAGTTGATCGACTTCATGTCATCCATTGATGCGGGATTCTCGGTCGAAAGCAGCGAAGCGGTGCCACGCATATGCACGCTAGACGTGGCGGCCGATGTCGCAATTCTCGGCACGCTGGAAGCGTATCTCGAAGCTGCCGGGCTGGCCGCTGAAAAGCGCGCTTTACCACTGATGGGCGAGGCTTTCGATGCCGCCATGGCGCTGATCAACCGTGAAACCTATATGGCCTGTGGTGTCTGGCTCGACAGTGGCCGCTTAGGGAAGGACGTGGAGCGCCGCTTGCGCGGGGCTGCCAAGACCTCCGAAGCCGAGCTGTGCGAGGCGGAAGCGGTGCGCCAGACCTTCGCTGTCGAGGTGGATCGGCTGTTTGAGACTTGCGAAGTACTGGCGCTGCCGACGTTGCCGCACTTTCCACTGAGCCGCGCACCAGCCGAGGAGGGGCAGCAGGATCTGACCATCTCCTCTCTTGTACGGCCCTTTAACCTTTCAGGACACCCTGCCTTGAGTCTGCCCATGCCGCCGAATCGGGGCCGACCGGTGAGCCTGCAGCTCGTCGGCAGGCGAGGCGACGACGCTGGTTTATGCCGGGCCGCGTGCTATCTGGTCAAGGCTCAGCGTGACACGACCATACCCATAATAGGAGATATTTATGCACAGCCAGGTCGATAAAACCCAATGGGGCGGCGAGGGGCGCTTCGATGCGTTGCTCGACAGCATCCGCCAACGGCGTGCTGAGTTCGAAGCGCAGCGCTGCCTCTCGGCGGACATCATCGACGAGTTCAAGGCCATCGGAGTCTACCGTGCCATGGTGCCGGCCCGTTACGGTGGCGATGAGAAAACACCCGCCGAGTTCCTGAAAATGGTCGAGGCGATCTCGGCAGCCGATGGCTCTGCCGGCTGGGTGGCCAGCTTCGGTATGAATCCCGCCTACCTGGCGGCGCTGCCCGAGGCGACCATCACCCAGATCTGGAAGGACTCTCCAGATGTGGTGTTCGCGGGGGGGATTTTTCCGCCCCATCCCGCCGAGCGAGTCGATCGAGGCTTTCGTATCAAGGGGCGCTGGAAATTCGCCAGCGGCTGCATGGGCGCCTCACTGTGCGGTGTCGGAATCCAGCCCGACGAGCCCGACGCCTTGCCGCGCATGGCGGTACTGCCCCGCGAGCAGGTTCACATCGATCCCACCTGGAACATGGTCGGTATGGTCGCCACCGGCAGCCACGACCTGGTGGTGGATGACGCTTACGTCGCCGAGGAGTGGACCTTCGTGCGCGGCGCCAGGGCCACCATCGACGCGCCCTTCTTCCGCTACCCGGCCCTCTCCTTTGCTACCCAGGTGCTGGCAGTCACCACCCTGGGGCTGGCCCGGGAGGCGCTGGACGTGGTGCGTGCCATGGCTGGGGGGCGCAAGTCGGTCACCGGGGCGCCCAAACTGGGCGAGCGCGAGTACGCCCAAATCGCCCTGGCCAAGGCCGAGGCCCAGGTGCGTGCCGCCCGTGCCTTCTTCTACGACAGCACCGAGTCGGCCTGGAGTGCCGTCGAGGCCGGCACCGAGCCGAGTCGCGACCAGATCAATCTGCTGCGTCTCTCCGCCACCCATCTGACCCATGAGTGTGCCGCGGCCATTCGCAGCATCTATCAGATCAGCGGCATGATCGGCGCCGAAAACAGTCATCCCTTATCACGCATTCTGCGCGACTCTCTGTTGTGCACTCAACATGCCTTCATGGGCGAGATCACCTGGAAGAACGCCGGCGCCATCTTCTTTAATCACGACCCCCTGCCGGGCTATTTGTGAACGAGCGACATCAACTGACAAGCGGAGATCATCATTATGCATCGCGTACTTTTTTGCTGCGGTATCAACCAGAACTTCATGAACGCCACCGCGGAGGAGGCCAAGCAGGTGTGGGAGGCCACCCGCGAGATGCTGCAGGGCATCGACGGCCTGCCCGGCCTCACGATCCTGGGCATCATGGATGACGACTGTATTCAGGTAGGCCCCTCCATCGCCGCTCCCTGGACTTTCTACATTATGGCGGATGTACAGAACTACGACTCCGTCGCTGAAGCTTGCAACTTCTTTCGCACCACACCGGTAGGGGATGGCACCTACAAGCTCTGGAAATACTGCCGTGTCGAGGCGCGAATCGGGCGTGAGCTCGTCGTGCCCGAGTGACGGTTGCGTCATCGGTAAATAGTTGCGCAACAAGGAAAAAATAGATACTTCGAGGTCATCATGAGTACCGCAAACAAAATCGACATCACCCCTCACGAGCTCGTCTTCAGGGATCATATTAAGACCCCCATGTATGCAGACCCCCAGCTGTTCGAGGAGGAGATGCAGAAAATCTTCAAGAAAACCTGGGTCTGGGTCGCCCACGAAAGTGAGTTCCCTGACAAGGGGTCGTTCAAGCTTTCCCAGGTGGGTCTCGAGCCGGTCATCGTGGTGCGCGACAGGAAGGGCGTGATCCATGTCATGGTGAACCGCTGTCGCCATCGTGCTGCCACGGTTTGTGAAGTGAAAAAGGGCAAGACTTCCTCGTTCCAGTGCCCTTACCACGGGTGGGGCTACGGGCTTGATGGCTCGCTGCGGGCGCTACCGTACCCCGAGCAGTACGGCGACGATTTCGACAAGGCGCAGCACGGCCTGCTCAAGCTACGCACCGAGTCCTATGCAGGCATGGTCTTTGCCACTTTCAACGAGGAGGTCGAACCGCTGATCGACTTCCTCGGCCCGGTCACCAAGTGGATCGACCTGTTCATGAAGCAGGGGGCGGGCTATCCGGTCAAGGTGCTGGGCGAACATCAGTTCAGCGTGCCAATGAACTGGAAGGTCCAGCTCGAGAACACCACCGACGCCTATCACTTCCCCGTCGTCCACAAATCCTTCCTGCAGTCGCTGGATGGCGAGACTGAAGAGGTCTTCTCCTTCCTGGAACAGGGCAAAGGGTACGTCGAGGATCTGGGTAACGGGCATTCGGTCATGGTCATGATTCCCGAGCTGGTGGATCTTGACGAAAACCTGGAAGCACCGATCCCTGAGCGCTTCGCGGACCTGGCCCAAGAGCTGCGCGGCGAAGGCTACCCCGAGGATCAGGTGAGGCGCATCGTGCGCGCCGTGGGCGGTGCGGGCTTCAACCTCAATCTGTTCCCCAACGTCTCTTTCTCGCTGGCGTTCTTCCGTGTCTTGACGCCGGTGAACGTCGAGCGCACCGACATTCGCCACATCGCCATCGGCATGGAGGGAGGCCCCGAGGCGGCCAACCAGGCACGTCTGCGTCTGCACGAGCATTTCCAGGGCCCGATGGGCTTCGGCTCGCCCGATGATGCCGAGGTCTGGGAGCGGATTCAGCGCGGCGTCAAAGGGGGCGCGGAACTGCCCATTCTGCTCAATCGCGGTCTCGACGATGAACAGCCGGGCGAGGTGGGGCCGCGCGGCCATATCAGTGCCGAAACCGGGATGCGGGCGGCGTACGACATGTGGAAGAGGATGATGCAGGCATGAACGAGATGATCAAAAAGGAAAAAGGGCTGCTCCTACGCGACGCGGAAGCCTTCATCTGGGCCGAGGCGGATCTTTTGGATCGCAAGGACTATGACGCCTGGCTCGCCCTATGGAGTGATGAAGGCTTCTATACATTACCCATTGGCGATGGCGAGGACTTCGACAACATGCTCAACCTCTGCCATGACGATGCGAAGATGCGTCGTGATCGCATTACGCGCTTCCAGCAAGGGTTTTCGATTTCATCGGCCCCCCCTGCCCAGACGGTGAGAACGATATCGCGCTTTGTGATTGATAAGGTCGAAGCCGACGACGTCACGGTTCGCTGCGCCGAGCACCTGATTGAAGACAAGTTCGGGCGCCAGCGGATCTGGGCCGCGGATCTGACCTATACCCTCATCGTGACGCCGGGCGGCTTCAAGATCCGCCATAAGGTAGCGCGTCTGCTCAACTCCGACGGGATGCTGAACTCGTTCAGCTATTTGTTCTGATGACTATGCCTGCACCCGACAAAATCCAGACGGCCGTGGTGACCGGTGGGGCGCGTGGCTTCGGCGCTGAAGCCGTGCGTGCTCTGCATAGAGCCGGTTTCCGAGTAGTGATCTCGGACATTGAGCCCGAACCGGCCGAGGCGCTGGCCTCAGAGCTCGATCTTGCGGGCGACACCGCCGTATCCGCCACCCTGGACGTCACCAGCCCTGAAGATTTCCAGAGTGTGCTCGACAAGTGCATAGAACGCTGGGGATCCGTAGAAGTGCTGGTCAACAACGCAGCGCGTACGGCCGTCCAGGGGGTGCTGGAGATTGACCCCGCAGACTTCAATGCCGTGCTGGCCACCAACGCCGGCGGCACCTTTGCGGGCAGCCAAATATTTGGCCGCCACTTCAAGGCGCGTGGCTATGGGCGGATCGTTAATCTCGCCTCCCTGGCGGGCCAGAACGGTGGTACGGCAACGGGGGCTCACTACGCCGCCTCCAAGGGCGCCATTCTGACGTTGACGAAAATTTTCGCGCGGGATCTGGCTCCCTTCGGGGTGACCTGCAACGCCATTGCGCCTGGGCCCATGGATACACCCATGGTGCGTTCCGTGCTTGGCAAAGACGCCGAGAAAGCCATTGCCAATATCCCGGTAGGCCACCTGGGTGACCCGTACTTCGTTGCCGACCTGGTAGCGCTGCTGGCGAGCCCTCGGGCGGCGTTCGTCAATGGCGCTTGCTGGGACGTCAACGGTGGAATCTACATGAGGTGATGCCAATGGAAACCACTAACAAAAGCCTGATGCTATTGATCGACAAGCGTATTGATGAGCCGGGGGGGATTGTCAGATTGCGGCTGCGCGCTCCGGACGGCGCACCCCTGCCCCCTTTCACTGCTGGAGCGCACCTCGACGTGCATGTCCGCGATGGCGACATCGACCTGTGGCGCCAGTACTCGCTCTGCTCAGACCCGGCGTGCAATGAGTTCTACGAGATCGGCGTACTGCGCGACCCCAATAGTCGTGGGGGCTCAGAAACATTGCACAGGATCGCGAGAGAGGGGGAAACGCTCGAGATCGAAGGGCCGCGAAACCACTTTCCGCTCCATGAAGAAGCGCCGCAGAGCCTGCTGTTCGGCGGCGGCATTGGCGTCACGCCGATGATGGCGATGGCTCGCCGCCTGCGCGCGCAGGGCAAGGACTTCACCCTGCACTACTGCACGCGCTCGCGCAGCGCGACGGCCTTCCGCGGCGAGGTGGAGGCAGCTGGCCTGTCCGACTTCGTCGTCTATCACCATGACGACGAGATCGAGACCAAGCTCGATCTGGACGCCGAACTCGCCGCTGCCAGGGAGGGGGTCCACGTCTACGTGTGCGGTCCCCAGGGGTTCATGGATTGGGTGATCTCCCGGGCCCAGGCGTTCGGCATCGGCGATGAACGCATTCATCGCGAATTCTTCTCCGCCGACGTCGATATCTCGGGTGACGCTTTCGAGGTGGTCGCCGAAAGATCCGGCGTCAGCGTGTTCGTCGGCACCGAGGAGACGATTGCCAAAGTCCTCGCCAAGGCCGGCGTGAAAGTGGAAGTGAAATGCGAGGAGGGCGTGTGTGGTACCTGCGTGGCCGACGTCCTCGAAGGCGAGATCGATCATCGCGATCACTTTCTGACCGAAGACGAAAAACAGGAAGGCGACATGATGTGCGTATGTTGCTCCCGGGCCAAGGGTAAGCGGCTCGTTCTCGATCTCTGACGACAAGCAAAGGACACAACAATGCCAACCGTTCACGTCTACATGATGGAGGGCCGCAGACAGGCCCAAAAAGAGTCACTGATCCGCAAGGTCACCGATGCCGTCGTGTCGTCGGTCGATGCGCCCGAAGCGAATGTCCGGGTCATCATCAGTGAGATACCCAAGAGCGACTACGGTATCGCCGGTACGACCGGCGAGAAATTAGGGCGCTGAAAACGATCCCGTTTTGAGGATGGAGATTCGCTTATGAGCTTCGATACGAGAGATTTCCGTAGCGCGCTGGGCAAGTTCGCCACCGGCGTAACGGTGGTCACCACGCGCAGCGGTGAAGAGAACCACGGTGTCACCGCCAGCAGCTTCAATTCGGTGTCGATGGATCCGCCGCTGATCCTGTGGAGCATCGACAAGGGGGCCTACAGTCTGGGTGCTTACCGCCATGCTGAGCACTTCGTGGTCAACGTGCTCAGCAATGAGCAGGTCGATATCTCCAATTGCTTTGCACGGCGGGGGGAGGACAAGTTCGCTGGCATTGCCATTGAGGAGGGCCTTGGCGGCGTTGCCAAGGTGAAGGGGGCCGCGGCGCATTTCGAATGCCGCACGTGGAATGTCTACGAGGGCGGTGATCACCTGATCATCGTTGGCGAAGTGGTGCGCTACGCCTATCGCAACGAGGGCAGTGCTCTGGTGTTCCACAACGGGCGCTATGCCGTACCCGAGCCTCATCCCATGGTGTTGAACGTTGACGAGCAAACGGCACTGGATGGTCGTTTGGGCAAGCACTTGCTTTACCTGATGCGTCAGGCGCTAGCCGCCTATAGAGGCGATTTCTATCCGCGGCTCGGCAGCCTCGGGGTCAACGACAACGAGTGGCGAATTCTTACCCTGCTGGCGGATCGTGGCCCATTGTCCTCGGAGGCCCTGGCCCAGCGTGTGGCCCAACCCCAGGCAGACCTTGAGGACACCCTTGCTGGGCTGCGCGAACGTACGCTGGTGGTAGACGGCAATGGTCGCGTTCAGCTTAGCGAGCAAGGGCAGGCATTGGCACGACGCCTGCTGTCCATGGCTGATGACTACGAACAGCGTCTGTTTGAGAACCTGGAGCCGTCCGAAGTCGGGGCGATCAAGTCAGGCTTGGGGCGCGTGATCGAGCGTCTTGGTGCGTCGTTATAAGCAGCTAAGTAAGTGCAAAGACGGCCTTAACTGCCCTACGCGTACTTTGAGCAAAAGGGCAAACCTAACGTCGGGGTTGACCCTCCGGCAAACAAGCAAAGGAGCGAGACATGTCAGACGTCACAAATAGCGAACTGAAGGCGTTGGTAACACGCATCGAAACCCTGGAGGCCGAGGCCGAGATCCGTCGCCTTCAGGCCCGCTACATGTTTCTGTGCGATACGCCAATTCCCGAGTATGGCGTGACCAGCGATGAAGAGCGTATCGATTTGATCATGGCGCTATACACGGAAGACGCCGTCTGGGAGGGCGTTGGCGAATATTACGACAACCAGTTCGGCCGTGCCGAAGGGGCGGCGGCCATCCGGCGCCATTTCCAAGGGTTCTGGAAGAAAGATCAGGATCCCAAGCTGCTGCTCAACGTCCACTACCTGACCTCGGAGCAGATCTACGTCAATGGTGACGTTGCAGAGGGCCAGTGGGTGCACTGCCAGCCCTGGATCTTCTCTAATGGCAAGGCACTGCTGCGTTCGTCGCGGCTCAACAACGCCTTCCGCAAGGAGCCTGACGGGAAGTGGAAAATCACCCGAACGCGTACGGAGAATGTCTTCGTCGCGCCTCTACAGGAGGGGTGGGCAACGGATTACCCCTCGCAATCGGTATTGCTCAAACCCTAAGGGAGAAAAAGTATGCCACACGCTTTTCTCTATACGGCCAACCCGGCGCGGGTTGTGTTTGGCCTGGGTAGCCAGGCCAGGATTGCTGACGAGGTGCGCCAGTTGGGGCGCACCAGGGCCCTGGTATTGTCGACGCCCTCCCGCCGCGAGGATGCTGAACGTCTCAACGTGCAGCTTGGTGAGCTGGGTGCCGGCGTCTTCAGCGAGGCGGCCATGCACACGCCTGTGAAGGTCACCGAACAGGCCATGACGGCTTTTGATAAAGCAGGCGCCGACTGTATCGTCGCACTGGGCGGCGGCTCGACGATAGGCCTGGGCAAGGCGATCGCCTATCGCAACGATGCGCCGCAGGTGGTGGTAGCGACAACGTATGCCGGTTCCGAGGTCACGCCGATTCTGGGGCAAACTGAAAATGGCCGGAAGACCACTGTCAAGGATCCCTCCATTCTTCCCGAAGTGGTGATTTACGACCCGGAACTCACGGTTGGACTGCCGGTGGCAGTGAGTGTGACCAGCGGTCTTAACGCCTTGGCGCATGCAGTGGAAGGGCTCTATGCCAAGGATCGTAACCCCATCAGTAGCCTCATGGCCATGGAGGGCATTCGCAGCCTCAAGCAGGCGCTGCCTGCCATCGTTGAACAGCCGCAGAGTCTGCAGGCCCGCAGTGACGCGCTCTATGGCGCTTGGCTTTGCGGCACCGTGTTGGGCAGTGTCGGCATGGCTTTACACCACAAGCTCTGCCATACCCTGGGAGGCAGCTTCGACCTGCCGCATGCCGATACCCACGCCATCCTGCTGCCGCATACCGCGGCTTACAACGCTCGCTCGGCAGAGGAGGCGCTGGCCCCAGCAGCGGCGCTTTTTGGCGGTGAGCTTGGTGGGGGCCTCTACGACTTTGCGGCGTCACTCGGTGCCCCTCTTGCCCTCAAAGCCCTAGGGCTGAGCGAGTCGGATCTGGACAGCGTTGCCGATCAGGCGGTGCAGAACCCGTACTGGAACCCCCGGCCGGTGGAGCGCGAAGCCATTCGTGAGCTGCTCCAGCGCGCCTGGAACGGAACCCGTCCCGAATAATTCATCTCGGCCCTGGCGACAGGGCGCTCACCCAGGAGTTAACCATGTCTCAAATTGATTACTTCACTGAAGAGCACTCCGTTGAGTCGGTCAATAGGCGTATGGGGGAAGATATCGACCCAAGGCTGCGTCAGGTCATCGGCTCGCTGGTCAAACACTTGCATGGTTTCGTCAAGGAGGTCGAACTCACCCAGGCGGAGTGGGAACTGGCAATCGATTTCCTGACCAGTACGGGACAAATGTGCGATGACAAGCGGCAGGAGTTCATCTTGCTCTCCGATACGCTCGGGGTCTCCATGCTGGTGGATGCCATTCAGCATCGACGCCCGGCGGGCGCGACCGAAAATACGGTGTTCGGCCCCTTTCATGTGGACGGGGCGCCGGAGCTGCCCATGGGAGCTTCCATCTCGTTGGATGGCAAGGGCGAGCCGTGCCGCTATCAGGGTCGGGTGCTTGATCTGGAGGGCCACCCCATCGAGGGGGTACGCATCGATGTTTGGTCAGACAACAGTGACGGATTTTACGACATTCAGCAGCCCGATCAGCAGCCAGAGTGGAACAACCGCGGCGTTTTCGTTACTGCTGCCGACGGTTACTACGAATTTATTGGCATCAAGCCGGTTTCTTATCCGATCCCTGATGACGGTCCGGTAGGCAAGCTGCTTGAAAGTCTCGGGCGTCATCCGTGGCGGCCGGCACACATGCACTTCTTGCTCACGCATCCTGACTATCAACGGATTGTTACCCACACCTTCGTTGCCGGTGATGCTTACCTGACATCGGACGCGGTCTTCGGCGTTAAAGACTCACTTATTGTGGATTATTTTCCAGTTAATAGTGGAAAGGTGAAGTGGCAGACAAGTTTCGACTTTGTTATGGCGCCGAAATAAGGAGGCTCTTATTAGTCACTGCGGTGACTTTGTTATTGCTTGATTCCGCCAGGGGCATATTTGCCTTTCCAACCATGATCGATGCTGATGAGTCAGTTTGCCCATAGCTACAATTAATTTTATAACATATTGTTTTTTATAAAATTATTGATGCCGATATGGGATAACGCTGCTGATTTAATGAGCATAGTATGTAGGTTGTGACCCTGATAACTCCTATAAGCATAATATAAAGGCTAAGACAATGAGCGTTACTTCCTCCTCCGCTGTCAGTTCGACAGAACTAAGGCGCGGCGCTTTGGGCGTCGGTTTCATTATCTTCTTTGTAGTGTCTGCTGCGAGTCCTTTCAGTGTGCTTGCTGGTGGTTTCCCTATCGGCATTATGCTGGGAAATGGTGCAGGCACACCGGTATTAATCGGCTTAGCACTAGTGATTATTCTGATGTTTTCGGTGGGGTACACCACCATTGCTCGCTACGTGACGAATGCCGGGGGCTTCTATGCCTTTTCGGCAAGAGGGCTGGGGGGAGTAGCGGGCGGTGCCGCCGGCGGGCTTGCCCTATTTGCGTATAACATCCTGCAAATCGGGTTGTATGGGATGTTTGGTGGCGTTGCGGCAGGCACCATGAGTGAAGTGTTTGGCCTGCACCACCCATGGTGGCTCTACTCGCTGCTGGCGATGGGAAGTATCGCATTGCTGGGGTATCGAAAAATTGATCTTTCTGCCCGCGTGCTTTGCTTCGTTGTTACGGCAGAGTATCTGGTTATTCTCATATTGGACGTTGCCATTCTGACGAGTGGCGGGGACAGCGGCGTTAACCTCGACGCGTTCAATGCCGAACATGTCTTCAGTGGTGCCCCGTCCATAGGCCTGCTGTTCTGCTTTGCCGCTTTCATCGGTTTTGAGGCGACGACCATCTATGGGGAAGAGGCCAAAAACCCCAGGCGAGATATTCCGCTGGCGACTTACGCCTCCATACTTCTGATTGGCTGCTTTTATGCCCTCTCCACATGGTCGATGGTGGTGGGTACAGGAGCTGATAAAATTGTTACCGTCCTCCAAGGCCTCGACGATCCAACCACATTGATTTATGGGCTGTCCGATCATTATGTAGGCCCCGAGTTGACCCGCGTTATTCGCGTGATGTTTCTGGTCAGCATCTATGCGGGTTTGCTCGCCTTTCATAACTCCGCCGCTCGCTATTTCTTCGCCATAGGCCGTGATGGTTTGCTGCCAAGCATATTGGGAACGACCCATCCGGTTCATCAGAGTCCTCATATTGGCTCGCTTCTACAAACGTTGATCGCTACCAGCGCGATATTGATTTTTGCCGCCTCGGGTGGTGATCCCATTCTGCAGCTCTTCGCCTGGTTCTCCAGTTTGGCGGCCCTTTCCTTGATCCTATTGATGGCCATTACTTCTTTGGCGGTGCTGGTCTTTTTTATCCGTCACCCCGAGCTGCAAGAGGCCATGTGGCGAACGCGCCTGTTGCCGGCACTATCCTGTGCGGCTCTGTTATTCATGCTAGTGATTGCGGTGATGCACTTTGACGTCCTGACGGGCTCAAGCAAGGTGCTCTCGTATAGCCTCTGCATGCTCATTCCCCTGTTTCTGATGGTAGGCGTCATTCTGGCAGTACGCCTTCGTCGATCTTCGCCCGAAAGCTATCAATCGCTTGGTTTTCATAAACTTTAAGTTCACTAAAAAGCTCGTCAAAACAGCTAATTGTCTGGGTGAGAAACAAAAGGAAGCGTTATGGAAAATTACCACCTGGTGATCAACGGCGAAGATGTGGCCGGTGAAAAAGGCAGCTTCAAGGTCATTAACCCAGCCAGTGATACCGCTTTTGCGCAGTGCTCGGCTGCTTCAACCGAACAGTTGGATCAAGCCGTCAATGCTGCTCGGGAGGCCTTCACCCAGTGGGGGCTCAGCTCCCATGAGCAACGTTGTGAGCTTTTGCATCTGATTGCCAATGATATGGAGCGCGAGGTAGATGAGCTGGCGAGGCTGATTGTCCAGGAGCAAGGAAAACCGTTGGCGCTGGCCTACGCTGAAGTGGGAGGTGGCGTGGCCTGGACACGTTATGCCGCCAGTCAAGAACTCCCGATCAAACTGATCGAAGAGACGCCTACGCAGCGCATCGAAATGCATCACAAACCCTTGGGAGTGGTGGCCTCTATCACCCCCTGGAACTGGCCCTTCATGATTGCTGTGTGGCACATCATGCCAGCATTGCGCGCAGGCAACTGTGTCATTAGCAAGCCATCCAGCCTTACGCCCCTGAGTACGATTCGCTTGATCAAGATTATTGCCCGCCATGTACCGAAGGGGGTCGCCAACGTCGTCATTGGTGAGCATGGCTTTGGGCATGCGATTACCTCTCATCCGGGTATCAACAAGATTGTCTTCACAGGATCCACAGAGACAGGGCAGCGCGTTATGCAAGCGGCGGCCGGAAACCTCAAGCGACTGACCCTGGAGTTGGGAGGCAATGATGCGGCTATCGTATTGCCCGGTACACCGGTCGAGGCGGTGGCCGAGGACATTTTCCAGGCGGCGTTCCTCAACATGGGGCAGACCTGCGCCGCGCTCAAGCGACTCTACGTACACGAATCACAGTGTCAGGCACTCGCCGAGGCCTTGACGCTTATTGCTCAGAAACAAGTCATCGGTAACGGCCTTGAGGAAGGTGTGACCTTTGGGCCGATACAGAACCTGGAGCAACTGACGTTGGTGAGTGAGCTTGTTGATGATGCTCGTGCCCATGGTGCACGGGTGCTGTGCGGTGGGGAGCGCCTAAGCCGACCAGGTTTCTTTTATCCCCCCACTATTGTCACCGGGGCCACCGATGGTCATCGCTTGGTGGATGAGGAGCAGTTCGGCCCAGTGCTGCCAGTGATCGCCTATCGCGACGTGGAAGACGCACTGCAACGTGCCAACGCCAGCAGCATGGGGCTGGGAGGCTCGGTGTGGGGCCCTGATACGGCCGAGGCCCAGGCTATCGCAGCGCGTCTGGAAAGCGGTGTGGCCTGGGTCAACTGCCACGCCCAGATTCAACCGAATACCCCCTTTGGAGGCTGCAAGATGTCAGGTTTTGGCGTCGAGTTTGGCCTGGAGGGGCTGCTGGAATTCACAGCCCAGCAACTCTTATTCGTACGTAAGTCCGACGCTCAACAGTGAGGATGACCACCATGTCCACGAATCTCGTGCTCAAGCAGGGCGCTAACCAAGAAGTGACAAAGGGCGCAGCCATGTACGCAAAATACAAGACAGCGGAAAAGAAGTTCTGGCACCCGATGAGCGTCTCGGCGCCAGCCAATCGGGCCAAAACCCTGATCATCGCCCGCGGCGATGGCAACTACGTCACCGACATTGATGGCAACCGCCTGCTCGATGGTGTCGGTGGCCTGTGGAACGTCAACGTTGGTCATAATCGCCCCGAAGTTAAGGCCGCCATTGCCGCGCAGCTTGACGAGCTGGCCTACTATCAGACCTTCGATGGTATTGCCCACCCGCGCGTGTTCGACTTGGCCGAGCGACTGACCGGCATGTTCGCTCAGGAGCGTATGGCCCGTGTGCTGTTCAACTCCGGCGGCTCCGATGCGGTAGAGACCGCACTGAAAATGGCGCGTCAATACTGGATCGCTGCCGGTCAGCCGGGCCGCACCCGTTTCCTCTCGCTACGCAATGGCTACCATGGTGTGCACGTTGGCGGCACCTCGATTGGTGGCAACGGCGTCTATCACTATAACCATGGTCAACTGCTTGCCGGTTGCTATTTGCTCGACACCCCCTGGCTGTATCGCAATCCCTGGGATTGCCGCGAGCCGGAAGAACTGGTCGAGCATTGCATTCGCCAACTCGAGGAGCAGATCGCTTTCCTCGGTGCCGGCACCATCGCTGCCTTTATCGCTGAGCCGGTGCAGGGGGCGGGTGGCGTGATAGTGCCGCCTTCCAGCTATTGGCCGCGTCTGCGTGAAGTCTGCGACCGTCACGACATCCTGCTGATCGCCGATGAGGTGGTGACCGGCTTCGGTCGCAGTGGCTGCATGCTCGGCAGCCGTGGCTGGGGAGTGGCACCGGATATCCTCTGCTTGGCCAAGGGGATTTCCGCCGGCTATATCCCTCTCGGCGCCACGGTGTTCAATCAGCGCATCGCCGATGCCGTCGAGAACGCTCCAGGCTTTGCCAACGTGATCATGCATGGCTACACCTACAGCGGTCATCCGGTGGCCTGTGCTGCCGCTCTGGCCGTGCTGGATATCGTTGAGAAAGAAGACCTGACGGGCAATGCCGCGAAGGTCGGCGCGCATCTGATCGAGGGATTGAAGCCCTTGAGCGACCGCTTCGATGTGGTCGGCGAAGTGCGCGGCAAGGGGCTGATGATCGCCCTTGATCTGGTCGCTGACAAGCGCACCCGGCAGCCACTCGATCCTGGCGAGGGGCACGCAGCACGTATCGCTGAGGAGGCACGCAGGCAAGGCGTACTGGTGCGCCCCGTTGGCAGCAAGATCATCCTCTCTCCGCCTTTGACCCTGACGAACGGTGAGGCTGACATGATCGTTCAGGCGCTTGAGGTGGCTCTTTCGCGCCAGGGCTAGGGCGTTAACCGAGCGCGTTCAATCCCCGTGGGGATGGCGCATGCTCGAATCAAACAGCTCGTGTTTTCACATCAAGCGAGCCGATAAAAACAAAGTCATCAAGGTGCAAATATGAATGTTTTCAAGACGACTTGGACTGCCAATGGCGCTTTGGCGCTGACAATCGCCATTGGTCAGGTAGGTCAGGCCCAGGCCTACGAACTGTCTTCGAGTGCTGAGGGGGCAATCAATGCCGATCTGCTGGCTGTCCATGGCTGGATGGACAGTCGCAAGAACTACGATGGCAGAGAAGGTGGCTCGAACTGGCGCGAGGGTTTCATCAAGTACGGCGTCAGCGGTTATCAGGGGGTGGGAGAATCTGGCACCTTTTATGGTGGCCTCAACTGGGTCAGCTCCGCCACCTGGGGAGATGGTGATGCCGGTGGTAACAGCGACGGCTCGGAGCGCAGTACGACGCTTGAGGATGCCTATCTGGGGTGGCGCTCCGGGGATCTTTTCCCCGCGCTTGGGAAGGACGGGCTGGATTTCTCGCTTGGTCGGCAAGTCGTCCAGCTCGGCAAGGGGTTCATCATTAACGACGATGGGTTGAACCTGGGCAGGGGGCCGGCGGACGGTGCCCTCAACCGGGGCGGTGCCTATTATCTGGCGGCCAGACACGCCTTTGATCGCACCGCCGTGGTGCGTATCGGCGGCCAAGAGGGCCTGCACGGGACGGCGGCCTGGCTCAAGTCCGACAATCGTGCTCAGGCAGAAACTGAGCTGGCTGCGACCACCATCGACTACGCCAGTGATGCCGGTAATGTCGGCCTGACCTGGGTACATGGTCTTGATGTCAACCGCGAGTGGGCCGATGGTTTTCTCCAGCAGCGTGATGGAATGAACGTCTACAGCGTGCGGGGGGAAAGTGATGCCGGTATCGAAAACGCCAACTTCGCGCTCGAACATGCCTGGCAGAGCAAAGATTCTGGCACAGAAAATGCTTGGTATGTCGAGGCTGGCTACACCTTCATGGAAGCCCCCTGGACTCCGAGTCTGACGTACCGCTATACGCGCTATTCGGAAGAGTGGGACTCGCTGTTTTCTGGGCTGAACAGCGCCGACCTGGGCACTTGGTTGCAAGGTGAAGTCGCGGCCAACTATGCGGGGCCCTATGCGCGCAATAACGATGTCCATCATATCGCCTTGACCGCCAGCCCTATGGAACAGCTTACCCTTGGTGCGCTCTTCTTCGACTTCAGCACTCTAAAGAGTAGCGATACGCTGAATCGGGATGGCAGGGAGCTGGATCTCTACGCGCAGTGGGCCGTGAACGACAACATTGTCATCACTCCCTTGCTGGGCTTTTACAAGCCAGAGAGAAGTGAGAACGATGGAGGGACCCAAGTGGATGGCAATGGCACCAATATGTACGCACAGCTCGTCTTGGCGGCGTTCTTTTGACTATTTTACCCATGGGGGTGGTCGGCGCTGTTAAGTGAACCATGCTGCTGAGCTATGGGCGATGCAGTGTTTCCAGAGGGCCGATTATGCGATACGAAGTTCGTTCCTTTCATGACTCTCAACAGCATGCTGCTGCTATCCAAGGGTGGCAGCAGGTTTATGACCAACTGGGCTCAGGACGCCTTTCGAGTAAGCTTTTTCAGGTCTCAGGAGAACGTTTTCAAGTTTTTCATGAGGTGTTGGACAAGCGAGTCGTCCAGCATGGAACCGCGCCTAAGCAGCGGTTCTGTATGGCCTTTGCCACAGGACGGCCACCCATTATCCAGGGCTGCAAGGTCGGCTCCAATAGTGTCCTTCTGCTCCGCGATGGCGAAGAGTTCCTGCTACATGCGCCGGAAAAGATGGCGTTCCTGTCGTTGAGTGTCGATCTTGAAAGATTGACCCGGCTGGCGGACATCGAACTGGGTTCTGCTCAGTTTTCCCAGTTGATCTCGCTGCCGGGTATGAATGTCCCGATGGGGCTGCTGAAAGAGATAAAAGTTCAGGTGTGCCGGAATTTCGATGGCTCTATCAGGCCGGGGGAGCACGGCGCTCCCGCGCTTGAGAAGGATGTCGAAGATAGCTTGATGGCCGTGCTACTCGATATTTTCTTGCAGTCACAGGTCGAGGAGAAGCGCAGCGAGCTTGCTGTGAGTGCCTATATCGTCAAGAAAAGCCAGGAGTTAGCCCTGGCCGATCCGGGCAACCCGCTTAGCGTGCTTGAACTGTGCGAGCGCTTACGCGTCAGCCGGAGGACATTACAAAATAGTTTTCAGCGTGTTGCAGGGATGCGCCCGATCGAGTTTTTAAGATGTATCAGGTTGAATGCCGTACGACGAAAGTTAGCGAACTCTACTTTAATGGAAAGTACGGTTGGTGATGTGGCGTACGAAATGGGATTTCGTCATTTGAGCCATTTTTCGGCAAGTTACTACAAATTGTTTGGCGAGTACCCTTCTGAGACACAGAGGCTTGAGTGAGCTTGCCATAATTGATGACCCCATACGGCATTCTCCATAAGCCGTCACAATCGGCGCGGGCGGCGCACCGCCGCTGGGCGCTTTCGTTATAATAGTTGTATGCTAGAATATTCAACTATTTTAGCGGCCTGGGAGCGCCTATCTTATGGTTGACAAGGATGAACTTGCCTCCTCGTTCTTTCCTCTTTCTGATGATTATCGGGCACAGGACTTTCCTCTCTACTGGGTAGCTCGTTTGAATGCTAAATACAGCGCTGATGTGGATACACTGCTCAAACCGCATGGGTTAAGTTCTTCCAAATGGCGGGTGCTCATGATCCTGCGCGAGCAGGGCCGCCTAAGCATGTCGGATATTGCCACCCATGCGGCGGCGAAGCTCTCCACCATTACCAAAATTGTCTACAAAATGCAGGAGATGGAATTGCTGAAAACCTCTCCCTCCCCACAGGATGGCCGTGTCACAGAGGTGGAATTGACTGAAAGCGGTGAGGACAAGCTAACCGTGGTCAGGGAGCTTATGGGCCGCGTGGTGGAAAAGGCGTTTGCCGGTTTGCATAAGGATGAGGTCGTTTATATTAATCGGTGCCTTAGCAAGATGTTCCACAACTTAAACACGTTGTAATCAGTCCAACTGACAGGCAGTAAAGCTCCCTGCACTTTCTCGCTCGATAATAAAGGCGTTTCAGGAGCTTCGTACCCTTGCGGGGTGATTTTCAACCCCGTTGCTGTGGGCCTGGGTATTGACCCTTTCCTGGTAATCATGGCCGCGCTCTACGTCATTGCCTCCCTGGTATTCGAGGCCTCTTTCTAGGCTTCGTACGAAAACTTGCCTGCGCCCGGCTGTGCTGCGTTAAGAAATGGCTCGCGCGCGAGTCCGAGCAAAATGCTCATTTACACCCCGTCAACTCCTCTTTTTCGCCATTTTTTCCTTACTGACCTTCGCTCGCCGACTTTTCGTATAAACCCTAAAACGTGGCTGTTAACGGAATGGGTAGAGATTCGGATTTGACGCTGGTAAATATTCGCTCTATTTTGTTCGTTATGCAAATTAGTGTTCGCAATAAGAACAAAGAGGCTTCCATGTCCCAGCCCTGTATTATCTGTGTCGCCATTACCGGCAGTCTGCCACGCAAAGAGAACAATCCTGCCGTACCGATTACGGTTGAAGATCAGATTGAGAGCACCCAGGCGGCGTTCGAAGCAGGGGCTACCATCGCCCACTGTCATGTGCGCAACCATGACCAATCCCCTTCATCTGACCCAGAAAAGTTTGGCCGCCTGATGGAGGGGCTTAAGAAGCACTGCCCCGGCATGATTATTCAGCTCTCCACCGGCGGGCGTTCTGGGGCAGGAGAAGTCCGGGGTGGGATGCTGCCGCTGAAGCCTGATATGGCCAGCCTCTCGGTGGGCTCCAATAATTTCCCCAATCGCGTTTACGAGAATCCGCCGCAGCTGGTGGAGTGGCTGGCCGATGAGATGCAGAGGTACGGCGTTAAGCCCGAGATCGAAGCGTTTGATCTGTCGCATATCCACCAGGCAGTGAGTCTTTCCAAGCAAGGCAAGCTAAAGACGTCGCTCTACGTGCAGTTTGTCATGGGCGTCAAGAATTCGATGCCAGCGGACAAGCCAACGTTTGATTTCTATATCGAGACACTCAAGCGGCTGGCGCCGGATGCGCAGTGGTGCGGTGCGGGCATTGGTGCCAATCAATACCTGCTTAACGAGTGGTCGATTGCGGCAGGCGGTCATACGCGTACCGGGCTTGAAGATAACGTTCGTCTGGATAGCGAAACCCTGGCGCCCTCCAACGCGGCGTTGGTCGAGCGCACCGTCGACCTATGCGAAAGGTATGAACGCCCGGTAGCTACCTGGCAGCAGGCCCGTGAGATGCTTGGGTTATAACAGGACAAAACCGACAATTAATAAGCAGGAGTAAAGAGATGACGAATATCACTGTCGTGGGTGATGCGCCTGAAATAGACGAGATAAAACGGGTTGTACAGCTTTATGTGGATGGCTTTCAGGGCGGTATGGAAAAGCTTCAGGAAGCCTTTCATAAAGAGGCGTGGATTTTTGCTCTGGACGCTGAGGGCGCCTTGGCAACTGACCTGATCAGCGATCGCTTCGAGCGCTGGGCGAATAGCCAGCGAGCGGTCAAGAGCCGTTTTATTGCCATCACTCAGGCCGGAGAGGTCGCTAGCGTGCTGCTAGGTTTTGATAATAGCGAGAACCTTGAGGACTCTTGGGTCGATGTGATTGCACTGCTCAAGGTTCAAGGTACCTGGAGAATCACCAATAAGACTGCTGCCCACAGCAGCCGTGCGGCATGGGCCAGGCCCAACGCCTAGGGCTGCTGACGTTGGCTCTATTAGGTTTATTCAGAGAACATTGAAAACATCAGCCCCCGCAACCAACGGTTGCCAGGGTCTTGATGAAAGCGGCGATGCCAAAAGAGATTGATGGGAATCTCTGGAAACGCAAAAGGGTGCTCACGAACGGTGAGCCCAAATCGGTCACACGTCGCCTCGGCCAGCTTAGCCGTCACCGTCACCACTAGATCGCTGCTGCTCACAATGTAGGGGACGGCTGCGAAATGCGGCAGGGTTAATCTAACCGGGCGCTTAATACCAGCGTTTGCTAGCTGCTCTTCTACCAACCCGTGGCCGGTTCCCTGAGCAACGACAACGGCGTGATAGGCTGAGCGAAACTCCTCTAAGCCGAATTCACCCGTGGCGAGTGGGTGGTCATGGCGCATGAGGCAGATATAGCGCTGCACAAATAGACGCTGCTGATAAAAGCCAGCGCCAAGCTGTGGAATTAGCCCGACGGCTAAATCGATTTGCCCCTCTTCCATCTCATATTTCAGCTCATCGTTGTGGCTGCGAGCAGTGTGGAGTGAGATTCCTGGTGCTGTTTGAGAGAAGTGCTGCAACAAGCGTGGCAGAAAAACGATCTCACCAATGTCCGTCATGTTGAGATGAAAGGTGCGCTCACTCAGGGCGGGGTTGAAATCATCACGCAGGTTCAGGGTGTCATTCACTCTGGCTAATGCGTCCGCAATGCCGGGGTGAAGCTGGCTGGCGCGAGGTGTTGGCTGGAGTCCTTGCGAAGTGCGTTCGAAGAGCTCATCACCCAGTAAGAGGCGCAAACGCTTTAACGCATGGCTGACCGCAGGCTGCGTAATACCAAGACGTAGCGCGACCCGCTGCGTGTTCTGCTCCTGATAGAGCAGGTCAAACACAACCAGCAAGTTCAGATCGATATCGGCAAGCTTGACCATCAGGATGCGCTCTGTTGGGAGTTCGACAATAGTCTATTTTCGTCGCTGGAAGTGACTTCATCTCTTTGATTCATATTGTTATTAGCACCGTTTATAGTTCAAATGAAAGGGGCTGTGTGGTGGCCGTTGTTTCATCCTAATAGCGTTAGGGGCAGAGCGTGAAGCTCACCATGATAACGATAAACCCCCGAGCGGAGTGGAACATGCCAGCAAAACCTACACAGCAAAAACGTCTCTCAATTGGCATTGTGGGTGGCGGTATCGGTGGCGTGGCCTTCGCCGTCGCGCTATCCCGCGAGAGCCATCTTGATGTTCAGCTTTTCGAAGCCGCGCCAAAATTCTCTGAAATTGGTGCTGGGGTTTCGTTTGGCCCGAATGCCGTAAAAGCCATTCAGCGGCTGGGCTTGGAAGCCTCATATCAGCGTATTGCCGATTCTTCACCCGCGCCCTTCGAAGATGTCTGGTTTGAATGGCGGCGCGGCAGCGATGATACCTATTTAACCGCGAGTCTGGCGCCAGGTGTTGGCCAATCGTCGGTACACCGTGCCGATTTTCTCGATGCCATTGTCGCCAACCTGCCTGAAGGCATCGCTCACTTCGGCAAGCGTTGTGTCGAGGTTAAACAAGATGGTGATAGCGCAACAGCTTATTTTGATGACGGCACACACTTTACTGGCGACGTGATCATCGGTTTTGACGGCATCAAGTCCGCGGTGCGCCGTCATGTGTTGCCGCCAGAACAATACGGCGAGATTACCCCGTTTTGGAGTGGTACTTATGCCTACCGCGGCATGATCCCCACCGAGGAGCTTGAGGCCGCCCTGGTGGCTAAAGGCGGCGAAAAGCGGTTGGCACTGGTACCCCAAATGTATCTGGGTAAAGATCGCCATATTCTGACATTCCCCGTTAAACAGTCGCAGTTGATCAATGTGGTCGCGTTTATCACTGACCGGTCCACGTCGAGTCCAACCCTTCCCGATGGTGAAGGGTGGGTGCAAGCCGTTAGCCAGGAGGAATTGCTAGATGTTTTCGAGGGCTGGAGCCCGTCCTGCCAGGCAATCCTGGAATGCATTACGGAGCCAACCCGCTGGGCGCTGCATGAGCTACCTGAGCTGGCCCACTACCTCCGCGGTCGCGTATTGATCGTCGGCGATGCCGCCCATGCGCTGGTGCCGCACCAAGGTGCCGGGGCCGGTCAGGCGCTTGAAGATGCCTACGTACTGGCAAGCCTTCTGAGCGATGAGCATTGTGATCGCCACACCGTGAGCGATGTCCTAGCCGTGTTTGAGCAAGTCCGCCACGCCCGCACCTGCAAGGTACAGCGAACGTCCCATGAGGCGGGGGATGTCTATGAATATGCCGGGATTGGCATCGGTGACGATGAAACCAAGTTAATCGAAAACCTGGAAACCCGCTTTGATTGGCTTTGGGTCCATGACCCACACGACGATGTCACAGCCGCTCGACAGATATTGGCCCGGGTCACGTCGCCGTCGTTAGCCGACCTGGCCGTGAAATGAAGGCGGTATGTCTCTTGTATCTTATTCTTTTGTCGCAAACACGCTTGCGGACAGGCGGTAAGAGCACGAGCTCGCTGCCTATATAACGCTTTTTAAATTAACTGCATGATAAGTATGGATATTTAAATATTTCATGCGCAGGTTAAACACCCTTAAGCGCCCTCTAAGAGGAAAAAACGATAGCCCTGGGTGGCGAATGTGCCAAAACACAGGGCTAATCACCGCTGGTGATACCTCCACGGTATGGCAAGGCACTTAAACAATATTGGTCCCGTCTTGCCCGCGCAATCAAACTGAATTCCAGTCAATGATTGCCAGACGCCGGAGCTGCCATGTCAACCGTCATCCAACATATTGAGACACTGCTGGTCGATTTGCCGACCATCCGTCCTCACAAACTTTCCATGACCACCATGGCCTGCCAGACGATGGTTATTGTGCGTATGCGCCACTCCGACGGGATCGAAGGGCTGGGCGAGGGCACCACCATTGGTGGCCTCGCCTACGGTCCGGAAAGTCCGGAGAGCATTAAGCGCAATATCGATACCTATCTGGCACCGCTGCTGATTGGGCAGCCTTCTCACAATATTCATCAACTGCGTACCCGGCTGAATCGGCATGCCCGCGGCAACATGATCGCCAAGTCGGCACTGGAAACCGCGCTATTGGATGCCCAGGGCAAGCGTCTAGGCCTAAGCGTTGCCGAATTGCTCGGTGGTGCCCACCACGAGCATTTACCGGTGCTTTGGACGTTGGCCAGCGGCGATACCCACAAGGATATCGACGAAGCGCTGTTGCGCCTAGAGCAGCGTCGGCACTGTGACTTCAAGCTGAAAATTGGTGCTAACCCGGTCGAACAGGATGTACGCCATGTGGCGGCGATAAAAGACGCACTGGGTGAGCGTGCCAGCGTTCGCGTCGACGTTAACCAAGCGTGGGACGAATCCACGGCGGTGCGCGGTATCCAGGCGCTACAGGATGCAGGTATCGAGCTCATTGAGCAGCCGATTCCTGCCCGTGAACACGCCGGCCTGGTGCGTTTAGCCAATCGTTTCAATGTCCCGATGCTGGCCGATGAGGCCGTGCAAAATTCCCGTGATGGGCTGGATCTCGTCTGCGGCGGTTTTAGCGGGGCGTTCGCCCTGAAAATTGCCAAATCCGGCGGTATTTACAGCGCACTGGAACTGGCCCATGTGGCGCAAGCGGGTGGCATTGGTTTGTACGGCGGCACGCTGCTGGAAGGCACGATTGGTACCGCCGCCTCGCTACACGCCTGGGCGACGCTGCCGGCAATGGCCTGGGGCACCGAGATGTTTGGTCCGCTGCTGTTAAAGGATGACATCGTCGTGAAGCCACTTAACTACACCGAATTTGGCGTGGAGCTGCCTCAAGGCGCTGGGCTGGGCATCACGCTCGACGAAGATAAGTTGGCGCACTACTCGCGTCATTAACCGCGTGCCTGCCCCGTTGGCGTTCGCCGCGATTTAAAGAGGAGAAACTCATGCTGTTTCAAGTAGAGATGACCGTTAAGTTGCCGACCGATATGCCGGCAGAGCAAGCGGCCAAGATTAAAGCCACTGAAAAGGCTTATTCCCAAGATCTTCAACGCCAGGGTAAATGGCGTCACCTATGGCGGGTAGCGGGCAGCTACTCAAACGTCAGTATTTTTGATGTGGAAGACAACGCTGAGCTGCAAGAGCTGGTGAGCAACTTGCCGCTGTTCCCCTACATGGACATCACCGTTAAGCCGCTGTGTCGTCACCCTTCGTCAGTGCGCGAAGACGACAGCTAATTACCCCCTAAACGCCAGTTCACTTTAATAAATTACCCTATAACAAACCGAGGGTTATCCCATGACCGTGAAGATATTCGACACCCCCGAGGTGCAAGACTTTCTCAAGACCATCGCCGGGTTTGACCAAGCCGGTGGCAATGAGCGCGCCAAGCAGATCGTGCATCGTCTGGTGAGCGACCTGTTCAAGCTCATGGACGACTTTGACGTCAGCGAAGAAGAGTACTGGGCGGCCGTCAACCTGCTCAATGCGCTGGGCCATGAGACCCAGTTCGGCCTGCTCTCGCCGGGGCTGGGCTTTGACCACTTCCTCGACCTGCGTCAAGACGCTATTGATGCCGAAGCCAAGCGTGTGGGCGGCACGCCACGCACCATCGAAGGCCCACTGTACGTGGCCGGTGCCCCTGAAGCCGAAGGCTTTGCCCGCCTGGATGACGGCCAAGACCCAGACAGCGAGACCATGTGGCTGACCGGCCAGGTCCGCGACGTTGACGGCACCCCGATTGCCGGGGCCAAGGTCGAGATTTGGCACGCCAACTCGAAAGGTGGCTACTCCTTCTTCGACCCCAGCCAATCCGACTACAACCTGCGGCGCACGATTTACACCGATAGCGACGGCCGCTACACCGCGCAAAGCATTATCCCCTCCGGCTACGGCGTGCCCGAAGGTGCCCCCACCGATGTGGTCCTCAAATCGCTCGGCCGTCACGGTGAGCGTCCGGCGCATATCCACTACTTCGTCTCCGCACCGGGCCACCAGCACCTGACTACCCAGATCAATCTGGCGGGCGACCCCTACACCTTTGATGATTTCGCCTTTGCCACCCGCGAAGAGTTGGTGGTCCCCGCCGAGCGGATTGAAGACTCCGCCGAGATCGCCAAACGCGAGCTGGATGGCCCGTTCTCCCACGTCGTGTTCGATGTTGAGCTGGCCAAAACCGACGCTCCGGAACTGCAGGTACGTCACGCCCGCCCGCGGGCCAAAGAAGATGATCAGGACCTGGCAAGCCAACTGGCCGGTACCGCCAAGGTTTAAGCCCCTTAGCGATTACAAATAGAGGAGAGAGATCATGACCCATCAACTTGATCAGCTCGAAGAGCGCGTTCGCGGTGCCGTCCAAGACGACCCCGAACAGGGCATCTTCCGTTGCCACCGCAGCATGTTTACCGACCCTGCCTTCTTTGAGCTTGAGCTCAAGCACATCTTCGAAGGCAACTGGGTGTTCCTGGCCCACGAGAGTCAGATCGCCGAGCCGGGTGACTATTTCACCACCACCGTTGGTCGCCAGCCGATTGTCATTACCCGTGATAAGCAGGGTGAGCTACACGGCCTGATTAACGCTTGCGCCCACCGCGGCGCCACCCTGTGCCGCCGTAAGCGCGGCAACAAAGGCACTTTTACCTGCCCGTTCCACGGCTGGACGTTCAAAAACGACGGTACGCTACTCAAAGCCAAAAACGAAAAGGCTGGGGCCTATCCGGATAACTTCAAAGAAGATGGCTCCCACAATCTCAAACGCTTACCGCGCTTCGAGAACTATAAAGGCTTCCTGTTCGGCAGTCTGAGCGACGACGTTCAACCGCTCGAATACCACCTTGGTGAAACCACCAAGATCATAGACAACATCGTCGACCAGGCGCCCGAAGGCCTCGAGATCCTGCGTGGTACCTCGTCGTACACTTACACCGGTAACTGGAAGCTGCAGGCGGAAAACGGCGCCGATGGTTACCACGTCAGCTCCGTGCACTGGAACTACGCCTCCACCATGGAACGCCGCAACTACGACGCCGGTGGCACCAAAGCCGTCGACGCCGACGGCTGGTCGAAGAGCAAAGGCGGCTTCTACTCCTACGACAACGGCCACATGATGCTCTGGACCCGCTTGCTCAACCCCGAAGTGCGCCCGGTCTACCAGCACAAAGACTGGATCGAAGAACAACTCGGTGAAGCCCGCGCCGACTCCATTGTCAACCAGACGCGCAACCTGTGCCTCTACCCCAACGTCTACCTGATGGACCAGTTCTCCACGCAAATCCGCGTGCTGCGCCCCATCGACGTTAACAAAACCGAAGTCACCATTTACTGCTTCGCCCCCAAAGGCGAATCCGCCGAAAACCGCGAAGTACGCATCCGCCAATACGAAGACTTCTTCAACGTCTCCGGCATGGGCACGCCCGACGACCTCGAAGAGTTCCGTGCCTGCCAGGAAGGCTACAACGGCGCGCTAGCCGAATGGAACGACCTCTCCCGCGGGGCCAAGCAATGGATCGAAGGGGCTGACGAAAACGCCCACGCCATCGATATGAAACCCTTGCTCAGCGGCGCCTCCCCGGAAGACGAAGGCCTCTACGTGATGCATCACAAGCACTGGGTCGACGAAATGCTGCGCGCTATCGACAAAGAACGCAGCCAGTTCATTGCCACCGCGTCCGCATAAGGGGAGAGACCATGACGATTAGCTATCACGACATCCAAGCGTTTTTATACCGCGAAGCCCGCCTGCTGGACGACCGCCAGTGGGACGAATGGCTGGCATGCTATCGCAAAGACGCCGAGTTCTGGATGCCCGCCTGGGACGACGACGACCAGCTCACCCGGGACCCGCACAGCGAGATCTCGCTGATCTATTACCCCAACCGCGAAGGGCTTGAGGACCGAGTGTACCGGATCAAGACCGAGCGCAGTGGGGCGAGCACGCCAGAGCCGCGCACCACGCACCAGATAAGCAACCTTGAGATCCTGTCGCAAGAGGGCGGCACGATGGAGCTGCGCTTTAACTGGCACACGCTCAACCACCGCTACAAGAAGACCGACAGCTTCTTCGGCACGTGCTTTTACACCCTGGACGTCTCGGGTGAGACCCCGCTGATCACAAGAAAAGTCGTGCAGCTGAATAACGACTACATCCATCAGGTTATCGACGTGTACCACGTGTGACCTGATGTGTGTGAGAGGAGAGTGAACCATGAGCTATACCATTGCCCTCAACTTCGAGGATGGCGTGACCCGTTTCATCGGCTGTAAAGGCGGGGAAACCGTTCTCGATGCTGCTTACCGGCAAAAAGTAAACCTGCCGATGGACTGCTCTGATGGCGTTTGTGGTACCTGTAAAGGGCACTGCGAACAGGGCGAGTTCGACATGGGTGACGAGTACCTTGAAGAGGCACTTTCCGATGAGGAAGCTGCTGAAGGTCAGGTGCTTACCTGCCAAATGGTGCCGTCTTCGGATTGCGTTATCCAAGTGCCGGTAGCTTCTAGCCTATGTAAAACCCAGGTGGGTAAGGTTGAGGGCACCCTGGCCGCAGTCGATCAGCTGTCTGAAGACAGTATCGAGCTTACTGTGAATTTAGACGAGCAAGAGACGCTCGACTTTCTGCCGGGCCAATATATCCATATCGATGTTCCCGGAACAGAGGCGCACCGCTCCTACTCGTTCAGCTCAATGCCGGGCGATAAGCGCGCTACCTTCTTGATCCGCAATATTCCTAACGGGGTAATGAGTGGTTACTTGACGGAGCGCGCAGCAGTGGGTGACAGGCTCACGTTGACCGGCCCGCTGGGCAGCTTCTACCTGCGCGAAGTGATGCGCCCTGTGCTCATGCTGGCAGGCGGAACGGGGCTTGCGCCGTTTCTTTCCATGCTGGAGCAGCTAGTAGAAAAGGGCTGTGATACGCCCATCCACATGATTTACGGCGTCAACAAGGACGACCACCTGGTCAAAAACGATGCCCTCGACGCCTTTGCCGAGCGGTTGCCGGGGTTCACCTACGCCACCGTGGTGGTTGATGAAGCAAGTGATCACCCGCGCAAAGGCTATGTGACTCATCACATGGACGCCGAGGTTATGCACGATGGCGATATTGACGTTTATCTGTGCGGCCCGCCGCCGATGGTCGACGCCGTGCTGAAGCACTTCGACGCTGAAGGGATTACCCCGCAGAGCTTCCACTACGAGAAGTTCACCCCCAATGAAGCCGGGAGCGCATCATGACGCAACGCTTTCAAGGCAAAGTGATGGTGATTACCGGAGCGGCCCAAGGGATTGGGCAACGTGTGGCCGAGCTTGCTGCTGCAGAAGGGGCCAGGTTAATGCTGGTAGACCGTGCTGACGATATCCACGAGGTGGTGAGTGGGCTGCGTGACAACGGTAGCGACGTGATCGCGGTTCAAGCGGACCTGGAGACGTATGCAGGCGCCGAGCACACCATTAAGGCTGCACGCGAGCAATTTGGCCGTATCGATATTCTGATTAATAACGTGGGCGGGGCGATCAATTTCAAGCCGTTTACCGAGTTTACCGAGGCGCAAATAGCCGCTGAGATCAATCGCTCATTGATGCCTACGCTTTGGTGCTGCAGGGCGGCGCTACCGCTCATGGTCGAGCAGGGCAGCGGCGTTATCGTCAATGTCTCTTCAGCGGCGACTCGCGGTATTCACCGTATTCCTTATTCGGCAGCCAAAGGCGGCGTGAATGCGTTGACCGCCTCGCTAGCGTTTGAATTTGCCGAGCACGGCATCCGCGTAGTCGCCACGGCACCCGGTGGCACCGAAGCACCGCCGCGGGCGTATTTCACGCGGCACGCCAAAGCCCACTAACGAAACCGAACAGGCCTGGTTTCAGGCACATATCGACCAAACCAAGCAAAGTTGCCTGATGAGCCGCTATGGCACGCTGGATGAAATGGCCGCACCTATTTTGTTCCTGGCATCTGACGACGCCAGTTATATCACCGGCAGCGTGTTGCCCAGTCGCAGGTGGCGACCTCGGCTAGCGGCTTGCCGTAAAACGCTGGAAGTAAAAAGACATAATTCTAATTAAAGCTAACGCGTTGACTGATAACTCTAAGCACAACAACGATTGGAGAAAACCGTGAAACACATTGAAAAAGGCGTCAGCCTAAAGCATGCGCCCCGCGACTTTATCCGTGACCTCAATGTCGATAACGCGAGCACGGGCTTGGTTGCCCGGCATTTTAGGGCTCAGCGTTGGTGTCGTGCACATTAGCGCTGGCACATCGGCGGGCCTCGATTCTTCCTTCATTATGATTTGGGTCATCAGCTACCTGATGATCAACGGTCTGTTTGGCCTGTTTATGCCAGCTTACTACCGGCTTCCCGCTGCCGATGGCCAATTCCATTCCCGGCGCGCTGATGTTTGCCGCGGTCATTCCTGTAGTGGGGCTTGAAGCCGCTCTTGGTGCCAGTTTGATCGCTGGGGCGATAACCTTGGTGGCTGGTTTGACGGGGGTGATGGGCGTTGTGATGCGCCTTATTCCTATGCCCATTGTGATGGGTATGGTTGCCGGTATGCTACTCAGCTTTGGCCTAAAAATGGTCAGCCCACTGGAAGATGCGCTAGTGCCCGCCTCCATCATGATCCTGGCGTTCTTTTTTTCCGCGCGCCTGTTTCGCAAAATTCCGCCGCTGATCGTCTCGATGTTGGCAGGCCTTGCCTACCTTACCGTGACCGGGGTTGATCTTTCGGTATCGAGGCCACTATCCGCTTTCCGGAATTCATCCTACCTGAGTTTACCTTTGGGGCTTTCCTGACCTACGGCCTACCGCTCGCCCTTATTCTGGTGGATGGAAACACCGGCAGGCG
Source organism: Halomonas sp. HL-93 (assembly GCF_900086985.1). NCBI lineage: Bacteria > Pseudomonadati > Pseudomonadota > Gammaproteobacteria > Oceanospirillales > Halomonadaceae > Halomonas > Halomonas sp. HL-93. Next base: position 4,144,407 of record NZ_LT593974.1, read on the forward strand.
TGGGGTTGGTAAAAGGCATGGGCTACAAAGAGGTAC